>PLBE01000130.1 GCA_003134435.1 Acidobacteriaceae bacterium
ATTATCTTGGAGCATCTACAGAATGTCCTGGCGCAGTTGCCCGCCGACAGCCACGAGTTGTATAGTTTCTGCAATAATCTTTTCTCAGATGCCGCCAGTGGAACTCTGTGCAGCAAGCGCTGTATGGATACTGAGTCCGGCAGGTGAATTGAAAGCCGGGTGTTTCAGCCGGAAGGGAATTTTCATTTGACGCTCCTGTTCTTTGGTTTGTTCTTCTTCGCGCTGGTTCTGTCGTTTGTGGCGACGCGTGAAGTGCGAGACGTGGCAACTCGGAGAGGCTGGGTCGCCGCACCGCAAGACGGCCGGCATGTTCACCGGGCCCCGCTTCCGCGCCTGGGCGGCGTGGCGATTTTTCTGGCTTTCTCCGTCACTTTGATGGTGTGGCAGGGGCTCTCCCTCGTATTTCCCCGGCTCGGCGAGGGTCTTGCTCCGGCCTTGCTCCTCCGCATTTACGTTCCGGCCTGTCTGATTTTTTGTCTCGGTATTTATGACGACGTCCGCGGCGCCGGTCCGTATTTGAAGTTCGTCGTGCAGGCGATTGCCGCCGTCATGCTCTTCGCAGGCGGCATGCGCGTTCTGGACTTGCCGCTGATTTTTTCCCACTCCCTACCCTGGTTCGTCGGATTGCCCCTCACCGTGTTGTGGGTGGTCGCGGTCACGAATGCCTTCAATCTCATCGATGGCTTGGATGGTTTGGCCGCCGGATCGGCCTTGTTTTCTACTCTGGTGTTTTTTATCTGCGCCCTGGTCAACCATTACTGGCTGGCCTCGCTGATGAGCGTCACGCTGGCTGGCGCCATCCTGGGATTTCTCCGCTTCAATTTCAATCCGGCCACGATTTTTCTTGGTGATTCGGGGAGCCTGTTCATCGGCTTCATGCTGAGCGCGCTGGCGCTGGCCGGAGCGCAGAAAGCCCCGACGTTCGTGGCCGTGGCTATTCCGGTGGTTTCCTTCGGGTTGCCGATTCTGGAGACGTCACTCTCCATCCTGCGGCGGCTGATCAGCGGGCGTCCAATCTTCACCGCCGACCGCGACCATATCCACCATAAGTTGCTGCAGCTTGGTTTCTCGCATCGCCAGGTGGTGATCGTTCTCTACGCCGTGTCTGCGATGTTTGCCATGCTCAGCCTGTTCCTGCTATGGCCGACGGGCAGCACACTGGGACTGGTGCTGGCGGTAGCGGGCACGGGTATCTGGCTGGGCGTTCAGCATCTGAACTACATCGAGTTTGGCGAATTGAGGCGGGTGGCCCAGCGCACCATCGATCAGCGGCAGATCGTGATCAACAATCTTTCCGTGCGCCGAGCGGTCGAGGAACTCAAGGTGGCTCGGGATTTCAATCAGGTGCGCAGCGTCCTCATTGCCGCCTTCGAGAGCAATGATTTCGACTGGTTCGAATTAAACCTCAAGTCCCTTGCCGGCGATCAAGCGGCCCCCAGCGAGAGCAGCCGCCATTTTCACTGGAGCAAGTTCCCTCAGATGATGACCATTTCAAGTCAGTCTTCGTGGAAGCTGACGCTGGACCTGGTGACGACATCGAATCAATGTCGCGGGGCTTTGGTCGTGTCCCGCATTTACAGCCACCGTGATCTTCAATTGGATATCAATCTTCTGACTTCGGAATTCCCCAACGCCCTGGCCGACGCTCTGGATCGAGTGCTGCGCGCGCCGGAAGTTCTTATGCCAATGGCTCAAGACAACGCGCCGTTCCTGGCTGCGAATCTCTGACTATCATTCGGGATTTGGTCTGAGGTCGTTCCAATGTGCGCCTCAGTTCCCGCGTGGTGATCCTCGAGTGGTAACAAAGTGGAGTCAGAATGCGATATTGGTCCCCGTGCTTTCGCTGCCTGAGTTAAGATGTAGGCAATCGTGGATCCAAACATGGATCACAGCACTCCTAGATTGCCCGGTTCTGGTGCAGGGGCTCCCAACGGAGAGCGCCGCCGTCGAGTTCGTCAAAAGCTCCACACTCCCGTATACGCCAGTTTCAATGGCCCCCATGCCGGCATGGTGGTAGACCTCAGCGAGTTGCTCGACCTTCACGAAGAGGGCTTCGCCGTGCAAACCAGTGAGCGCCTGGAAATGAACCGCGCTGTGAGTGTCTGCCTTGATCTGCCAGAAACGAAGAACTTCATTCATGGCAGTGGCCAAGTAATATGGAGCGATGACGCGGGACGGGGAGGCATCCGGTTTTCCGAGCTTCCGGAGAGTTCTCAGCAAGCACTCAAGGAATGGCTCTTCGCCAACCTGCTCATCGCCTGCTCCAACCACGCTGCTCGAACCGAGCAACTGGCGGTGCGCCAACACGACGATGCCCCGCATGGCGCGGCCGACGACGGACGTGGGGAGGAACGAATCGCCGAGGCTGGTCCGCTGAGTGAAGACCGCAGGGTTGTCCCGATCTCCAGCCGCAGTGCAAACCTCGCGTCGGTGGAAGCGGTACGCCGCGAGACTCGCGAGTCCGCGGGCGATATCGACGCCATGTTGCAACTTATCACCGAGTACGCCCTGAATCTTACCGGAGCCAGCGGCGCGGCCCTGGCCCTTCTCACGGGAGACCAGATGATCTGCCGGGCGCGGTCCGGCGAACCGTCTCCGCCGTTGGGCGCTCCCGTGGACACCAGGCATGGCATCTCCGGAGAATGTGTTCGCAGCGGCCTGCTGGTGTCGTGCGCGGATACTACAAGCGACCTGCGAGTCGATTCCGAAGTTTGCCGCTCCCTAGGATTGGGCTCGCTCATGGCCGCTCCGATCGTGTCCGATTTCCGCGTGGTTGGCCTGCTGGAGATTTTCTCCCCATATGCCCGCCGTTTCACCAAGGCGCACGAGACGGTCTTATATCAGCTGGTCGAGATGATTCCCAAAATCCAAGGTGATAGGACTCAGCGTGAAAGGGCCGATGTTGAAAAGTATCAAACGACTGGTCCGGATACGGTGTCGGCTGAGTCCCAGCTTCCGGCCCGAGAGTTGAATTTGACGGAGGCAGGCTCGGTTGCGCCATTTTCGGCCGGATTTGATTCGACCCATCCAAGTTCAGCCAATCTAGATTTGACCAATTCAGATTCGACCGATTCCGGTTCGACCAATTCAGGTTCGCTCGATGCAGGCTCGATTGAGGCGATTCGCGAGGTCTTGCGGCAACACATGCCTGAAGTTTTTGAGCAGGTTCCTGCCCCGGAGCAAGTGGCTGCGGAGCGGGTTCCGGAGCCAGTCCCCGAAGCCGCTCCGGCGGCTCCGTCTCGCCTGCTCTATCGTGCGCTGCTCGGTCTCGCCATTGCGGTGGTAGCGATGGTTCTCGGTTATTTGGTCGGGCCGCTGATGGAGAAGCGTTGGGCGGATGCATCGCCAACCTCGGAGCAGCCCCTGGCAGGGACCGTCAAGGCAGTCGAGGCGGCATCGAGGATTGGAGGGGAAAACGTACCCGATCGCGGCTCATCCACGCAGCGCCTGCAAGCGAAATCCCTCGCCGACTTGCAAAGCCTGGCCGATGAGGGAGGCCCGGACGCACAATGGGAAATGGGAGTGCGTTACCATAACGGCGAGGACGTTCCGCGCGATGACGCTCAGGCCATGCGGTGGTTCCAGCGCGCCGGCGAGCAAGGCAATCTCTCCGCGCAGGTTGCGCTCGGCGCCTACTATTGGGCGGGACGTGGAGTTCGTCAGGATTTGCCCAAAGCGTACTTCTGGTCTGCCATCGCGCTTGCCCAGGGCGATGAGAACAGCAAAGCTCGGCTCGAAGGGCTGGCGTCGCAGATGACTCGCGCGCAGGTCGCCGCCGCCCGTCAGCAAGCCGAGGTCTGGATCCGCCAGCATAATTCAGCAAAGTCCGCGAGCAACTGAAGCTGGCGGAGGCTGATCGATTTACGGTTTTCTCTATGCCGCTTGGCGCTAATGAACGTTGTCTCCTGCCTCCGCCTCAGCTCAATCAGCCGTAGAATACAGAAGTGGCCACACTGCAAGATGTCCTGATCGCCGACGAGCGCGTTCGTGAAGGCGACGCAGCTCTTTGGGAGAAGCTGGAAAATAGTCGCGTGCGCTGTTATGCCTGCGGCCACCGTTGTCCGATTGCCGATGGGCAGCCCGGTGTCTGCAAGGTTCGCTTCAACCGTGGCGGCACGCTCTACGTTCCCTACGGGTATGTTGCCGGGGTGCAGTGTGATCCGATTGAGAAGAAACCGTTCTTTCATGCCTACCCCGGAGCGCTCGCCTACAGCTTTGGAATGCTGGGCTGCGATCTGCACTGCGCCTATTGTCAGAACTGGGTGACTTCGCAGGCGTTGCGCGACCCGAATGCCGTCTCGCCGCCGCTGGCGGCCGACCCGGAACTACTGGTCAGGGACGCTCTTGCCCAGGGCGCGAGAGTCATGGTCAGTACCTATAACGAGCCGCTCATCACCAGCGAGTGGGCGGTTGCGATTTTCCAACAGGCGCGCAGCGCGGGTTTGCTCACTGCGTTCGTTTCGAATGGCAACGGGACGCCGGAGGTGCTCGAGTATCTCCATCCCTGGATCGATCTCTACAAAGTCGACCTCAAGAGCTTCGATGACCATCGCTATCGCCAACTCGGGGGACGTCTGGAGCCGATTCTCGACACCATTCGCAGTTTGCACCGCATGGGCGTGTGGCTGGAGATCGTCACTCTGCTCATTCCCGGATTCAACGACAACGATGACGAACTGCGAAAGCTGACCGCATTTGTGGCCGGCGTTTCACCGGACATTCCGTGGCACGTCACCGCTTTTCACGAGGACTATAAGATGACGTCGCCACGCGATACACGCCCCGAGGATCTGCTGCGCGCCGCCGCCATTGGTCGCGAAGCCGGACTGCGTTTTATCTATGCGGGCAACCTTCCGGGGCGCGTCGAAGGTCTCGAAGATACTCATTGCCATCAATGTGGCGAATTGTTGATCGAAAGGTATGGATATTCCATCCAGCAATACAATTTGACATCGCAGGGCCATTGCCCAGCCTGCGACACGGCCGTGCCTGGTCGGTGGTCCAAACGATTTGACGGCCAGGTTGCCGACTCGCCTTTTCTGCCCCGCAGGCGGGCGCAATTGGTTAAAATCCTCTCGCAGTCATAAATCGACATTCATGTCCCGGAAAAGAGCGACCATAGCATCGCGGCTGGAAACCTTGTGGTGTGTGGTCTTATTGAGTTTGTGCCTCGCCTGCTCTCCGCGCGATTTTCTGACGCGCCGTCTCGCCGCCGATTTGATCTCGGATTCCGATACTTTCAAAACGCCGCAGTTGTTCTGGCTCAGAACCGGAATCGTTTCCAATAAAGACTTTACTTCCCCCGAGTCCTTGGTTTTGCAACGACGCGGATGGATCATCGGCACCGAGCAGAAGTGTCCCTCCGGCGTCGATCCTCCGCCCTGCTGGGACGTGCTGCTCACGCCGATCGGGGTGGAGACGGTTCGGCCTCTGATTTTGGGAGCGTTGCCGGCAAATGGTCCGGCAATTCAAGTGGCGCGTCGCGAACTGGTGGGAATTTCAGGAATCAGCAAGGCGGGGAAGTTCGCCGATGTTGAGTTCACCTGGCGTTGGATCGCGATTAACCAGGTCGGCGCCGCGCTTTACGACACCGGAGTCCGCTACCGCTCGACCGTAGCCTTCCGAGGCTATGATGACGGCTGGCGAATTGTCGAACAGACTATGCCGAGTAACCAGACGCTGGATGAATCGCTTCGCAACGCGCAGCCCACCGCGCCCTGAATCATCCGCGAATAAGTCATCTGTAGATTGTCATGCGGAACGTGGCTAAGGACCTGCTGCTTCACGCGAACCGCGGATCCCACGCGTGGCCGCCCATGACACAAACTTTGGAGAAATTATGCGACGATCACTCTTGCTGCTCGCCCTTGTGTACGCTTCGATTTCAGTCCATGCTCAAACTGCCAAGCCGAAACTGACGATCGACGAATTCTTTAACTCAGTGAGCTTCGATGCGGTCAAGGTCTCGCCGGATGGCAACTCTATTGTTCTGGTGACGGAAAGAGCGGATTGGGATCAACAGATATTCCGCAAAGAGATTTGGCTTTATCGGGTCGCCAGCGGGAGTCCAGCGTCGGGCAGTCTGACGCAGTTGACGCAATCCGGACACGACAGCTCTCCGCAATGGTCGCCCGACGGCCAGTGGATTGCTTTTCTTTCGGAACGCCAATCCGGTGACGCCAAAGACGCGGATGCGGATGAAGAAAAGAAGAAAGACGCCCAGAAGAAAGACGCGAAACAGAAGGACAAAGACGTCGCCCAGATTTTTCTGATTTCGCCCAACGGCGGCGAGGCTTTTGCCATTACGTCCGGCGAGGAAGAAGTCCATGCCTTTGCCTGGGCGGGCGACTCGCAGGCAATTTACTTTGCTACCCGTCAGCCCTGGACCAAGGTGCAAAACGACGATCACAAGAAAGAGTGGAAAGATGTGATCCGCTACCGTGCTGATGAGCGTGGAGACGAGATTTTCCGCCTGAATGTTGACGAAGCCTTGACACGCCACGCGGCGCTCGGTGCGAAAGAGATTCCCGACGACGAGAAAGATTCCGGCGCCACGCCCGGCGCGGTCGCGATTGCGCGCACGCCTTTGAAGGTCGATCAAATCGACATCTCGCGCGACGGCAAACGCTTGGCCTTCGTGTCTTCGTCGGTTTCCGAGCGTCAGGAGAAGATCGAAGACACGGAACTGTACCTCGTGACCTTAGCCGATGATTCGGCAAAGACCGTTGCAGCGGAGACCACACCCATCCGGCTGACACACAACGAAGCGGTGGAACTGAATCTGCAATGGGCTCCTGATAGCCGACATCTTTTTTTTCAAGTCAACCTGGGATCGCTGGAGGGTAAGTATGAAGATCCGCAACCACGGCTGTATTGGGTTGACGCTGCCGATACTTCCGACAGGAAACAGATCCAACGTTGGTTTGCCGAATACCCCGGCGAAGTGGTGCACTACACGGCGCTACGTGATGGATCGGTGTTATGCGCCTGCCGTCTTGGGACCGAGGTGCAGTTCGTGTCGCAGGCCAGTGCGAAGGCCGCTCTAGTGAAGCGAGAGGGATGGGCTGGCACCTACGAAACTCCTGCCGCAGCCGCGCAACCAGGAAGTTCGCGCCTTGCCTTTGCGTATTCGGCAACCGAGAGGCCCACGGAGGTTTACGTCGCCGACGGGCTCGACAAGCTGGCGCAGGCACGACCCATCACGTCGTTCAATAAGCTCTTTACCGAGCGCGATCTGCCCCAGGCCAAGCCCTATCGTTGGACATCCGATGATGGCACAGCGGTTGAGGGGATGCTGATGTATCCGCCGGGAAAGTTCGAGGCGAAAGACCTGCCGATGTTTGTGCTGATTCACGGCGGCCCGCAGGATGCCGACGGCAACCACTTCGAGGCCGATTGGTATGTTTGGGATCGCCTCGCTGCCACCGCGGGCTGGCTGGTGTTCGAGCCGAACTACCGTGGATCGACTGGCTATGGAGACAAGTTCGCGCTACAGATCGTCCCTGAGATTGTCTCCAAGCCGGGGAAAGATATCTTGACTGGCGTCGATGCGCTGGTAAAAGACGGGATCGCCGACGCGAACCGGTTGGCGATTGGCGGTTACAGCTACGGCGGTTACATGACGAACTGGCTCATCACCCAGACCACGCGTTTCAAGGCTGCGGTCACGGGCGCGGGTGCCGTGGAGCATGTGGCCAACTGGGGCAATGACGATACCGTCCTCGATGACGCTTATTTTCTGGGCGGGTTGCCTTGGGAGGCGCCCGACCGCTATCGCAGCGAGGGCGCGATTTACCAGATCAACAAGGTCCGCACGCCGACTCATATGGTTGCCGGAGCGGACGACGTGCGGGTTGCGGTGCTGGAGGACTACCTGCTCGATCGGGCTCTGCACGAACTCAATGTTCCGAGCAACTTACTGATTTTTCCCGGGGAGGGCCACTCGCTGGCGAAAAATCCATGGCACGGCAAAATCAAAGTGCGTGAAGAGTTGAAGTGGTTGAGCCAGTACGGCGGCGTAACGGGTACGAATTAGGTTGCCTGGAAACGGGACTTTACTCCGCTTCGACGGGGCTAAGTCCAGTCACCATCCAGCCTGCTGGTTGCGCAAGAATGAGTTTTCTCGCGCGTTCTACTCGAAGGGGTGCGGTTGTATTGGGTTCGCCGGCCAACCCAAGCCGCGCTGGCAGCTTCCAAGCCATGAAGCAGGCCCAGCAGTTCTTGCGGAGGTTCAGCATGACGGTCGGTCGCTTCGTCAAAGAAGTAAGGGTGGAGTACACTCCACAGTTACAAACTTAGATCCAACTCGAAGTCAAAGGCAGTGTACAGGAGTGTCCGGTCCACACCAGCTCTAGCTAGGGGTGCGGGGCGGCGGTTCGCAGTTGGGCAACTTTCGCGCGCGGCGAAGATTGCTGATAGCCGGCGATTCCTTTGTAGAGCGCTTCGGCGATCTGCTGGCGGTAAGTGGCGCTTTGCAGGTTGCGCTCATCGGCCGGACTGCTGACAAAAGAGATCTCGGTGAGAATGGCGGGCATGGTGGTACCGGTTAGCACGGCAAACGCCGAATCCTTGATGCCGCGGTTGCGAATGTCGGGGCTGTTTGCCGCCAGCGTGGCATAGAGCGAATGTTGCACGCTGGCCGCGAGACGCCGCGACTCCTCGATCTTCTCGTGCAACCCTCCGGCGGACAACGATACCGGAGTCGTCCTGGCAGAGGTTCCATCGTCATGCTTTTCGACTTCGCGCGACCCCGGAGCGGAAAACAAGTTTGTATAGTACGTCTCAACTCCCCGGGCCGCCGCCGAACTGCTGTAGTTGGCGTGCACGGAGATGAACAGGTCGGCTTGCGCCTGATTGGCGAAGTCGGCGCGCTGATCGAGTGGCAGGTAGTTGTCGCCGGTTCGCGTGAACATCACTTCCGATCCCAGTCGTGCTTGCAGCAGCTTGCCCAGACGCTGGGTGACATCGAGGACGAGATCTTTTTCCAGCAGTCCCTGCCGTCCAACCGTACCCAGGTCCCAGCCGCCGTGCCCGGCGTCGAGTACGATGCGAAATTTCCCGGTCTTCGCCGGTAAAGCCGGTTCGGGTGCCTTCGCGGTCAGGGCCGCTGCCGGGGCGTTTTTCATTGGGGCCAGCGCGGCAGCGGCGGATGCTGGCGCGGGGTTCGGAATACTGTTAGCCGTAAGAATGCTGCTCGGCCCAACGCGTTTCGGGGCCATGCCGTTGGCAGCCAGCGTCTTCTGACTGTCGCGCAGTTCCACCACCAGGCGATAGGGACTCGACTCCATGCTGACCGAGAAATTCGATCCGTCCTTTGTGTCGAGTACGACCCGCGTCACGCCGGCGACGGGCTGGCCGATGCGTACACGAGTCAGCGAAGGATCGCCAATATCCATCGACTTTCCTTCCAGTTCGTGGGACAACACCGTGTCGTGCAAGTCGAAGTAGATGCGCTCCGGCGACATCAGACGGTGCACTTCGTAGGGAACCTGGTCGTCCATATCAATGACCACGGTGCTTCCCATGGAGGAAGACCAATGGCGCACTCCCGTAATTTTCGGAAGCGCCGCCATTTTGTTTTCCGCCATGGCGGTGAGTGGCGCTGGTTCCGACCCGAGGTTCGATGGATTCATCAGGTTGTCCGCAGCTGCATCTGCCGCGGACGGCAGCGTGGCTGCGGATGAGGGTGCGGTCTGGACACTTGGCGCGACTGTTTTGCGATCTACGATTGTGCCAGCCGTAAACTTAGTCGAGGTCTTCTCGTGAACCTGCATGCCCCACCACGCTCCCGCCGAGAACAGCGCGGCCACCGCCACCAGGCCCAGCACCACACTTAGTCCCGGGCGCGCACTCGGGGACAGATAAGGTTGCAGCACAACAGGCAGGGAGTAGGCGGGCTCGGGAGGAGTCTGATGAATCGAAAAGGGGACACTCGCGGCATCAGAAGCGGCATCGTCAGCGGTTCCGTCTCCAACGGTTTCGTGGGCGGCGGTCGGCTCGGGCAGATCGGGCAAAGGCTCGGCGACGGCTTCCGGTTTCGACCGGAGGACTTCCGCCGCTACGTCCGACAGCCAGTGAATGCGCCGGTCCTGATCGCTTGGTTTGAGCGCGGACAGAACCAGTTCACCGAACAGATCGAAGCAGCGAACGTCGTTGTCGGTGAATGCCCGGGCGCTCATGGAAAGCGCCTGCAGCACGCCCAGTTGCTGGCGCCAGCCACGCAGCGGAACCAACACGGTCGAGCGTGCTGCCATCTGGTGCGATAAGTCCAACAAGACGCGATCGTCGGTCTCACTATCATCACAGCGCAGAATTCGTCCAGACTCCAGGCAGCCGCGCAAGAACTCGGATGCGCCGTTCAGGGGCATGCCGCGCTCGACGGCGAGCCGGCCAGCGGCAGCCCGGCAAAACATCACCGATCTTTCCGCTCCCGGCATTCCCTTTTCCGACTCTTCCGCCAGCGCGATCATAATGCCGTCGGCATGGGTGAGGGACTGGACGCGGTCGCAGATCAGCTGCAGCACTTCATCCAGGATGAATCGTTCGGTCTCGAACAAGTCGCGGTCGGCAGCGCATCCCGAGGCCACACGCCGGTTCCGTATCTGCTGGTGCAATTCGGAAAAGGCGAGCAGCGCGGGCAGAGCTTCCCCGCAGGCAATCGACTGGAGGACGCGATTGCCCTCTTGCAGCGGAGAGCCGGGGTCGTCCGTCTCCGCTTCCCAGCCAACCCGGTTTGGAATGACACTCATGTTTATGAGGTTAACGCCATGAAACCCGGTAATGGCGTTGTCCGCGGTCGATGATGGAGTTTATTGCGGCCTTTGGTTCCAGCGGCCTGGCCCGATGGCAAAATTCAAAGGCCATACGCCGCCATGTCCCACCCCGGAGCAAGAGCCAAGGCTCCAACTTTGAGCCTAACGGTCTGGGGAACGGTACCGCAACGTCCAATAGTACACGTCCAATTGCGCCCTGGAATGGGCAACTGGCGCACATTTTGCCGCGTGGCATCGAGCTACGTCCTTTCAGATTTTGCCCTCGGCGTCGATTCGGCCTATCGTTAGAAAGAGGACGAAACAGCCTCGGAGATGCGATGACAGAAGCAGTTGAGCACCAAGCAGTCGGAAAACCAAAGAAGTCCAGCTGGTGGTGGCCCGGAGTTGTAGCTACCAGCCTGGCGGGCGCGGCGGTGATGGCGATCCGAGGGTGCTGGCACGGCAAGATGAGCTGGCCCATTGCGGTGCAGGGTTACTCCTACCAGGTCTGCCTGAGTTGTGGCGCCAAGCGGCTGTTCGACGAGAATACGTTCAGCGCTTATGGCCCCTTCCGTAACGATTTGAACGAACTCATCGCTCGGGACAATTTCACCAGACCCAGGTCCTATCTGGTTGGGGACCAGCAACACCTGTTGTAGTGTGGCGTACGCAGTCGAAAGTCTAAAATTGCTGCGCGGGCGGTGCGCGAGGATTGCGCCCTTCAGGCTCCGACCGCTTTGCCTTGTCTCTTGTACCACTCCACCGTGCGGCGGAGGCCATCTTCAAAGTTCACCAGTACTTTATACCCCAAATGAGTTTGAGCTTGGGTAATATCCGCCAGCGAATGTTTGATGTCGCCACCGCGCTCCGGAGCATACTTGACGCCGCCGCGGTAGCCGGTCAGTTCCTTCAAAGCGTGGAAGGTTTCATTGAGCGTGATTCGCCGGCCGGTGGCGCAATTAAAAACGCGCCCCGCGCACTCCGCCGGTGGCGCGGAACAGGCCAGGAGATTGGCCGAAACGGCATTGTCAATGTAGGTGAAATCGCGGCTGGTTTCGCCATCGCCAAAAATTGTGGGCTGCTCCCCGTGCAGCATCTGCATACTGAACTTCGCGAGCACGCCCGAGTAGGCCGAAGTAGGATCCTGCCGCGGTCCGAAAATGTTGAAGTAGCGCAGGCAAACCGTCTCCAGGCCATAGCAACGAAAGAACGACACCATGTAAAGTTCGCTCGCCAGCTTGGCCACGGCGTAGGGCGAGATCGGACTTGCATGCATGGCTTCATGCTTGGGGAGTGTCGGCGTATCTCCATACGCCGAGGAACTGGCGGCGAACACCACCCGCTTCACTTTCGCATCGCGCGCCGCGATCAGCACATTGACGGTGCCATCGACGTTGGCGCGATTGCTGCCCAGCGGGTCCAACAACGATTTCGGTACCGATGGAATGGCCGCCTCATGCAGTACGTAATCGACGCCCGCGCACGCCTTGTGCATCGCGTCAAGATCGAGAATATCGGCTTCGCGGAAGTCCATCCGGCCCAGAACTTCGGCCACGTTCTCGCGTCTGCCGGTGGAAAAATTGTCGATGCCCCGCACTTGCTCGCCGCGTTCCAGCAGAGCGCGTACCAGCGACGAACCGATGAATCCGGCAGCTCCGGTCACGAGATATTTGGCCATATGCCTTCAATGATAGCGGATCGATTCCGACCCGGCACAGCCGCGAGGGTCACCAAAGTAACGGACCGTTCACATGCGCCGCGCAGTACATTCTAAACCGCCGGGAATTGGGCCAGCGAAGCCCGAATCTGCTGCCACAGTTCTTCCTTGCCGGTCCCGGTCTTCGCCGAAAACGCTATGATCGGTACTCCGCCGTATGCTTGTCCGAGAGCAAGCAACGCTTGCCGCAACTGGTTGCCCGATAAGCGATCGCACTTGGTGGCCACAATCGCATGAGGCCGCCCTTTGGACGACAAAAATTCCAGCAGCTGCCCATCGTTTTCCTGCGGAGGAATGTTCGAATCCACCAGCGCCAGACACAGAGCCAGGCTGGAGCGCTGGTGAAGATATGGATCCACAAACCGCGCCCAGTCGTCCGAAATCTCCCGCGAGACCTTGGCATAGCCGTATCCCGGCAGATCGGCGAATCGCAGCTCGGGCCGAGGCTGTCCGGCGCGGCGAACTTCATAAAAATTAATGCTGCGCGTGCGACCCGGAGTATTGCTGGTCCGGGCCAGCTTCGCCCCCACCAGCGCATTGATCACGCTCGACTTCCCGACGTTCGACCGTCCGAGAAACGCGATCTCCGGCAAAGTGGGGGCAGGGAAGTGCGTCAGGTCGCTAGCCGAGAGCATAAATCGCGCCAAGATCCGCATACGGACAGTGTCCAGTGTTCGGGGCGTGTGTGGCAAGCGCGGTGAAGAAGAAATAAATTGCTGGCGTGGTGCGAAAA
This sequence comes from Acidobacteriaceae bacterium, assembly GCA_003134435.1. Lineage (GTDB taxonomy): Bacteria > Acidobacteriota > Terriglobia > Terriglobales > Acidobacteriaceae > Acidiflorens. Next base: position 13,202 of record PLBE01000130.1, read on the forward strand.
AGCAGGGGGACACAGGCAGGGGAGCGACAAGGGGCAAGTGCCCTAGCCATCGTGCTCTTTGCGATGAGTTGGATTCATCCGCATGTTGCTCTGGTCGAACGCGTTCCGGCCTATTGCCTGGCGGTGGGAATCTCTCCGGCCGGTGGCGGGGCAATCGGGGCCATGGTCTCGGCCTCGGGCGTCATCTGCGGCAACGGGCCTTCGAGGGCCACGGCCAGCACCTGGTCCATATTATCGACAAAGTGCAATTTCATCGCGGTGCGCAAATTCTCCGGAACCTCGGCAACATCCTTCTCGTTTTCCTGAGGCAGAATCACTTCGAACAAGCCGGCCCGATGGGCGGCGAGAAGTTTTTCCTTCAATCCGCCGATGGGCAGCACTTTGCCGCGCAGCGTGATCTCGCCGGTCATGGCGATATCGCGGCGCACTGGAATCCGGCTCAACGCGCTGGCCAGAGCGGTGGCGATGGTAATGCCGGCGGATGGTCCATCCTTTGGAATCGCGCCTTCGGGCACGTGCACATGAATATCCAGAGTGCGATAAAAGTCGCGCGGCAGTCCGAGTCGCGCCGCGCGCGAGCGAATGTATGACATGGCGGCTTGCGCCGACTCTTGCATGACATCGCCAAGTTGGCCGGTTAAAGTCAGTTTGCCTTTGCCGTCCACCGCCATGGCTTCGGTGCTGAGGATCGACCCGCCCACCTCGGTCCATGCCAGGCCCGTCACCAGGCCGATTTCGCTTTTCTCGTGGGCCAGGGTGTCGCGGAACTTCAGCACGCCCAGGTAGTCGCCGATTTTCTCCGGTTGGATTGCGGCGGTGAAGTCCGCGCCTTCCTTGACCACCTTGCGCGCTACTTTGCGGCACACGTTGCCGATTTCGCGTTCCAGGTTGCGCACTCCGGCTTCGCGGGTGTAGCCGCGAATCATCTGCCGGATGGCGTCGTCGGGGAACTGCACGTTCTTCTCCGTCAATCCCGCCTGCAACATCTGTTTCTTGATCAGGAACTGTTTTGCGATCTCCACTTTTTCCGGTTCGGTGTAGCCGTGCAGGCGCAGAACTTCCATGCGGTCCTGCAGGGCGGGCGGGATGGTGTGCATCACGTTCGCCGTGGCCACGAAGAAGACCTGGGAGAGGTCATATTCAACGTCGAGGTAATGGTCAACGAACATGAAGTTCTGCTCGGGATCGAGAACTTCGAGCAGCGCCGCCGAAGGGTCGCCGCGGAAGTCCATCGACATTTTGTCGACTTCGTCAAGCATGAAGACTGGATTCTTGGTCCCGGCCTTTTTCATCATCTGAATGATCTGGCCAGGCAGCGCCCCGATGTAGGTGCGGCGATGGC
>PLBE01000117.1 GCA_003134435.1 Acidobacteriaceae bacterium
AAGGCGTGGGTCGCAGGTTCGAATCCTGCCGCGCTCACCATTAGTTTTCAAACATCTTCGGGTGAAGATCCACTCGTGGCTGGCGGGTAACAGAGCGAGCCGATGCACATCGTAGTTGATTCTTCCAGTTTTTCCACACGTTAGATCGGGTATGGACTGCTGTGAGCAAGCCAATGGTCCCCCAAAAAACAGAACCCGCCCAAATCGAGCCTGGACGGGGTCGTGCCTTCAAGAACCAGTTCGACCGCGCACATTACCCTACGCCTTGGCGTAGTACGCGGCGTTCTTTTCCAGATAGTCCTTCTTGTCTTCGGGCAGTTCGTCGGCCACGAAGATCGAATCCGAGCCACACGCCGGAACGCAGGCGCCACAGTCGATGCAGCCTTCGGGATCGATATAGAGCTGGGTTGCGGCTTCAAACTGGGCTTCGTCTTTCTTGGGATGGATGCAGTCGGTAGGACAGACATCCACGCAAAGCTCGTCTTTGATACAGCTATCGGTAATTACATAAGCCATGATTGCTTCTCCTGAGATGTTTTCTGAACCTGCTTCACCCGTAAACTTAGCCCGTGAAGCTCCCGTTGGCGGTGATCTTTATCACAGCTGAAAGTATCTTGATCACACAGAATGGTGATCGTGGTCACAGGCAGCAAGCGGGGTGCTGGGGTATAAAGTTGGCAATTGCAATCCTGAGTAGAAGCGAAGAATTGCCCGGCCCTCACCCCACGACCCCACACAGCCGCCACCCAAGCGGCGGGCCGGGCAATACAAAAGCAGCAACAATCTCAATGCTTGGTGCCAACCACAGAAAACCGATCTCGCTCTGCGACCGCTGATACCTGTCCCCGCTGCCTGATTCCTTTGCGCACTCCACGGTCTCTGCGGTTAAAATAAATCCATGGCGCAAGAGTTGAGTTTTGGTCCCTACGTTGACGTCGAAAACGGCAAGAAGGTAGTCAAAGAACTGGTCTACGGAGATGGCGTGCCGGAAGGCATCGTCATGACCACGCTGGACTCGACCGTTAACTGGATGCGCAAGAACTCCATCTGGCCGATGACATTCGGGCTGGCCTGCTGCGCGATTGAAATGATGTCGATGGGTGCGTCGCGCTTTGATATCGCCCGTTTCGGCGCCGAGGTTTTCCGGCCATCGCCCCGGCAATCGGATCTGATGATCATTGCCGGTCGAGTGTCCAATAAAATGGCGCCCGTGATTCGCCAGCTCTGGGAACAGATGCCGGAACCGAAGTGGGTCATCTCGATGGGAGCTTGCGCAACTTCGGGTGGAGTTTTCAATAACTACGCGCTCGTTCAGAGCGTGAATCAGGTCATTCCGGTGGATATCTATGTTCCCGGTTGCCCGCCGCGTCCCGAGCAGTTGATTTATGCGATTACGCTGCTGCAGGACAAGATTATGATCGAACGCGGCACCGTAAAGAAGGCGCTCAACCTGGTGCCCGTCGCGGGTTGAAAGGAACAGGCAATCGGAGATCCCCATCCAAAGATCGCCCGATCCCTCTCTCTGGCCCCATCATTGTTTCATCCGCGTTGCGGTTTGCCGTTCCGGGGGCGTCATCTGGTTCCAGATGGCGCTTAGGTCTTTTTCCAGAATCTGATTATTCGGATCCACTTGCAGCGCCAGCGCAAACCACAAATACGAGGTGGGTAGATCCCGGGGCACACAGTGGCCCGTGGCATACATGGTTCCGAAAGCGCTCCGCGCCTTGGCATTCGATTTCGCGGACGCAGCCTTTAGATTCTTCACCGCCTCGTCACAATTTTCCGCGACGCCTCTCCCATAAAGATAAGCCTCGCCTTTCCGGAAGGCTGTGTCTCCAGTGTCTGTCGCCGGAGGCGCCGACAACATTGGCGGTTTAACCGTCGTCGCGCTGACTTGGCGCTGTTTCACAGTTTTCGCGGCCCTCTTTCCAGACTCCGTAACTGCCGCCGGAGCCACCGGCTTCACTACCGGCGCTGTTTTCTCTTCTTCGGCCGCCTTCACTGGAAGCTCACGGGACGCGGAGCCCGCGCCTGCTCTCTCCGACGGGGCATCCGAAGCGCTGCCGGATTGCGCTGCCACCTGCGATGAAGCTGAATCCGTTGGTACCCCGTTTGACGCTGCCTGTTTTGTCAATGTCGTATCGGCAGAAGTTTCGCCTGCGCCAGACGACCCGGCCGCCGGTTTGCGAATGGCGCCCAGGTAGTTTGAATAAGTCCACCAACCTGCCCCGCCCAACGCCGCCAACAGTGCGACCAGGAGCAGAATTCGCCGTCCGCCACTCTTTGGCGGTTCCGGAGCGAGATAGGAATATGCGCCCGGAAAAGACTCGCTCTCCATTAAATTCATGCTGAATTGACTTGGACTGGATTGACGCGAACTGGGAGGACTTGAACTGCTCTGATTCGCATCGGGCTGACCTAAGCCCAGCACCGAGGGACCGCCGATCGCCGGGACCCACGGTTTGGCCTCATGGGCCGTGTTCTCGGCGGAGAGAGGACGCATCTGTTCCCGCGCGTTCTCTATCTTCTTTGGCAGGCCCGGTACGCTTGCGCCCGCTGCGGGCCGAGCTTCGAGCAGGGTGCCGCACATCCCACAAAAACGGAAATTGTCCGAATTGTCCTCACCACACTGCGGACAGATCACAATGGTTCTCCGTGCGCCTTTATGTACAGTTTAACTCCCCTCCCATTATCATCCCAACCGCCATCCGAGTGTCATCTCCGTTTGTGCATATTAAGATGCTATCGTCCCGGTTTTCGTCCGATGCCGAAAGCTTCCAAAGCCAAGCCCGCGTCTGCCGCAAAGCGTTTTGAGGCGTGCCTTGAGCGCATGCCTTCCCGCCTCAACTGGATCATCATCCATGTTCCCTTCGATACCGGGGAAGCCTGGGGAGTGCGGGGTCAGATCAAAGTGAAAGGCGAAATCAACGGCTTCGCGTTCCGCACTTCGCTGTTTCCCACCCGCGAGGGGAGGCACTTCCTGCTCATCAACAAGCGAATGCAACGGGGAGCCCGAGCCGTAGAGGGTAACGTGGCCCGTTTTCAGATTGAACTCGATCGCGAGGAACGCACTGTCACCATTCCTGATGAACTCAAGCGGATTCTCAGCGAAGATCGGGCGCTCCGGCTCTGGTATGACAAACTGAATCATTCCACGCGCAACGATATTGCCAAGTGGATCACCGACCCCAGCAGCGCGGCCGCCCGGTTGCGGCGCGCGGAACAGATTGCCGACCGTCTTCTGGCAGTCATGGATGCGGAACGTGACCTGCCTCCCGTTTTGCGGGTAGCGTTCGCCCGCAATCCGCGAGCGCATGAAGGGTGGGACGCGATGTCGTTAGCGCGACGGCGGGGACATCTGTTTGGCATTTTCTATTATCGGACTCCAGAAGCCCAGGCCCGGCGGATCGAAAAAATGATCGAGGACGCAATCGGGCTTGTCGAAAAAAAGAACGAACGGAGAACAGGTAGATGAAATGAACGTCCAATCGGGCTGCCTGGGTCAGCCTTGCCTGGGTCAGGCTTGCTTCGGTGACGTACGTGTTTCTTTGAACAGTTGCCTTACTGATTACTACTGTTCCGGTGCTTCTTCCGGGAATATGACCGACGTAACCCCAGACTCCAGCTTGTTCTGCTATACTGCCATTAACGCTTTTGCTACGGTTTGCTCGTTAAGCGGGGATCCTGATGGATCCGCAACATTTCCGCATTTCCTGCCCGCCGTTTGGTTCCAGCGCCAATTTCATTGCGAGCGGCATTGCGAACTCTCGACAACAGTCTAAAACCTGAGTCTGAGAAATTGACATTAGGCCCCTCCAGAAAGAAAACCATCGAATGACAACATTTACAGAACTGCCCTTGTCTGCTGCGTTGCAGCAGAAATTGGCGGCAGCTCAGTTCATCACCCTCACTCCCATCCAGGCACGCGCCATTTCTCCCGCCCTCGAAGGCAAGGACGTGATTGGCACCGCCCAAACCGGCACCGGGAAGACGCTCGCGTTCCTGATTCCGATCATCGAAATGCTGCGCACCGAATCGAAAAATGAAGCCAAGAATGGCTCACTCAAGAACGTTCGCGCACTGGTTCTTTTGCCGACGCGGGAACTCGCCATGCAGGTGCACGAGCAGTACGAACAACTCCGCGACAAAAATATGCCGAAAGCCGCGCTAGTGATCGGTGGCGTAGCTGAGAAGGCCCAGATCAACAGTCTCCGCGCGGGCTGCGAATTTGTAATCGCTACCCCAGGTCGCCTGCAGGATTTCATTACCCGCAAATTCGCGGATCTGCGGCACGTGAAGATCCTGGTGCTCGATGAAGCCGACCGCATGCTGGATATGGGCTTTCTTCCGGCCATCCGGCGTATTCTGCAAATTCTTCCGCAACGCCGGCAGACACTCTGTTACTCCGCGACCATGGAGCAATCGGTGGCCGCACTGGTCAACGACTACATGCGCGAACCGGTGCGAGTGGCACTCGGTTCAGTTTTGAAGCCCGCGGAGAGCGTCTCCCTTGAAGCCTACGAAGTACGTCCCTCCGAAAAACTGGATGTGCTGCGGCAGTTGCTTTACGCGGAAAAGGGACAGACCCTGATCTTCACCCGGACCAAACGCGGCTCGCAAAGGCTGGCCAAGGAACTGGAACGCGACGGTTTTTCCGCTGCCATGATTCACGGTGATCGCACCCAGTCCCAGCGCAACGCCGCCCTCAGTGGATTTCAGGAGGGTCGCTACCAGGTGCTGGTTGCGACCGATGTCGCGTCCCGCGGCCTGCACTGCGATGACGTGGCGCACGTGATCAACTACGACCTCCCCAAGATGGCGGAAGACTTCATTCACCGCGTTGGTCGGACCGGCAGGGCAGGTTCTCTGGGTCGCGCCTCCACTCTGGTCACCGGCGTGGAGGTTCTGGATCTTCGTAATATCGAGCGCACCTTGAAGCTGCGCATCGAACGCAAGCAGATCAATGCATCCCATGAGAATGATCGTCCGAAGCGTTCGATTCAAAACACGCTTGCGTCAAGGACATTAACCCGATTGCCGGGTGAGGTCTTTGTCTAAGTCTTAAGGAGTCTCCAAAGGGGCGGGATGGGCACTCACGCCCGCCCACTGAATCCTAAAGGAGACCGTCTTGAGTTTTTGCGGAATCGATGTGGCTTCGCCGGAGTGCAGTGCTCCGGCGAATCTACAAAGGTGCCTTAGCGGTCCATGGTCTTAATTGCGTGCGGAATAGAGACCTCAGTCGGATCCGTCTCGCTGTCGTCATTGCCAATGCGGAACAGCGCCGCTTGGGCTTCGGCCAGTTCGCGCATCTCGCGCATTTCCTGTTCTTCGTCCACCACTAAACCCTCCGGCTTGTCTTCTTTCCGCTGCGTTTTCCGCTCGTTTTTGTCCCGCTGTTTCTGTTGGCGCGCTTGTTCTTTTTGTCGTTTCGTAAAAGTCGATCGGCCTCGTGGCATACGAATCTCCCCGTAATTTCTAAGTTTGATTATGACGGCCGGCTACAAGGATGGTCTGTAGGTTTGGCCCACCTTTTTCCCGGAGCACTGCAACCGGCGATCGGAGTACCTGAATCCATCGCCTTTGAGTCTTAACCATATTATAACCTCGACGGAGCCCTGAAGCAGTGATGGGCTCGGCAGCTAAATCGAAGGCGACATCGCAGACGATAATGACACCCATCTGCTCAGACAAAACCCCTTGGTACATGTGGCATTGCAGCGGAATCCAGGTTGAAATCCGAAGCGATGAATCTCAAGGCGGCAAACATATTGGGAAAAGTGCTCCTTGCGGGCTCCCTGTTATTTCCCGGTAGTTGAAACGGTTCGATAAAAGCAAAAGGCAAGTAGTTTGCCACTTCTGACAGCGCCGTGTTACCATCGAAAACGTTACGAAAACGAGAAGAGACAGGAGTGGAACAGGTTAGTGTTAGCCAGAGAGCAAAAGCAATCCGTCGTTGACACGTATCGCACCCATGCTACCGATACTGGCAGCCCCGAAGTTCAAATCGCTCTATTGAGCGAGCGCATTGGCCAACTGACGGAACACTTCAAAACGCACCAGAAAGACCACGGCTCGCGCCGCGGACTTCTTATGATGGTGAGTCGGCGTCGCAGCCTGCTTGACTATCTGAAGAAGTACGACTCGGAACGGTATAAAACCGTAATTTCGAAGCTCGGCATCCGCAAATAACCAGCGCGACCGGCTCCATGTGGCGCCGGTTCCAGACTCCGAGAGCCTTTGCAAAGTGCGTTTCCCAACCGCGGCCCCTGGCCTACGCCCGTCCAAGCGGACTCTGTATCCCCGCGCACTCCCTTCTGCCTTACTCCTTCAGTACAAAAAAGGATGATCTATGAAGCCTGAAGCCACCAAAGTTTCCGTTGAAATCGCAGGCGGAAAACAACTCTCCTTCGAAACTGGAAAATTAGCCAAGCAGGCTCACGGCGCGGCCGTTGTGCGCTTCGGCGAAAATGTAGTTCTCGCCACCGCCACCTCCAATCCCGATCCCCGCGAGGGCATCGATTTCTTTCCCCTCACCGTCGATTACCGCGAGTACACCTATGCCGGCGGGCGCATTCCCGGCGGGTTCATCAAGCGCGAAGGGCGCATGAGTGAACGTGAAGTGCTCACCAGTCGCCAGATTGACCGGCCGGTCCGCCCCATGTTCGCTGAGGGCTTCAAGTGTGAGACTCAGGTCATCACCTTTGTCCTCTCCGCCGACACTGAAAACGATCCCGATGTCTGCGGCATCAACGCCGCTTCGGCTGCCTTGACGCTCTCCGATATTCCGTTTCTCGGCCCCATCGGCGCCGTGCGCGTCGGCCTTATCGACGGGCGCTTTATCGCCAACCCCACCTACACCGAAATGCGTGACGGCCTGCTCAATATCATGGTCGTTGGCACCGCCGATGCCATTGTCATGATCGAGTCGGGCGCCAAAGAAGTCAAAGAAGAAACGGTGGTGGATGCGATCGAATTCGCCCACACCGAAATCAAGAAGATATGCGCCGCCATCACCGAACTGCGCAATAAAGTCGGAAAGCCCAAGCGCGCTGTCACCCCGCCGGAATTCGACGAGGCCTATTTCAAGTCTCTGGAAGCGAAGATCGGCGCAAGATTGGCCGATGCTCTGGACACTGCCAAGCATCCGAAAGCCGAAAGCTACGAAGCGGTGCGGGTGCTCGAGAAGGAACTGCTAGCCGCCGTCCCCGAGGACGACGCTGCCGGCAAGGCCAAAGTTAAGAAATATTACGAGATCCTGCGCGAACGGATTTTCCGCAACCAGGTGATCGATCACAAGCGCCGTCCCGACGGACGCGCCTTCGACCAGATCCGCGAGATCTGGATCGAGGCCGGGGTTCTGCCCCGCGCGCACGGCAGCGCGGTTTTCACGCGCGGTGAAACCCAGGCGCTGGTGACGACTACGCTAGGCACCAGCGACGACATGCAGCGTCTCGAAGGCTTCGAAGGCGAAGCCAAGAAGCGTTTTATGCTGCACTATAATTTTCCGCCGTTTTCGGTGGGAGAAGTCGGCTTCATGCGGGGCGCCGGACGCCGCGAAATCGGTCACGGAGCATTGGCCGAGCGCGCCATTTCTTCCGTGCTTCCCACGGAAGACAACTGGCCTTACGCCATGCGCGTCGTCTCCGACATTCTGGAGTCGAACGGGAGTTCGTCGATGGCCACGATTTGCGGCGCCTCCCTCTCTTTGATGGATGCGGGTGTGCCATTGAAAGCTCCGGTGGCCGGCGTCGCGATGGGATTGGTGAAAGAAGGCGAGCAGTATGCCATCCTGACCGACATCGCGGGCGCCGAAGATCATTATGGCGACATGGATTTCAAAGTAGCCGGTACCAAAGACGGCATCACCGCCCTGCAGATGGATATTAAGGTTGCCGGCATCACTCCGCAGATCATGCGCGAGGCGCTGGCCCAGGCGCAGCGTGGACGCTTGTTCATTCTCGGAAAGATGGACGAGATCATCACCGAAGGTCGCGTCAAGGTTTCGGCTTACGCTCCTCGTATCTACACCCTGCAGATTCCGGTCGACAAGATTCGCGACGTGATTGGGCCCGGTGGCAAGATGATCCGCAGCATCATCGAGCAGACCGGCGTCAAGATCGACGTGGAAGATTCGGGCAAGGTCAACGTTGCCTCCAACGACGAAGTCTCGGCGAACAAGGCATTGCAGATCATCAAGGACCTTACCGCGTCGGCCGAAGTGGGCAAGACATATCTCGGCAAGGTCAGCCGCTTGGCTGATTTTGGCGCGTTCGTAGAAATTCTGCCCGGCTTGGACGGTCTGCTCCACATCAGCGAAGTCGCCGAACACCGAATTAAAGATGTACGCGACGAACTGAAAGAAGGCGATCAAGTGCTGGTGAAAGTCTTGGCCGTCGAGGGCAACCGCATCAAGCTGTCAAGGAAGGCGATTCTGAAGGAGCAGCGAGCGAAAATGGGTGGCGCTGCCCCTCCCCCCGATTCAAGCGATGACGGAGTGGAATCGTCCCCGGCAGCTCCACTGCTGTCGCAAGGCGCGCCCACAGCGGTAATCGAAGGTGGCGCGGATTTCGACGCCGACGATGAGCCAAATTTCAACCGGGTGGACGGAGTGGTGGCATCGGTCGAGGCGGGTGTCGCGCGTCCGGAAGGTGCTCGCGAAGGCCGTCCCGGCGGTGGTGGTGATCGCAATCGCCGGCGGCGCGGACGCGGAGGTCGCCCTGGCGGCGGGTCCGGAGGTCACGGGGGCGGCCATTCTGGTGGTGGCGGCGGTCGCGGACGCCGGTAGTCCATCGGTCCAGAGATCCAGGTAATGCGAAGGGCCGCAGAAATGCGGCTCTTTGTGCGTGTCAGGAAGAGGCTTGGAGGTCTCGTTTAGATTCGGCCGCCCGCCGCCGCTCCTTTTTCACTCGCCGACTGCTCTTCGTGGTATTCACTTTCCGTGTTCAGGTCCCAGATATTAGTTTTGTCTTGTTGGCCCGCGACAATGTTGTCCACCGCCGTCATGGCGGTGAGCATGGAATGGTCCTGATTGTTGTAACGATGCATTCCATTTCTTCCGATCAGAAACAGATTCTCAAATTCGTCCAGGTAGCGGCGGATTTCGTCGAAGCGCCCATAGGTTCCAAAGTAGGCGGGGTAGGCCTTGGGCATCCGCAAAACGACGGAATCCAGCAAAGCGCGTTGTTCGATAATGCCAATTCGGATCAGTTCTTCCACTGCGAGTTTCTTCAGTTGTTCGTCGGTGCGGGCCCACAGTTCGTCGCCCTGGTTGCAAAAATATTCCACTCCAATCCATACCTTTTCCGGATCGCTCACCATTCCGGGGCTCCAGTTGTTGAAAATCTGCAGGCGCCCGGCAAGCACGTCCGGTTCCTGGATATAGATCCAGTTATCGCGGATCAGTTTTGAACCTGACTCGGACTCCTCTTTGATTTTCAACTCTTCCAACAGAAGGCCGACAGTCATGAAATCCCGATACATCAACCCATCGTTCACTTCCTGCACTGGCCCCGGAACCGCGCGATCAAGCGAGCGAACCAACTCCTGTACTGGCATGGTGGAAAAGACATAGTCTCCTTCGTAACGATGGGCGATGCCGTCTCCGGATTTGGCGGTCACTCCAGCCAGGCGGCGTCCTTCGGTGTGTATTTCCTGCACCGCCTGCTCCATGAGGATGGTTCCGCCCATGGCGACGACCTTTCTTGCGACTTCCTCCCACATTTGGCCAGGCCCGAACTTGGGGTAGAGGAACTGCTCAATCAGGGATGTTTCTGTTTTTTTTTGCGACACGTCGGCGGGTCCGCGCCGAAATTTCCCGCTGACGAAGTGCTTGATCGTCCTCCATATCGACAGTTCTTTGATGCGCTGCGCGCCCCACTCCGCATCGATTTCGGTGCAGGGCACGCCCCACACCTTCTCGGTGTACGACTTAAAGAAAGTACGATAAAGCTTTTCGCCGAAGCGATTGATAAAGAATTGTTCGAGATTGTTTTGTTCCTTCAACGGAAAAAGAACCCTCCGCATGTAGCTGAGCCCGATCGCAGTGGTCCTTACTGGGCCAAGTTTCCTGATCGTGTCAGGGGTGAGCGCGATAGGATAGTCGAAGAACTTTCGCAGGAAGAAGATCCGCGATTTGCGTCCCCGTACCAGCATCACGCGGTCGTCGTTTGCGGTCGCCGTGCCTTCGCCGGTAGCCACAGCACGCGACTTGCCCTGATAACTGATCTGCACTGACGCAGGCAAGGCTTGCATCGGAAGGTGTTGGAGCCACCATTTCATTACTCGATCGCTCTTGGAGAAGAATCGGTGCCCGCCAATATCAATGCGGTTCCCTTTGTAGTTCACGGTGCGCGAGATGCCCCCGATGTGATCGCTCATTTCGATTACGATGGGCCGAATGTTTGTGCGGGTGAGCAGTTCGTAAGCCGCCGTAAGTCCCGCCGGGCCGGCTCCGATAATGACTGCAGTTTGTGGACGGCTCAAGTCTCAGGCTCCTGATCACGGAATGTGTTGTTGAACGGTTGAATACGACGCACTGCGCAATCCCGCAGGAACGGCAGTCGGCTGGGCCGGTTGACTTGGCGAGCGCGCCGGGCCCAACGGCCCTTCAAAGGAAGGACCACTCAACGCCAGACTCCACTGTTGAGTTGCTTGGTCGTAAGGGACGAGACGCGCCGTGGAGTCTCCTCGATCAACATACCAGACCCGCCGGTCAGGGTAATAGTCGATCAGTTCCCGGTTCGCCAGGTATCCCATGTCGCGGGCCCAGATGATCTGGGAACCCTTGATGTCCGAATCATTGTAGATCCAATCCTGGGAGGGCACATCGCCCACCGGATAATGCACGATCAAAAGGTGTCTTCCGCCACGAGCCTCGAGATCCGACTTAATGCGCTCGCGTTGGACCTGGAGCGGTATATCCTGTCGCACCTCTTGCGGCGATTCCCTGGGAATCGCCGCGTAAGGATCTCTCAGGCGTTGTGCTACCGGGGAAATCAGCAACAAGGCAAGAACGATGACGACAGCTCGCGAAGCCCAAATGCCGAACTCCGCATGGGTCTCGCGAAAATGACGCAGACTGTGGAGAACGAGCAATATGATTGCTCCCGCGGCTGGCGCCGCGTAGTGCGCGTGCGGCGGCCAAATCTGCGCAAAGAGATCCAAAGCCAGCAGTCCCAGAGATGCCAGAATGATGCGCAACTCCGGATCACGCGCCATCGCATACAGTGCCGGGGCGACCAGCAGCAGAAAAGGCCACAGAAAGAACGCATAGTAAACGTTCGCTTTGAGCTGCGAGAGATATCCCGCACCCATGGACTTCAAATTCACCAGGTCGGGCAGTTCGTGATAAACATAAAACACTCTCATCACCGGATGACGATAATCTGGAATTGGATTGGGCTTCTGGAAAAGAAATGGCTTGCTGATGTGGTAAGTCTTGAAGTTTACTGCGTAGGGCATGACCAGCGCATGCCCGGTGCTGCGCCAGTTGTAGTAGAGCATTCCTCCAGCACCGGCGATCAGTAAAACCATCGCAGGCAGGAGCCGATTTACCATCGCTCGCCAATTACGAGCGCAGCTCTTGACGATATACGCGGCGCCGGCAAGAACCAGGGGAAGGCTGAACAGAAAGCCTTCCAGCGGGCGGCTATTTGCCAGAATGAGTAGGCCTGCCGCAAAAATGAGTGCCATCCATGAGGTCGGGTTTTTCCGGAAGCGTGGCAGAGCTCCCAAGACCAGCGCGCCGCCAATGGCGGCTACAGTTCCGCCCCAATACGAATTGATCCAGTAGGAAAATACACCGTAACGAACGACCGCGAATGCTCCTCCAAGCCACGCCCAGGCCGGCGGCATCCAGGCGAGCAGCATCCAATAGACGGCGCTGCACATGAGCGCCGTGCTTAGCACCACGCCCGCCCAAGGCACACCCGTCAATTTCTGACCGAGGGCGAGCGTCAATCCCTGCGCCGGTGGATACATGGACTGGTAGGTCGGTTGCACATTGATATGAAAAGACTCGAAATGTGCCCACATCGGCCCGGCATCGTTGGTCACACGCCCGTGGGCAAATGTATCCGCGCCCAGCAGATAGCTGAATTCATCGTGAACGACGGGGATCGGTACTGGAATTTGCGGCAACAAGGCAACTCGGAGAAAAATTACCGTCAGACCGAATGTCAGCAGCCAGAGTCCCGTTCGTTGGCTAGCCGCATGAAGCCTGGATTCAGCCCTTTCCAGAAGCACCGGCCGAAAACGGAGCAGCATCATGGTAAACAGGAAAACGACTGCCCAGAACAATAGTTCCAGAAGAAATAGCCACACACCTGCGTGGTGGTCTGGACCATATTTCAAATTGGGCAACAGCCCCAGGATTTCTTCGTGTCTCATGCCGCTCGCCTGCGAGAATTCGCCGTACGCTCATTCTATCCGCGCGCCAAATTGGAAAGATTGAATGTTGGATTTCGCTGGTTACCTAAGTGCGTAGTCCATGCGGCGGGGACCGGAAACTACGCCGGGCTTCTTCAGTCTGCCACCGCTCCCGCTCGCTTGGGAAATATATTGCCTACGCGCCGGATTTCCGCGCCCACGGCTTTAAGCTTCTCTTCAATGTGCTCGTAGCCGCGGTCGAGGTGATAGACGCGGTCAATGATGGTTTCGCCGTCAGCAACCAGGGCAGCGAGCACGAGGGATGCCGAGGCGCGCAGGTCGGAAGCGAGCACCGCTGCGGCGCTCAGTGGAGTTCGACCCCGCACGATGGCACGTCGCCCTTCGATTTTGACGTTGGCGCCCATGCGGACCAATTCCTGCGCGTGCATGAAGCGATTCTCGAAAATATTTTCCGTGATTATCGAAGTACCCGCGGCCTGAGTAGTCAGGGCCATGTATTGCGCCTGCATGTCGGTGGGGAAGCCGGGATACTCTTCCGTTGTCAAATCGGCCGCTGTAAGCGGTTGATCCCCCATGACGCGAACGGAGTCGGCTTTCACCGCCGTCTTCACTCCGGCTTCGGCGAGTTTTTGCAGGATGGCAGTAAGGTGCGAGGGATCGCATCCGGTGACTCTGCCGTCCCCCCCAGTTAGGGCTCCGGCAATGATGAAAGTCCCGGCTTCGATGCGATCGGGAATGATGCGGTGTCTCGCTCCGTGCAGTTTCGAAACTCCCTTGATGCGGATGGTCGAGGAGCCCGCGCCCTCGATGTTCGCGCCCATGGCGTTGAGCAGCGCGCCGAGGTCCGCGACTTCGGGTTCACGGGCGCAGTTCTGCATGATCGTCTCGCCATCCGCCAGTGTGGCAGCCATCAGGAGGTCTTCCGTGCCCGTGACGGTGATTTTGTCGAAGACAATTTCCGCGCCCCGCAGGCGGTCGCCTTGGAGCGGATCGGTGACCGCTTCGACGTAGCCGTGTTCCTGTGTGATCCTGGCGCCGAGGCGCTCCAGGCCTTTAATATGCAAATCGATGGGGCGTGCCCCAATGGCGCATCCACCGGGGAGCGAGACCCGCGCGTGGCCGCAGCGCGCCACGAGCGGTCCCAGGACGAGGGTCGAAGCTCGCATCGTCTTGACCAGTTCGTAAGACGCTTCGGGCGCCGCGAGTGCTCGCGCGCAAATCGTGGTGCGATGATGGGCTCGTCCATATCCCAGTTCAACCTCGGCACCCATGGCGGCGAGCAGTTTGCGCGTGGTCTCAATGTCACGCACCTGCGGGATGTTTTCTAGAATGACCGGTTCGTCGGTGAGCAAGGCCGCCGCCATGCAAGGCAGGGCGGCGTTCTTCGCTCCGCTGATTCGGACCGTCCCCAGCAAGGGGTTGCCGCCGCGAATTACCAGCTTATCCATAGGTAAAACCGAACTCCGCTCCCGTTAAGGTCCATTCTAGCTAGGATTGCCAGATGACGGCGTTGAATTAATCGCGCGGAGTTTAGATCGTAACTGCGGTGACAACCACTTGTGCACACGTCCAAACTGGACGCCGCACTTAGCGTCATCTGCGATTGGCGAGCGCGATTGCCTGCCGCACCTGCCCTCCAGCGTGCTTCAGCGCGGCGACTGATAGAGCGCGGCTGATACCGGCTTTTGCCATCACGAGCGCAACCGGTACCCGACATCCGGAGGCGGTGAGAAGTCTTTTTGCGGCTGCATGGTCGAGCCCCGCGACTTTCTCCAAGATACCGACTCCGCGCTCAGCCAGTTTCTCGTTTTTCGGACGCACATTAACCATCAGATTGCCATAGACACAGCCGAGACGGGTCAGCGCCCCGGTGGAGAGCGTGTTCAAGATCATCTTCTGCGCCGTCCCGGCTTTCATGCGGGTCGAGCCAGAGACCACTTCTGCGCCGACCTCCGCGACGATTTCCATGTGCGCCAATTTGCCGAGCGGAGAATTCGGGTTGCACACCACGGCAACGGTCTTGGCGCCACATCCTCGAGCATGTCGGAGGGCGCCAATGGTGAACGGAGTACGTCCACTGGCCGCGATCCCCACCACGACGTCCTTGGCGGTCGGTTTCTTTCGTGCCATAGCCTTCCGGCCTTCTTCAGGTGAATCTTCGGCGGCTTCAACGGCTGCGCCTAACGCCCTTGGGCCGCCGGCGATAACGAATTGCACCATACGCGGCCTGATGTCAAATGTCGGAGGACATTCAACCGCGTCGAGGGCGGCGATGCGACCACTGGTGCCGGTGCCCACGTAGATGAGGCGTCCGTTTTGGGACAGCGCAGCGGCGATCCAATCAATGGCTTGCGCGATGCGCCGAAGGCAGCGTCTCACGGCAGCGGCGACCCTGGCATCTTCACGGTTGATGATCCGCGCGATGGCAAGCGACGACTTCTGATCGAAATCAGCGGACGCACGGTTTGTCTTCTCGGTGCCAAGCTGGCGAATCTGCATGCCAGTTGCTTTGCTACCGCGAGCTTTGCGGAGAGCCGGGCGTTTCAAGATTCCTTCCCCAAAGCTTCCATCACCGCGTCATGAAACGCAGGCCGCACCTGTTTGATCGCCTGGTTCTGGCAATCGGGCCAAGTGCGATTGGTCAGCAAAGCCACTGAAATCTGGCGTTCCGGGTCGATCCAAAAAGACGTGCCGGTGTAACCGAGATGTCCAAAGGAACGAGAAGAAAAATATTTTCCCGATTGCGACGGTGCCGAAGGTGTGTCCCATCCCAACGCTCGGGATGTGCCTTCGGGAACCGCTTCCCGGCGCGAAAAAAGTTCGATAGTCGAGGGGCGCAGGATGGGATATCCGCCGTTAAGCATGGCGTGAGCAAATATGGCGAGATCTTCGGCGGTTGCGAACAAGCCGGCGTGTCCGGCAACCCCGCCAAGCACGCTGGCGTTTTCGTCCTGCACCTCTCCTTGAATGATGCGCTGGCGGAAGGTGCGGTCGTCGTCGGTTGGCGGGATCGAGTCCCGAAAGGCAGCAGTGGGATTGAACGTCGTGTGCACCATACCCAGCGGACCAAATACTTCACGCTGGCAGAACGGCCCGAGAGATTCGTCGGCGAGGCGTTCCAGCGCGATGCCTAAGATGATGAATCCGATGTCGCTGTATTCGGCACGCGTTCCCGGGTCAGCCGTGAGCGGAGTGGTGAAGGCGGCTTGCAAAAGGTCGGCACGAGTGTGGACACGCAGAAAGAGCTTCTCATACGCCGGCAGTCCGGAGTTGTGCGCCAGCAGCATGCGCAGCGTAACCTCGCGGCGGCGCGCAACAGAATCCACAAACTCGCCAGATTCAGTGCCCGCGAATTCGGGAATGATGCCCATGACCGGGGCTTCGAGATCGAGCATCCCGCGCTCGTAGAGCACCATCGCCATAGCAGTCGTCGCCACGACTTTCGTGAGTGACGCAAGGTCGAACAGGGTTGTGGCGATGACGTTGGGAGAAGCTGGATCATAGGTGAAGCGGCCAAGAGACTTGCAGGCGATGAGTTCCCCGCGAAAAGTGACGGCCAGCGAACATGCGGGAAAGGAGCGGGCGGCGATGGCCCTTTCGAGAATGTCGAATGCCTTGCGAAACTGATCCTGTTGCGAAGCGCAATTGCGCATCAGGAAGGAAAACCCCGAGTCTCGGTTGGGTAGCGTCAGTGTCAAGGGTGTTTTGTGAACTGATGGGGTTATAGCAAAGGCTGGCGGCACAGGCAAACTCAGAGTTACTTGGAGAGCATCGTTTGTAACCGTCATCCTTGAGCCGCGCCTCCGCGGTCATGTAAAGTCACAAAAGACGTGAAACATCAACTGAAAAATCTGCTGCTATCGACTCTGCTGTTTTCCGCAGGCGCGTTCGGTCAGATTTCGCCCGACCCCCGTCTCGTAGTTCTCGATCGCATCATCCACGATGCCATCGCCCAGCGCGAAATTCCTGGCGCGGTTGTCATCGTCGGGCACGACGGAAAAATAGTACATCGCAAAGCCTACGGCAGCCGCGCGATTCAACCTCAAACCGAGGCGATGACGATTGATACCGTGTTTGATTGCGCGTCGCTGACCAAGGTCATGGTGACGACCACCGCGATCATGCAACTGTGGGAGCAGGGAAGGTTCCGCATGAGCGATCCGGTTGCGAAATATCTTCCTGAATTTTCGCAGAATGGGAAGCAGGACATCACCATCCGGCAGCTGCTGGTGCACTACTCCGGGCTTGCTCCGGATTTGGATTTGACCAGGAAGTGGGAAGGGAAGGAGACGGCGTACCGGATGGCATTGGAAGCGCCTCCCGAGCGCACTCCGGGAGCTGCATTTGAATACAGCGACATCAACTTCCTGGTTTTGGGTGCGTTGGTGGAGCGCCTCTCTGGCGAACCGCTCGGCGAGTATTCCGCGAATCATATCTTTGGTCCCCTCGGCATGAGGGAGACCCGGTTTGTCCCTCCCCGGTCGTGGGAGATTCGCATTGCTCCAACCGAAGAGGATGAGAATCATCACCTGCTGCGCGGAATGGTGCACGATCCCACTGCGCGGCGCATGGGCGGCGTGGCGGGGCATGCCGGGGTATTTTCTACAGGCGATGATCTGGCCGTCTTCGCCCAGGCTATGCTCGACGGCGGGCGCGGTGTTCTGACTCCAGCGACGATTGCGAAGATGACCGCGCCCCAGCAACCGGTGAACGGAACGACGCTGCGTGGATTTGGCTGGGACATTGATTCTCCTCTTTCGACCAATCGCGGAGAGTTGCTGCCGGTGGGCGGGTACGGGCATACAGGCTTCACTGGTACTTCCTTATGGATCGATCCGGCGACCAGGACCTACATCATCCTGCTGACGAACGCGGTGCACATGAACGCGCTGTCGCCGAAAGAAAAGGGCAGCGCGGTTGCTCTTCGAACCCAAGTCGCAACCGCGGTGGCGGCAGTCTTGGCCCTCGATCCGCCCGCAGCGGAGAAGATGCGCATCGCCACCATCACCGGCTACAACGAAATGCAAAGCGCCGGACGTAAGCTCGCTCTGCGGAATGGAACCGTGAAGACCGGAATCGATGTGCTGGAAGAGACGAAGTTTGCGGCGCTGCATCCCGCCAAAGGGGGGGCTCCACGAAGCATCGGTTTATTGACGAACCAGACCGGTATCGATTCCGAAGGTCGCCGGACGATCGACCGGTTGGCCGACGTGCCGGGGATTTCTCTAGATGCGATTTTCAGTCCTGAGCATGGAGTGGCGGGGACGCTGGACACGACCGACATCAAAAATGAGAAAGATGCGGTGACCGGAATACCGGTGTATAGCGTTTACGGGGCGAACGACGCCGTCAGACGTCCGCCACTGGAGATTCTGAAACGACTGGATGCAGTGGTGATCGATCTCGCGGACGCGGGGGCGCGCTTCTATACCTTCGAAACGACCATGGGATATTTCCTGGATGCCGCCGCAAAAACCGGAATTGATGTGGTCATTCTCGATCGTCCGAATCCGATTACAGGCTCCTTTGTGCAGGGACCGGTTTCCGATAACGGGCGCGAGACGTTTACTAACTACTTCCCTGAACCCCCGCGCCACGGGATGACCCTGGGTGAACTCGGGAAAATGTTCAACGCCGAACGGCGAATCGGGGCTCGCCTCGAGGTGGTGGCAATGGAAGGCTGGCAACGCGGTGACTGGTTCGATGCCACGGGCCTCGCGTGGGTGAATCCTTCGCCCAATCTGCGAAGTTTGACCCAGGCAACGCTTTATCCGGGAGTGGCGTTGATTGAAGGGGCCAATGTTTCGGTGGGGCGCGGAACGGATACGCCGTTTGAAGTCGTAGGAGCACCCTGGATCAATAGCAGGGAACTGGCGGCTTACCTGAACAACCGCTCGATTCAGAGTGTGCGCTTCGTGCCCGTTGTGTTCACTCCGTCCGCCAGCAATTTCACCGGAATAGTTTGCCAAGGAGTGAATCTGACCGTTCTGGACCGGAATACCCTCGACTCGCCAGAGTTGGGGATCGAACTGGCTTCGGCGCTGCATAAGCTGTATCCAAAGGACTTCAAACTCGATCGCATGGCGGATCTGCTGGTGAACCAGGCGGTGTTTGAGGCAATTACTGCGGACGAAGATCCCAGGCGGATTGCCGAAGACTGGCAGGAGCGCCTGGAGGGATTTCTGCGCGTCCGGGAAAAGTATTTGTTGTACAAGTAGCACTCCCGCAATCTGCCTGTGGCGCCGATTCCTCAGCTACAATAACGCGAGGCGCCCAAACCAGTCATGCCCGAAAATCTGCTCTTGATCTCGACTCCTTTCTACCGTTGCTCCGGTCCGAATTGTGGTGTGCTCAAGGGCGGCAGCGACCGCTGGTGGATCATCTGGAGTTCGTTTGGCGATTATGAATTGCCGGTGATGCATCTGGCGCCTTGGGACGAAAAACTGGCGCTGCAAGAAGGCGCTATGCATGTTTGCGGTGAGGGGTGCGCGCAGAAACTCCAGTCGCAGTTCATGGGCAATGTGCTCCAGAGCCGTGCGCGTAGGAGTGGTGGCTAGGGTGGCGGCCGGCCGGGCGTCGAGAGAGTCGTCCTCGGCCGTGCCCATGACTGGTCGACGGCTAACCATTGCGCCCGCCGAGCGCATCAGAGTTGGCAAACGGTTGCAAAAATTGTACTGATGAGGTGCCTGCGATGACGATTCGTTTTGCTCTTGTTTGGGTCGTACTGCTGACCGGAACGGCCATGGCGCAGTTGACTTCGGCGCCGAACCAGCCTCCAACCCAGGCTCCAAACTCGGCACCGGACCAGGCTTCCCCGGTGGTCGAATCCGCCAGGCCCACGCTGTCGATTCCGGCGGGAACCCGGGTCCCACTCTCTCTGAAGCAGGCGATTTCGACCAAGACGGCTAAGGACGGAGACCCGGTGTACGCGGAGACCGCCTTCCCCTTCGTGGTCAACGACCGAGTTGTGATTCCTGCAGGGACCTACATTCAGGGCAGGGTCGAGCGCGCCCAGCGCGGCGGACACATAAAGGGACGCGCTGAAGTGCTGATCCATTTCACTTCGATGATCTATCCCAGCGGTTACACCGTAATGCTGGGAGGCTCGGTGGAGAACACGCCTGGGGCCGAGAAGACCTCGATGAAAGATTCGGAAGGCACAATTCGCCAGGACAGCGATGCGGGAAGAAAAGCGAAGAGCGCGGCCGAAGGTGCAACTACGGGAGCGGTGATCGGTGCGGTAACCAATGGAGGTAAGGGAGCCGGGATTGGAGCGGGGGTTGGAGGAGTTACCGGGCTGGCGATTGCGATGCTCTCGCGCGGCGCCGATGTCCGGCTCGAGCCGGGAACCTCGATTGAAATGGAAATCCAGCGCGAAGTGACGGTGGATGCGAGTCGGATCTCCGCGAGACGCGAAGTGATTGTCAGAGACTAGCGTGCGCACTCTGAATCCATGATGTGCCCGTCCGGCCGTGCCCGTTCTCCCCGGCTCTCGATTCGCTTTCTCCCGTCGAGCAAGCGTTCGCGAGACCAAAGCGTCCGCCGCGCCGACTACTTCAGCACAAACATGGCGTTCACATGTGCGGTGACTGTTACCGTATGGGGCGAGAATTCCTCAATCGGCGCAGGGCTTTGTACTGCTGCCTTCATTGCCATCGCGCCACGCTGCAGGGGAGCGGATACTCGTATGTTTTCGGAGGTATCAACCGAAGCGTAGGAGAGTTCGCCGAGCGCCCGCCCGCTGGCAGCCGCCAGCGACTGTGCCGATGCGTGGGCGCGCCGGTAGGCGTCGGCAACCGCCTTGCTTTTGGCTTCGTCGGTTGACTCCAGAGTGTAACTCAGCGATTGGCTCTGGCCCACGCTGCCATCGGCCAGTTGTTGCGTGACTGGACCGATCTTCGAGAAATCCTTGAGCTTCAGGCTCACGCTGGTCGTGACCTGGTAGCCGATGATTTTTTGCGTCGTGCTTTTCCAGTCATACTGGGGGTTTACCGTGAAGAAGCCGATTTCGGCCGCCTTCGGATCGATGGCGTTACTGCGCAAGACCTGGCGCGCAGCCTCGGCTTGCTTGGCGGCCAGTTCGTATGCGTCTTTCGCGGCACTCGCCTGGGCCGAGATATTGAATTGGATAAGAGCGGTGTCTGGCGCGGTTTCGAACTTGCCGTCTGCGCCGACGAAAACCGTGTTGGCCATGGCAGTTAACGTGGGACTCTGGGCGTTCGACAAAGCACTCAGAACGAGAACAGCGCAGTAAGTGGCTATCGTCTTCTTCATCGGAATCTCCCTTGGATTTTGACTGACGCGATCTTCACAGATAAGTAAACCCCAATCTGAAGCTTACCCCATTCGTCTCTGAATAAATCTGTGACTGTAGAACGTTAGGAATTTCGCAAATTGCGCTTGGGAGAATGGTCGGACAAAACCATGCCTTGCGTGGGCGGGGAATACTGCAGGTGGTCAGTTAGGCTCTGGAAGTCGATCTGGTCGCCGTCCTCCCCTACTTGTCCGCCGTCACATCTTGGGAAATGATGGGTCCTGACCGTTGATGTCGTTCCGCAGATCCTCCCAGATATTGTCGGGCATTTCGAGGAATATCTTGACGATCCGAGGGTCGAACTGACGGCCGGACCAGAGGCTGATTTCCTGGCGGACAGCCTCCATGCTTTGCGCCTTACGGTAATCGCGGTCGGACCTCATGGCATCGAGCGTATCGGCAATTGCGAAAATTCGCGCCCCCAGCGGGATCTCCTCACCCTTCAACCGGCGCGGATATCCCAGTCCGTCATAGCGCTCCTGGTGGGCATAAACGATTTCGGCGGCATCCGCAAGAAATGGGATGCGGGAGATGATCTTGTAGCCCCGGTAGCAGTGCTCCTTCATGATGTCCATTTCGGCGTCGGTGAGCTTGCCGGGCTTATGCAAAATGTTGTCGGGAATGGCCATCTTGCCAATGTCGTGCAGAAAGGCCCCGCGAGCGATCACATTGATCTCTTCCTTGGACAGGCCCATCTTGCGCGCAATGGCGATGGTGAATGCAGTGACGCGCTTGGAGTGGTGTTGGGTCTCGGCGTCCTTGGCGTCGAGCGCATCCCCCAGGACTTCGAGCGTGATGTCGTAAGACTTCTCGAGATTCGAAAGCGCGGTTTTCCATTGCTGAGTGCGGGCGGCAACCAGCGCTTCAAGATTGGTGCGATAGTCATCGTTTTCGCGCTTGAGGCGGCGGTGCTCCAGCGCACGGCGAACCGTGGCTAACAGTTGTTCCCGCTCGAAAGGCTTGAGGAGATAGTCGTACGCCCCATTGCGCAGCGCCTGCAGCGCGACCTGAATGTCGTGAACCGCCGTGACCATCACGATGGGGATGTCAGGATAGCGTTCCTTCGCCCGTTCTAAAAGGGCGGTCCCGTCCATCTCCGCCATCATCAGGTCGGAGAGCACGAGGTCAAATTCGTCACCCGATTCCAGAATCGAAAGGGCTTCGATCCCACTCGCCGCCTGGCGTGTCTGAAAATGAGCTCCGCCCAGCATGGACGAAACAATCTCGCGAATTGTTTCCTCGTCGTCCACCACGAGGATCCGTTCGTTAGCCATAGCAGATGGATCTATCTATCGATCATTCTAGGCTGCGACTCCACATTCCGAAAGTAACCAAAGAGACACGGAAATCCAGCAAGAATGCCGGACCTGCGTGATATCTAAAGGCTATCGCATAAATCGGTTTTTCGGGGGGCCGGCTTCAACCGTCGTCGCCCCAAGCTAACAGAAACGCGGGCTTTTGCCCCCGAGGGATGGGCGACTCCCTCGCTTCATCGTGAGATGGTTTCTGGAAAGCTTAAGCATTCGTGACCTCTATATGGATCCTGCCGGGCTATTGGGGAATTCGGTTGGCGCCCTGACCGTCCCATGGCTGACGGCGCAGGCGGTTGCCGCCCTGATCGTGGCGGCCGTCACGCTTGTTCTCTTCCGGGCGTCTCGGGATCGCGGTCTGCTTGCATGGGCTGCGGGTTGGCTTGCCTATGGTCTGTTTCTGCGGGTCGCCGGAACGCCCGACCTGCTGGCCGGGTCGAAGTTCATCCTGGCATTCGAGCAGGCCGACTTTGCGCTGGCGATGGGCTTTTTTGCGGCAGCCGCGCTAATCTCTGCGCAAGCCCGGCGCATGCTCACGGTGTCCCTGGCATTCGCCTGGGTGCTGACGGTTTGCGCCGCCCTGCGTGCCCTTTATTTCCCCGATTTGAAGCAACTCGAACTGGGACTGGACCTCGCCTGCCGCCTTATCGTGGCCCTGGCAGCCGTCCAGCTTTTCCGCCATCGGTTGGGACGGTCGGGCTTGGGGGCATTGCTGTTTGGTGCCGGTCTGCTCACCTTCAATCCGTTCGGGCTTCCATTGGCCAGTCGCATTCCTGCTGAGGGTTATCTTTTCGCGGAGGCGCTCTTTGGGTCGAGCATCTTACTGCTGGTGCTGGACGAGTCGCGGCAGCGCACGCGACGACTGGCAGTCTTAAATGAGTTGACGGTCACGATCGCGCGTAGTCAAAATCATGCCCCCATGATGCAAACTGCGCTGGAAAAACTGAACGCGGTCGTGGGAGCGAAGGCAGCGTGGTTCCAGTTGATGGAAGGCGAACATCTGGTGCCCACGCAGCACGTCGGACTCTCGCCGGAATTGCTCCGGGCTCTGGGCCACGCAGGGACGAGTGCAACTCAGGCTAAAGTACTCCATGACAACCGCGCGGCCGTAGTGAAACTCTCGCAGATGTCGGATCTGGAGCGAGTGCGACTGGGGAAGCGCGGCATTCGTCACCTTGTACTGGTGCCGGTGCGGGGCAAAAAATCGGTGATCGGGATGCTTTTGCTCGGCTGTTCTGGTAGTCCCCGCCACTCCCGGGAAGAGATGAAGTTTCTGGAAACCGCGTCCCAGAGTCTCGGGATTGCGGTGGAGGATCTGCGGATGCTGGAGCAGTTGCAGCGCTCCCAACGGCAGTGGATCAATACATTCGATTCGATACTGGATCTGATTCTGGTGCACGACGCAGACTGCCGCATCCTCAAGACCAATCAAGCCTTACTGCAGCGGATGGACAAAGCACCCGCCGATGTTTTGGGCAAGCGATGTGATGAAGTGCTGCCGCAAGACAGTGCCTGGATCGAGTGCCCGTATTGCCAGCGCGGGTCAGGACTAACGGAAGGAATCGATCCTTGTTTCGGTGGGCAGTCGGTGGTTTCGACCTCATCCTATTCCGAGCCCGGCAGTACGGGGAATGGTACGATCCACGTGGTGCACGATACGACCGCGCGTCAAGTGGCGGAAGAAAAGTACCGCATGCTGTTTGAGCAGGCGCAAGAAGGTGTGTTCGAGGCAACCCTGGACGGCGATTTGCTCGATTGCAACGACGCTTTTGTCACCATGCTCGGGTACGGCAGTAGAGACGAATTGATGGCGCTCGACATGGGCAGCGTTCTGCATGTCGGTTCCGAAGAGCGAGAAACTTTTCGCAAGGAAATCGAGGCGCACAGCTACGTTCGCAACTTTGAGATTACCGTAAGACGTAAAGATGGCGCTCTGCTGACGGTGGCGCAAAGCTGCTTTGCGGCCCGCGATTCTAGTGGAAACATCGAGCGTTATCAGGGCTTCGTTCTCGACATCACCGAGAAGAGACGCTCGGAAGACGAAATGCGGCGGCGTAACCGCGAGTTGAACGCGCTCAATGCGATGGCCGTTATCGCCACCCAGTCCTTCGATCTGGATGAAATTCTGAACCTGACGCTGCGCCAGGTAGTCTCGTTGTTTGGAGCCGAGACCGGTTCGGTCTATCTGGCTTCGGAACCGGAGGGCACCTATCGGCGGCGCGCGGGTTGGGGACCGCGCAGCGAGGCTCGCCTGGGCATGGCCGATGTTGTCTTTCCAGAAGGCCTGGGCGATCTGGTGATGCGCTCGCGAGCGGAAGTGGTGACCCAGGATTTTCTTCCCCACCTGCCGCCTGCGGTGGCCGAGTTTGTCTGTGCGGACCACTTGCCCTACTGGATATGGGTGGTGCTGTGGAGCAAAGAAAAACCCATCGGCATCATGGGGATTGCCAGCAATGACGATCGGCGCTATTCCAGTAACGATGAGAATCTTCTGGTCGCCATCAGCAGGCAGTTGGCAACAACGATCGAGAAGGTGCAGCTCTACGAGGAAACGTGTCGGGCCTACGAAGACTTGCGCCGTACCCAGGAGCAACTGCTGCAGAGCGAGAAGATGTCAGCCGTCGGCCAACTCATCGCGGGTGTGGCCCACGAACTGAATAATCCCCTGACTGCAATACTCGGCTACGCGCAACTGCTGGAAGGGGCGGGACTTGATCATGGTTCGGCGGACTATGTGCACAAGCTGTTCAAACAGGCCCAGCGGACGCATCGCGTAGTCCAGAATCTGCTTTCCTTCGCGCGCCAGAGCAAGCCGCAGAAGCGGGAAGTGGATTTGCGCAAGGTACTGGAAGAATCTCTCACGCTGCGCGAATACGATTTGAAGGTCAACAATGTCTCCCTGGAATGCGAAATTCCCGCGGATCTGCCCTCGGTGGTTGCCGATCCCCATCAGTTGGAGCAGGTCTTTCTGAACATCACCAATAATGCGCTCGATGCCATGGTGGAGGGCAGCGGCGGCGGAGCGTTGAAGGTGCGAGTATTCCAGAAAGACGCGTGGGTTTGCGTGGAGTTCGACGACAGCGGTCCAGGAATCAAGGATCCGAGCCGGATTTTCGATCCCTTCTATACCACGAAGTCGGTAGGCAAGGGGACAGGCCTTGGGTTGAGCATCTGTTACGGGCTGGTCAAGGAACACGGTGGTGAGATCGCGGCGCGCAACCGCGAAGGGGGTGGCGCAACCATCGCCATCCGTTTACCGGCTGGCGAGAAACCGGCATTGCCGGAGACGGCGGTAACCAAGCGGAGAGAGGCGTTGCTGAAGGGGCGAGTGCTCCTGGTAGAGGACGAAGAGGCGGTGCTCGAATTTGAACGGGATGTGCTGGTCGGTGCGGGAGCCGAAGTCACGACGTCGATGAGCGTGGAGGATGCGCAGCGCCAACTTCGGAGCGGATCGTTCGATGTGATGGTGATAAATGGCCGCATGCCGGGCGGTTGCAGCGCGCGGGAAATGTACGATTGGATCGCGGAGAATTGTCCGGGCATGGAAAATGGTTTGCTGCTGACATTTTCCACCTTAACCGACGCGGAGACGCGAAGTTTCCTGCAAGAGAAAAATGTGCCGTCGCTGGCGAAGCCCTTTGAAGTAGCAGATCTGATCTCGCAGGTGCGTGGATTGATCCATGGCCAAGGGAAGCTGGTCACCAAGACACTGGCCGCGCATGCGGAAAAGGATGAAGAAAAAACTTTCATGGCAGGCGCTGGAACATAGCTGGGGCCAGACTCTACCAGGCTGGGCTGCTAAAGTTCTCCCTTCAAGACCCGCATCATTTCCGCGATCAATTTCTCGTTGCGCCGGTACCAGCGCCAGTGTCCGTCACGCTTGGCCTCGACCAGGCAGGCTTTTTCCAGGATTCGCATGTGATGGGAAACGGTGGGTTGCGCGAGTCGTACGCGCTGTTCGATATCACCGGCGCAGAGCCCGGATTGCTTGTCGATGGAGCATCCTGCTTTTTCCTTGAGCGCGCGCAGAATCCGGCGGCGCGTGGGGTCGGCAATGGCGTGGAGAAAGGGGTCGAGATTGGAAGTGGTGGAACGCATGGAAAAATTTGTAATTGGTGATTTGTAATTTGAACCTAGTCTCTCCGGCGCCGTGATGGAAGGCTTTCAATTGGCGAATCACAAATCCAAATTTCCTCTCTACTTTTTCACAATGGGATTATAGCCATCGCCGATGAGGCGGGCGCGCATGGCTTCGGCGTCCTTCAGTTCTGCGTAGGGGCCGACTTGGACGTGATAGAACTTGTCGGTGGGCGGATTGTTCGCGGTGAAAGCGGGGTACTGTTTCTTTTTCAGGGCTTCGACCAGCGCTTCGGCGTCTTCCTGACGGCTGACGGCGGCGACCTGTACGTAGTAGCCCACGCCGCCACCGGGGAGAGCGGCGCCTGCGACCTCTGCAGTAGCCCTGAGCTGCGCGTCCGCGGGTGGAGTGGTCGCGGTTACGGCCGGTGGCGGCGCTACTGATTGCGGCTTCGAATCCTGCGGGGTTGTGGTGTTGGGATTCTTTTCGCCGACTGCTTTGTAGAAACTGAAATCGTTGGATTGGGATTGCGGCGGGGTGTCGTTTTTCGCTGCGGACGGACGGACGATGGTTGCGGGAGTACCGGCGGGAGCGAGCAGCGAATTGTTGATGCTGGCCAGTGCGGTTCTGCGGCCGAGCGAAAAGCCGATGCCAAAGACGAATGCGCCGAGGAGCACGAAAACAAAAAAAATGGCGAGCATGCGGCCGGTGCCGAGGGTAATCTCCGTATCCTGCTGCGGATTGGCCATGACGAGTCTCGACCTCCTTCCTACTCGCTGCTTTGCCCGCTACTTTGCGGCCGGCGGCGCGGCGACGTTGGCCAGCCACTTCTGCATGCCGGAGAAGAAATCGATGGGCACGGGAAAGACAACGGTGGTGTTCTTTTCGACTCCGATTTCAGTGAGGGTCTGCAAATAGCGTAACTGGATGCTGGCGGGTTCGCTCGAAAGCAAGTGCGCGGCGTCCACCAGGCGCTGGGCGGCGGAGAACTCGCCTTCGGCGTGGATGATCTTCGACCGCTTCTCGCGTTCCGCCTCGGCCTGTTTGGCCATGGCCCGCAACATGGACTCGGGCATATCGACCTGCTTGACTTCGACGTTGGCGACCTTCACGCCCCAGGGCGCGGTGTGCTGATCGAGGATGCTCTGCAAGCGCAGGTTGATCTTGTCGCGGTGGGCCAGAAGTTCGTCGAGTTCCTGTTCTCCGAGGACGGAGCGCAAAGTGGTCTGGGCGAACTGCGAAGTCTGGTAGGCGTAGTTCGAAACCTCGACCACGGCTTTATTGGGATCAATGACGCGCAGAAAGATGACGGCGTTGACCTTCAGGGTGACGTTGTCGCGGGTAATGATGTCCTGGGGCGGAACTTCCAGCGCTTCCTGGCGCAGCGAAATCCGCACCATGCGGTCAATCGGGCTGAAGACCAGAATGATGCCGGGTCCCTTGGCGGTGCCTAAGAGGCGGCCTAAGCGGAAGATGACGCCGCGCTCATATTCGGCCAGAATTTTGATGGAACTCAAGAGGTAGATGATGAGGAAAACGATGGCAACGGAGATCACCGGAAATCCGAGATCCATAAGCGCCTCCAGGCAAGTCGCGATTCAGTATGAGCGGATTGTAGCGCAAGCGGGTGGTTGCGGGTTGAGAGGAAGGAATTGGCAGAGTGTTCAGGCAGATGCGCGGTCACGGTGGGATTCTTCTTTGTTTACTCATTAGTACCCTCCCCCTCCCCCCTCCCCCACCATGTGGAATCAGAGAGTTAGCAAGAAAAGCAGGGCCGGGTCTTTGAATCCAAAGGACTTACATGGAAAGTATTCCGGAGTAAGGACTTAGGTTGTCAAAGAGCGCCGAAAATGGGTTTGGGGCAGCTTCGAGGGTTGCCCGTGGCTCACGGCATCCTTCGAAACTGCCCCAAACAGATCGTAATTATCGCGCAGAGCGGGTTGGAAGTCTGTGATGCGCGACCCCGATGTTTGTGACGAATCATCAGAGGGGGCTGGCGGGTGCGTTTTCTGAGCACTGCGGGTGCGGATACGGGTGTTTTGAACCCACTCATCGGAACCCACTCATCGCAAAGGACGCGATGAGTGGTCACCCGCTTTATGACGGGGGTGTTTTATCTGAGGTTGTGGGGTCGACTTTCAGGGTCAGGCCATGGATCTGGCGGACGACGATGCGTTCTCCGGCGGGAACGGGGACGGCGGAAATAGCGTCCCACAGTTCTCCGTGGACAAAGACTTTTCCGGAGGGACCGAGCAGGGTTTCGGCGACTCCGATTTCGCCGATCAGGCCGGACTCGCCGGTGACGACTTTATTGCGGCGGGCGCGGACGGCGATGCTCATCAGGAAGGCGGTGATGAGTCCAAGGGGAATGCTGACGGCGAGAGCGGTGGCGAGGTGGACGCGCATTTCGGGGATGGGCGCGTCGACGAGGAAGAGGCCGCCCAAGGTTAAGAGGGCGATACCGCCGGTGGTGAGGACTCCGTGGCTGGCGAATTTGGCTTCGGCGGCGAAGAGCAGGAAGGCTCCTACGATCATGGCAATGGCGGCGAAGCGCACGGGGAGCAGGTTCAGGGCGAAGGCGGCCAGGAGAATGAAGACGACGCCGACGGTACCGGGAATGACGGCGCCGGGGTGGTTGAATTCGGCATAGAGGGCGAGCGCACCGATGGCGAGCAGGATGAAGGCGACGTTGGGGTCCATGAGGTAAGACAGGATGCGCTGCTTGAGCGTCATCTTGTAGTCGCGCACGGGTTGGTTGGCGAGGCTGAGGGTGACGACGGCGCCGTTAAAGCGCTTGAAAGTCTTTCCGTTCAATTGATGGAAAAGGTCCTGTTCGGTGGGAGCGATGTACTCGATGAGCTTCCTGTCGAGGGCCTCCTGATCGGTGAAGGACTTTGATTCGCGGACGGCGCTTTCGGCCAACTCGACGTTGCGGCCGCGTTTGGCGACGACGGAGCGCATGAGGGCGGCGGCGTCGTTTTCCATTTTCTGTTTCATGACATCGTCCATTTTTTCGCCGCCGAGGATGACGGGATGGGCGGCGCCGGTGTTGGTGCCTGGGGCCATGGCGGCAACGTCGGCGGATTCGAGGATGAAGAAGCCGGCGGAGGCAGCGCGGCTGCCGCTGGGCGTCACGTAGAGGATGACGGGGACGGGCGAGGCAATGATTTTCTCGATGATGTCGCGGGTGGAATCGACCAGCCCTCCGGGGGTGTTGATCTCGATGAGGACGGCCTGGTCGTGGTCGGCGGCGGCTTGATCGAGGGCGCGGCCAATAAATTCGGCAGTGACCGGCTGGATAGCGTCGTTGATGGCGATCTTCAAGACGTCGGCGGAGCAGGAGGCGGCGAGAAGCAAGAGCACGGAAAAGCAGCGGGCGGCATGGTGAAACCGGCGTCGCCGTGGCTTTGGACAGTTGCCGGGCTGGGTCGGGCTTGGACGGGCGAGGGTGCCCGTCCCTGGACGAACATCGCCGGGAAGTGAGAGCGTAGAACGGAGAGCGGGTTGGAACGGTCTCATGGCTGTGGCAGGGGCTGCGCTTTCTCCGCGAGCTTGGCTGCAAGAGTGTGTTTCAGGTCCTGGCCGGCAGGGTTGCCGGGTTCGAGTTGCAGAGCCCGGTTGATATTCTGGGCGGCTGCATCCGTTTTATTTTCCTTCAAGTCCAGGCGCGCCAGAACCAGGTAAGCTTCGGCCGACTCGCGAACGCGGAGAGCGGCCTCGGCCTGGGCGCGGGCTTCGGCATCGTCGCCCCGAGCTTCGTAGTCTTCGGCGAGGGCGGTAAGCGGCGTGCTGCTGGAGGGATCGACGGCGGCGGCGTGGCGGAATTCAGCTTCGGCTTCGGTGGTGAATCCGTGAGCGAGGAGTTCCTTGCCGAGTTCGACGTGGAAGCGCGCGTGGGCGTGGGGATCGGAGCGGGCAAATCGTTGCTCGGCCCAGCTTCCAATCTGGATAGTCATTTGGCGGAAGGCGTCGGCTTCGTAATTGCGCTTGATGCGCTCGAGTGGCGGCCTGGCGGCGCTGCCGGGCGCTGCGGCTGGCGCTGTGCCCGCGGGCGAGGGGGTGGGAGCAGTCAGGGAGTCGAGCAGTGTTTTGGCTTCGGCATCATTGGGGCGATGTTCGAGGGTGGTGCGAAGTTCGCGGGCCGCGCCGGTACGATCGCCCGCCTGGGCCAGCGCGATTGAGAGATTGAAGTGATAGTCGGCATCGCTGGGATCGTTCTGAATCGCGCGCTCGAAATATTCGGCGGTTTTTTTCTGGCCGCGGCGGGCCGCGACTACACCCAGGTTGTTGTAAACCTCGGCCAAGGGCAGGCGGGCGGCGACGAAGGCGAAGGCGGTTTCGGATTTGGCAAAATCTCCATGAGCGTAGGCGGCGAGACCGAGATAGAAATTGGCTTCGCGGTCGACTTCGGGAGAATGCTGGACCTGACCTAGAGCGGCGATCGCGGGTTCGTAGGCGCGCTGGGCGTAATAAGTCTTGCCTAGTTCGAGCCAGGCCTGGGCGTCGTCGGGATTGAGGCGGACGGCTTCGCGATAGTGCCGCACTTTTTGTTCAGCGGTGGTTGCCAAAATGCCGCGTATGTAATTTTCCTGGGCGTCGAGGGGGACGGGCGCGGCAGTGGAGACGTATTTGTCCTTGGGCTCGGAGAAGTCGATGTGGATGAGGCGGAGCAGATCCCAAGCCAAGGCGGATTGCAGGGCGCCGAGGTCGGCGAGGGGCGCAGACTCGGTGACCGGGGGTAAGAGTTTTTGAGCGCGCATGTCGAGCAACTGGGCGACCGCGGTGAGGCGCGAGCCGTCATATTTGTAAGATCCGAGGACAGCGTAATCCACATCCATCTGCTCGGCGAGCCGGTAAAGGGTGGCGCGGGAAGCGTGAATCGCAGCCGGAACCCCCTGCCGATCGTAGGCCCGCAGCCGTTCGTCACGGCTGGCCACGTAGAGAATCGGGGAGTTGAGTTGTGCGTGGAGGGTTTCGGGGAAAGACTCGCCGAGCCATTCGAGACCGGGAGTGGGAGAGGCGTTTTCGAAGGGAAACACAAGCAAGGTATGGCCGACGACAAGATGGTTGGAGGAGGCAGGGGCGGCGGCGCCGTCCTGGGCGCGCAGCGACGGGCAGAGGAGAAGGGAAGCGAGAAGCGAGAAAACAGCGGCGGATTTCACCACCGATGATTATATCGGCGATTATACCGGCTGGGGCGGCGACGGCGGGACCGAGGCCGGAGTCGATTCCAACTGGCCGGAGGAAGTTGGGGTTGCGCCGTGCTGGGATGCGCTGCTTTTCTTTTCGAGACAACTGTGTTCGATCCAACTGGCCAGTTCGTCGCTGCCGGTGATGAGGCGGGCGCCGCGCTCGTAGGTGATGTAGGAGGCTGCCCATTGGATCATCACGAGCAGGCGGTTGCGGAATCCGATGAGAAAGAGGATGTGGATGAAGAGCCAGGCGAGCCAGGCGAAATAGCCCGACATTTCGAACTTGCCGAACTGGGCGACAGCGGCGGCGCGACCGATGGTGGCGAGGCTGCCTTTGTCGTGATAGTGGAAAGTGCGGCGGGGCTGGTTTTCCAGATCGCGGGCGATCATTTCCGCGACCCAATCGCCTTGCTGGATGGCGACCTGGGCGACTCCGGGCAACATTTTGCCGTTTTCGTCGTTGAGGGCGGCGAGGTCGCCAATCACAAACACTTGGGGATATCCGGGCAGGCTGAGGTCGGGTTGGACGAGGACGCGTCCGGCGCGATCGAGGGGAACTCGTAGTTGGCGGCCGAGAGGGGAAGCGGCGACTCCGGCGGCCCATAAGACGACGGACGCGGGAATTTTCTGGTCGCCGATCCAAACCGCGCCGGGCTCAATGTGGGTGACGGCGTGGGAAGTGCGAACTTCGACGCCGAGGCGTTGCAATTGAATCTCAGCTTTGCGGGACAGTTCCTGGGAATAGGCTGCGAGAACGCGGGGGCTGCCTTCGATGAGGAGGATGCGGGATTGGCGGGGGTCGATGTGGCGGAACTCGCGGTTCATGGCGTGGTGGGCGATTTCAGCCAGCGTGCCGGCGAGTTCGACGCCGGTGGGACCGGCTCCGATGACGACGAATTGCAGTGGAGGTCCGCTGTGGCGGGCCTCGGCGGCTTGGCGCTCGGCGAGTTCGAAGGCCAGCAAGACGCGGCGGCGGATCTCGAGGGCGTCTTCAATGGTTTTCAAGCCGGGGGCCAGCGGGGCCCACTCCGGGTGTCCGAAGTACGCATGGGTGGCCCCGGAAGCGACGATCAGGAAGTCATAATCGAGCGCCTGCTCCTTGGTAATCACCTTCTTCTGATCGAGCTTGAAATCGACCACCTCCTCCAGCAACACTTCGACATTGGAGTAGGCTCGTAGAATGGAGCGGATGGGCGCGGCGATTTCACCGGGAGAGAGGCCGGCGGTCGCGACCTGATAGAGCAGAGGCTGGAAGGTGTGGTGATTTTTGCGGTCCAGTACGGTGACCTGAACTGGCAGGCGGGCGATGCGGCGGGCGGCGGTGAGGCCGCCGAAACCGGCTCCTACGATCAGGACGGTCGGCTTAGGTTTACGGTTCATGAGCTTTACCATCCTGGATTCAGCATTCCCGGGTTCGCATCTTACCCTGCTAATTTGTCCTACTATAGAGATTCAAAGAATGGCAGTTCAGACGAAAACATTTGATGCCGCTGATGCCGCGGGAGTAGCGCGGGTTAGAGCGCCGAATGTACGGCTGCGCGTGTTCGATGTTCCGCTAGACTATCGGCGTTCCTTTACCTGGCTCCAGCTCATTGTCGGCTATGTTTTGATGGAGCGGGCGCTGTGGTCGTCGCGGTTGGCGTTTCGCAACGACTGGGCACTGGCCGCGGTGGTCGCGGTTTTTGTTTTCGTGTTGGCGGATCGACCCTCGCTCCGGCGGATGGGTTTGAGCCTGCCCAGCGACTTTGGCGCCAGCCTGGTGCTGGCGGTGAGTTTTGCGACAGCGGTTTTTCTGGTGTTCGTAGTACGTTGGGCAGGCGGGGCGATTCCGGCGAATCCGACGTGGCCGCAGCTTCACATGGTCTGGCAGTATATCGTCTGGGCGCTGGTGCAGGAGTTTATGCTGCAATCGTTTTTCTTCACGCGGTGCGAAGAGTTGTTCGGGAGTTCGCCGGCGGTATGGATTGCGGCGACTCTGTTTGCCGCCGCCCACCTGCCCAGTCCCATCCTCACGACCTTCACGCTGATTGGCGGGCTCTTTTTCTGCGAAATGTTCCGGCGCTATCGCAGTATTTATCCGATCGGCATTGTGCATGCCGTACTAGGGCTGACTATTGCCGTTACCTTGCCCGATAGCCTGCTGCACAATATGCGCGTGGGGATTGGATTTCTGCAGTACTGATTTCCGCGCGATTGATTGGCCGCGGCGGGTCATCTGCAGCCCGGGCATTCGATGGTTGTAGGACCGAATGCCCTGGACTTGAGATGGCGGATGACCCGATGACTCGATCGATGACACGAACATTCGATGCCCCGCCGAGTTCGTCCGCCGTGCGCTATCTGGTGCCCTCGGTGCGCGACATTGTTTTCATTTTTCTTTTCTGGTCGATCTTAGCGGGGCCGCTGTCGAATCGGCCGCTGGCGGATGCGGACATCGGATGGCACATGCGGACCGGCGAGCTGATTCTGGCGACGCACTCGCTTCCGCGCACGGATCCGTTTTCATCGACGATGCAGGGACAGCCCTGGTTTGCGTGGGAGTGGTTGTACGACATAGTGCTCGGAGTTCTGCACCAGGCTTGCGGACTGAACGGAGTGGTCTGGTGGTGCGCCCTGCTGGTGGCGGGGATTTACGCCCTGCTGTTCTCGCGGCTGCTGGGGCGCGGGGCTGGCCTGCCGCTCGCCATCGGGTTGATGCTGCTGGCGGAGGCGGCAGGCACGATTCACCTTTACGCGCGCCCGCACATCGTCAGCTGGCTGTTCTCTCTGCTGTGGTTTATTACGCTTGAAGAATGGGAACGACGCGACCGCGGCCGGACGCGATGGCTGCTCTGGTTCTTTCCCGTATCGATGGTGCTGTGGGTGAATCTGCATGGCGGATGGCTTTTTGGAGTCGCGCTGCTCGGAATCTATGTCGCCGCCGCCTGGGTAGAGAGCGTTCGCGAACAGGACGCACTGGCTGCGATTCGAGCGGGGCGCCGCGCCCGCGCCATGGCTGTGGCCTGGGTGGCGTCGGCGGCAGCGACGCTGGTCAATCCGTTTGGATGGCGGCTGCACGCGCACATCTATCGTTATCTGGGCGATCGTTATCTGATGGACCGGATCGACGAGTTCAAGTCGCCGAACTTCCACGGCTGGGCAGAGCGCTGTTTTGCGGCGATTCTGATGCTGACGCTGATGGCATTGGCGAGCAACCGCAACAAGCTGCGGCTGAGTCACCTGCTGGTGGCGCTACTGGCGGTGTATGCCGGGTTTTATTCGTCGCGCAATCTTCCAGTTTCTTCGATGCTGCTGGCACTGGTGGCTGGTCCAATTCTCTGGGAGAGCATTGCCGCACTGAAGGATAAGGCGGGGGCGTGGGGATGGATACGCCGAGGGTCGGCGCGAATTTCAGAATTTTCCGAGCGCATGGGCGCGCAGGAAATGGAACTTCGCGGGCATTTGTGGCCGGTGGTCTCGGTGGCTATGGCCTTCGCGATTTGCCTGCATGGAGGATGGCTAGGCTCGCGGCAGCTCATTCATGCGCAGTTTAATCCGGAGAAAGTGCCGGTTGCCGCTGTGAGTTTCTTGCAGGAAGAGCTGCCGGGGAAACAAGCAAGCCGGGAGGCGGTTTTTTCGACGGATGCCTGGGGCGGGTATGTGATCTATCGTTTATATCCCGAGCGCAAGGTCGTAGTCGATGACCGTCACGATCTCTATGGCTCGGACCGGATTCGGCAGTATTTGATCCTGACCCAGGCGGAGCCGGGATGGCAGAGCGTGCTGAAGGAGTGGAAGATTCGGACGGCGGTTTTGCCTGCTGGGTCGACGCTGGCCAGCTTGCTCCGGTTGCTGCCGCAAGATTGGCGAGTGGCTTATGAGGATCAGGTGGGGGTAGTGTTTGAGAGGCGGTAGAGGATCGTGCTCATCCTCTTAATTGCAACAATGCTTGCTGGTGCAAGGGTAAAGATCGTCCTTCTTCGCGGGGCGCTCCCTCTAGTGGTACGGCACACCAATTTCGCCATCCTTGCTTGGGCAATCCCTTTTCTTTGGGCAATTCCTTTTGTCGCCTGTTTCGTCGCTTGGTTTGTAGCGATGGTTCGTATTTGCTTGTGGAAGTGTCCGAGGTGTGGGCGTCGGTTTATCGGCGTGTACGATCCTGTTGCCTTCCTGCGAAAGGAGAGTTTCTACTGTGGCCCATCGGGAGCGATTCCGCTCAGTTGGACAGTTACAGAGCGAAAGGTAGGAGGGTCTGCTGATGGGCGAGATATCGCAAGATCACTCACTGACCCAGGCTGTCAAAACGTGCTATCGCCTGATAGCGTCATTCGTCGTAGGGCGAAACACTATTTCTGGGCTTTCGGGAGTAGTGACGTGTGGCCGAGAGCGATTTTCCATCCGCTCGGGGTCTTAACCAATACCTCGCTCTCCACGTAAGTCGTTCGTGACTCACATAGTTTGCCTACGATGCATCCACCCTCATCTTTATGGGGCAGCAACTTCTGCCCTTCCGCGCTATCCGCACTGAAAGTGCTGTCGAGGGTCACGGTCACCCATGCCACGTCTCCCTGCACATGAGTCTCGAAATCGTGGAGCCGATAAGCAATGCGAATTCCTGCCGCCTTTAATTTGTCAATCAGTTGCCATTCATCCTCGATTTTCCTCGGAAGGGAGCCCTCTATCCATCGGGCCTCGGGCGTGAAGAGCGAATTTACCTTGGCGTGGTTGTAGTCTTGGACACTTTGTTCTAAGTCTCGCACTGTCGCTTCTACGGCGCTCTTCTCGTTGTCTTGAGCCAACACTCGCTCGGTGCCGCTGGTGACAAGGGCGAACGCAACCAACACAGCAACTGCCAACATTCGCTTCATGCGGTTCCTCCTTCTTCCGTCAACGATGTCGCTTCATCGGGAGTTGCGTCCCAACTAGCGGGAACTGCCCTCTGGAGGCGAGACGGATGAATTCGAGACGAATCCGTGGCACTCTGTCGGTGAAATTGGTCACATCTGGATGTGCGGTGATGGCCAAGGGCCGCAGCACAAGGCAGGGCTGCCAGTTGTCGTTAAATCGCGATAGCACCAACAGCCAGGGTCGCTTTTATCTGCTACACCGAATTCTTCCCCACGCTCTGCAACCGGCACGCTTCCGCAACATCAGATGTAGTTAGACTTGGCGCCGGGTGCTGGCGAAGTGCTATTTTGGACAGCGCGAGAGCCTCAGTGTTTTACGTGTCGAGTGGCGATGAAGATTATGCGGATTGCTAAAGTGCGTTTCATGAATGCGTTTCAGGTCGGAAGGCGCGACCGTCAGGGGCTAAGGCTCGCAGGTTTCCTGGTCCTGAAGGGCACGGCTGAAAAGGCTGCGGAGAAACTCAACCGGGCCGCGAAAGACTGGCTTTACGCAGGCAAGAGTGTCCGCGCGTCATTGGAGACGTGGGAGACGTGGGAGACGTGCCGATGAAGGCGCAGTGTTTGCCATTCCAGCAGATTCCGCACAGCAGCCGTCTTTTTCTGGATTATCTAGCCTATACTCCATCGGTTCGGGGGATGTATCCGCGGTCGCCGATATTTTCTGAATGGATGAAAGACGAGAGCGGGCGGGTGGTATATGACGCGGCGCGGCGCGCCAAGGTCGGCGAAATTCTGGAACGGCAGAATCGGGCGTGGGGCGCTTCGGGGAAAACGCTGGCCAATATTGAGCGGCTCAAACGAGGCGCGGTGACGGCGGTAACGGGGCAGCAGGTGGGGCTTTTCGGAGGCCCTCTGTTTTCGGTTTTCAAGGCGCTGACCGCGGTCAAGTTGGCAGAACAGGCTACGGCGGTGGGAGTGGATTGCGTTCCAGTGTTTTGGCTGGCGACCGAGGATCACGATTTGGCGGAGGTCAACCATGTCGGGTTGCTGGCTGAAAAAGGTCCGCCAGAGCGCTTGACCGTGGGCAGTCACGGGATTGGGGACGCTCCGGTGGGGGCGGTCAGATTCGGACGCGAGATGGAGCCGGTGGCCGATGCTGCCGCGGCGATGTTGGGAGATTCAGAAGTCACGAACTGGTTACGCGAGGCGTACCGTCCGGGGGAAACGCTGGGCAGTGCGTTTGCGCTGCTGTTTGCGCGGCTATTTGCGGAGTGGGGCGTGATCCTGCTGGATCCTGCGGACAAGGATTTTCACGATCTTGCCCGGCCGTTGTTTCGGGCAGCGATTGAGCGGGTCTCAGAACTGGATGAGGCGTTGCTGGCGCGGGGCAAAGCGATCGAGGCGGCGGGATATCACCAGCAAGTTAAAGTGACTTCCGCGACCACGCTGCTTTTTGAGGTGAAAGACGGTGCGCGCACGGTGGTACGGCGCCGGAGCAATGGGGGCAGCGGCGTCGAGTATGTGGTTGGCGAGGAGAGAATTTCTCACGGGGAGTTGCTGGACCGGATTGAGGGAGCGCCGGAAAAGTTTAATCCGAATGTGCTGCTTCGTCCGGTGGTGCAGGATTACCTGCTGCCGACGCTGGTCTACACGGGAGGGGCGGCGGAGGTCGCATACTTCGCGCAGGTGGCGGTGGTGTACGAGAAACTGCTGGGACGAGTGACGCCGATCCTGCCGCGGTTTTCGGCGACTTTGGTGGAAGCGAAGGCGGAGCGCATTTTGACGCGCTACCAACTCGGCTTGCCGGATGTGCTTCTCGGCCCCGAGAGGGTGCGAGAAGCGATTGCAGCGCGTTCGCTGCCGGCGGAATTGCAGGCGCGCTTTTCGGAAGCTTACGCGGGGGTAGAGCGGTCGATGGCGGCGGTACGCGAATCGATCGGGAAACTGGATACGACGCTGATCGAGGCGGCGGACCGCGCTCGGACGAGCATGTGGTACCAGATCAACCGGCTGCATCGGCGGGCATCACGGGCGGAACTGTTGAGGAACGAGGTTATTACCCGGCACGCGGATGCTCTGAGCCAGGCGCTATTTCCACACAAGGCACTGCAGGAGCGCGAAGTCGCGGGCGTGAGCTTCGTGGCGCGATATGGGCCGGGGTTGCTCGGCGATCTGTATCAGAAGATCCATTCCGATTGCCACGATCATCAGGTGATTNNGGTGATTGAAGTGCGGTGATTAAAGTGCGGTGATTGAAGTGCGGGTGGCGGGATCGTCGGACGCGCGCACGAAAGGCTCGATTAGGCCTGGGTTCCGAGTAGCGTGGTCTGCAGTTCGGCCAGCGACTCGACTCGCGACACTCCCTTATCGCGATAGGCGCCAGGCACGTCCATCAACAGCGCGTGCATGCCGGCGCCGGTTGCTCCGAGGTAGTCCACGGAATAGACGTCGCCCACGTAGAGGCTTTCCTGGGGAGCGGCCTGCATGCGGGTGAGGGCCTGGCGAAAGATTTCGGGATGCGGCTTCTCGAAGCCGACGAGGCCGGAGTCGGTGATGGATTGGAAGCAACTGGCGATGCCGCATTTGCGTAATACGTCTTCGATTTTGCCATCGGCGTTGGAGATCACGGCGATGCGATAAAGCTGGCCGAGTTCGCGCAAGTGGC
The DNA here is from genome assembly GCA_003134435.1 of Acidobacteriaceae bacterium. Lineage (GTDB taxonomy): Bacteria > Acidobacteriota > Terriglobia > Terriglobales > Acidobacteriaceae > Acidiflorens. The sequence continues at coordinate 38,773 of PLBE01000117.1, forward strand.
GGGCGGTGCCGGGGCGGATCGTGTCCCAGTTGCCGGAAGTGCGGATGCCAGTGACTAACTGGTCGCGGAGGGCGTCGTCCTCGAGACCGATTTCGGAGAGTAACTGAGAGTAGAACATCCACCAGAAGCTGTGGTCGGTGCTGCCGTTAGTGGTCATCATGCCATCGAACTGATTTTTGGTGCGGCATTCCAGGTCGCGCAAGTGTTCGGGCTCGGGCACGATGCCGCGTTCGGTGAGGGGCGCGTGAATGCG
>PLBE01000142.1 GCA_003134435.1 Acidobacteriaceae bacterium
GCCGCTCCCATCTGGGCCGAGTTCATGAAGAAGGCGGTCGCGCTTTCCCAGTACTCCGATGTCAAGCCCTTCACCCAACCCGAGGGTGTGGTTGACGTCCAACTCGACAAGATCACCAACCGCCTGGCGACGCCATCGTGTCCCGACGATTACACGATTGCCTTCGTGGCCGGCACCGAGCCGCGCGATACCTGTGACCAGACCGCCGGTGTACAGGGGTTCTTTTCCCGCATTTTCGGCGGAAACTCCGAGAAAGCTCTGCCTCCGCCTGCCAACGGGAACCCCCCGAATGGCCCCGGTGTCCAATCATCAGCAGGATCGTCACCGGAAGAAGAGGCGAAGAAAAAAAAGAGCTTCTTTGGCAAGATTGTCGGGGTCTTTAAGGGAGACGGCGGCTCCCAGAAGAATGACAAGAACCCGCCCGCGCCGGCAAAGAGTAGTGACAATGGCCAGCCGCGGCAATAGTATGATCGACTGAAAAATCCGGTTCGGCCCGGAGGTGTGTATGTTGACCCGGCTCCGCATCAGCGCAGTAGCTGCTCTCTTTCTGTTCGCAGCCCTTCTCGCTTTCCCCTCGCAGGCGCAAAACACCGAACAGTTGGAAGTGGGTCCACCCCCGCTCCACCGCGCCGATCCACCCGCGCCCCGGGCGTCTCCCGAGGAACTCGAACAACGCGGCGACGAACTCCGCGAGGATAAAGACTATCTTGACGCCATCGACTTCTACCAGGCCTTCCAGAGAACCGGACAAGGCAGTGCAGCCGTCTTCAACAAGATCGGCATCTGCCAACTACTGTTAAGGCGCCACAAGGAAGCCCGGAAGAGTTTCGAGCAGGCGATTCGGGTTGATCACCGGTATGCCGATGCTTACAACAATCTTGGCGTCGTGTATTACGCTATCGGAGAGAACACCCATCAAAGCGGCAATTTCAACAAAGCCATCAAAATGTACGATAAGGCCATCGCGTTCAGCAGTCGGTCGGCATCGTTCTACAGCAACCGCGGCGCTGCCTATTTTGCAAAAAAACACTACGAACTGGCTTCCGCCGATTACTCCACCGCCATTCAGTTGGATCCTGACATCTTTGAGCGAACTTCGCGTTCCGGCGTGCAGGCCATGCTTCCCTCTCCCGAGGAACGGGCCCGCTACGAGTATGTCGTCGCCAAGCTCTACGCCAAAGCGGGGATTACCGATCGCTCCCTGCGCTACCTGCAAAAAGCAATGGAGGATGGTTACAAAGACATCAGTAATGTTTACAAGGATAATGAATTCAGTGACCTGCGCAAAGACCCGCGCTTCACTGCATTAATGGCAACCAAGACCCTCGCCATCCCAGATTAGGGGTCCGGAACTGGCTGCCGCAAAATGAGTTACAAAAAGATGCTTCAGAATCTCCGGAATCCCCGAAACTTTCCCGGCAACGCTGGGTTTCTACGATTATTCCTCCTGAAAACAACAGGGTGAGTAGGGAGAACCCCCCACCGGTTGCTGAACCCGAGCACGCCCCAAGCAAGCAACCGGTGGGTGAATCACTTGACGACTGTTACTCGTCGAAACGCAGTTTCCCGCTCTCAGCTTCTCCCCGAAATGTACTCTTCCACTACGCGTTTCCATCTGCCCTGTGATTTCAAGATATATTCGATGGCATCCCGGGCCGCGCCGTCTCCACCGGCGTGCGCTGTAACCCAGTGGGCCTCGGCTTTCACTTCCGGGCGCGCATTTTTCACCGCGATCGCCAGTCCGCACTTGCGCATCGCCGGCAAATCAATGACGTCGTCCCCCACGAAAGCGGTCTCGGCCGCGGTGGTGTGGTCTTGCTCAAGTATCTGCAAAACCGCCGACGCCTTGTCCTGAATCCCCTGATAGACGTGGTCCATCTTCAAATCGCGCGCCCGCAGCGCAACCGTTTCGGAGATCCGCTTGGTGATAATCCCAGTCTTGATCCCCGCCAGGCGCGCCAGCGAAATGGCGGTCCCATCATGGGCGTGGAACCCCTTGGCTTCAATCAGGCTGGCGCTGTGGAAACCGAAGCCACTCTGCCCCGAGGCTTGTGAAACGCCTTGCGCGGACTTTTCCAGGACACTTTGCTGACCTCCAGATTGCGGCCCGGGCGCCGGAAAAATCCAGATTTTCCCGTCTGTGAGCACGCCGTCGACGTCGAAGAGAATCAGTTTAATCTTGCGGGCACGAGCGGTCGCGGATGGATTGGGCATCGACGAAATTCTAGCAGGCCGCAGCCTGCTCTCGCGCAGCCCGACCGAAGCGTCCCGCGTCTAGTTGCCGAAAAATTTTCCATTGCTCTCCTCAATGCGTGCGTTGGATAAGGCCCCGGAGTGGATCATGCGATTGAGGAAGGCAGGAAATGGACTTCAGCCAGGCGCGCAGCTCGGCGTCGTGAGCCATCGAAGGGTGGATGCATCATTTCATGAATTGCGTTGCGCAGCACGATCCGAAACGGATAGGAGTAGTGAGTGAGAAAGCGTGTGCCTGTGATCTTGATACCGTGGTCTGCATAAGAGTTAGTCGGCGGCGACCGAAAGGAGTTAACAACCTTCTCGCGCTAACTCTCTCGAAACTGAATTTTTAAGGACCATCGAGTTTGCGGAGATGGCCGGATGGCTTGATAATGACTTGACCGCGGGCGCCCATCCAATGAAAAGACAACCGAGAAAGACTCGCAGCCGCGCGGCTAAGCCGCATCGCGTTTCGGTCCGCGAAATCTCGGCGCGAGACGATGGGCGCCGCCCTCGCGTCTCACGCCAGCTTTCCGTGCTTTACGAGGATGATGCCGTAGTCGTTCTCGATAAACCAGCCGGACTTCTGGCCGTGCCCATCGAAGGTTCCCAGACTCCTTCCGCTTGGTCTCTGCTAGCCGCAAAACTTGAATCGAAAAAACAACGAGCCTTGGTGGTACATCGCATCGATCGGTTTGCCTCCGGGGCTCTGCTGTTTGCTAAGACCGCACCAGACCGGTCTGCGCTGGTGCGGCAGTTTCTCGCCCATACTCCCGTAAGGCAGTATCTCGCGGTCGTACGCGGCCGTCTCGACATTTCGACAGCGACGCTGGTGCACTATTTTCGACGCGAAGGAATGTTTCAACATCAACGCCCGGCGCGAGACCCCGAAGCGACTCGTGCCGAACTGCGATATTCCGTCGAACGCCTGTTTGCGGATGCTTCGCTGGTCCGGGTCGAACTGGTGACCGGACTGCAGAATCAGATCCGGGTCCAGTTCTCGGCGACGGGCCACCCGATCTTTGGCGACAGAAAATACCACCGGAGGGAATCCTCGGAGCCGCTCATCGATCGGGTCGCGCTTCATGCGGCGCATCTCGAGTTCATTCATCCGCGCTCGGGCAGGAAAATCTCGGTGGACTGCAAACTGCCTGCCGATTTTCAGCATCTGGTTCGAGAATTGGGACGAGCGGGCCGCGGGCGAGGGTGAGCGCATCGCGCGCTCAATCAGGGCCGGGTGATCCACAAGATTGGAAACTGCCGTCCGAGTTTCTCGAAGTCGCGGTCGGAAGTGACGAGCGTGGCCTGATTCAGCGTGGCGAGGGCGGCGGCAAGGCAGTCTACGTATGGGACTTTGTGCACCGCCTTCAATTCCCCTGCTTTGAGAACCTGGGCAACATCCACGGGAACGATTCGGATGGAAAACTGCAAAAGCTCGGCCAAAGTCTGCTTCGCCGATTCCGCACCGTGCCGCTGCCAGGAGATATAGAAGACCTCTCCCCAGTTGACCGCCGAAACCAGCAACGGTGTATCCGGTCGAGCGCCCCTGAGCAGGTACTCGACGCGTTCGGCTCCAGGTCCATTCATCAGAAAATCCAGTATTGCGTTCGCGTCGAGTACATAGGTCTTGCTCATCGCGTCGGACGGTCCTTCTCGACCCGATGCTCCCGCTCCCGATCCTTCACCAGTGAAGGCGAGCCTTGGTAGCGGCCACGCAGGCTGCGGATCAACGCCTCGATGGCATCTGGTTCGACCTCCGCGCGCGCGTCCGAGACGTTCTTACCCTGGTAGCGAACGTCAAAACCAAAGTCCTTCAAAATTGCGACCGCCTGGTGCGAATTGGTGGGGTCATTGGGAGGCACTCCTGCCGCCTCCAGGACAAGCGGCCTGGCTGGTAGTTCCCGCCCCTCGATGATCGCCGTCCACTTCGCCGGTCGGCTTCCCTGCAATCGCTTGGCGGCGGCGGTTATGTCTTCCCGGGTCAGTGCGGAAACTCTCGCGCTTGGCATCGTTCTCCTCCCATTAGCCCTCAGCGATCTTTCAGCTTGAAATCTTCACCGTAATTACTCATATTCATCATCATATTCATCATCATGGCCATGGTCAATGCGAATCGCAGCCTCAAGCCCGAGTCCGGGGCGAATATTTTACGAAACCATCAATTCTCGCTACAATCTGTCCCATGCCGTCCGCCGTCTCCCCTTCGCTGGCCTGGGCTCATCCGCTGGTTCAGGAGTGGTTCACGACCCGCTTCTCGACGCCAACCGAACCGCAGGAGCAGGGCTGGCCTCACATCCTGGCTGGCCGCACCACCCTGATCTCGGCTCCTACTGGATCAGGCAAGACGCTGGCTGCCTTCCTCGCCTGCATCAATCGCCTCGTCTGCAAAGCCCTGGCTGGCGAACTACGCGATCGAACCGAAGTTCTCTATGTTTCCCCGCTCAAAGCCCTCGGCAACGACATCCAGAAAAATCTCGAAGTCCCCCTCGGCGAAATTCTGCAGATGGCTGGCCATCGCGGCCTGCTCATGCCGGAGATCCGTACGGCTGTGCGCACCGGCGATACGCTGATGAAGGACCGGCGCCTGATGCTGAAACGTCCGCCCCACATTCTTGTCACCACCCCCGAGTCGCTCTACATCCTGCTGACCGCGGAAAAGAGCCGCGCCATCCTGCGCGATGTCGAAACCGTGATCGTGGACGAAATTCACGCCGTTGCCGATGACAAGCGCGGCGTCCACCTCGCGCTTTCGCTGGAGCGCCTCGAAGCGCTCGCCCATCGGCCTCCCGTGCGCATCGGGCTTTCCGCCACCCAGAAGCCGATCGAACAGGTCGCGCATTTCCTGACAGGCAACGGACGTCCCGATCCGGTAATCGTGAATGTTGGACACAAGCGCACGCTTGACCTCGCGGTCGAGGTTCCATCCTCCGAACTGGGCCCCGTCGCTTCCAATGAGATGTGGGACGAGATTTACGAACGCATCGTGCAACTGGTCAATGCCCACCGCTCCACGCTCGTCTTCGTGAACACCCGCCGCCTGGCCGAACGCATTTCCCATCAACTGGGCGAGCGCTTGGGCGAGGAGAATGTAGCCGCGCATCACGGAAGCCTGGCGCGCAAGCTGCGTCTGGAGGCCGAGAGAAAGCTCAAGGAAGGCCAGGTGAAGGTCCTGGTCGCAACCGCATCGCTCGAACTCGGTATTGACGTCGGCACCGTGGACTTGGTCTGCCACATCAGTTCGCCGCGTTCGATTGCGGTCGCTTTGCAGCGTGTCGGTCGGTCCGGTCACTGGCGCGGCGCCGTCCCTAAAGGACGTTTCTTTGTCACCACCCGCGACGATCTCGCCGAATGCGCTGTCCTGGTGCGCGCCATTCGACTGGGCGAACTCGATCGCCTGATTTTCCCGGAAGCTTCCCTCGATGTGCTGGCGCAGCAGATCGTGGCTTGCTGCGCCGCTTCCGGCAGCGCCGCGACCGCTAACAAATCGGGTGACCAATCCAACGACGGCTGGGATGAAAACCAGTTATTCGCGCTGGTCAAGCGCGCCTATCCTTATCGCAATCTCTCGCGCCAGACCTTCGACGAAGTGCTCATAATGCTCTCCGAAGGAATCGCCTCGCAACGCGGCCGCTACGGCGCCTATCTGCATCACGACCGCATCAACCGCAAGCTCCGGGCCCGGCGTGGAGCGCGCCTGGCCGCGATCACCAGCGGCGGCGCGATCCCCGACAATGCTCTCTTCACCGTCGTCGCCGAACCCGACGGCGGCATCGTAGGAACCGTCGATGAAGACTTCGCCGTCGAAAGCATGGCGGGAGAAGTGATGCTGCTGGGCAACACGTCATGGCGAATCCGCCGGATCGAAGGCAAGTCGTCGCGCATCATCGTTGAAAACGCGCAGGGCGCCCCGCCCGGAATACCGTTCTGGCGCGGAGAAGCTCCGGCCCGCACGGCGGAACTTTCGCTCCAGCTCGGTGAGTTACGCAAGGAAATCAGCGACCGCCTTCCCGCCGTGGTCCCGGTGGAAGGATGGCGGAATCTTCCCGTGGTCGCCGACGCCGTAAGCTGGCTGCGCGCGCAATGCGGACTCGATCTCTCCGGAGCCGAGCAACTGATTCAGTACATCCTCGAAGGCCGCGCCGTGTTAGGCGATGTGCCCACCCAGTCAACCATCATCGCCGAGCGCTTCTTTGACGAAGGCGGAGGGATGCAGTTGATTATTCACGCGCCCTTTGGCGGCCGCATCAACAAGGCCTGGGGACTGGCGCTGCGCAAGCGCTTCTGCCGCGGTTTTAATTTCGAACTGCAGGCCGCCGCCACCGACAACGGCTTGAATATCGCACTCGCCGAACAGCACAGCTTTCCGCTGGCCGACGTTTTTCAGTTCCTCGCCGCGGAGAGCATGCCCCCCATCCTGGAACAGGCCGCGCTGGCTTCGCCCATCTTCCAAACCCGCTGGCGCTGGGATGCGACGCGCGCCCTGGCCCTCCTGCGTTTTCAAGGCGGAAAGAAAGTTCCGCCGCAGATTCAGCGCATGCGCTCCGACGATCTGCTGGCCTCGGTTTTTCCCGATGTGGCCGCCTGCTTCGAAAACATCGAAGGCGACATCAGGATTCCCGATCATCCTTTAGTACACGAAGTAATGAAAGACGTGCTGACCGAGGCGCTCGATATCGATGGCCTGGCGGAAGTCTTGCGCGGCATCGAGCAGGGACGCATTCGCTGCCTCGCGGTAGACACCCCCGTGCCGTCCCAGTTCTCGCACGAGATTCTCAACGCGAATCCCTACGCTTATCTGGATGACGCGCCGTTGGAGGAGCGTCGCGCCCGCGCCGTCGAGATGCGCCGAGTCTTGCCCGCATCCGTGCTCGAAGAGGTTGGCGCTCTTGATCCCGCAGCGATCGCGCAGGTGCAGCAGGAGGCCTGGCCCGATGTGCGCGACGCCGACGAACTCCACGATGTGCTGCATACCCTGGTGATCATGCCGGTGGAGGCCAGTTCCCAGCTCTCGGTTGTCGGCTCTCTGGAACGACGATCGAAGATCGAGGATCGCGAATCGAGCATTACCGCCCGTTGGACTGGCTTCTTCGATCGCCTGCAACAGGAAAATCGCGCCTTCGTAGCGGAAGTTGCCGGCCGGCTGTTCTGGGTAGCCGCCGAGCGCGCCGAATGGTTCCACGCAATACATCCTGTGGCGATGGGCCTCGGCCTTTCTTCCTCTGCACACCAGGAAAAGAGCGGCGCGATCGGAACCGCGGCAAGTCGCGTTTCAAGAGACGACGCCATGCTGGCCGCGGTTCAAGGATGGATGGCACACCTTGGCCCAACCACCGCATCGGAAATCGGGGAGTTGTTGGAGTTGCCGCCAAACGAGGTCGAGAAAGCTCTACTGCGCGTAGAAGCGAGCGGGGCCATTCTGCGCGGCAAGTTCCGTCCCTCTGATTCGCGCCCAGGAGCACCGCTAGCGCCTTCCGCTCCGCCAGAACGCCCCGTCGAGTGGTGCGAGCGCCGTCTGCTGGCTCGCATTCATCGCCTTACGGTCGCAACTTTGCGCAAACAGATTGCCCCGGTAACCGCGTCCCAGTTCATGAGTTGGCTATTGCGCTGGCAGCACCTTGCTCCCGGCACGCAGGTGCGCGGCGAGCATGGAACGCTCGAAGTCATCCGCCAGTTGCAGGGATTCGAAATTCCGGCAAGCGCGTGGGAACGTTTCGTGCTCGCACGCAGAATCTCCGACTACGATCCTGCCCACCTCGATCAATTGTGCCTCACTGGCCTGGTCGGATGGGGCCGCCTGTCGCCCCATCCCGCAACCCTCGAAGCTACCGGAACCGATCAGAACGGCCGCGACAATCGCCGTCGCGTGATTCCCACCCGGGTCGCGCCCATCGCATTCTTCGTACGCGAGGATGCGGACTGGCTTCGCCCTCATCATCCCGGCGCGGAAGATTCCGCTACCTCTTTCTTGAGTCCCGTGGCCCAGGCTGTCCTTGAACTCTTGAAGCAACGCGGTGCCCTCTTCTTTCCCGACATGGTGCGAAACACCGGCAGGCTCAAGGCCGAAATCGAAACCGGACTCTGGGAACTCGTCGCCGCCGGACTCGTAACCGCCGACGGATTCGAGAACCTGCGCGCACTGGTCACGCCGAAAAGCGCTTCCGGCAGCGGTCTCGGAAAGACCATCGGCAAGGTCCGCCGTCCCCGCCATGCTCCCGGACGCTGGTCGCTTCTGTACACCGAAGGCGCCGAGCGCGACCGCAGCGTGGAATCCTGCTGCTGGATGTTGCTGCGCCGTTACGGCGTTGTCTTCCGCGATCTGCTGGTGCGCGAAACCAATCTGCCGCGCTGGCGCGAGTTGCAGATCGGCTACCGCCGTCTGGAAGATCGCGGTGAGGTCCGCGGCGGCCGCTTCGTGGACGGATTTCACGGAGAGCAATTCGCCCTTCCGGTCGCCGTCGAATCCTTGCGTGCCCATCGCAAAGTGCCTCACAACCCAAACCCCGAACGCGTCGTTATCGCGGCCGCCGATCCGCTGAATCTCGTAGGCATCATCGTCCCCGGCGAACGAATTCCCGCCATTTCAGGCAGAAATGTCACTTTTCGCGACGGTGTATTGGATTCGGAAGAAGCGCTGCTGGCGTCTGGCTACTGAGGCTTCTGCTCCGCGCCACAGTTCCCTCTCGCCGACTTCTTCTCACGGCAATTTCAACTTCAGCAGCACCTGGGGATCAAGATACACACCCTGCCAGCGCACCGCCAGGTGCAGATGCGGACCGGTAGCCCGCCCCGTGCCTCCGCTAAGTCCAATCGCCTGCCCTTTATCCACCGCGTCGCCTTCCTTGACTGAAAATTTCGATAGATGCAGATAAAGAGTCAGCAATCCCTGGCCATGGTCGATCACCACGCAATTTCCCTCAAAGAACAGGGGCCGCGCCAAAATTACGCGCCCGCCGTTCACCGCTGCAACCGAGGTCCCACTCGGAGCCCGGAAATCAAGCCCCTGATGCGTGCTCTGCACCGAACCGTTGAAGACCCGCTCCACGCCAAACACATCTGAGATTCCCGCATCCACCGGAGCCGCAAACGATCCACTCCATTCCCGGCCCGGGCTGACGGTCTTAAACGCTTCCGCTTTTGTTTCCTTGTCCTCGGCAATCTGGCGCTCGTCCTCAGGACTGGGCGCTGTGTACCGTCCGGGAACCTTCAGCTGCACCCGGGGATAGCGCTGCCGTTCCACCCGAAATGTTTTTTCGAATGACATTTCCTGCCGCGCAGAAGGTCCGGCCGATGGCGCGGAGGAGGTTTCGCCGTGAAGTTGAATCGAATAAACTCCCGGCTTGGTTTCCAGGCTGACCCCGGCAAGCGCGAACCAGGACTTATCGCGATCGTCGAAAACGAATGTCAACTGGTGCCCCAGCCACGTGCCCGAAAGAGTCCGCACCGGTATCGGTGTTCTGACGCGGAAAAGCAGCGGCGTTCCATTGACAAGGCGACTCGGTTGGCTGGAAACCTGCCAATGGGTATCCGCAGCCCCAGACGGACTTGCGGCCATCAAGAGCATTGCGAACATTATCAATAGAGCGGAATGGAATCGACCTGATTTCCCGTCCAAGCTGATTCGGTTGCCCCTGGTTGATCCTCTCGAGATAGCCATTCCCTGGTCACGGCGTCGGCGCGGCGCTTGGAGGCGCATCCGTGGTCGCGGGCGGCTTCGGCTTGCTGACTTTCTTTTTCACCGGCTTCTTCGGCGGTTCAGTATCATCCACCACAATCTTCTTTGGCGGAGGCGGCGGAGCCGCGGACAGCGTCTTAATCTCCGCCCGAAGTCGGGTCAATTCATCTTCCTTGCTGACGGTTAGCTTCTGCATGCGCTCGGCAAAAGAGCGCCGCGCCGTCTCGAGTGCCGTCATGTCGTTGCTCAGGCTCTGAAACTCGTCTTTCGGTCCGAACGCTCCCGCCGATTCTACAACCGAACCAAAGTAGTCATACAGCACAACCAGGTTGCGGTAGAGCTTGAAACTCGACCCGAGATCCTCCGGCGAATTGTCCAATTGCGCGATCGTATCTGGCAGCGTCGACTGTAGGTTGCGCTGGATCGACTCGACGAGGGCCAGAGTCTGTTGCTTAGTCGAGGCGCCGGTCTTCCATTTGTCAATCCGCGTTTTTCCGAGATCCGCTTGCATGCTCTGCGTCGTCTGCTTCAATTGCGCTAGCATCGCATTCAGTTCGCTGACCGAAGCATAAGCAACCGGAGACTGCGGGGCAGCCGTATCTTGCCCGCCCGCCATGGCTGGCGCCAGCAACGCCAGGCAACCGAAAAGTGACCGGACCATGATGTTCGAAAAGTTCAGCATGGGGCTCCAATTGAGTCGTTTGAATTATGCCAAGCATATCCTAGTCGAGAGCGCAGGCCTCAGTCGAGTTTGACGCGGCGCGCAACCTAAGCGAGAATCGTTATATACATGTGGGCCTGTGGCGCAGCTGGGAGCGCGCTTCCATGGCATGGAAGAGGTCGTCGGTTCGATCCCGACCAGGTCCACCATATTTTCAAGTACTTACGGATACCCCCGTTTTCAGTTTGGTGTCATTTGGTGTCAAAACGCTCTGACTTC
>PLBE01000141.1 GCA_003134435.1 Acidobacteriaceae bacterium
ACATTTTCTCGTTGCAACAACAAGCGGCCATCACGAATTCCGGCGCGGGCTTTGCTTTGGGCAGTTCTATAATCACCGTTTGAAGTCCAGCCTTCCGTCCATACTTCATCGCAGGAACACAGTCGGTATCGTTCGTTACGAGAACAATTCGATCAATGCAACGGCTGGCTGAATAAGAGTTTTCGATGAAGTCAGGGTTGTAGTGCTTGCTGGCCTTATTCGCGTTGACTCTAAGATAGCCGCCGTCAATGAGAACTATTGTTTCCAGGGGCGAAAGCTCTTGCGCGGGGGCGACTAGCGGGGCAATCATTTGCCGGTATTTCCCGCGCACACTCCGTCAACTCTGCCCCCATGGCCGGCGCGGGTAGCGCTCCCGGGAAGGCGCGGAATTGGGAGTGAAATTCATATCCGGGAAACGCCGGTGGTATTCGCGGGGCCGGATCGAATCCAGGTGCGCACGGTGCGCATGGTGGCCAGGTAGTAGTGGAGGTTGTGGACCGTATTCAAGACCTGCGCGAGCAGTTCGTTGGCGGCGTAGAGATGGCGGAGGTAGGCGCGGGAATAGCGGCGGCAGACGCGGCATTCGCAGGCGGGATCAAGCGGGCTTTCATCGTGCGAGTAGCGAGCCTGCTTGATCGAAACTCTGCCTTCCGAGGTAAAGAGCAATCCATGACGGGCGGCGCGAGTGGGAAGCACGCAATCCATCATGTCAACGCCCGATTGGGCGTAGTGGGCAATCTCCTCGGGAGTGCCGACTCCCATCAGATAGCGGGGCTGATCGCGGGGAAGAGACTCGAGGGTGGACGCGACAATGTCGCGGGTAAGTTCGCGGGGCTCGCCGACACTGAGGCCGCCGATGGCATAACCGGGAAACCCGATTTCAATGGTGCGTTGGGCCGATTCGCGGCGCAGTTCACGGTCCATGCCGCCCTGCACGATGCCGAACAGGGCCTGGGTGCCGGGGTGAGGCTCGCCGCGCCAAGGCACGTCGTTTTTGTGTTCCGCGAAATATTTTTTGCAGCGCCCGGCCCAACGCAGCGTGAGTTCCATTGAAGAGCGCGTGCGCTCGGCCGTCGCGGGATACTCGGTGCACTCATCGAAGGCCATGATGATGTCAGCGCCGAGGCCGATTTGCACTTCGATGGCTTTTTCCGGACTCAGAAAATGCGACGAGCCGTCGAGGTGGGAACGGAACGCCACGCCTTCTTCGCTGACCTTGCGCAGGTCGTTGAGGCTGAAGACCTGAAAGCCGCCAGAATCGGTGAGGATGGCGCGATCCCATGCCATGAAGCGGTGCAGGCCGCCCATCCGCCGGACCGTTTCCATGCCGGGGCGTAGAAAAAGATGGTAGGTGTTGCTGAGCAGGATCTGGACGCCTAGTTCTTCCAGGACATCCTGCGAAACGCCTTTGACGGAGGCGAGCGTGCCGACGGGCATGAAGACTGGGGTTTCGACTTCTCCGTGAGGAGTGACGAGTTTGCCGGCGCGGGCAGAGCCGCGGGTGGCTTCGATTTGCAGGGGAACGGACACGGGGGGATTGTAACGGAAGCCTGGGGGAAAGCTTTACCACGGCGGACTCGGAGGGCCGTGAAGGACGGAGGGCGCGGGAAAAGTGACTCGTCCCGCCGACGCTGGTTGAGATACAGTCAGTATTTCGTGGCAGCAGAGTTGGATTGAATTCCCCGCTGAAGTTGACCGTTGTTCGTATGAACAAGTCACGTCGAAAGTCGGCCAGCCTGACGCCGGATGAGGCGCTGTTTGCGGCGAAGCAGCGCAAGCCGGTACCGCATGAATTTGTTCTGGAAGCGATCGCTGCGCTTTCGCCGCGGACCCGGCCGATGTTCGGCTGCCTGGCGGTGTATGTGGAGGACAACGTTCAGCGGAAGATGGTTGAGGAGAAGATCGTTTTCATACTGCGAGACAAAGACAGGAGTAAATACCCGCGCGATCGAACGGCGGATAACGGGGTGTGGCTGGCGACGACGAAGGAACACCACGAGAGTTTGCGGCGCGAGTTTCCCAACATGCGATCGATCGAAGTGCTGGGGAGAGATGTGACGGGGTGGCAGGTGCTTCCGGCGGATGCTCCTGATTTTGAGGAGAGCGCGTTGCGAGCCTGCGAACTGGTGCTGGCGCGGGATGCCAGAATCGGGAAGGTGCCGGGGGCGCGAGGTTCGGCGGCGTCGAAAGCGAGGGCGGGGAAAGGGTCGGCACGGGGGAAAAATCGGGGGAAGGAATTAAAGAAACGAGCTTGAACCCGAGGCTGGGCGCTTGGCGTTTTGGAAGTGCGATTCGACTGGACGGGGCAGAGCCCGTCCCTACGGGCACTTTTCTTGCGATTGGAAGGAGTTGATCTTCTATTTCGGGTGCGGGGCGGTTGCTTCGCGAAAGTCGATCACGGGCAAGCCGAGGCGACGGCGCGCTTCGTCCAACATGCTGGCCGTGCGGGTGGCGCCACAGCGGGTTACGCCGAGCGCGCGAACCCGGAGGAGCGCGTCCAAGTCGCGAATGCCGCCGGCCGCTTTTACCTGGACCGAAGGCGGGGAATGCTTTCGCATCAGGATCAGATCGGCATCGGTCGCTCCGGTTGGCGCATATCCGGTTGAGGTCTTCACCCAATCCGCGCCCAGTTTGCCGCAGATCTCGCAGAGCCGAATTTTCTGGGCGTCATTGAGGTAGGCGTTTTCGAAAATGACTTTGACTTTCTGGCCCGCCGCATGGGTGATTTCGACGACGGCGCGGATTTCGTCCTCCACGTATTGCCAATCGCCGCTCAGCAGCTTGCTGATGTTCACTACCATGTCGAGTTCTTCGCCGCCATCGGCCAAGGCCTGGCGAACCTCGGCCAGTTTGGTGGCGGTGGCGTGGACGCCGTGCGGAAAGCCAATGGTGGTGCTGGCGCGGACTTTGGAATCAGCATTGGAATTGCCGCGACGCAGACGTTCGGCGCAGTGCTTCAAGGCGTAGGGCGCGATGCACACGCTGGCCACGCCGTAGGCCAGCGCCAGCGAGATGCCGTGTTCGAGATGGTTCCACGTTAATGTGGGATTCAGCAGCGAATGATCGATCATGCTGGCGACATCGGAATAGGAGTAAGTCGATGGCATAGTCGCGCAATCTTGCATTCTCAGGTTACATGGAGCCAAGTGCGGCTTCAACAGCATTGCCGTGAAGCGCGGTTCTCGGCGCGATTAGGTTGTGGGATGGATTGTGGGGTGGTTCGGTAAGGCAACTGTCCGAGGGTGAATTACTCTGAGCATGAATTACAATGAAGGAGTTTTTCGAGCAGCTTTCGAAGTCGCGGGTCTGCGAGTTAAGAAACCATTTCAGCCTCCAAAGTCAATTCCGCATCCGGAAAGTCACTGACGCCTTCGAGCGCCGATGCGGAGCGGCGTCTTGCCTATTTCAGGCAGCGTCGCGACGCTATCGTCTCGACCATCCGCGAACTGGTTGAGATCGAATCTCCCAGCGATAACAAAGCTGCCGTGGATCGTCTGGCGGAAACCGTAGCGGGGAAATTTTCGGCGCTCGGCGGCGGCGTTAAGTTCCACTCGGCGCAGGACTTTGGCAATCACCTGCAAGTTGACTTCGCGGGCAAGTCGGCCGCGGAGCCGGTGCTGCTGCTCGGCCACTACGACACGGTCTACCCACTGGGCACGCTCGCCAACATGCCATGCCGAGTGGTGGGCGACAAGTTGACCGGGCCTGGCGTCCTCGACATGAAATCGGGCATCGTTCTGATGCTAGAGGCACTGGCCGGCCTTCAACAGTGGCGCGGAAACGTGCCGCGCCCGGTCACCGTGTTCCTGGTGTCGGATGAGGAAGTGGGCAGCGATTCTTCGCGTGCCATCACGGAAGCGCTGGCAAAGAAGGCCGCAGCGGTGCTCGTCCTCGAGCCTTCGTATGGACGGCTGGGCGCGGTGAAGACGGCGCGCAAAGGAGTCGGCGAATACCTGGTGAAGGTTAAGGGCAAGGCGACTCATGCCGGACTGGATTTCCAGAAAGGCGTGAACGCGATCGTCGAACTGGCGCGCCAGATCGAGAAAATCTCCAGCTTCACCGATCTGAAGAAGGGCTTAACGGTAAACGTCGGAATTGTCAGCGGCGGGTCGCGGACCAATGTTGTTCCGGCCGAAGCGGTGGCGCAGGTCGATGTCCGCATCGCCCGTATGCAGGACGCGGCCGGAATCGACAAGAAGATGCGCCGCCTGCATCCCTTGAATCGAAAATGCAAGATGGAAATCACCGGGGGCATCAATCGTCCTCCCATGGAACGCACTGCGGGAGTGGCAGCGCTTTATGCTCAAGCCCGGGTGATCGCGAGTGAACTGGGATGGAAGCTGGGAGAGGCGGCGGTCGGCGGTGGCTCCGACGGCAATTTTACTGCGGGCCTTGGAATTCCGACTCTTGACGGTCTCGGCGGCGTTGGCGATGGCGCCCACGCTACTCACGAACATATCCTGATCTCGGAGTTGCCCCGGCGGGCCGCCCTGATCGCGCGCTTGATCGAAGCCGTGTAACCAGGTTAGCTGATTCGGAATCAGCAAGTTACAGTTTGCGTGATGGAATTCACACCGGGCTGTGACGGGCGGCACATGAGGCTTTGACCGAAGGGTCCAAACTAACCTAGAATTCAATTTGGGGTCAGGCTTTGCTCCGTTCGATGGGAGTGTGTCCCCGGAGGCTCTATGGGTGAGGGACTGTTTCAGCCGCTGCACATTCTGCTGATCATCGGGATTGCGCTGTTGCTTTTCGGGCCAAGTAAATTTGCCGACCTGGGCAAAGGTTTGGGCGAGGGCATCCGGAATTTCAAGTCGTCGATGAAAGAGCCTGAAGCGAAGGATAAGGATAAAGACGCGCCGAAGCCGCCGACGGCGTGAGGCCAGTTGTGAGTTCTCAGTTCGCGGTTCTCAGTTCTCAGTAAAAGCGGAAGACTCGCGCAACATTCGAAACACCAGCGCCACCGGTAATCCCACCACGTTGCTGTAATCGCCTTCAATGCGAGGAATCCAGCGGGAGGCAATGCCTTGAATGGCATAGGCTCCTGCTTTGTCCATGGGCTCGTTGGTCGCAACGTAGTCGGCAATGTCTTTATCGGTGAGTTTGCTCATCGTGACCTGCGTCGTTTCGCTGGCTACGGCTGCTTGCCCTTTGATTACTAAACACACGCCTGTAATTACTTCGTGCCTGCGCCCGGAGAGCAGGCGCAACATGCGGGCGGCGTCGGCGGCATCAGCCGGCTTGTTGAGGATGTGCTGGTCAACGACCACGACGGTGTCGGCTCCCAGCACGACATTCCGAGGCCGTTTCTGTGCGACAGCGAGCGCCTTCTCACGCGCCAGGCGTTCGGCGCAATCTCTGGCGGCTTCTCCGGGAAGGGGATCTTCCGGGATGTTTGCGGGCTGCACTTCGAAAGCGATCCGGGCGTTGCGCAGAAGTTCCTGGCGGCGCGGGGAAGCGGAGGCGAGGACGAGCATGGGCAACATTGCAGGCTGCATTTAACTTGCGATTGCGCCGGCAGTTCGCGGGCGAGGGCGCCCGGCGCCACACGAGCCAAGCTTTTACTCCAGCGCTTCCGGCTCAATCGAAATGTTCTTCTCGCCCTGGGCGCGCTTTTCCCAGTATTTCTTTACCCAGGCTTCGTAGCTCTTGCCGGCGGCGGTGTCGCGTCCGGTGAAGGCGATGGCGGCGATTTCGCTGTAGGGAATCGCAGGGCGCTCGCTGCTGGTGGCCAGCATCAGGCGGACTACCGATGTCTCCAGCGTGGGGCCGATGCGGCGGTCGAAGAGGTATCCGGTAATTGGGGAGGCGGCTTCATTCTTATCCTTATTGGAGTCTGCGTGCTTGCGCGTGATGGTTACATCGCCGCGATAGTCGAATGCTTTTTCGATGACGGCGCGAATGTCGGCTTCAGTGGCGAGCTGGGGAATCCAGCCCTGAAGATTTTCGCGCTCGAAACCGGGGACAACTTCCAACTCGTCGGTGCCGTGGTTGTGAGTGGAGAGTGCCTCGGCGTTTTCCGGCGAGAGCACCCGCCCGAGCGGAGTTTGTAAGGGGCCCCCTGCTGGTTCGGGATGGTGGCCGTGTTCGCGACCGCTCATACGGCGCTTTCTTCTGTCTGACGGGCGGTCGCATGGGCTTGGATCTGCACCAGCGGGTTATAGGAGTGGACGGGACGCACTTCCAGATCCAGATCCGCCAAAGCGTTCTTGTCGGGGTAGAGCGAGAAAGTTGCTTTGACGGTGTCGGCGAATCCGCGCAGGGATCCGAAGGTATCGTCCACAGAGGAAGGTTCGTAGCCGCAATGCACCATGCAGTTGGCGCACTGGGGATTGCCCGACTCGGTGCCGTAGGTGGTCCACTCGGTCGTTTCCATCAACTCTTTATAGGACTCGGCATAGCCATCCTGGAGCAGGTAGCAGGGCTTCTGCCATCCGAAAACGTTGTAGGTGGGCATGCCCCAGGGCGTGCACTTGTAGTGGCGCTTGCCCATCAGGTATTCGAGAAAGAGCGGCGACTGATTGAAACGCCATGACTTCTTGCGATTGGAAAGCATGGCGCGGAACAGACGCCGGGTGCGGGCGCGGCCCATGAAATGTTTCTGGTCGGGCGCTTTGTCGTAGGAGTATCCCGGCGAGACCATCATGCTCTCGACTCCGACTTGCATCATCTCGTCGAAGAACGTGCGTACGCTGTTGGGATCGGCGCCATCGAACAGAGTGGTGTTGGTGGTCACGCGAAAACCCGCCGCAATCGCGGCGCGGATTCCGTCCAGGGCAAGCTCGTATCCACCTTCGCGGCAGACGGAAAAATCGTGGTGCTCTTTCTGCCCGTCGACGTGAACCGAGAAGCTCAGATATTTGCTGGGTTTGAAGAGATGCAACTTTTCTTGCAGCAGCAGCGCATTGGTGCAGAGGTAAATATATTTTTTGCGGGCCACCAGGCCGTCGACGATCTGGTCAATCTGCGGATGCATGAGGGGTTCGCCGCCCGGAATCGAAACCATCGGGGCTCCGCACTCATCGACTGCTTTGAAGCAGTCTTCCACGGAGAGATCTTTTTTCAGGATGTGGGACGGGTACTGAATTTTGCCGCATCCGGCGCAGGCCAGATTGCAACGGAAGAGCGGCTCCAGCATGAGCACGAGCGGGTAGCGCTTGCGTCCGGCGAGCTTCTGGCGCAGGACGTAGGAGGCCACGGTCCACATCTGGGATACGGGAACTGCCATTGCATCTCCTGAAAGAGCGTCGGTCGGACGGAAATCGGACTTTCACCCGGACTTTCTACTATGATAACGGATTTTGCGGGTTGGTTGTTGATGGTCGACGGTCGTTCGTCGTTGGCCGTTCGCCGTTCGGAGTCCGCGCGATGGAGCAGCCAGTGTCGTGGGCAGCAATCTTTAGTTACGCAGGCTATTGGCGGACAAGAGTGTCCGCGCCCCACTGAAGGCGCCCTCACGATGGCGGGGGATCCTTGATCAGGGTGGCCTTGCTGTAGGCGACGGTGAAGCCCAGGCGCTCGGCGTTACGCATCGACGTAGTGCCGCCCAGGGTGACGATGACGGCGTATTCGCAACCGGCGCGGGCGGCAACTTCCAGCCTTCGCTGCAGGATGGCGGTTTGCAGGCCGCGTCGTCGATAGGGCTGGAGCGTGCCGGCTCCGAAGAGCGCGATGATTTTGTGCTCGGGGATGATGAGGCCGGCTCCGGTGGCTGCCATTTTTGCGCTGTCACCCATAGCGCCTGCGGCAGCTTCGGCACCGGCTTCGGCAACGAATGTGATCGCTCCGGGAAAAGCGAAGAGGGGAGCCATCATTTCGTCGAAGCCCGCCGGCTCGCCTCCGTCGGGGAAGAAGCTCTGGCGGACGATGCGGCTGAAGGCGAGCGCCTCTTCAATCTTGCCGGCCCGGATGGTGAAGCCGGCGGGGCCGGGCGGGAAAGTCTCGGAGGGATCGAGTTTGCGGGCGAGAACGTTGTTGAGTTCGGCGATCCCGTAGCCGCGCCGGCGAGCAATTTCAAGCAGGCTGATGTCGGTGAGGGGGCAATAGTCGAGTTGGGAGGGGGCTTTTCGGGAGAAATAGAAATTTTCGAGTTGGTCGAAGTCGGCTTCGGTAACGGGAGCGTTGAAGCCCATACCGACGGCGCGTCCGATGGGCGAGCCGAGGCCGGCGAAAATCATGTGGCCTCCGGCGATGGGCTCGACGGTGGAGCCGACATGCGGACGCATCTTCTGGTCGGCGTGGGCATGATGCACTTGAGGCATTTCTTCAGCCGATTCAAAACGACGGGCGAGCGCCCGGTCTACGAATTGCATGGTGACGATCCTTTCGCGGTTGGAGGAACATTTGGAGGCGTGGCGAGCGGGCACACTTCGGGCGCGGTGTCGCCAGGATGGCGAAGGACGGGTTAGAGGACGGCGGTGATAGGCTGGTCGATCATAGGCTGGTCGGTCATAGGCTGGTCGATAGCATACGACAATCTGGAGTAAAGGGCAGCAGGGAAAACTTCGCGGTGAGTGCGGCTGACGGGGCCATTTTGTCTCGTCCCATGTGCCCGCTGCGACATTCTGGCCCGTCCCGTACCGGCTGACAGGATGTTATCTGTTTATTTTCAATTAGTTGCGGGGTTGTTGACTTGGCGGTCCGATTGCTTTTCCTACAGGCATGAAACGCTTGCACTGGGCAACAGTTCTACTCATCGCGTTCGTTACGCTTCGGACTCAGGAGTTGGTTCACGCTCAGGAATTTGTCACTTCCCCGGCCAGCCGGATTCATCCGCAATTCAGCAAGCTGAGGGCTGATGAACGGGTCGATGTGATGGTGCTGCACCGCGCCGAAGCACCGGAAGGTGCCGGCGAACGCATCCAGTCCCGTACCGGCCTCAACCTGCATCACCACTTTGAGAATGTCAGGCAGTCCGCGGGACGGCTCACGCGCTCTGAGATCGAGCGTCTGGCGAATGATCCGGAAGTAGAATTTATCGCTCCCGACTCGCCCGTGAAGGCTTTCGGACTCGACAGGGGACCGGAATCGATTGGCGCCTATGCCGCTTACGCCGCCGGACAGACTGGCAACGGAGTGGGGGTCGCGGTCATCGATTCGGGCATCACCTACTCCAACTGCGATTATTCTTACCAATGCAAGACCGACAACCGCTTCCTCGGGCAGATGAGCTTCGTCACCAGCCTGGATGGAACCTCCACCGCGCCGAACGACGGCCAAGACTACTTCGGCCATGGGTCGCACGTGGCCAGTATCCTGGCGGGTTCGGGCGTGTTCTCGACCAGTTACATCGATTCCTGGGGCATAACCCCAACGTACTGGATTCACGGTGTGGCCGCGGGCGCGAATGTTATTTCACTCCGCGTGCTTGACAGCAAAGGCTCCGGCACAGATTCGATGGTGATCGCCGCCATCGATTGGGCGATCTCCAACAAGGAGTCGATGAATATCCGGGTGATCAACCTCTCGCTCGGCCGGCCGTTCACGGTGTCTTACAAAAAAGATCCGCTCTGCCAGGCGGCTGAACAGGCATGGAAGGCGGGCATCGTCGTCGTAGTCGCCGCCGGCAACTATGGCCGCAGCAGTCCAGCCACCGAGGGGTACGGCACCATCACCGCGCCCGGCAACGATCCTCTGGTCATCACCGTTGGAGCCGTCAACACTCGTGGCACGACCAACATCGAAGATCACGTTGTCGCCAGCTACAGCTCGAAGGGCCCGACCGCCATCGACCACATCGCCAAACCCGACCTTGTCGCTCCGGGCAATAAGATCTACGCCACGCAGTGCCAAAGCTGCCCGCTGATCGCCAGCTACCCGGCCAACAAGGTTCCCGACACCGACTACGCCTCGGTCCCGGCGGGTTGGAGCCCAGCCAGCAGCTGGTATTTCACGTTGAGCGGCACCAGCATGGCCACTCCGATGGTTGCCGGAGCCGCAGCGATCCTGATCGCGGAGCATCCCTCGCTCACGCCCGATCAGGTCAAGGCCCGCCTGATGAAGACGGCGTCGAAGTCCAACTTCGTTCCCTCCTACGTCGCCACCGATCCCACGACCGGAGCGACCTACCCGATCAACCATGATCTGTTCACGATCGGAGCCGGCGAATTGAACGTCACCGCCGCTCTTGCCAACAGCGATCTGGCCAGCGAGTCGGCGGCCTCGCCCGCGGTCACCTTTAACTCCGCCACGAATAAGACGCAACTGGTCACTGGCAGCAGCGTGGTCTGGGGTACGAGCGTGGTCTGGGGCACGAGCGTGGTCTGGGGCACGAACGTTGTTTCGGGGACGAGCGTGGTCTGGGGCACAAGCGTGGTCTGGGGGACTGCGACCATTTCCGGTTCGAGCGTGGTCTGGGGTACGAACTCGATTGTCTCCAGTACCGGCTCGGCCCTGTCGAGTGACAGCTCGTCCGCCGTCATCAACGGGGACGAATAGAAGAACTGCTTTTCAATCGTAACCGAGGCCGGGCTCACCAGATGGTGTCCAGAGACTGAGGAACCCTGGGCGGTAAAGCAGATGCACGGGGGCGAGGGCGCCTGCGCCCCACGAGGTTATAAATCCACCGCCCAGTTCACGGGCGGACGCAGATCCTCGACTTGAGCAAACGCTTTATCCCTGGTCACCAGGGTTGCGTTTGTACTGATGGCATGGGCGGCGATGAGCAGGTCCAGGGCGCTAAGGGGCTTCCCGGCGCTTTCCAGTTTGAAGCGCAGGGTTCCATAAGCCTGCGCTTGATCGCTTCCCCAAGGCAGGATTTGAATCTTTCTAAGGAAGTCGTTAAGGACTGTCCGAAAAGCGAGGCTCGGAGGTCTTCTGGCCAGCCCATAACGAATCTCCGCCTCGGTAACCACGGAGATGCATCCGACTTCGTTTATTTTCAAGCCATCCAGACGATCCCTGGCAGCGGGAGACATCCCACGGACGATATAGCTCACGGTATTGGTGTCGAGCATCCAGGTTCGAACCATCAGAAGTCAACCATCAGAAGTCCCGCTTCTGCGGTGGTCTCGTATCCCGATCAGCCAGGAAATCGTCTGGAACGCCAGCCTCGTCGAGCGCGGCGAAGATTTCTTTCCAGGACTTTGTCGGGGACTCGGACAGAATCAGATCTCCACTCTGTGGGTCGCGGCGAACATAGACCTCGTCTTTGGTGAAGCGGAACTCGGCCGGAATTCGAACGGCTTGACTCCTGCCGCTATAAAAGACTTTGGCTTTAGAGACCTGCGCCATGGGCTGCCCTCCGTTGTCTGCTATATATCATGCTATATAGCAGTGGGGATGGCAAGAGAGTTTTGCGCAGAGCTCGCCTAGCCGCACGGGGGCGAGGGCGCCCGCGCCACACGAGCTAGACCTGGTCTCGGGCTTCGCCTAGCACTACGGGGACTTCCAGGCGCTTTTTGCCGCGGAAAATAGTCACCTTCACGGTGTCTCCGGCGCGATGTTTGTTCATCATCTGGGCGAGGTTCTGCTGGCTTTCGATTTTTTCTCCATCGATTGCGACGATCAGATCGCCGCCAATCATGATGGGAGTGTTGCCGAGGTAGGCGCGTTCGGTGCCGCCGTGCAATCCGGCACGATCGGCCGAGCCTCCGGGAACGGCTTGCACGATGAGCAGCCCGTAATCGGCGGCTAGACTAAGCTCGTCGGCGATCTCGGGATCGATTGGAATCGTGCGCACGCCGAGGGCGGGACGGCGCACCCGTCCGAGCGTGACCAGGTCGTTGACCACGGCCTTGGCGGTATTGATGGGGATGGCGAAGCCGATGCCGGCGCTCTGGCCTACGCTGGAGGCGATCATCGTATTAATGCCGATGACTTCGCCGTGCCAGTTGAGGAGCGGGCCTCCGGAGTTGCCGGGGTTGATGGCGGCGTCGGTTTGGATGGCTTCGTCAATGACCAGGCCGTCGGGCTCCTGCACCTGACGGATGGAACTGACGATGCCGCGGGTCAGGGTTCCGGCGAGGCCGAAGGGATTGCCGATGGCATAAACTTTCTGGCCGACCTGCAGGTTGGTGGAATCGCCGAGCGTCATGGGCTGCAGGTTGGGGGCTTTGATCTGGACGATAGCGAGGTCGTGAGATTTGTCGGTACCGACGATGGTGGCCTTATATTTTTTGCGGTCGTGAAGCGTGACCTCGACCTGGCGAGCATCGGCGATGACGTGGTAGTTGGTGAGGATGTGTCCTTCTTTGTCGATGACGAAGCCGGAGCCCTGACCTTCGTTCGGGACGAGTCCATAGAAAAAGTCGAAGGTCATGACGCGGGAAGTGATGTTAACGACCGACGCGATGTTCTTGCGGTAGACGGTGATGTTGTTCTGCTCTTCGGCGTCGAAAGACTCGGAGCCGGCGGCTTCGGTGATTTCGACGTGCTGGGGACGGCTGATCCAGCTTGGAGCGTGAAGCGTGGCGCCGCGGTACGTGGTGAAATAGAAAAAGGCGGCGGCCAGAATAATTCCGAAAATAAAAGGACGCAAGAATCTCATCGTGGGTTGCCCTCAAAGCCTGCAGTTTGAATTCTAGCGAAAAAGGGGCGCTAACCGCAGAGTGGATCAGGTACGGGCGGAAAAATTGTTACGGGCGAGGTTAGGGAATGTTGCCGAATCCAAGCGGTGCTACACTCGTGGGATCATGGCTGAAGGGCGTTCGCGGGTTTGGATATGGGTTCTCGTGGGCGGCGGGCTGTTTGCGCTGTTCGTGGTGGCGGTGTTCACGCTGGTCTACCTGAGTTTTGGCGGGCGCGAGGAAGAATCGTTTACCGGCTTCGGCTCCAAGATCGCGGTGGTGGATCTGGACGGTGTAATTTTCTCGCCCAAACAGGTTGTTCCCCAGCTGAAGAAGTTTGCCGACGACGATTCCGTCAAGGCCATCATTCTTCATGTGAACTCTCCCGGAGGCGGGGTGGCTGCGTCGGAGGAGATTTACCGCGAAGTGAAGCGGATTCGCGACGAGAAAAAGAAACGGATTGTGGCCTCGATTGAGACGGTAGGCGCGAGCGGCGCATATTACGTAGCGTCAGCCACCAACAAGATTTACGCGGACAAAGGCAGCGTGGTGGGATCGATTGGAGTGATTGCCGAGTGGGTGAACTATGGCGAGCTATTGAAGTGGGCGAAGCTGAACGCGATTACCATGAAGGCGGGCGAATTCAAGGATACGGGAAGCCCGACGCGCGAAATGACTGCGGCGGAACGCGAATACATGCAGGGCTTGATTGACAACATGCATACCCAGTTCATTCAGGCGGTGGCGGATGGGAGGCATGCGAAAGAAGGCGACATCCGCGCCATCGCCAACGGCAAGGTCTGGACCGGCCAGCAGGCGGCGGATTTGAAGCTGGTGGATCAGATTGCGGATTTTGAGGGAGCGGTGAAGGATACGGCGCGGGCGGTGAATATCTCCGGCGAACCGACGCTGGTCTACCCGCCCAAGGAGAGACGGTCGGGTCTGGATTTATTATTTGGCGATGTTTCGGACTATTTGCCTACCCGGGAGAAGATGCTGGAGCAGCAGGTTGGTTTTTACTATCTCTGGAAGTAGTTGCCGAATTCTGAGTTCTCAGTTCTCAGAAGCACCGGCCCGGCTGTGGTTCACTGAGAACTGAGAACCGGGAACTGTACTTGCGCAGAAGCCCTTAAATTTGAGAAGGTTATAGGCAGGGAGTAAAAGAGGCTTATGACGAAGGCTGACCTGATCGAAGAAGTTTCCCGGCTGGCGGAACTCACCCGCAAAGACAGCGAAGTGATAGTGGATACGATCTTTGACAGCGTGGTGCGCTCGCTGCGAGTGGGCGACAAGATTGAAATCCGCGGCTTTGGCAGTTTCCGCACGCGCCAGCGCAAGCCGCGGGTG
Organism: Acidobacteriaceae bacterium; assembly: GCA_003134435.1. GTDB lineage: Bacteria > Acidobacteriota > Terriglobia > Terriglobales > Acidobacteriaceae > Acidiflorens. The sequence continues at coordinate 13,854 of PLBE01000141.1, forward strand.
GGCCGGAACCCGAAAACCGGCGAACGCGTGGAGGTTCCGGCAAAGAAGATCCCGTTCTTCAAGCCGAGCAAGGAATTGAAAGACCTGGTGAACAACAGTCCGACGCCGGAAGTTGCTCCGGCGGCGCCTCCAGTGGCGCCCCCGCCAGCGAGCACACCGTCACAGTAGTACCTCGTGCCGCGTCCCAGCGTCGTAAGGGCTCCTGCCGGGCGCAGGACGCGTGCCAACCGTACTCCGCCCTACGGATGTACAAGTCACGGATGAACAATTTCAGGAAGCAATCAGGCTGCCGAACGGCGGGTACGAAAGCGGCCGCCAGCCGAGCACTTAAGTGAGTTACTTCCGTGAGCCGCGGCGACTAAAGTTCAGACCGACAACTGCCGATCCGAAAATGGGAACGAACCGTTCTACTGGAAGAAACACGAGGTGAACATAAGGATGTCAGTTTCGGGAATTTCCAGCAGCAGCTTTTACGATACGCAAAACGTGCAAAGCAGTTTTCAACAATTCCAACAAACCTTCCAGCAGCTAGGCAAAGATCTGCAATCGGGAAATCTCACTGCGGCGCAGTCGGATTTTGCCACGTTACAAAAACTGCAGCCCCAGAACAGTTCGACGTCGTCGGCGCAGAGCAACAGTCCGATCGCAGAGGCCTTCAACCAGCTTTCGAAGGATCTGCAAGCCGGCAATCTATCGGGTGCCCGGCAGGACTATACGGCGATTCAGCAGGCATTCCAGAGTCAAGCGGCGCAGACTCAGGCGGCGCACGGGCACCATCATCATCACAGTGGCGGCGGCAGCGGAGAGAGTGAGATCAGTCAGTTAATGGACCAACTCGGAACAGCGTTGCAGTCCGGCGACCTCACGACGGCTCAGACCACATTTGCCGCCATGCAGCAGCAGATCAAACAAAACGTGGGAGAGACTTCATCATCATTGTCGTCATCGTCATCGTCCAGTTCGAATAGCGTTTCGGTGCACGTCTAATTGAGCGCTTAAACCGGTGTTACGGATGGGCCGCTGCGGATTATTGCAGCGGCCCAATCGTTTGCGCCGGCTTCGAACCGTTCAACAGACATCCAGGGACTGCCAGGCCCAGCGGCGCGGGAATCATCGAATCGCGGCCGCGCCCCGAATGTGTAAGATATGGGAGCGGGGGCCCATAGCTCAACGGTTAGAGCAGCAGACTCATAATCTGTTGGTTCTAGGTTCAAATCCTAGTGGGCCCACCAGAGCTAAATGCCGGCTACGCTGGAGGTTTCCTAACGCCTATGTGCGCCGACGAAACTCCTGATTGGAAGATCCACGGCTTACGAATTGTCCGCAGCGGAGAACTGGACGGCAACACTCCGCAGACTCCCGGCATGACTCGCGCTGAAGCCATTTCACGAGCGCGGGTGGGCGCACAGAAGCTGTGGGCGGGAACGGTGGTCGTGCATCCCAACGCCAAGACTGGTCCGCACCATCACGGAGAACTGGAGACCGTGATCTACGTGGTGCGCGGGCGGGCGCGCTTTCGCTGGGGAAATCGACTGGAGTTTGTGGATGAGGCGGGGCCGGGAGATTTCGTGTATGTCCCGCCCTACGTGCCGCACCAGGAACTGAATGCGCGCAAAGACCAGCCGGTCGAGGCCGTGATCGTGCGCAGCGGCCAGGAGCCGGTCGTGGTCAATCTGGATATTCCCAGTCCGGAGGATGGTTCGGACGCTCCACAGGACGATCCGTTTCACTCGGCGCCGGGGAGGAGCCCAATCGAATAGGGTTTCCGAGCGGAAGAACAGTTGTAGCTCATTTCCGCAGCGCTTCCACTCGGTTTATGGCAAAGACCTCAATGCGTTTGGTCCAAAATCCCGGCCAACTCACCAAGACCGCGTTGCCCTGCCGACTGTACTCGATGGTGGGCCGCCAATCGATGAAATGCGAGCTGTCAAGCATCTTGTAGTCGGTTTTGAAGACCTGGAGTCCAGGGGATTGCGCCATCATCTTGCCGGTCTGTCGATCCCAGATCGTAAAGCACGCCCTTTCAATCTGGCGAAAGCTTCCCCCACCCTCGCGGTACATCCACTCCTTGCCGGTATAGCCGAGAAGCAAGCGCCCGTCGGAGGACGCCGCGACAAACGCTCGCGCGCCGTTTACCGGATCCGCGAAGCGCTGCGAAACTAAGCCGGTGCGAATGTCGAACAACGCGATGTCCGGCTTCGCTTGGGGAAGGTCGCGGCTTTGAGGGCCTGCGTTCTCCTCATCACGGGCCGCGACCGCAACCGCATCCTCTCCCGCGAAAGCCACGCGGGCGCCGTCCATACCGGATAGAGTCCGGCGGCGCACGGAGTGTGTATTCAGATCGAGGANNAGCTGAAATCTCGCGACCAGGATTGCCGCGCTTGCTCCTGACGGCGAGACATCGATGTTGACCGGATATCCGAACACATCCGCGGCAAACTCCGATATTTGCGTGCCGTTCTCGAGATCAAGAACCTTGGTTACGCCGGTTCCAAACGGCCCGAATACCAGCTCCACGGCTGCGATTGGCGCATTGGCGGCGCAGCTACTGGCCAAAACGACGGCGGGCTTATCGACATAAAGTGGGTTGTCTGCCGACCGGTCGATCGTCACCGGCAGAGTGATGGAATTCTTTTGAGTATAAGTGCGAGCGTCAATGACGGAAAAGGTAAAGCCGCTTTCATAGACAAGGATGCTTTTCCCGCCATTGCAGTAATGAACCGCCTGAGATGTAAACTCCACCTTCGGCGGCATCGAGGGCGATGGTGGTGGTATCGCCGGCAGCGGGATCGTCGCCAGCGTCCTGAAAGATCTCGTATCGTGGACCTCGAGCCACCGCGTTTCCGACAAGTCCTGCTTCGTTTCCCTCCGGTCAATCAGCACACTGGAGCCGTCTGGCGACAGCGACGCCTTGTCCATATCGCGCATTCCGGCTGCGATTACTGTCTTGGTCAGGTTGTAAGAGGAATTATCAGGATCTTCGTCGGGCGGATCCGATGGATTTAGAAACCGGTAAGCCCCAATCGCGCCTATACCCAACAGGACGGCCAGGGAGAAAGCTGCGATCTTCCATCGCGGAAGTTTGAGCAAGGGTCTACGGTTCATTCGGGTATCGGATCAGTTTGAATGCTTTGGGAAAGCGCGGCTCCCTCCATTCGCCTCATCAGCCCACCGGCAGACTAAAGTAAAAAACCGATCCATGTCCCAACTGGCTGGTAACGCCAAGGTGCCCGCCGTGGGCTTCGACGATGGCTTTACAGATGGCGAGGCCCATGCCGGTGCCGTGGACTTGGACGCGCTGATTTCTTCCCCGATAAAATTTTTCGAAGACGAGCGATTGCTCGAAGTCGTCGATGCCAGGACCGCGGTCGGCGATGTTGACGGTGAGTGCCTGGTCCTTGGCCTCGGCGGTGATGCGAATGGGAGCGCCCGCGGGTGAGTATTTGGCGGCATTCTCGATCAAGTGGACCATGACTTCTTTGATATGGGCGGAGTCCATTCGCGCTGGCGGAAGGTTGGCGGGGATTCTGACATCCACGGGATGCTGTACCAGGAGTTGCTTCAACTCTTCGAGGGCTTCTTCGACCGGGCCGTCGATGGGCGCAGGGGCGAAGCGGAATTCAACTTTGCTGGCATCCAACTGGGCCATCTCGGCGGCTTCGCCGATCAGGCGGTTCAGGCGGTCGCTTTCTTCGTTGATGATGGTAAGGAGTTCCAGCTTCTCCTCCGGCGAATGTATCTGGCTGCCTAACAGCGAGGTTACCGAAGCTTTGATGGCGGTGAGCGGACTGCGAAATTCGTGGGTGACCGAATCGAGCAGGACGGAGCGCAGTTGTTCGCTTTCGCGGGAGGCCTCGGCGCGGCTCAGCTTTTCGACGGCGCCGGCGCGCTCGATGGCGATGGCCACCAGACTGCCGATGGCCTCGAGCGTCTGCCTGGAAAGCGCGGAGCCGGCCACGCCCAGGCCTCCGACCACGCGCATGCCCATGCGCAGGGGCATGAAGGCGATTTCACGAACGGCGTCGAAGCGGGGTTCACCGCGCAAACAGATGAGTTGAAGGTCGGCCGCTTCCAACCCATCGATGCTGGGGCCGGAGCGATAGACGTCGCTGCGACTGGAGAGCGAGACGGCCGCGGAGCGGACGCCGAAGGACTCGACGATGTAGCGTGGAATCAGGTTCAACAATTCGGCCGGACTGTCGCTCGAAAGCAGCAACTGGCTGAAGGCATAGAGGCGTTCGAGTTCCTGCCGGCGCTCGTTGGCGGAGCGGGCGCCGCGCCGGGCGCGCTCGGATAGTTCGCTGGCGGTGACGGCGGTGACCAGGAAGGCAAAAAGCGCGACCCAGTTCTGCGGGTCGGCAATGGTAAAAGTTCCAATCGGAGGCAGGAAGAAATAATTGAATGCCAGGGTGGCAATCACCGACATGAAGACCGCTTGCCGCAGGCCGCAGGAAGCCGAAATCGCGAGGATGCCCAGCAGGTAAGCGAGCGCGAGGGTAGTCGGGTTGAGGTGAAGCCAGCGATAGCCGACGAGCGTGATTCCGGCTACGCAGAGCAGCGCGGTCGCGTATCCATATAACGATCCGGAGAAGGATCTGGCGGAAGCCGTCACGAGCCGATTGTAACTGAGGGCTTTCCACTTGCGCGGAGATTCGATAAGTAACGAGATTCGACAAAGTCGAATGTCTCAACGACAATAATCGCGATGCCCAAGACTCCCGAGCAGTGGTTGGAGACAATTTCGCCGGCCAACAAGGGCGGCCGGTTCAAGCTCTTTCTTGGATATGCACCCGGCGTGGGCAAGACTCACACCATGCTGACCGAAGCGATCCGGCGCCATGCGCGCGGCGAAGATGTGGTGATCGGAGTGGTGGAAACCCATGGGCGCAAAGCAGTCGGGGAACTGGTCACGGGTCTGGAGATTGTGCCGCGCAAGAAGATCGAGTACAAGGGCGCGCTTTTCGAGGAGATGGACGTGGATGCCATTCTCGCGCGCAAGCCCCGAGTCGCGCTGATCGACGAATTGGCGCATACCAACATCGAAGGCAGCAAGCATCGCAAGCGATATGAAGACGTACTCGAACTGCTGGATGCGGGGATCGACGTGCTCTCTACGATGAACATTCAGCATCTGGAGAGCGTGACGCCGACAGTGCAGGGAGTGACGGGGATTCAAGTGCGGGAAACGGTTCCGGACTGGGTGCTGCAGCGGGTTAACGAAGTGGTGATGATCGATCTCACGCCGGAGGCGTTGCAGAACCGGATGCGGCGCGGCGACGTCTATCCGCAGGAGCGCGTGGGACGGGCGCTGGAAAACTTTTTCCGCGAGACCAATCTGATCGCCTTGCGCGAATTGGCCTTGCGTCAGGTTGCTCAGCAGGTGGACCTAAGTCTGGAGCAGCATCGCGGAGAGGAGGAGAAGGATCGCGGCGCGGTCGCCATTCGCGAACGCATCGCGGTATGCATCAGCTCGAACCCGGCGGCGCAGTATCTGGTGGCCCGCGGGGCGCGGATGGCGCACGCTCTGAATGCCGAACTTTTTGTGGTCTATACCGATCTGGGGCAGGATGCCAGCGAAGCAAATCAGCGCACTCTGGCCGCGAACGTGCGCTTCGCGGAAAACGTGGGCGCGACCATCGTGCGGCTGAAGGGGAAAAGCGTGGCCCACGCGGTAGCGGAATTCGTCAACGAGAAACACATCACGCAGGTGGTTTTTGGGCGCTCGGCGACGCGAGGCTGGAAGCGATATTTCTATCTTTCGGCGATTCATCAGTTTTTGCGCGACGCCCCGGCCGTCGACGTGCACATCGTGACTCAGGAGCCGGGCTGACCCGGCGTGGAGAAGAATGTCGGAGCATAAACACATCCTGGTGGTGGACGACGAATCGCAGATTACGCGAGTGCTGCGGACTTCGCTCTCCAGCCACGGGTATGACATTCGCGTGGCCAACGACGGCGAGACTGCGCTGGAGATCATGAAAGACTGGGCGCCGGACCTCGTGATCACAGATCTTTCGATGCCGAATATGGACGGGTTGGAGTTGTGCCGGCGGCTGCGGGCGAAAACGCAAATTCCGATTATCGTGCTCTCGGTGCGAGGCGAAGAGCGGATGAAAGTCAAGGCTCTCGACGCGGGCGTGGACGACTACGTGACCAAGCCGTTCGGTATGGAGGAGTTGCTGGCGCGGGTGCGCGCGAATCTTCGCCGCGCGCGGACGGAGGCGTCGGAACTGGAGCCGATCGAAGCGGGCGATTTCAAGATCGATCCCGGAGCCCGCAGCGTTTCCGTGAAGGACCGCGCTATCCACCTCACCCCGAAGGAATTTGACTTACTCATGTATCTAGTACGTCATGCTGGAAAGGTAGTAACTCATCGCGCTCTGCTGGCCGCGGTGTGGGGCGGCGAAAGCACGGAACAGGTGGAATACCTGCGCGTATTCGTTGCGCAACTCCGCAAGAAGCTCGAGCCCGCGCCGAATTCCCCGCGCTACATTGTGACCGACCCGTGGGTAGGGTACCGCTTCGAGCCCGGCGACTAGCGGGACAATCACGACGCTGCTTGCCTTTGGACCTTCCCAGTACTCATTGAAACCTGCTGCAGCTCTGTGCGGCATCTATCCACCCGATAGGAAAAGGCAAATGCCGCGGACAGGAGTGTCCGGGCCACATGGGCCTTTATGAATTCCTTACGAACTGTTTAGCTCGTCCTTATGACGAAGGCTGTTTAATTTGGCGATGGCATAGTGACAGGCTCTTTGGGCGCAGATGTGTCGTCGCGTCCGGAATGTGAGCGTTGGAGAAGCTATTTTTATGCGCAAGGAAAATGAAATCGCGAATACAGCAACCACAACCGCAAAACGCTCGGCTCTAGTTTTACTCGCCGCTGCTTTTCTCAGCCTTCCGCTGCATGGGCAGCAGACCGCCTCCGGCACCAACAGCGCCGGGGGCCAATCGTCGGGCGTGGCGCCGGTTGCCGATCGAGGGGCTGCCGATTCGTCCCTTCCGCCTGACATTATGAGAGAGCTCGACGCCATGAAGAAACGGATCGAGCAACTCGAAGCGCAACTCCAAAAGCGGGATGCGCGGTCAGCGCCAGTGTCGCCAGCGGAGGCGGAATCCGTAACCAGGGGGCCGCATATTCCAGACGGCCCCTTAAGCGCGGCTTCGTTGGCTCCGCCTTTTTCGACTCAACCGTCGCTGGCGCAGCCGGCGATCGCGCAACCTGCGATCGCTCAGGCGCCGAGCGATTCCGCCGGAGCACCCGCCAAGAAAGAAAAGATTGCGCCTTTCTCGGATTGGGATTGGAGCTGGCTCAACGGCAATCCGCGCAACAAAGATACGGCTTTCGATTCGAAGTTTTTCACTCCGGAAATCCGCGCCGATCTTACTTACACCTACGATTTTAATAAGCCCATTGATAACTCGATGGGCGGATCAAGCGAGCTGTTTCGCTCCAACGAACTCCAATTGGAACAACTCGGCATCGGCGGCGACTTTCACCTTGATAACGTCCGGGCACGATTCATGACTCAGTTTGGCATGTATTCCACGGCGACGGTGCGCAACGATCCCAGCTACTCGAAAGGACAATGGAACATCGGCGATGCCGACCGTTACTTGTCGGAAGCGTATGGCGGTTATCACATCAACGCGCTCGACGGAATCAATATTGACGCCGGAATCTTCATGTCATATGTCGGTCTGTTCAGTTACTACAACTTCGATAACTGGGCGTATCAGCCGTCGTATGTGTCCTCTAATACGCCCTGGTTTTTCGAGGGAGTGCGAGTCCAGATTTTCCCCAATCCTCACCTGAAAATTGAGCCATGGTTTATCAATGGATGGCAATCTTACGGCTCATCGAATTCGAGAAAGGGCCTGGGCGGACAGATCAAGTGGACTCCGAGGCCCTGGGTCAACATCATTTCCAATAACTACGGCCTGGGCCATGACGATCTCTACATACCGAACCGCGGCCGCATCCACACCGACAACAGTATCGAGATCAAGTATTACGACAAACCGGGAAAGACCCTCGACAAGATGGCCTTTTCGTTCACTGGCGATCTGGGTTGCGAATTTGGTCCCAGCACGACTACGTCGACAGGCGTGTATTTGCAAGGTGTCGGCTGCCACGGTGACACCAGGGACTCGAAATCACTCGGTGGGGATAATTTTGGACCGGGAATCAATCCCAAGCAGAGCTTCGCAGGCTGGATGCTATACGACCGCACCTGGTTCAAGAAGGATACGCATGGGCTAACTTTGGGAGGGGGTATGATCAACAATCCCGGACGCTATCTGGTCCTGCTTCCACCCATCAATGGTGAAACCGCGTCATCGGCAGCGATCAACGCGCCTTACTTTAGCGGAAATCCATCAGACCCATTCAAGGCGTGGGATGCGTCGATCACGTACGACTACATGCCCAGGCAATGGCTCACCTTCCGCTGGGAGTATGATTACCGCCATGCCAGCGTGCCCTACTGGACTGGACGCGGCGGAGTTACGCCACCGGGTTCCGGAGGAGTTCCTTATACCAACAACGGCTCTCCGCAGTTCTTTGCGTGTAACGACGGGAATACGTCTGGTTCCTTAACCCTCAGCGGCGCGCAAACCGCCTGCGGGGCGCAAGGCAGCACGGTATGGTTCCCGGACCTGCGCCGGGATGAGTCGCTGGTCGACATCGATATCATGGTGAAATTCTGAACGATCGGGTTGTCGATGGTAGCGAGTATTAGTTTGCATTTGGAGGAGGTTGTGTGCTCGATCTGATCTTTGTTGTGGTTACGATAGCGTTTTTCCTGCTGTCGGTCGGATATGTGGAGTTCTGCGATCGTATTCGTTGAGAAAAAATCGTCTGAGGCAATCCTTATGAATGCTGAATCGATCGTCATGCTCATTGTAAGTGCGGCGTTGATGGTCTACCTGCTCTACGCCCTGCTGCGACCGGAGAATTTTTGAAATGACAACCAATGGCTGGATACAGATCTTCGTATTTCTGGCTCTGATTCTAGCGATCACCAAGCCGCTCGGCGTGTTCATGGCGAGGGTGTTCAGCCGGGAGCGCACCTTTCTGGATCCCGTGCTGCGTCCGCTGGAGCGCTTGCTGTATCGCGTGACCGGAGTCGATGAAGACCACGAGATGCGCTGGACGGAATACGCCGTCGCCATGCTGCTGTTCAGCGGCGCCTCCATGCTGCTGCTTTATCTGCTGCAGCGCGCGCAGCAGGTGCTGCCTTGGTGGAATCCGCAGAAGTTTGGGGGCGTGCCGCCGGCTTTGGCATTTAATACGGCCGCATCGTTTACCACCAATACCAACTGGCAGAACTACTCCGGCGAGTCGACTATGAGCTATCTGACGCAGATGG
>PLBE01000093.1 GCA_003134435.1 Acidobacteriaceae bacterium
GGTTTCGATTGCAGTAACGCCAGCGAGCGCCTCAATCGCGGCAGGCGGGACGCAGGCGTTCACGGCTACAGGAACCTATTCGAGCGGCCCCACTCAGAACATCACCAGTTCGGTGACATGGGCGTCGTCGAGCACGACAGTGGCAACGATCGCGTCGACCGGCGTAGCCACCGGGGTGGCGGCGGGCTCGACAAACATCACGGCCAAGAGCGGATCGATTACCTCGAACACGGCGACGCTGACGGTCACTTCTGCGAGCCCGATCACCGTGTCCATAACGGCGCCGGCGAACAATGCCACTGTGTCCGGAGTCACCACGCTGACGGCCACTGCTTCGGGAGGCGTGGGTGGTGTAGCAAGCGTGCAATTCGTAATCGATCTGGGATACAGCGACCAAGAAAACGCAGGAGCGGCGATCACCAAGGCTCCGTATACCACCACTTTCAACTTCGCCACCCTTAGTGCGGCCTGGTATGACGTCTCGGCCGTGGCAACCGATACGGCGGGCAACACCGCTACTGCGACCATTGAGGTGGATGACACCGATTAATGCCGGAGATAACTCAGCCGTTCCTGCCCGAGCTACCGCCGGGAAGCTCGGGCAGATCGTTAGGAAGAGTTTGAACATACGCGACATCTTTAATGAATGAGACATCGATGACGTGTATTCAACGTGGCTACTACGCGAGCCCGCGCAGTTGGGTGGCAGTTGTAAGTTGCCTTGCGATCCTTCCATTAGTGGGACTCGGCCGGGCACAGGAAAGCACGGCTCCTGGCGCGGCTCCCATCGTGTGGGCTGTTCCAAGCTCTTTGCTCCGAGTTGGGCCAACCGATGCGGCGGGCAGCGGAACTGCAGTCACCATCTACGGCAGTCGCGGAGAATTCGTACCCTTTCAAATAGCAGTGAAGGCTCCAGCCGGAGGGCTTACGAATGTCCGCTTATCTATACCGAACCACCTGACTGGCCCGAGCGGTGCGACGATCTTTAGGGCGAATCTGATTCTATACAGAGAGTCCTACATAACCGTGCCAGGCGACCAACATAGCGTGCTGGACTTTGAAAGCTGTCCGCCAGCCCCCAACCTCTGCCCCACATGGTTCTACAACGGTGACAACGGAACCCAGGTGGCACCCCTTAGAATCGATACGTTCCCGGACGCACTAATCCCAGCCATTGATCCCGAGACTGGGATGCCCCCCAAGGCCGATGCGACCTATCAGTTTGAACTCCCTAGCCTGGCCGCCGGCAAGAATGTTGTCTTCTGGGTTGACGCCTTAGTGCCGCGTGCAACCCCAGCGGGGAACTACACGGGCACTTATGCCGTGTCTAGCGGCTGGGGATCTGTCGAAGGCATAATTAAGCTGACAGTATGGAATTTCACGCTGCCGCTGCGGCCGTCGTTGAAGTCCCTCTTCGGGGGAGGCGACAGCAATCTGTCCGCAGGCGGCGCACTAGCGGCGGGAATAGAGGCCGAACTTCTCAGAAATAAAATCATGCCTGATACCGCGGGAACGGCGTTGGCCAGCGAAAGCACTGACATTAGCCGACATGGGCTGAATAACTTCGACTTGGGCTATTATGAAAACGTTTCTTACGGCAACTGCGCCGGCGAGCATCTCAAACCTGACCCTCCTTCCCTCCAGACTTTGCAATCCGCAGTGGACGCCCAACCAATAGGCCTCTACTTGAACGACTACACGGCTGATCCAGAGTCTAGCTGTTCGAACGAGGCGTACTACCAGTCAGTGATTGCATGGGCGAAGGTTTTGCACCAAGCGGTCGTGACCGGTGTGCCAGGCCAAGTGGGTGTCGACAACGTGGTGTCGCAGCAGCCAGTTTCCGAACTTTTCGACGACGGTCTGGGAACTGGCCGTTCCGCGGTAGACGTTTGGACAATGTTGCCCGAAGACTATGATAGCGCCCAACTGGTCTCTACCGACGGAACGAATAATGTGGCCTATGTCCTGAACAAGGGGGACAAAGTCTGGTCTTATACAGATGAGGTGATCGATACTTACTCGCCCAAGTGGGAACTGGATTTCCTTCCGATCGATTACCGCATTTGGCCGGGCTTCCTCAGCCAGAGCCTTGGGCTAACGGGTATGAATTACTGGGCTGTCTCCAACTGGAATTCCGAAGCAGATGCATGGATTAGTGCTTTGTCCTCGGGAAATACCTCCCCGGGCGATTACTTTCCCGGCGAGGGCATATTGGTCTATCCAGGAGAGCTGGCTGGCCTGCAAAGTACGAAGGCTTACCAAGGTGTAGCCCCTTCCATGCGGCTCAAGTATCTGCGCGACGGCGTACAGGACTATGAGTACATTCGAGCGCTTAGGAGCCGTGCCTGCGGTCAAGCCACGTTTGTTAGGAAAGTCATGGTTTCGCTGTCATCGTCCGGAAATAATGATCCGAACTGGCACGATTGGACGATGAACGAAGCCGCGCTTGAATCGGCGCGTTTGACATTAGGACGCAAGCTTTCTAGCCTCGGTTGCGCACCCTGACGGGAGAAGCAGCAATGTGTTTCGGGCTTGCGTTACATTTGCGAACGAGAATGTTCGTCACGGTTTGAAGAGCTCCTGCCACAACTCGTTAACCGCGGGGGCAATAAGAGCAGCGTTGAACGAACTGCTGTCGTCGCACGAGGTATGAGAATGAAGATTGCAAAACACGGTCCGGCCTTCCTGCTCAGCATCCTCCTTTCGTTGTCTTGGACCGGGTTGACCTGCGCTCAGGATTCCATCCTGGCACGCACTCCGCCGATGGGATGGAACAGTTGGAATCATTTTGCTTGTGAAGTGAGCGATTCAGTAGTGCGGGCCCAGGCGGACGCGATCGTCGCCACTGGCATGAAGTCTGCCGGATATGTGTATGTCCTGATCGATGACTGCTGGCAGGGAAGTCGTGATGCTTCCGGCCACATCCGCCCAAATGCAAAGTTTCCTGACATGAAGGCATTAGCTGATTACGTTCATAGCAAGGGCTTGAAAATGGGAATCTATTCTTCGCCCGGCCCGAAAACCTGTGAGGGTTACGCAGGGAGCTATGGTCATGAAGAACAGGATGCCCAAACCTACGCCGATTGGGGAATGGATTACTTGAAGTACGACCTGTGCAGCTATGACGGAATGGGCGATCAGGTCGCGGCGTACAAGAAAATGGGCGATGCGCTGAAGAAGACCGGTCGGCCCATCGTGTATGCCATGTGCCAATACGGAATGCAGAAGAGTTGGCAGTGGGGTGCCTCGGTGGGTGGCAACCTCTGGCGTACGGACGATGACATTCGCGACGACTACTACGTGATGTCGGAACTTGGATTCGGGCAGAACGGCCTGGAGCAGTTTGCGGGACCCGGCCACTGGAATGATCCCGACATGCTCGAAATCGGTAATGGGGGGATGACCACTGACGAGTATCGGACGCACATGAGTTTGTGGTGCATCCTCGCGGCTCCGCTTATGGCTGGCAACAATTTGGTAGCCATGGACGCTGAGACGCGTGCCCTTCTAACAAACCCGGAGGTCATTGCGATAGACCAAGATCCACTTGGCATCCAGGGCCACCGGATCAAACAAGAAGGGCCCTTGGAGGTGTGGGCGAAGCCCCTGAACGATGGAAGCATCGCAGTGGGAATGTTTAACCGGGGCTGGGGAGCAATGCCGGTGACCATAGACTTTCGAGATATTGGCCTTGGCAATTCTCTAGCTTTGCGAGACCTGTGGGCGAAAGACGATCTCGGAAACTTCCGAGAGAAGTACACCGCGCTTGTTCCTCAGCATGGAGTGGTTATGCTCCGAGTAAAGAGAGGCACTTAAGTTCATGGTGGCAATAATTCAGTCAGGACCGCGAAAGACATGGGCCAGCCTTAGAAGACGAAGAGTTGTGCGCTGGTTGCTTTGTGCTCCTATTTTAGGTTGGGCTTTTCTGATAAGTGCATGGGCCATTGCTGGGCATAATGTGCTTTTGCCTCAACCGCAACAGATACATTATGGGGTGCGACAGCTTCGAATACGAGGCCTCAGCATCCGATTGGTGGGAGAACCTAGCATTGAGGATCGCTTCGCTGCGGAACAGTTGTCGAGTTGTCTTTCCGATGTGGCCAAAGAACCTGTCCACGTCTCCCTGGGCGAAGCGTCGGGTAAGTTGATCGTGCTGAGGCGGACCGGCGAGGTTAGCGCCCTGCCGCTCCCCGGCGAACAGCCGGGACCGGAATCCCGTGAAGCCTACACTCTGAAGGTGACGCCGGATGGGGGTACGGTTCAAGCCACCTCGTCGGCCGGGTTGTTCTACGCGGTACAAACGCTTTGCCAGTTGATCGAGGGGAACGCGGCCGAGGCGTCCCTTCCAGAAGTTGAAGTTCAAGACTGGCCATCGCTGGCGTACCGGGGAACCATGATCGACATAAGCCACGGCCCATTACCCAAAGAGGATGAGATCAAGCGGCAGCTTGACTTTCTTTCACGCTGGAAGTCGAACCAGTACTATCTTTATTCTGAAGACAGCATAGAGTTGAGAGGATATCCACTCGTCAATCCCGAGGGCCGCCTGGCGCAAGATGAAGTGCGGCGGATTGTCGCTTATGGTCGCGAACGCCACATTGATGTAATCCCTAATCTGGATCTATACGCTCACCAGCACGACCTGTTTCGGGTAGAAGAATATTCAGAGCTATCCGACGAGCCGCACGGGACCGAATTCGATCCCGGTAATCCAAAGGTGTTGCTTCTGCTGGCCGACTGGGCCAGCCAGTTGGCGGATTTGTTTCCCAGTCCGTTCGTCCACATTGGACTCGATGAGACGTTTCAAATCGAGCAAGCTACTCGATCAGCTGGCACGGCCGCAACGCCATCGGCATTGTTCGTGAAGCAGCTCACGACTGTTACGCGACTATTCCAGGAGCGCGGGAAGCATGTGATCGCGTTCGGCGACATCATGGTGAAATATCCCCAGATCATTCCTGATCTTCCTCCGGGACTCATTGCTGCCGCCTGGTATTACACCTCAGAGGATCCAACCTACAAGCGCTGGCTTGCGCCATTAATCGCCAACCATGTTCCTCACATAGTGGAGTCGGGAGTAATGAGCTATGACAACATCGCGCCCGATTTCAATACGACATTTGAAAATATAGACACCTTCCTGGCTGCGGGCCGGCGTTCCGGCGCGCTCGGCCTGGTGAACACGGTCTGGGCGGACGACGGACAACTGTTGTTTCGCATGTCACTCCCTGCGATGGCCTATGGCGCAGCGGCGGCATGGCAACACGCTCCCATGGACCGCGCCAATTTTTTCACTAACTACGCACACGTAATGTACCCCGCAACTATCGCTACAGATGTTGCGGCGGCGCTTCGCAATATGTCCGAGGCAGAAACCGACCTTCAAAAGGTACTTGGAGATGAATTCACGCAGTTTGCTTTGTGGAACGATCCATTTTTCCCCGTGTACTTAAAGGAGGCGATGCAGGATCAAGGACATTTGCGGCAGACGCGACTGTTAGCGGAAGACTCCGCGATTCGTTTGTATCATGCTTTGGCTTCCGGAGCCGATCCCACAACCTTAAATAGCTTGTTAGTGGGAGCTCGGCTGCTCGACTACGCCGGGCAAAAATTCCAAACTCCTTCTGAGCTCATAGAACTGTGGCGTCGAAACGGTACGACACGCCCAGATGCCGACAGATGGTGGAATGAGTGGGAATCTCAGATCGTGCATCAGGATCATTCCCGCATCGTCGACTTGATGGATGCTATTACGGAACTGCGCCCGCTCTATAGGGCGGAGTGGCTGGAGGAATATTCTCCCTATCGACTCGATTCGGCACTGGGGAGATGGGACTCCGAATATGAATATTGGCGAAAATTCCAGCAGCGATTGAGAGAGTTTTCGGATAGTTCACATGAAGGGGATGTCCTACCTCCGCTAGAGAGGCTTGCACAGGAGCACTAAATTATGACAACTCAGAACGGTGACAAGGTCTTCAAGGCTCAAGCGGGTCCCGCTAGTTTGCCGGCTCCGGACGAACTCTTTCATGGGCACGAACAAACTAGGGGTGTATTTGCTCATACGAAGTCGGTACAAATTCTTAATCACAATCGGCATTACCTACCCGGCGGTGTCGTCTCGGTGAACCGGGCGGTTCAACCGGAGATCGTGTTCGTCAAGGGCCAAGGTGCGTACCTCTGGGATGCAGATGGGAATCAGTACATTGATTATCATGCAGCATTTGGCCCGCACTTCTTGGGACACAACGATCCCTATGTTACCGACGCTGTCATCTCCGTGTTGCGAAAAGGGGCCAGCCTCTACGGCTCGGGCACGACTGAGCTCGAGGGCCAGTTAGCGGAACTCATCTGCCAGCATATACCAGCGGTGGAATCGGTTCAGTTCCTGAACACCGGCAGCGAAGCTACGTATCAGGCGATTCGTCTCGCTCGGGCGGTCACTCAAAGGGATCACATCGTTGTCATGCAGGGAGGCTACAACGGGTGGCATGACGACGTCTCTTGTAATTTGATGACGCCGCTTGACGTAATCGGGCCAAGGCGTTCTCCCGGCGAATACCCTTATATTCCGATCAGTGCGGGAATCCCGCTCGCGCATCAAGAACTTGTTCACCCGATTAACTTCAACGATCTTGAGTCCGTAGAGTATGTCTGCCAGAAGTATCCCATAGCGGCCCTTATCACGGAGCCGATTCTGCAAAACATCGGGATCGTCAAGCCTGCAACTGGGTTTCTGCAAGGACTGCGAAGATTAGCTGACCGGTGGGGCTTTGTCCTCGTTATTGACGAGGTGAAGACTGGGTTCCGCCACGGGATTGGCGGCTATGCCAAGATTGCCGGCGTGAAGCCCGACTTAGTCACCTTCGGCAAGGCTCTGGCTAATGGCTACCCAATCGCCGCACTCGGGGGCAAGAAGGAGTTGATGGATTGGTTCGTCCATCCCGAACCGTCGAAACGAGTACTCTTGGCCGGTACGTACAATGCGCACCCAGTTCCCACCGCAGCCGCTATTGCAACAATCGAGCGTCTGCTGATGAATGGCGGAGAAGTCTATAGGCATGTGGAGTTGTTAGGACAAAAGATGCAGGAAGGCTTGGAGAAAATCATCCGTACCCTGGGTTTTAAGGGAGTCGTCGCGAGGCAAGGTTCGGCCTTCTGTATCTACTTCATGGATCATTGTCCAAGCGATTGGCACGACTTGGCGAGCCACCACGATTTCGGTTTTGATGAAGAACTGCGCAAGAACCTGATCAAGCTCGGCACTTACTTTTTCCCGCTTGCCACAAAGCAATGTTCTATTTCCTTTGCCCACACCACAGAAGACATCGAAGTCACCTTAGAGCAAACCCAGAAAGAGCTAAGTGAAATGTTGATATGAAGACCCCCATGCGCTCCTGGCTACTCCTATTCAGCTGCAATTTCATGTGGGCATTGCAGTTTACGTGTATCAAATTGGTTCAGGATCAGGTCGGCTCTCTGTTCACTGTCTGGGGGCCAATGACCCTAGCCACGATAATGCTTTATCCGCTTATCAGATTGGAAGCCAAAGGTTCCAAGAAAACCGACAGGCGAAGCAGTGACATTCTGATTTTCCTGTTACTCGCCGCAGTGGGGGTGTTTCCGGGACAAGTGCTTATCACCTGGGGCACTCGCATGTCGCTCGCCAGTAATGCCGCGTTGCTCATGTTGACCCTGCCGGTATCCACTGCGTTCCTGGCATTTCTCTTTCTGCACGAAAAAATGACACCTGTCCGGTGGATCAGTTTCGGCTTGGCAATAATCGGTGTTGTAATGTGCTCCGATATCGATTTCCGAACTCTGAACTTTGGCAAGGGCTATCTCTACGGGAATGTGCTGATTTTCTTAGGTACTCTGGGCAGCGCCTTTTACAACTCTTATGGCAAGAAGATATTGGAACGCTACTCCCCGACAGAGATGTTATTTTTCACCTATCTGGCGATGTTTGTGATCATGACTCCGTTGACCGTGGCCCAGGAACCTCGAGTGTTCGCAAACATTTCTCATTTTTCGCTTAGAACATGGATTGGACTGATCTTGCTAACTGTTTTGCATAATTATCTGTCCATGGTTCTTTTTCTCAAGGCTCTCAAACAGCTCGATGCGATTCAGGCCGCGCTGTCGAACTACTTGATCACGTTTTTTGGGATTCCGATCGCGGCCATTTGGCTAAAAGAGAAATTAACTTCGCTGGCGATCATTGGCGGAGTGTTGATCTTGGGCAGCACATTACTGATTACAGTCTGGGAAAGCAGACGAGCATCACGAAGTTGCGCAACAGTGCCATCGCTACAGTGAGAGCGATCGCTATCTCTACTCAGACAGGAAGGAGATGGCGTGGAGTTGACCTCCATTAGCGGCAAGCTTGCTACGATGCATGAACAAATGTGAAGCACGGAAGCAGCTTCTGCGACGGTCCCGCACCAGACGGCTTTGAAATCCTTATGGGAACCAAGATGAGAAGAGAATCCGTTATTCGTCGAAGCCGCAGAGCGCTTCCCGCGGGCAAGCGCATCGCGATATGCAGTGTATTGGTTGTGGTGACAAGTTGCATATGGGTGAGCGGCCAGAATGTGGTCTTGACGGGGTCGCTCGGAGGGCGCGTCGTTGACCAGAACGGAGCGATAGTACTGGGAGCGTCGGTTGTCGTGCGGAACCTTGCTACCGGTGTTCATCAATCAGCCGACACAAACTATGCGGGCCTTTACCGTTTTCCTGTGCTGATGCCGGGCACCTATTCGATCACCGCAAGCTTCAAAGGCTTTCGCGATGTTCAGGCCTTGGTGCGAGTTCTTGTGGGAAATGCAACTTCGCAGGACATCAAGCTACGCGTCGGAGCCAGTACAGACACGGTTAATGTAACCGGGACGCCGCCGCCGCTTCGTCCGCAGGAATCCTCTGCCAGCACGGTACTGGAGCGGTCACTGCTTGAGGAATTACCTCTCAACGGACGAAAATACACCGACTTTGCTGCTCTCACACCGAACACCAGCTACGACGGCGACACCGGTCTCGTGAGCCTCGCCGGACAACAGGGCGGAGAAGACTCGGGATACGCCAATGGCAATGGATCCAGTGCTTTCACGGTTGACGGATCCAATGCGACCAGCAACTACTTCGCCGACATTATCGGCCGTTACCGCATCCCCTATCTGTACGGTGAGGACGCGATCCAGGAGTTTCAAGTCTCGGAAAGCCCCTACTCGGCGATTTATGGAGGCGGAGCCGGTTTCGTGAATGCCGTCACAAGGTCGGGAAGCAACGCGTTTCACGGCAGCGCCTTCTATTACAACCGCAACTCCGCGACTGGAGCCAGTGACGCGCTCGATAAAGCCGCTGGCTTTCCCAAACCGCAAGATGATTTACAGCAATTCGGCGGCGGCCTCGGCGGTCCGATCGTACGAAATCGTTTGTGGTTTTTTGTGGATTATGAGCAGCAACTGAGAAGCAATCCGATTGCCGTCATCAATTCGGCTTTAGCAACATCTCCGTCGAACTTAGACCCTTTCTTGAGCGCAAATTTTGGAATTCCTTCTGGAACGACCCTGCCCGCTCCGAACGGCCCTTTGCCAGTGCCGGGCAGCGACACCGAGGCCGATGTCCTGGCTGACCCGACGAATCCCGTCTATCTGCAGCAGGTATCTAACACCCTTAACGCGCTCAACTCGAATCTCGGCACCAAAGCGAGAAAGCGCAATGATTGGGTCATTACCCCGCGTCTGGACTACCAGGCCAGTTCCCGCGATGGCTTGTTCCTCAGCCTCAACTTCAACCGGTTCAATTCGCCCGGAGGTGTCATCACCGACCCGACCGTCGGGAACTATGGAATGCAGACGCTGGCCGACGCCTTCGTGCATACCTTCCAAGCCGGCCTGGGATGGACCCACACTTTCTCCTCCACCCTTCTGAACGAATTCCACGCCAGCAGTTCGGACGACAACCAGATTTCGACACCGACCGGCTTAGCTCCCAACACCCCCACCATCATCCTGGATAGTCCGGCAGCATTCGTTCTTGGCAACGCTCCTTTCTCTGTTGGCAGGGTTTTCGAACGACAGTATTCCCTGTCCGACCGGGTCGATTATGTGATCGGCAAGCACACATTGCAATTCGGCTTCGATATGAACCGCGCCTGGGATTCGGACAACAACGATGGCGGTGCGGACCCGAATGAGGCCGTCGACTTCGGGTCGTTTCTCGGCAGCTATGAATTTTCGAATCTGCAGGACTTGGCGCTCGGGGAATACAACCAGTTCAGTCAGTCCTCGGGAATCCCGACTTTCTCTTTTGCCGTGCCGTACTACGGATTCTACGCGCAGGACACGTTCCGCGTTTTGCCGAAGTTGACGCTCGAATTGGGCTTGCGTGAAGACTTCCAGGTCTATCCGCAGCCTGTCGAAAATCCCATTTTCCCGCTCACCGGACAATATCCGAACCAGTTCTTTCGCCTGGCGCCGCGCGGTGGATTTTCCTGGCAGCCTGCATCGAAGACGGTCGTCCGCGGAGGCTTCGGGCAGTTCTACACCAACATGAACGGCCTGAACTACCGCAATGCGGTGGTCTCGAACGGACTGGCATCGCAGCAGTCTTCAGTCAATGCCAGCTACATCTCCGGTCCGCCGAACCAGCAACTGCCGACATTTCCCAATATTCTTCCCGCGAACTCTCCCTTGTTCCAGGCTTCTCCGGACATATCCCTGGTTTCTCCGCAGTTTCGCGCGCCCTACATATTGCAAGGAAGCTTGCAGATTGAGGGCGAGATTCTTCCTAACACCACTTTGACTGTCGGGACCATGTGGAATCACGGGGTGCATCTGCTTTCGGGCAGCGCCTACGATCTGAATCTGATGCCCTTGCAGGGCACAACCACATATATCCAATGTCCTCCCAGTACAACCACGGTTCCCTGTACTGGTCCGACGATCACCTTGCCGAACATGGACAATGGCCTGCTGACCGAAGGCCGCATTAATCCCAACCTAGGCCAGATCGCCGAACTAATCAGCCCCGGTCAAAACCACTACAACTCTCTGTTTGTGCAATTGCAGCGCCCCATGTCCCGCGGCCTTGAGCTGCAGTTTTCTTATACCTTCGCCAAGAGCATCATGCTCGATGGCATGGACTTCAACAATCAGTTCGACTTCAGCAATACGCATGCTCCTTCGCTGCTCGATCAGCGGCATCGCATCACCTTTGCGGCCGTATATCGGCCCGGACTGGAAAAGCTGACTACATCGGAGACCGGCCGCACACTGCTCTCCGGCTGGTTGCTGAGCAGCGTCATGGAAATCTCTTCCGGCCGTCCGTATGCGGCTTTGTTAAGTCCCGCATGCACCAGTTCGACTCTCTCGTACGGCAATTGCGACGGCGTCGATGGAAACCTCAACGACACCGCCTTTAACCAGGACACCGCCAACACCGCCGGGGGCATCAATGGCGCCGGCCCGACGCCGGGCATCGGCCTGAACTCCTTTTATGGCCCGTGGCTGGAGCGGATCGACCTGGGCCTAGCCCGCAGTTTCTCGGTCGAGGAAGGCAAGCAGCTGCAATTTCAAGCGCAGGCGTTCAATTTATTCAACCACGCGAACTACTACGTGCAGAATGGCAACGGTGTCAACCAGCTGCAATACAACCCCGTTGGCACCAACTGCGGCGACGGCGCGACACTTAACCAAACCTGCTATCTGGTGCCTAATTCGGGTCCGGGCAATTTCGGAGCCCTGCAGGAAATCAACCCTAACGGTCTTCCACGCGTGTTGCAGTTTTCAGCACGATTCACTTTCTAGGTTTCTGTGTTTGTCGTCAGAACGTCTGAGACTAGCTTGTTCCCCGGGCCAAGCCAGCCAAGCTACGGTTTGAGTTTTAGTCCCACTCTTGGTTGCAGAGAGGCCGATCTTCCCACGATTCAGCCATGAATCCCGAACTGCAAACCCTCTGGTTCCCACCATTGAGTTCGAGAGTCACTCGGCACTTCGACGACATCGGAACAGTAGCAAAATATTGGGTCAAACTTGGGTCCAACAAGAAGGCCGTTTTAAACCCAAAACGGGGGTTACTCATAACCCAAAGGTCGGTGGTTCAAATCCACCCCCCGCAACCAATCCTAACCCTCACAAAGACAGTCGTTTGGATCTGATTGCAGACATTGCAAATGCAGCGTATCTAGTGCCTTTTAGCTCCCATTTGCGGAAGGCTGCTCCGTAGAGGCATTTTCATTGAGTAGAATCCCCACCACCACACTGTTTGCGCTACGTTTCTGCTCGGAAATTGCTTGCGTGTAAGTATTCAGGGTGCTCTGAATCGTCGAGTGCCGCAGCAATTCCTGCTGTACTTTAATGTCGGTACCGGCTCCTCGCAGCATGGTCGAGTACGAGTGTCGAAAGGTATGCCAACCAATCTTTCCGATTCCAGCCCTTAATGCGGCAGGCCTCACATGGCGGTGCAGGATGTTCTGTTGCCCGCGGGGTCGGCCAGCTTTATTTGCGAAGGTCCAGTCTTGAGGGCCTTGGTGCAACGTGCGTTTCCATACTTCTTGCAGAGAACGGGCGAGCCTAGGATCGATGGGCAGCGATTTTTGCGACGCTTCGGTTTTAGTGTCGCCCGATCTTCCGTTCACAACTCCCCGCCTGATGAGGACGGTTAGGTCCTCCCAGTTGAAATCCTGCCACTGCAGGCCCATGATTTCACTGGCGCGAAGACCTAGACCTGCCGCAACCAAAACCATGGTGTGGTATGGCTCGACCAGTTGCGCCAGAAGCAGGCGGATCTCGCCCGGCATCAAAACACGCGGTATGCAACGGCGACCGCCCCGCTGTCGTACCAGGTCGATGGGATTTCCTCGGTCAGTTCCCATCTTCGTGCATGCTCATAGATGAGGTGAAACAGGCTTCGAAGGTTGACTTTGGTTTTTGGCGCCAGGGTGAGTGACCGCAGCCATTCTTCGACCGCAACCGGTCTAACGTCCTCCAGCGGCCGGTCACCCCAACGAGGAAGAATCCAGCGTTTCAATGTCGAGGAATGAGATTGTTGTGTTGAGTGCCGCCGTTGTGGCAATTCGCGTTCAATATAGTGATCTATCAAAGCACCGATTGAAACGGGTCGTCCAAATCGATGATGTAGATTCAATCGAAGACGGAGTGGCTCGATGATCCGCAAGGCATCTGTCTTGGTTGGGTATTGGGCTACGGTCCCTACAGTTATCGACCTCCGGTATCGGTGTCCTTCATGCGTCGTTTCATAAAAGCGAAACTGCCAGACGTCTTCAGAGAGTCTGTTGTTCTTCTTGGTCAAAGATCCGTATTGATATCTGCATCGCTTCATGGCTTTCCTCCAGTCTGAGTTGACACGACCAGGGAAGGGAAGAGAGCTGGCTTGAGATCGTCGGGTACAGCCGAGTGGCGGAGTGGCATTCTCTGGGAACTGAACCCTATGTATGAGCTTGATTCTGAGTTGGTTGGGAAAGAACTCTTTGGGCACGGCGCCCAAACAACAGCTCGGATCGCTCCCGCCTCCGCGATTCTTTGTTTTTTTGCTTCCTGCTCACGATCGTCGACTCTACCGTGAAGTATGTCGTGGCCTTCGGCGGGCGGTGGTTGGAATGCTTTCGCCGGGTCTGATCACGTGAGCTGACAGGAGCGATTGCGGAAAATCTTTCGGATTCAGTGTCACAATGAAAGCTGCCAGGCCAGTTTCAGCGCATGCGCAGAAGGGATCGTCTCCGGGATCGGGAGAAATGTTTGGCAGAGCAGTGGCAGGAACAAGTTCCGCCTCTTCCCGTAGCAAATTGACAATCTTACCGATGAGCGGCCGGCGGACGCCTAGCCTTCCTAAGACTCGTTTGTATTCCAGAAGAATCTCGTCGCTCACCAGCCAGACAAACGTATCCCCTTCGATCCAGTTCCGGAGCAGGTTGGCGCTTGGATTCTCGGGAGTGATCTCAGGAGACTTGAGTCCCGCGATTCCTGCCACCAGGACGGATGTATCGACGACGCCTCTAGGCCGTTTTCGTTTTTGTCCGGGCAACGACAGTGATCTCCGGTGGCTTCTTTCGTCCCGAGCGGTATTCACGAACGGCTTTCAGAATCTGTTCCTCTGAGATATCGCCCAAATCAGCAGCCGCTTTCTGGGCGCTCCGCAAGAAGCTCTTCTTCCATCCAGCTCTCTTGCGACCCTTAGGAAGGTCCTTGTAAACGGAGGCGAGAGGGATCTGGTCCCCCAGTTCCCGAGCCAACGAGCGAACTGGAATTTTGATTTCTACGGCACTGGTTCCGTTGAGCGGACGAGAGCGAAGACAGACGTCTCCCAAATCGGCCATTTTGGCTTTGCCAAGGTTCTTCGAAAACGCTTCGGTGAATCTTGCCAGGAGATCACTCGAACTGCCTAGGGTCTCCTTGAGATAAAAAGCGACTTTCGCTTCTAACAGGAGATTCGTGTCAAACCAGCACACACTGTTGCGCCGCACAGGACGGATGACCCCCAACTGGACCAGGTTTTGAAGGTCTTTTGGAGGCACTCCCAGTACGGCGCTGGCCTGCTTGAGTTTGAGCGTAAGGCTTTGCATTAGATTAACCATCTAAATATTAGATTGATATTAGATGAAAAGCAAGCCTTTTGACGATAGCTCGGTACGAGCGGGATCGTCCGTCGAGGCTACCCCCAAATGGCTCACTGATTGGTAGGATGGCTGTGCAGCCATGCCCGGCAAAGAATTTCAAAAGAGAGCTTCAATCCGCGCAAGTGGAATGTGACCGCTTACGGGAGGAAAACAACCGCCTACGGAAGCTTCTGTCTGAGCACGGTATCCCAATTCCTGCAATCCAGACTCAAGGGCCTACGCTAGTCCAAAGCGTGGGGACAGCAATCGATACTGTCAGTCATGCTTCCGACTCGAAGGCGAAAATTGCTCTGTTTAGAAGCCTTTTCCGTGGCCGGGAAGATGTCTATGCGGTGCGATGGGAAAACCCCGATGGTCGGACTGGATACATGCCAAAGGCAGATCGCGATTGGAAGGCTTACTATGCGAGCAGACCCGAAGACCGCAAGAAAGTCGACCGTAAAACACGGACTTTTCATCCTTTAACCGACGAGGTGGTTCGCAAGCATTTGGCTGGCGAACTCACCGTCGGCTCTTATCCGCTTCTGCCAGACGAGACATGCTGGTTTCTGGCAGTCGATTTTGATAAAAAGACTTGGCAGGAGGATGCCGCTGCCTTTCTCGCTACTTGCCAGGAACTGGATGTGCCCGCCGCATTGGAGCGCTCGCGATCCGGCAATGGCGGTCATGTTTGGATCTTCTTTGATCGGGCAATACCGGCGACAACAGCGCGAAAGCTAGGATGCGCCATTCTTACCCGAACGATGGAGCGCCGGCATCAAGTCGGCCTTGACTCCTACGATAGATTGTTCCCGAACCAGGACACCATGCCGAAAGGGGGTTTCGGCAATCTGATTGCTCTGCCGTTGCAAAAGATGCCGCGCCAGTCGGGCAACAGTGTGTTCATAGATTCCTCCTGTCGGCCATATGCAGATCAATGGCAGTTCCTCGCGATGATTGAACGTATGTCTGCTCACGCTGCTGAAGCGCTTGTTGTGCAGGCCCAACGCGCAGGTGATTTGATAGGAGTAAGAATCAGCATTTCCGAAGACGACAACGACCAAGACCCCTGGACTCTGCCGCCCTCGCGCAACCGGCTTGAGCGGCCCATCAAAGAGCCGCTCCCGGAAAGAGTTCAACTTGTTCGCGCGAATCTTCTCTATGTGGAGAAGAAGGACCTGCCTTCCGCGATGCAAAACCGGTTGCTTCGCCTCGCGGCGTTTCAAAACCCCGAATTTTACAAAGCTCAGGCGATGCGCCTTTCAACCTTTGACAAGCCACGCGTGATAGCCTGCGGAGAAGACCTCGCTAATCACATTGCCCTGCCTCGTGGCTGTTTCTCTGATCTGCTGGCCTTGTTGGAAGCGCACCGAATTAAGCCACTGATTCAGGATGAGCGTTTCGCCGGTACCCCGATGGACGTGGACTTCCACGGTCAGCTTCGACCGCTCCAAGAGGAAGCTGTTGCAGACATAGTTGTTCACGATGAAGGCATCTTGTGCGCTCCCACGGCCTTCGGAAAGACGGCTGTTGCCGCATGGCTTATCGCCGCACGCAAAGTGAATTCCTTAATTTTGGTACACCGTCAGCAGCTAATGGACCAGTGGCGCGAACGCTTAGCAATGTTTCTGCAGCTTCCCGCGAAATTAATTGGGGAAATCGGTGGCGGAAAGACACACCGGACAGGCTGCGTGGATGTCGCGGTTATTCAAAGTTTGCACAGAAAAGAAATCGTCAAAGACTATGTGGCAGAGTACGGCCAAGTCATTGTGGATGAATGCCATCACATTTCCGCATTTACATTTGAGCAGGTAATGAGGCAAGTGAAGGCCAGGTATGTTGTGGGTTTGACAGCAACTCCCACACGGAAGGACGGCCACCATCCCATTATCTACATGCAGTGTGGGCCAATCCGATTCAACCTCAGCGCCCGCAAGATGACGGAGACAAATCCGTTTGATCACAGGGTAATTCATCGAGTGACTGACTTCCAGATGCCGCCTGAGAATTCGGATGTGACGATTCAGGACATATACGCTGGCCTGGTTGATGACCGCTCTCGCAATGAACTGATTACCGCTGATCTGCTTCGCTCCTTAGAGGCGGGGCGATCTCCCCTGCTTCTGACGGCACGAACCGAACACCTGAAGTACTTTTCGGAGAAACTTGCGTCGGTGGTTAAAAACTTGTTTGTCCTAAAGGGTGGCATGAGCAAGAAGCAACGCCAAAGCACAGCCGACGCGCTGGCCGCTGTACCCTTGGGAGACCAGCGGGTTATTCTTGCGACCGGCAGCTATATCGGCGAAGGATTTGACGATGCCAGGCTGGATACTCTCTTTCTCGCTATGCCAATTTCCTGGAAAGGAACTCTCCAGCAATATGTCGGGCGACTGCATCGACTTCATGACAACAAGCATGTTGTTCAAGTCTACGACTATGTGGATTCGTACGTTCCGATGCTGGCTCGGATGTACGAGCGACGGCTGAAAGGATATGCCGCCATCGGGTACACCGTGCAACCCCGAGAAAATGTCTTTTGAGTCATTGGATTTTGTGACGTAGTAATTGTGGCGTAGCCATTCACCCGCGATCGCCTAGATCCGATAGAATCAACGAGGGCAACTATTCCTGACTTTGAAGTAACTCTTTGTTTTCAGATGTTTTACTCGCCATCTCACGACGCCGCGTGGGTTCACTCTTGATGAGTAGTCATCTGCGACAATCACGATGAGAACAGGAGTTGAGATGCCCCGAGACTCTCCTGTCCTTTAACTGTCCAATAACGATTCCCAAGCGTTCCTTACAAGGCTTTTAGGTGGCCACCCGCGTCTTGTAAGTTGTTGTAATTCCAATTCCCTGTGGGCTCATAACCCAAAGGTCGGTGGTTCAAATCCACCCCCCGCAACCATCGAACTCATAGAAAGCAAACAAATTAAAAGGGAGCCTGAAATCGGGCTCCCTTCCTTCTTGCTCAAAATGTCCGTGTTCTGTCCGTGTTCTTAAATTCTTACTGCAACCCGGTTGGCGCCGGCATCACCGCCAGGTTGTCCGGCTGCGCTTCTCTCCACTCCCGTCTGACGCGCTGCACCTCGCGCTGACGCGCCTGTTTTTCCTCTTCGGTGAAGAGATCGGCGTAGCGTTTAAACATCGCCGTGGTAGCGTGCCCGGTGACTTCCATGCAGTCCTCGATCGTGTTGCCGGCCTTCCACAGTTCATGGGCACACGAGCGCCTGAAATCGTGGAAGATTTTTCCGATGTACTTCGCCGCCTTCTTGGCCGTCCATCTCCTCTGGCAGCGGGCGCAAATCTTCTTCGCGTCGAGCATCGAAATATACTCGCCGTCCTGACCGCGGCAGTCCCGGCAGTACCACGCTCCCAGTCCAAGCAGGACACAGAGCGTATGCCAGCATTTGCGATAATCCCCGATGTGCTGGCCATCCCGATGGAAGACGTACTCGCAACCAGCAACACGAGCCGCACGCCGGCGCTCGATGATTTCCTGCAGTTCCGGCGTCAGGGCGATAATGCGCGGTTTGCGGTTCTTCGTGTCCTTCGCTGGCACCGTGATGGCGTCCCGTCCCACATAACTCCATCGCAGTTTGCTGATTTCACCACTGCGACTGCCGACCTCATAGGCGAGCCGGGCGAAGTCCTGCAGATAGCTCGGCAAGCCAGCGAAGATGCTTTCCGCTTCCGCATTCGAGAACTTCCCTTTACGAACGTTGTCCTCTGGGAGTTTGTCAACTTTCAAAATCCGAGAGATGACCGGAGGGTCGGAAGTACGGGCCAGGGTGAAGGCTTGCATTAGGAGTGCCGTGCGTTTATTGACCGTCGAATTCTTTTTTTTCGCATCCCGCAGCATGGCGATGAACGCGTCGACGTGGCGCTTCTGTACTTCGATCACGCGCATCGCTCCGAAATATTCGCGGACACAGTTCAGGTGCGATTGCATGGTCGCGTCCACTTCGCGCGGTATGCCTCGCTTCCCGCCTTTTTTGTACTGCACAACTAGATCATCGAGGATCTCGTTTACCAGCACGCGATCCTGCTGGGGTCCGCTGAACTGGCGCCAACCGCGCTTGTCCGCGCCTACCTCCTCTCTGCGCGCTTTCAAAAACTTCTCAGCCTTCTTGGGATCGGTTTCGCCAGTGCTTTCCCGGTGCTCCACGCCTCTCAAGTAGTACGCCGCCCACAAAAAACCGCTGCCCTTGCGGGCGAAAATTCGGCCGTCGCTTCTCATCGCTTGCCGCCTTTCTTCGCGAGATACTCGCGCAGCGCCTTCGCGACGAGATCGGTCAGTGTAATGTGCTCATCCACTGCCCGATGCTGCACCGCGTCCCACAGCGACTGTGGGAGCCGCATCGTTGCCCTAGCCAATGGTTCCGATTTCTCTTTCATAGCGTTCTTTCTCCTCGTGCTTCTCGCACTGACAGAGACTCTACCGGAATGACGTTTTGGCGTCAATGCGCTTTTTCTGTGAACGGTCAGCCGATCTCTTCGAGCCGCCGGCGTGAGTATTCCAATAATTTCAAGTACGCCAACCAGTCGAGTTGCGCCCGGCTCAGCTTTGCGTACACCTGCTTTGCGATCTCTGCCGCATTCCGGAACTCGCCGCTCTGCGGGAACGTTCTCGAATCGCCTCTTGGCCGCGTGTCAAAATGGCCGCGCGCCAGGCCCGCCTCTTGAATTTGAGTGTCGATGATATGCATGAGACGCTGGTGATGGTTCGTTTCGGCCGCCGGCGTCGGCGTCGGTCCCTCGCGTTTAGCTTGAGCAACTTTTTGCTCAACCTTTTGCCGCCCCGGACGTTCGACGATTCTGACCTGACCGGCGGAATTTGTACCAGGTGGAATGAGAGAGAATCCACTTGGAGGAAAAGCGGGTCATGCCCATCCAGAGGTACAAACCAGAGCAAATCGTGACGATGCTGCGGCAGATTGAAGTTGGCATCGCAAACGGAAAAACCACTCCACAAGCTTGCAAGGAAGCCAACATCACGGTGCAGACGTTCTACCGCTGGCGGAAGGAGTACGGCGGTCTGAAGATGGACCAGGCCAAGCGGCTGAAAGAACTGGAAAAAGAAAACGGCAAGCTGAAGCGGCTGGTGGCGGAACTGGCGCTCGACAAACAGATCCTGAAGGATATTGCGGAGGGAAACTTCTAAGCCCGGAGCGACGTCGGTGCGCCGTGGAGCATGCCCGCGAGGAGTACGCAGTGAGTGAGCGGCGGGCGTGCCGAGTGGTGCGGCAGTGGCGTGGGACACAGCGCTACTTGCCGTTGCGGCGCGCGGACGAAGATCAGCTGACGCAAGCGATCCTGGCCCTAGCGGCGAAGTATGGGCGCTACGGCTACCGGCGCATCACGGTGTTGTTGCGCGATGCCGGGTGGCAGGTGGGGAAGGATCGAGTACAGCGGATCTGGCGACGTGAAGGGCTGAAAGTACCGCAGAAACAGCGGGCGCGAGGGCGGTTATGGCTGGGCGATGGTTCGTGTGTGCGCTTGCGACCGGAGCGAGCGAATCACGTGTGGAGCTACGATTTTGTGAAGGCGATGACGCACGATGGGCGAGCGCTGCGCATCCTGGTGGTGATCGACGAATATACGCGGGAGTGTTTGGCGTTGCGGGTGGCGCGACGCTTGGGGAGTTTGCAGGTGATCGAAAACTTGGCGGATGTGATGCTGGTGCGCGGGATTCCGGAGCACATTCGTTCGGACAATGGGCCGGAGTTCATTGCCGAGGAGTTGCGGAAGTGGCTCGCAAAGCTAGGCACGAAGACGTTGTACATCGAGCCGGGGAGTCCGTGGGAGAACGGATACTGCGAAAGTTTCAATGGCAAGCTGAGAGATGAGTTTTTGAACGGCGAGATTTTTTACTCGTTGAAAGAGGCACAGATTCTGACGGAGCGATGGCGGGTGGAATACAACACGGAGCGGCCGCACTCGGCGCTGGGCTACAGGCCGCCAGCACCGCAAGCCATCCTTCCAAAACCGGGGCATGGGAATGTGGAAAACAAAACCCGTTTTCCACATTCCCACACCCCCGACGGCGACTACGGATTTTTGTCCAACAAAGCGTTACACTAACATTCCACTTGGTACAAAAAACCGGTCAGGTCAGGAAGAGTCTTTCCTTCCAGAGATGAATTTGAAACTTCATCCCCCGCGCCAGCGGGGCCATGTTTTGTTTTTGATTCCTTCTCGTTAAGTTCTTCTAGTTCTACTTCTTCTAGTTCATGCGCAGATTTTGAAGGGGCCCCTTCAAATTTTGAACCCGCCCCTTCAATTCCTGAAGGGGTAGAACGCCTGATTTTGGCTGCCGGGAGCAGTCTGTACACGTTATGCTCACGTCCAGGCTTCCCAGTCTGTCTCACGGAGATCAATTTCGATTGCTCTAACTCCCGGACGCCCTTCCGGACCGTGTTAGGAGAGCACCCGATCAGATCGGCCATCGTCTGGATTGAAGGATAAGATTCTTGGGTCGTATTCCGTGCGTACTTACAGATCACCAGATACACAACCCACGCGGCCGGACTGGCCTTGTAAAGATGCTCAACCACGGCGCTCTCGATCCAGAAGAACGAAACGTAGGTTCCGTCTTCGAGTTTGATCCGTCGCTTCGCGGGCCCGTCTGTAACCCCTGTCTTCATGCACGCCGCTTTCCTCGTCTCCACCGTACCGGTGGATTACTGGTCGCGTGCCACGAGCCGCAGAAGTCGCAAAGATACGCACGCAACGGGAGTCCATCCCGATCTCCTATCGTCGGAACGTGGTCCGGATGGCTGTACTTTTTCTTGCTCCCGCTTCTCATGAGCGCCCCTCTGGCTTCGCAGTGGCGTACTCCACCAGCGTAGTAATCGGATCGATGAACGACTCCAACTGCCTGGCGAGGCTCAAAAGGCGTTTGGAGTGAGCAGAGCTGAGCGTGGTGCGGGAAGAAATTCTGAGAAGGCGGATCGTGCCGAAGAGGTTGGCCCTGATCTCTGAAACTATCTGCGCTGAAACTTGCGTCTCGCTGTCGCCAGTGGTAACGTCTGTAGTCATCGGCGTTGGTTCCTTTCCCGGTTCCATCGTTGGTGCCACGTTAGTAACTCTTCACAGCGCGCCGCATTGACCGTGACGGCGCGCTGCTTCTCTTTAAGCCTGTAATTGCTCTTGATTGACTTCTGGAATCGTCGCCGTCGCAGCCCGCGCCTTCTTGGAGCGAGCGCGCACACCCGGCCCTCTGTGGTACGGCCGTGTTTGATAACCGTGCCACCAAGAGAGAACGTCTTTCATAGCGATGTACGCACCGCCGCGGAACCGGACGGGCTTGGAGAGGAAACCGAGACGAATTTCGCGCTCGACCGACGCCCTGTGGAGTCCGAAGGCGCCGGCAACCTTAGTCACGTGCACCAGGCCGAGCGCCTGCGCTACAGGCGATTTTTCAACCAAGGATTCGAGCAGGGATTGAAGGGTGTTCGCGTCGCGACGGGCCATGACCGCTCCAAGGAGTAAGAATATATCTCCCCGACAGTCAAGGAAGATTCACTCTTTCGTGCTCCTGGTGATAGCCGCCGTGTACTCAGCGGCTAACCCGGCCCGAGTGGGCCGATCGGTCTTAGACCGTGATGTGCTGCAACTGTCTGAGAAACCGTAGCGCAAGGTTTCGCAATTGTCAACTTAGAAATTAACGGACATTTCTAGGACACTGCTGGCACCGTCTTTGTAACTAGCGTCTTACTGCACACTTAGCGCGGCACATTCGCGGACCTTGGGTCCGCAATCCAATGGTCTACCATAGCGTCACTGTAGGACGGGATGCACGAGTAAGCGCAGCCGCTCGATCTCGTCCGGGTCAAAATCGTTCGTTCCTTGGCGGATATACTCCGCGATTTCGCGATCGAGATCCTCGACGCTGCGCTGCTCCTCGACATGTAAATGCTGATGACGGTGCAAGTGCAGTTCGCCCGCGGTTGGCTGCTGTAGCAGTTCGCCGGACATGCGGCCGAGCAGTTGTAAACAGTTGCGAAGCTCTCGCAACGCGGCCGTCGCTGCTGACCAGTCCTTCGCCTTCTTAGCTGCGTGCGCAATGTCGCGCACTTCGGTGAGAACCTCTTCAACCCGCATCAACAGTGAGTTGCCGGCGACGATCTCCCCCGCGTTTCGCTCTCGCTTGGCCGCTGCCATCACCGCAACCGCTAGATGGGATTTATGCCGATGCAGAGCCCACGCGCTGACGCCGTGTCTTTCGGCGATCACGCGCAAACTTTGGCCGTTTCGCAAGAACGCTTCCTCGATGGCCAACTTCTGAGGGTGTTTGCAGATCGAGCAACTGCGGGCCATTGGTTTGTTCTCCGTGAGTTAGGGAATGAGCACTCTGGGGGCGATTATAAGACTGTTGCGATTGTTGCGGTAAATTGCGTTATGGCGTTGCGTTAAGGTTCTGAGTCGTAGTAGGGCAGGATTTTCTAAGTGAGCGTGGAGTGGAGTAAGAAGCGCTGAAGCAATTTGCGGATCTGAATCGCCATCTGCCAGTCTCGCGCTGCGCTCGTGCTCTTCGCGATTGCTTCAAGGTAGCGGATTAATCTCTTTCTTTCTCTTTCTCGACCTTCTACGCTGCACGCCGCCAGGGGGGTTGGTAAATCCCCACCCTAACGTCGAAAATCGCGACGTTAGGATGGGGCACTGGCTGTCGCTTATTGCTTAATCCCGGCGGCGATGATCGGTATCTCGATCGGGCTGCCTGGAGCGCTGGTCACGATGTTTAGCGTGGCTGCGTCCGCGCCTGCCGCATCGGGAGTGAAGATGACCGCTATCGTACAGCTCTTCCCGGCTCCGATGCTGGCTGGACATACGTGTTCGAGGCTGAACTGGGACGCATCTCCAGTGGTGACGGTGAACGTAATGGGACCGATCTCCACCGGATCAATGCCCTGGTTCTGCAAGGTCACAACCTTCTTCGCTCGGTAGCCTAAGCCGACGTTGCCGAAGCTTAGGCTAGTGGGGGAGACGCTCGGTGCCACTGGG
The DNA here is from genome assembly GCA_003134435.1 of Acidobacteriaceae bacterium. GTDB lineage: Bacteria > Acidobacteriota > Terriglobia > Terriglobales > Acidobacteriaceae > Acidiflorens. Next base: position 23,621 of record PLBE01000093.1, read on the forward strand.
GCAAGCATGAACAGCACGCCCCCGCCCGATGTCCCGCCATACAAGTCGGCTGATGTCCCGCCATACAAGGTAGTCCCGTAGAGGTGGCCCGCTTCGTCGCCGATCACGCCCGCTACAGGTTCGTATCCGTCAGCGAATGTGAAGCTGTACAGCACCGTCTGGTGGCCGGTGGGATCCAACTCGAAGACATCGCCCAGGCCTTGTCCGCCATATTGAGTAGTTCCGTAGAGATTGCCCTGTGAGTCGAAAATCAGGGTCGAAGCCGAGCCGCCGAAGTCGGTAAAGGTGTATAAGACCGAGAAGTTTCCGGAGGAATCGATCTTGTACACCACGCCGGGATAGTCCAAGCTGGGCGGGCCGCCGGACCAAGTGGTCCCGTACAGGCTGCCGGCCGAGTCGAAGATGAGGCCTCCAATGGGGAAGCCCCCGTCGACCCCGAACGTGAACCCGTGCAGCACGGTTTCGTTACCAGACGGATCCAGCTTGTACACCGCGCCACAGCCGTAGACGCCACAACCTGAACCACCGCCTTCGAACGTGGTCCCATAGATATTATTAGCCGAGTCCATGATCACGCCCGATCGGGGATACGCACCATCGGGACCGCTAAAGCTGTAGAGCACAGCCTCAGTCCAAGCGCCATCCGGTTGTGCCGGGGGTGCGAGCTTGAAAACCGCGCCCGCGCCCGATGTGCCGCCGTTGATGGTCGTGCCGTAAAGGTTCCCCGCCGAATCCATGATTACGCCGGCTATGGGGTAAGCTCCATCGGGTGCGCCGGTGAAGTTGTATAGCACCGTCTCAGTCCAAGCGCCGCCCGGTTGTGCCGGAGGTGCGAGCTTGAATACCACACCACAGCCGTACGGGGCATTGCAACTAAGGTCACCGCCCTCCTCAGCAGTCCCGTAGAGGTTGCCGACGGCGTCGGCGATTAAGCCGGCTTGGGGGTATCCCCCGTCGGCCCCGCCCGTGAAGGCATACAGCACTGTCTCCTGGCCTTTGGTCCCCTGACCCGTTACGTGCACCTTGTAGACCACGCCCGCGTTCCCGGCGCCGCCAGAGCTGGCCGTTCCGTACAGGTTGCCAGCCGCGTCGCGGATCACACCAGCTTCGGGATTGGCCCCATCGAGCGGGGGCAGAAAGGTGTATACGGCCGAATACTGGCTGGCCGTATCCACCTTGAACACCACGCCGTAGCCCGATGCACCTCCGGGGCCGCCATCGTCGGTAGTCCCGTAGAGGTTGCCGACGGCGTCGGCGATTAAGCCGGCTTGGGGGTATCCCCCATCGGTGCCGCCCGTAAAGTTGTAGAGCACCGTCTCAGTCCAAGCGCCGCCCGGTTGTGGCGGAGGTGCGAGCTTAAACACCACGCCCGCGCCCGATGTGCCGCCAACGTAAGTAGTCCCGTAGAGGTTACCGGCCGCGTCTCGGATCACGGCGTTGGGGTCCCACCCATCGGCTCCGCCCGTGAACGTGTACAGCACCGTCTCCTGGCCGGCTAAGTCCAGCTTGAACACCACGCCCGCGCCTGCGTACCCTACGCCTGAGCCGCCGTATTGGGTAGTCCCGTAGAGGTTGCCAGCTGCGTCTCGGATCACCCCGTTGGGGTCGCCTCCATCGGCTCCGCCCGTGAACGTGTACAGCACTGTCTCAGTCCAGACGCCGCCCGGTTGTGCCGGAGGCACGAGCTTGAACACCACGCCCGTGCCCGATGCGCCGCCGCCACCGGAAGCAGTCCCGTAGAGGTTGCCGGCTCCGTCGCGGATTACCCCTGCGACGGGGTAGCCCCCTTCGGCTCCGCCCGTGAAGGTGTACAGTACCGTCTCCTGCCCGGCCTTATCCACCATGAACACCACCCCCGCACCCGCGAACCCTACCGCTGAGCCGCCGCCGTAAGTAGTCCCGTAGAGGTTGCCGTCCCCGTCGCGGATCACTCCGTTGGTGAAGGCGCCACCATCGGCTCCGCCCGTAAAACTGTATAGCGCTGTCTCTTTGCCGGAAGCATTCACCCTGTACACGACGCCGGAGTTTGACGAGCCGCCGCCAAAGGTAGTCCCGTAGAGGTTACCGTCTGCGTCGCGGAACACACCAGAGTCTGGAAGCCCCCCGTTCGGCATGGTTCCGAAAGAGTGCAGTACGATTTCCTGGTCTAGTGATTGAGCGGCTGAGGCTGCGATCGCTGAGCGGTCGGTATTGCCCGTTTTTTGCCACGCATAAGGCGGACGATTCAGCCGGTTGAAGGGTTTTCCTTGAGCGCCCGCGTTGGCGCTAAAGGCGGGATTAGGAGCGCCGTTGGGACGTCCCTGTCTGAGAGTTGCCGCGTCGCCTCTGGGGATAACCTGCCCGTAGGCACCAGTGAACGAACAGAGTGTGGACAGCAAGAGTGCCGCTAACTGTGTCTTCAAGTTTTTCATGGTGTTCTCCAGTCTTCTCTTTGTATTTTTTGGGGCAATCTTGTACTGAAACTGGTTAGTCGTGATCTGGCGGACTGCTGAAGGTCCGCGCTCACATCAGAAGGCGGAAAGCGCGAGCGAAACGCCTCATCCGCCACAAAGAAATTTGCCGAGTCTGGGAGGTTAGGCGGCATCTTGCAGGAATTACAGGCGGTTGACGACGGGTGAGCCTTCGCATATGCTGGTGGCCTTCCCCGGAAAGGGCACCGGATCCTTATGCCCGACGATCAGGCAGGTCAGGTCACCGAGCTTCTGCAAGCGTGGAAGAATGGCGATCAGGATGCCCTACGCGCTCTCGTGCCGCTTGTCTACCAAGAGCTGCGCCGTCTCGCTCATTACCACCTGCAATCCGAGCGGACGGACCACACCCTGCAGAGCACGGCCCTGGTTCACGAGGCCTATCTCCGACTGCTGGGAGGCCAACCGGTCGAACTGGAGAATCGCGCACATTTCATCGCGGTTGCTTCCCGGCTGATGCGACAGATTCTCGTGGACTACGCCCGCAACCGCCGAGCCAATAAACGCGACGGGGGATGCAGAATTACGCTCGACGATCTAGCCAGCCTGCCCGTCAGTGGGGATGCCGAGCTTCTGGCGTTGGACAGTGCGCTGGACGAACTAGCGCGCATCGATGAGCGTCAGGTAAAGATCGTCGAGATGAAATTCTTCGGCGGGCTGTCGGCTCCGGAAATCTCCGAAGTGCTGGGCATCTCTCGCGCCACCATCGACCGCGACTGGGCCACCGCCCGCGTCTGGCTCCATCGCCAAATACAAAGGACGGCATAGCCGTAATGGTGAGATTATGACCGTCAAACGCTGGCAGGACGTCAAAGACCTGCTGCACCGGGCTATGCAACTTGCTCCCGGACAGCGCGCCTCGTTTCTCGATGAAGCCTGCTCCTCCGACACGGCGCTGCGCGCTGAGGTGGAGTCGCTTCTGCTGGCGGATGAAGGTGTGCGCTCCAGCTTTTTGCAAACCCCGCCGGCCGACGAACTGGACGCGGACTCGGACAGGATCGGTTCCTCCGTTGCGTTGCAGGCAGGACAGGTCTTTGCCGGACGTTTTCAACTGATCCGCAAGCTTGGCGAAGGCGGCATGGGCCAAGTCTGGCTGGCCGATCAGACTTCTCCGGTGCGGCGACAAGTTGCGCTCAAGCTAATCAAGGCGGGAATGTACGACGAGGCTGTCGTGCAGCGTTTCCAATCGGAGCGGCAATCGCTCGCGATCATGGATCATCCCGCCATCGCCAAAGTGTTCGACGCAGGGGCGACGCCGCAGGGCCAACCCTATTTCGTGATGGAGTACGTGCCCGGCCTGCCGATCGCCGAATATTGCGATCAAAACAAACTCAAGATCAGGGACCGCCTTGCACTCTTCATACAAGCCTGCGAAGGAGTGCAGCACGCGCATCAGAAAGCTGTCATCCATCGCGATCTGAAACCGGCAAATATTCTTGTGGTGGAAGTGGACGGCAAGCCCGTGCCGCGGATCATTGATTTCGGCTTGGCCAAGGCGACTTCGCCTCGGACTGAGGGCGAAAGCATCTGCACACAGTTGGGACATTTTGTCGGTACGCCGGGATATATGAGTCCCGAGCAGGCCGATCCCGATGTGCATGACATCGACACCCGCACCGACGTGTACTCGCTGGGAGTGGTTCTCTATGTGCTGCTGACGGGATCGCGACCGTTCGACGCGAAGCCTGGACAGAAGCAGCCGCTCGACGAGTTACTAAGAAAGTTACGCGAAGAGGATCCGCCGAGTCCGAGTAATAAGGTCAGCGGTGATCGGGGTACATCAAGCGCGACCGCCGAAGCGCGCGGCACCGAGCCCAGGCAACTGGCGAGCCTGCTTCGTGGCGATCTCGACTGGATCACGCTGAAGGCGCTGGAAAAGGATCGCGCCCGCCGCTACAGCGCGCCTTCAAGGTTGGCCGCCGATATTCGACGCTATCTGAACCTTGAGGCCATCGTGGCGCGTCCGGCGAGTGCCGGCTATAGATTTCAAAAGTATACCCAGCGGCACCGTGTCGCCGTAGGTGTGGCTGCGGGGTTGGCCCTGCTGCTAGCGGCATTCTCCGTTTTACAGGCGCTGCAGTTGCGCCGGACTATCCGGGAGCGCGACCGAGCGAACCTCGAACGCGACCGCGCCACCCGCATCACCGATTTCATGACCAACATGTTCAAGGTGCCGGACCCCAGCGAAGCGCGCGGCAAAAGCGTCACCGCCAAGGAGATCCTCGACAAGGCCTCGAACGACATAGTGAAAGGCTTGCCGATGGACCCCGAGGTGCAATCGCAGATGATGCACGTCATGGCAGCCACGTACATGAACCTGGGGCTATACCCGAGGTCCCATGAATTGGCCAAGCGCGCCTTGGATGTTCGACTGAGCCTTCTCGGGCCCAAAGACCCGAAGACACTGGAGTCGATGTCTCTGTTGGGCTGGATTCTGGATCGCGAAGGGCATTATGCCGAGGCAGAGAAGATCGAGCGTCAAGCGCTAGCGGACGAGCGTCGCCTTTTCGACCCAGAAGACCCGCTTACACTCCAGACCACGAGTCGCCTGGCCGCCATCCTTGGGCACCAAGGCCTCTTCGATGAAACCGACCAACTGGCGCGCCAGGTGATAGGGTCCGCCACTCGCAAGCTGGGTCCGGCTAGCGAACAAGTGCTCAGTTCTAGACATGTTCTGGGCCATTCGCTCTGGCTCCAAGGCCGTTATGTCGAGTCTGAACGAGAGTTCCGCCAGTTACTCGATGTCGAGCGTAGCAGTTTGGGACCCGATCAGCCGGAAACCCTCAGATCGATGATGAGTCTGGCAGTGGACATCCGGGCGCAGGGTCGCGTGGCGGAAGCCGAGCACATGTACCGCGAGGTTTTAGCTGCCGACCAGCGCGTGCTTGGACTGGAACATCAAAATACGGCCCTCGCTATATTTAACCTTGCAGACCTCCTCAATGACGAGGGCAGCACCGCTGATGCCGAAAAGCTGTTCCGCGAGGCGCTGGCGGTTCAGTTGCGAGTGCTTGGGCCGGAAAACCCCTATACGCTGCTATCCAAATCCAACTTGGCAGACGTGCTTTTCGAGGAGGGCCAGCCCCACGAAGCAGCGAGATTGCACCGGGAATCGCTTGAGACCATGAGTCGCGCCCTAGGGCCTGAACATCCCCAAACCTTGCTATGCCAGGCCAGCCTTGCCAGAGATCTGATCGGCGAGGGGCGCTACACGGAGGCGGAGAAGATTGCCCGGAAGGCCTTCGAAGCAAACCTGCGCAATCTGGGTCCGCAGCGCGTCTTTACGATGTTTGCACTGCAGCAACTTGGCATCGCGCTTGCCTTGACGGATCGCTATGCCGACGCAAGAAAGCTGTTTAGGGATGTGATCGAGAGGCAAGGCAATATCCAGGGACATTGGGACGCCTTGCCTGTAGGGTATTACTTCGCCTGCGTGGCAGCGGCGTCCAACCACCCCGATGACGCGCTGCAATCTCTCCGTGAGGCGATCGACAACGGGTTTAAAGAAACTGATTACTTGATGAGCGAACCCGATCTGAAGAAGCTCCACTCCAACCCCAAATTTCAGCAACTCGTCGCCGACCTCAAACACCCGCCGCCCGCCAAAGATCAAAAAGTTCAAACTCAATAGCGGTCCCAGTCCAAACATTCGCTGAATCGAAAACGACGTTAGGACGCGCTCGCCTGAGCGCAATCGAGGCGGACGCCAAGGCCAGACGATATGTCGTCGTCGCACGCAAAGCGGCTTTCGCCCGCGGCTGAGTTTCCCACTCAAACCAGGGGAACAACGGACCGAATCATCCGAGGAGGATGAACGAAAAGAGAATTTGCATAAGTTTGCCATGTTTGTTCGCCCGTTTCTTGCCCCTCGAGGTTTTCGGGCTGGAAGTCAGCCTGCGGACTTAGAGTAATGTGGCGAAGGCGCTACTGGCTGTCGATGGAGGCGGCATGCAATTTTACTTCGTAATGACTGCCCGAACTAATGCTGATTCCGACCGCTGAGGACGCGTAGTCCGTAAGGAAGTCAGGGTCATAGTAGGCATCGTCGGGCGCGGCTTCCAAGGCATAGATGCAATACGCTACATTCGCTAGACCGTGCAACACAAAGTGGCCATATTGGTCTGCGGTTGCGGTACGAGATAGATCGCCGCTGTAATTCCGCGCACTTTGTGGTAAAGCAATTACGACGGCTCCCGGTAGCGGTTGCTCACTCGAATCAAGTACAACACCGTCCATACTGGCTCCGTGAGAGTTCAAATGAACGATAAGATATTCGGCCCCTGGTATCTCCTTTCCGCGATAGGTCGCGCTTTGAACTTCTGCACCGTTGATGAAGAGATCACCCTTCGGAAGTTTTTCGACCTACACAACAAAAGGTCCGGGGAATGGAAGCTCGATTGTCGTACCGGTGTGCGTGTTGATTTCCCGGCGATCCGTAGCTAGTTCCTCTTCCGCGACCATAACGTTATCTTCGTTCGAGGCGAAAGCCGGATGCAGGGATATCACGATGTCGTTCGTCAGAACGGAGGGCGTATCAAGGTCCACTGAAACCGATAGCCGTGCATGGGTTGTCTGTGTTCCTAATAGAACCGAGACGGCGTTGAGTTCGTGATCTCCCACAGTGATCGACGTGCGACCTTCCAGGATTCCAGTCGCGCTCTGGCTGGTTGCGAGCACCGTGTAATCGCCCGGTAATACGCCTTTGAATTCAAAAGAGCCGTTCGACGTTCCTACCGTCAGCAGTTGAGTGTAAGGAACTCCTCCCCGCGGAATCAGGGACACATGAACGCTCGCTGCACTGTTGCCACCTACACTGCCACGGACCTTGACGGGTTTTCCCGGCACCAAAATAAACCTTATGGGCGTTTCCCCGCTTGGGGAAAGCCGAAATGGTAGCGCATCTTCAAACGAGGCGACATCGGGGTAGTACACGGGCGGGCAGACCACGTCCGCGATACGCGAATGGTAAGTGGCTACCGCAAAATAGCGTCCGGGATTCAGATCCCCCATGCGGTATTCGCCGCGTTCATCAGAAATCGCTTCGCGGGCAACGGTCAGGCGGCGGCCTCCCGAATAGTATTTGTACTGCAAGAGGCGTACGACTGCCTTGGCAAGCGGGTCGCCATGTACATCCAAGACATATCCACTCACTACAGAAACTGGTACCAAGCGCAGAGCGACATCGGCGATGATGTCGCCGTTGTTGAGCTTGACGAGTGCTTTGGTCCGGGGAAAACGTCCAGCAACGTACCCGCTTTTTTCTGCTTGCAGGCGATAGCGTGCCGGTGGAAGGTCAGGGAAAGACTTGTTGTCTCTTCTCTTCGTTCAAGACATTNNACGGAGCCTACAAGCCTCCGCGCGCGGGATTCAATGTGGAAGTGTTGCGACCACGCCAGCGTCGTTCGTTCCTCGCGTCCGCTAAGCGGACACCTCCCAGTTGCTGACACCATTACTCGCCACCAGCTGGTCGGGCTACTGAATAGGAAAACTCGCCACCGGAGGCGTAGCTCGGTGCCGTTTTAAAGGTGCCTCCCCGTTGCCGAGAAGGACGCCGACGCTACCGTCTGTTGCAGCTGTCATCGGCACAATAGTTGGCCACCAGCAGGTCGGGCTGCGTCGCGGAGCTGGTAGTACGTCGGCTGCACGACGAACACCCCCTCGCTCTGGAGGCGAACAGCGCAGGGTGACTCTGGTCACTGCAATCGAATTGGTGGTTGTATAATTTGCGGCTGCAGGTGAAATGCCAAATCTGTCTTGGCTCAGCGTGAAAT
>PLBE01000243.1 GCA_003134435.1 Acidobacteriaceae bacterium
CCGAGGATCGAAGGTCCCTTCGAAACCTGCCCTAACCCGGTCGACCTGCGTATTTTTACGGAGTGAAATTTCCGCGCAGACGGTGCCCGAGGGGCTTGTCGCCGAAAACAGGATTCGTTGCAAACGAACGTTGTGCGCATTATTAGCGGTGATGGGGCCCGAGCCCAATCGCAAGCGCCCCGGTGATCCCGTGCCCCTCGTTGATGGTGTAGATGCGGTCCACCACAGGCAGTTCGACCATCTCGACGGCGCCCGATGGCCAGTGAATTTCGGCGGTTCCTGGGTCGGTGGCGTCGCCTAGTCCGAAGTGTGGGCGCCGATCGTTCGCCGAGATATAGCTACCGCTGGCCAGCACGTCCTGACGCATGCGCATGCCGTTGGCCTTTAGATAGACGCTTGCGCAGGTGGCATCGCGCGGGCTCTTGGGGCCGCCCACCAGATTCATCTCTACCCAATGATGATGATCGGGGTTCACGTTCCTCAGAAGTGTGGGCGGTCCGTCAACGGGATTGATGATCACATCGATCTTGCCGTCATTGAAAATATCGCCGAAGGCCGCTCCGCGGGCCGGAATGACTGCGGCGAGCCCTGAGCCCTTTACCGGAGGAATGTAGGTAAACTTCTTGCCGGTCTCGTTGTGGAACAGGAGCGGCCTCTGGGCAAAGCTGGTACCCCAGTCATGCTGGTCCGCTTCGGGATAAACGTGGCCGTTGACCATGAGCAGGTCAAGCCAGCCATCGTTGTCATAGTCGAGAAAGCCGTCGCCCCAACCGACAAAAGGTATGGTCGTTTGCGCCAGGCCAACCTTGTAGCTCACGTCGGAAAAAGTGGCGTCGCCGTCGTTGTGGTACAGCACTTTGTAATCGTCACCGAAGTCGGTGATAAAAAAATCAAGCAGACCATTGTTCTGGTAATCGCCAACGGCAATACCCATGGAGGCAATCTCCCGGCCATCCCCGTTCAGCGCGAAGCCCGATTCGTAGCCCTGGTCCTCAAAGGTGCCGTTTCCTTTATTGATGTAAAGGTAGTTAGGTTCCGAGTCGTTGGCCACGACCAGATCCGGTTTGCCGTCGCCGTTGATATCCACGAAGATAGCCGTAAAACCGTAATATGGGCCCTTATCTTCTACTCCCGCCTTCGCGGTGACTTCGGTGAAGGTACCGTCTCCATTGTTATGGAACAGATGATCGGGCTCACCCTGCAGGCCGCGTGGACCACAGTTCACGTTCACGCCGCGATATTGACAGAAGGCATAGCCCACCGCCTTGGAACCGGGCGTGGGCAGATTATCGCGGTCAAGGTGCACATAGCCGCTGACATAAAGGTCCAGCCGTCCGTCACCGTCGTAGTCTCCCCATGCGGAACCGGTTGACCAGTTGCCGGCTTGAACGCCCGCTTTCTCAGCCACATCGGTAAAAGTGCCATCGTGGTTGTTGTGGTAGAGGCGGTTCTTGCCATAGTTCGTGACGTAGAGATCGGGCCAACCATCATTGTCATAGTCGGCAACGCTGACCCCATAGCCCCAACGATCGTTGGTTACGCCAGCCTTGGCGGCAACGTCGGTGAATGTTCCATCGTGATTGTTGTGAAACAGCGCGGCGTGGGGCGGCTCTTCTTTGCCATCCAGCGCATTGAAGGTTGAACCGTTGACCAGATAGATATCGAGCCAGCCATCGTTGTCGTAGTCGAGCAGCGCCACGCCGGAGCCGTTGGTCTCGACAATGAAATTCTTCTCCGGCGTGCCCATCCTGTGGCGCCACCCGGATAGCCCCGCGGACTTGGTGACGTCTTCGAAGACGACCGCGCCTTTCTCGACAAAGCCACCCATGGTTATCGGCCGCTTTTGCTCGTCATAGACGGGAGCGGCACCCATCCCACCGGCAATTCCTCCCATACCCTGCTGTACTTTTGGAGGAGATGGGGATGGCGTCGGCGGCGACTGGGCCATGCAGTCGGCGAGCGGGAAAAATGCGGCCCACAAAACACTCAGGAAGAGGCAGGAACAACGAAACAACGGAAGTCCTCCAAGGCCTCAAGTCTAGCGCAGAAATTGATCGCGGGTGACGCGGTTCAGCAAGTCAGGAAAGTTTGAGGGAGGGACGCACCCAATGGCTTCAGTGTATCCCACCCTCTTTCGGGGAAGAATTCGAATCAGGGTGATGGGATCACCCTGATTCGAATTTAGAAGGTCAACTTCGCGCCCACCTGCAAAGTACGTGCCTGGGATGCGCCCAGGGCCTTGCCGAAGGTGCCGTCCGCCAGATTGGTGTCCCAATTCTGTAAGTTGACACGGTTGAAGGCGTTGAATAAATCCAGCCGGACTTGGAAGTCTGCCCCTTCGCCCGGGAACCATGGTATATGCGTATTCTTCGCCAGAGCGGCGTCAGTCTGAGCGAAGCCAGGGCCGCGGAAGGTATTGCGGCCGAGATTTCCCTCCACTCCAGTGGGCACGCCATTGGCTTGCACCGGCAACGGGAATTGACTGGCGGTAAACACTCCACCAAGGAACCTGGAACGGCTGATGCCTTTGATGGTTTTCCCAAACGATGGGACATCGGGGAAGTCGTAATTGTTGCCATCCAGGTTGAAGTCATTCTGAGGAGCGGTGGTGTAGACAGATTGCGGAAGTCCACCCACCAGGGTTCCGAGAGCGCTGATCTGCCAGCCGCCAAGAATGGTCTTCGCCAGCGGACTGGTAATGCCGTAAGTCGGAATCTGCCACAATCCATTGAACGAGAGCTGCTTCGGAACGTCCTGGCTCGATACTGCCCGTTGGGCAGCGACATTGTAGGCGTCCACGACCACGGAGTATTCAGCGCCCTTCTGTTGCCCTGGCACGGTACTCATCAGGTCGATGGTCTTTTGCAGAGTCAAGGCCACCTGGAAGCTGAAGCCAGCGCTGAATTGCTTGCGCACAAAGGACGTAAAGCCGTTGTAGTTGGAACCGGCTCGGTTGGTGGTGTAGTTGATGGGGCCAAAGTATGGGTTCGGAAGCGGCCCCAGGGTCTCGGTGAAACCGCCGCTTGGATTGACGGTGATAGTGTTGACGCCATCCACCCGGTTGAGGTTGGTGATCGAATATTCGTGGATGCCGTTCGAATGCACGTAATCGACTTCCGCGATCCAGTGCGACCTGAAAGAATGCTGCACACCCAAGAAGAGGTTTTCGGCGTAGGCCATCTTCAGGTGCGGATCGGGGCCTCCAATGTTGTCGAAGTTGCCAAAGCCGCCTCGAGAATTGAGCGGCGGCAGGGTGGTCGTGAGTCCTGGAGGAAGCGGACAGTTGTAAGGGAAACTCGCAGCGCCGCAGAGGGCGAATGCCGGAGGCTGAGGAGCCGACGGGTTATTAATGTTGGCGGTGAAGTTGGCGTCGATCGGCGGGTTGCCGGTTTCGGTATCGCTCCAGTTCGTATTCCCGCCGCGATCAAAGAAGATGCCGTACCCGCCGCGGACTGACCAGTCGTTAAGGCCGAAGGGCCGCCAGGCAAAGCCGAACCTCGGAGCAAAATATGTTTTCTTATGATCGATGAAGGGCCGGCGATCGTCGGAATTCGGATTGAGCCCAACCGAAATGCCTTCGATCTGTTGTAAGAGCGTGGGCGCACTGGGCACGGTCAGCGTAGAGAGTGTGCCGTGCGCTTCCGACGGGTTGGAGGTTGCGTCCCACCGCAAGCCGAGGTTGAGGGTAAGATCGGCCCGGACCTTCCAGTCATCCTGAATGTAGGCGCCATAAGTACTGTCGCGGAAGTGACGGTCGTTGTTGGCGACTCCACCGGTGGTCGGATCGAAAGAGATCGTGCCGTACTGAGTTGGATTGTCGGCGGCGAAGTCGAAGATGGTCTGGAAATTCCAGGATTGCTGGCGATTGTCGGGCACGGTGAAGGGAGCGTAGTCCTGATTGTGAAACCACTCGAATCCTGTCTTCAGGGCGTGCTTGCCATGGATGATCGAGACCATGTCTCTCCAGTGGAAGTCGTTTTGCGCAAAACCTACTGGAGCAAAACCATCACCGAAGCCAGGGATGCCGTTCACGCCCGTCGGCAGCAGGGCACAATCGTTGCAAGGGATATCGACCGAGGTTCGGGTATAGCCGAATCCCATTTCATTGACGACCGAAGGCGAGAATGTGTGGGTGTAGTTGACCGCGCCATACCAGGCGTCTTGCGGAAAGTTGATGTCGAATGCCCGGCGCACGCCGTTGTCCCACGGCCCCAGCAAGTGGGTTCTGTACATGTTCGCGTAGATGCGGTCGTTGGAGAAATTCTGATCCAGGCGGAAGTTGTACTGGTAGCCGTTGTGGATGGACAGGCTGGAACCGTTCACAACATCAAGCATCCCCATGCCGCAGGGCATGCCCAGAGGCCCGATCTGGTTGGGATCGGTTGTAAGATTGCAGTTCTGTGCGGGATTATTCGTATAGCCCTGGGTGGTGTTCACGTCGGCCACGGTTTGAACCGCGCTTGGAGTCGATACCACCGGATGGTAGGAAGTAAGTAAGGTAGTGGGAAGGGTTCCGGGCTGATTCGCGCTCATCCAACTCACAAAGGCTGGATCTTCGACGGTGAGGCTGCCAGTCGATGCCGATTGGGAGATCACTTGATCCCAACTACCGAAGATAAAAGTCTTGTCTTTGCGGATTGGACCGCCGACGCTGCCGCCGAATTCATCGCGGTGAGTGGGAGTGATATAGCCGTTCAGGGGATCGTCGTAGTTCTGAAATTCGTTTCGAGCCTGCCATTTGCTGCTCTGATACTGCTCGAATACGCTGCCATGTAACTTATTGGTGCCCGCCTTGCTCGTGATCTGTGTGACCAGGCTGGCGGCTTTGCCGAACTGGGCCGAATAGTCGCTGGTGGTCACCACGACTTCCTGCACCGAGTCCGGGTTGGGAACCAGCTTAGCATCGCCGCCGGAGGGGGAATCATCCAGCGAAATGCCGTCCAGCAGGTAGGTATTGCCGTGGTTGGGCGCGCCGTTGGCTACTACCGCGGGAGTCGTGGTCGCATAGAAAATGTCGGTATTAGCCGCGGTTTGCCCCATTAGGCCGGTTCCGGTCACTCCGGGGGTCTGGTTCGCGACGGTGTAAATATTGCGACCCTGAATGGGCAACTCCTCCACTTGGCGCTCGGTGGTCACGCTCGTGATCTGCGCCTCGTCGGTATCAACGGCGGTGGCGCTGGCTTGGACCTCGACGCTGGCGGTGACATCGGCGGGCCGGAGCGTCAAGGAGACATCCCTGACGCTTAAGGCGGTCAACTGGATGTTGGCTTCGGTGACGGAGGCAAAGCCCTTGACCGTGGCAGTGACCTTGTAGGTACCGGGCCCCAGCGATGGGAACCTGTAGTATCCGGCCGAATTCGTCTCGGTCGAATTCGTGACTCCGGTGTCCACAGCCGTCAAGACAACTTGGGCGGATGCGACGATGGCGCCAGTACTGTCGGTTACGGTGCCTTCAATCGAGCTGCTGAACTGCGCCAATGCGGCACCCGAGCCGAGCACCATTACCAGCAGCACCCACAGAATCTTTACCGAAATTTTTACTGAAACCTGCCTCATCGCCTGCCTCCTTCTTGGGAGAACATCATTTCGGAACACTGGTCCGAATCAAAGCGGGAGGCTAGTTGAATTAGAGTATTGCTGTCAAGACAAAACTTTAATACGTGTCATATTTATTTAACACTAGCTGTAAATACAGATTTCGGGATATAGATCCCCCTCGCAGTACGGAATTACGGAGGCTCGAGGGCAGGAAACACCGTTTACGCGGGCGATCTTTCGAGGTACTGGATCAGTTTGATCCAGCGTACTACCTTCTTCCAAGTACGATTGACAGCTCCACTGGTCACCGTTAGACTCGTCCGCGGGTGATGCCCATCCCAGCAACCCGTATCTTTCGGCGCCAACGACCAATACTCCGCCTCTTTTCTATCCTGTCATTCTGGTTGTCATTGCTGTTTTTGAGCTTCTTGCCGCATGCGGCCTGGGGGCAAAGCGCGGACTATGCCAAGGCGGAGGCGCTGGTCCGAAATCATCAATGGGACGACGGCCTGGCCCTGTTGTTGCCTTTGCTCAAGAGCGAACCGCGCAACCTGAAGGCGCTGAACCTGGCTGGCCTAGCCCTCATTGGCAAAGGCGACACCGAACATGCCAATGAGTATTTGAAGAAGGCGATCGCCATTGATCCGGCCTTCACTCCAGCCCTAAAGAATCTCTCGATTAATGAATTCAACAGCCAGCAATATGCGGCGGCGGAGAAGCACTTGCTGGCCGCGCAGAAGGAACTACCGGGCGACCCCGTCGTCAATCTCTACTTGGGAGAAATCGCCTACCGGCAGAAGCAATACGCCCGTGCTGTCGCTGCGCTCGGCCGGGCCCGCGACCTGGTTTCACAAAATCCCAACGCCAGCGCGCATCTGGCCATCAGCTACCTGCAAACGGCACAGCAGCAAAAGGCGTTCGCTATCCTCGACGGCATTCAGCCGGAGCAGATTGAACCCCGGTCGCAATTTGAGCTCGGCCTGGCGCTGGAGCAACTCGGCTCGTCCGCCCGATCGCTGCCTTATCTGGAGGCGGTCCACCGGCGTTATCCGGATGCATACGATATCGGGTTC
>PLBE01000126.1 GCA_003134435.1 Acidobacteriaceae bacterium
ACCGCCAGCGCCCGCGCAATGCACAAACGCTGCTGTTGCCCGCCCGACAGGCTGGCGCCCGACTTCTTGTGCAGATGATCCTTGACTTCGTCCCACAGCGCCGCGGCGCGCAATGACTTATGAACGACCTCGTCAAGTTGTTTGCGATTCCGAAAGCCGTTCAACTTCAGCCCGGCCGCCACATTGTCATAGATGGACATGGTCGGAAAAGGGTTCGGCTTCTGAAACACCATGCCGACACGGCGGCGCAGTTGCGTAGCCGAGGTGCCGTTATAAACGCTGAGATCGCCAATCCGCACCGTGCCTTCCACGCTGGCCTCGGGAATGGTCTCGTGCATGCGATTCAGACAGCGGATAAACGTGGATTTCCCGCAGCCCGACGGCCCAATCAGCGCAGTCGCGTGATTGGCCTGCACGATGATGTTGATGTCGAACAACGCCTGTGTCTTGGCGTAAAAAGCATTCAGGTGCTCGACCGTGATTCCGACGCCCATAACTGGTTCAGCTCCCGCTCATGCTTCCGCCCAGGTCTCCGTCCGCTGCTTCCAGCCAGTGGCCTAGGCTCCCGCTAAAGTTCCGTGCCGTACCGCGATGCGGACCGCTGCCACCGCGCTGACGATCAGCACAATCAAGACTAACGCTCCCGCCCATGCTTGTTTGTGCCACTCATCGAAGGGCGAAATGGCATAGGTGAAAATCTGCAGCGACAGCGCGGCCGTCGGCTGGTCCGTTTTCCAGTTCCAGTACTGGTTTCCGAAAGCCGTGAACAGCAGCGGCGCCGTTTCTCCGGCCACGCGCGCAAAGGCCAGCATAACCCCGGTGATGACCCCCGAGGTGGCCGTGCGCAACGTAATCGAGATCGTCGTCCGCCAGCGCGAGACGCCCAGACCGTAGGCCGCCTCACGAATGGCCTGGGGCACGAGCAGCAGCATCTGCTCGGTCGTGCGGGCGATGGTCGGAATCATCATAATGGCGAGCGCGACGCCGCCCGCCAGCGCCGAGAAATGCTTCTGGCGCATTACCACCAACCCATAGGCCACGATGCCAATCACGATGGACGGCACGCCATTCAGCACGTCCGAGACAAAGCGCACGATATCACCGTAGCGATTGCGCCCGTACTCCGAGAGAAAAATCCCCGCCCCGATGCCGAACGGCACGCCCAGCACACTGGCGATGGCAAGAATGACCATGGAGCCTACGATGGCGTTGGCCATCCCCCCGCCCGGCTCACCCACCGGTTTCGGAGTCTGGGTTAGAAACGCGAGATTGATGGAGCCGATGCCCTTGTATACCAGGTAGGCGAAAATTGCGAACAAGGGCAGAAGCACAAGCGCGACGGTCAGCACTGAGAGGCCGGTCATGACGTGGTCGGTCACTCGCCGCCGCAAGCTCACCGCAGGCATGTGGATCTCCGGAACCACGGTTTTCGCGTTCGATTTCGTATCAGGCATTTTCTCTCACGCCACGCTTCTCGCCGGTTGCCCCCGCGTCACACTCCACACCATAAGACGAGCCAGTGCGTTGACCACAATGGTCACAAAGAACAGCGCCAGGCCTATTTCGATCAAGGCGGAAAGATAGAGATCTCCGGTGGCTTCGGTGAACTCGTTGGCCAGCACGCTGGCCATCGTGTATCCGGGAGCGAACAGAGATTTAGCAATCTCAGGCCGGTTGCCGATCACCATGGTCACGGCCATGGTTTCGCCGAGCGCGCGGCCCAGACCCAAAATGATGGCCCCCACGATTCCTGCCCGCGCATTCCGTAGCACGCCCATGCGGATCATTTCCCATCGCGTTGCGCCCAGCGCCAGCACGGCCTCACGTTGATGTTGCGGAACCACGGTCAGCACTTCGCGGGTGATAGAGGAAATAATGGGAATCACCATGATCGCCAGAATCACCCCGGCAGCCAGCATTCCAATCCCGTAAGGCGGACCCGTGAAAAATCCGGTCCAGCCCAGCGTCTTGCCGAGAAACGGTTGTACATACTCGCGCAGTATGGGAACCATCACGAAGATCGCCCACAGCCCGTATACCACGCTGGGGATGGCCGCGAGCAGTTCGGTGGTAAACGAGAGTATCCCGCGCAGCCGTATCGGGCACATCTCGGTGATGAACACTGCCACCCCGATCGACAGCGGCACGGCGATCACAAGAGAAAGCAGCGACGACAAGATCGTGCCGTAGATGAAAGGCAGAGCGCCGTAGACATCCTCGACCGGATTCCAGTCCGACTGCCAGAAGAACTTCCAGCCAAATGCATGCCATGAAAGCTGGGAGCCGACCACCAGTTGGTAAACGATCAAGCCGAGCAGACCGACTACCGCCAACCCGCACAGGCGCATCGCCCAGCTAAAGACAACGTCGGGGATCTCGCTCACTTTGCCTTGCAACAGCGGCGTCGTTCTGGCTTCGATTTTCAGGGCGGCCTTCACTCCCGGCTCCGGTTCGGGAGCGTTGAAACGCGGCCGGGGCAGGGCTTGATTAGACATTCCATGCTGAGGCTAACAGAGGGTTGTTACAAATCGGTTAAAAAGCTGGAAGGGTAGCGTCCTAATGTTGCGTTGCAACCAATTCGGCTATCGACCACACGCGATCGGTCAGCCCTGCTTCCATGGCCGGGGTCACGCGAATCGTCTGGTGTATGCCGGCGTGCGCCCCTTCTCGCGCTTTTCGAGAAGGGGCCTGCGAAACCGCCGACACCATTTATAAGTAGTCCCTACGCCCATCGGGGCTGACATCACCTACCTGATTGGCACGGGCTGCAACGAATAAGTCGTGTACCGATGAGAACCCTGCACCGTTGACCCTATTTGACTTGTTTAGTGACTATAGTTAATATTATAGTCATTATGAACCAGGTTTCCATTTCCGAGTTTAAGGCCAAATGCCTGGGATTGATTGAGGAAGTTCATAAGACGCGCCAGCCGCTGCGCATTACCCGCCATGGAAAGCCCGTGGCGGAAGTGGTTCCGGCCGGGCCCGACCGGGCCCGCAAATTTGTCGGTGCGGCAATCGGCACGGGAACGATCGTTGGCGATATTGAGGGTCCCATTATCGATTGGGAGGCAATGGAGATCTATCGGAAATGAACCTCCTCCTCGACACGCACATCTGGATCTGGAGTCAGTTGCAACCCAGAAAACTAAGCCGGCGCGTCTCCGCGGAACTTTCGAATGTCAAAAATGAACTCTGGATTTCTCCCGTAAGTATCTGGGAGGCGCTGGTTCAGATGCAGAAAGGGCGAATCCGGGTCGATAATCCTTATACTTGGATCCGGAAGTACTCGGAACAATTGCGAGAGGCGCCCTTGACCAAGGAGATTGTCACCACCGCCATGGTCCTGGTGTTTCCCCATGCCGATCCAGCCCTCCGCTTTCTGGCCGGAACCGCCAAAGTTCTCGACTTAACACTCGTTACCAACGACCGCAACCTGCTCGATTCCACTGAAATTTCCACCCTGTCCAATCGCTAGACACACGATCTTCATCGTAATCGTTCCCCACTGATTCATCACATCCAGCGGGTGATCGCCCTCACAGACATCCCTCACGCCTTCCGCAATAATGAAATCGGATTGGCCAAGGCAGAACTCTGCCCGTCTCCAGAGACGAACCCTGATGCCGCACGAGAGCATTTGCCGGCGCTCTTTGAAAACCCACATAGCACCCCAAGGCTCTCCACCTATTCCCAAATTGGGAGCGCGGCAATGTTATTTTCCGTTAACTCCTTATTCCGGAATACTTTGATATAAGTCCTTATTTTTCAAAGACCAAAGCAGAAAATTCCCGCCAAAGCCATGATTTCATTAGACCGGGGGGGGGGAGGGTGGGGGTACCAAAGAGTAAATACCGGGTCCGTCGTCCCACCATTTGCCGAAACCCCGATTGTCGCGGCGTGAATCTCAGTTGCCTGTCGGCTGAAGAGGCGGGGCGCGGTTTTGCCGAGCAGTTGGGTTTCTCCGTGACTCCGTGTCTCCGTGGTGAAAAAAAACAGATCAGGACATTACCGGCAAGCGTACAAGCTTGCGCGAATCACCCCGTCTGTGAGAATACTGTTGCTTCACCTTTGATCTTCCCTCGATGCCCACTTTTGCCGCCATTGATATCGGCTCAAATTCTGTTCGTCTGAAAATTTCGCGCCTGCAGGCCGGGCGACTCAAAGAAATTCACGAAGATCGCGAAGTCACTCGCCTGGGCGAAGGGGTCTTCCGCAGCGGGCTGCTCTCGCCTGAAGCCATGTCGGAAACCGTCCGCGTCTTGCGGCGGTTCAACCGCGCCGTGCAGGAATGCGGAACCGATTCAGTGAAAGTCGTAGCCACCGCCGCGCTCCGCGATGCCCGCAATTCAAGAACATTTCTGGAGTGGATTCGCTCCACTACCGGTTGGACCATCGAAATCGTTTCCGGACTGGAAGAGGCCCGCCTCATTCACCTGGGAATTATCTCCTCCGGCCGCCTGGGAGCGCATAGCGTTCTGCTGGTGGACCTGGGCGGTGGCAGTTGCGAGCTCACGCTTTCGCGCGAGGGACAACTCCGGGATACGGTCAGTCTGCCGCTCGGAGCCGTGCGCCTGACCGGCGAATTTCTTCATCACGATCCGCCCCGAAAGGGTGAACTGAAGCGGCTCCAGGAATTTGTGGCCCGGGAAATCACCCGCATTCAAGGTCGCGTCAAAGCGGCGCGCGTAGGGGAAGTGATCGCAACCTCCGGCACCGCCGCCGCACTGGTGGGCATGGCCAGCCATCTGGCGCGTCCCGGGAAGCGCCGGCCTTCGACGTATGCTACGCGCGAAATGATCCGCCGCATCACCAAGCAGATCAGCCGCCTGACCCTGGAGCAACGGCAGAAGGTTCCTGGGATTGGTCCGCGCCGCGCCGAGATTATCTGCGCCGGCGCCGTGGCCTACACGGAATTGCTGGAGCGCTGTCATCTTGCCGGGTTCCGCTATTCGGCGCTGGGACTGCGCGACGGCATCCTCGCTCAGATGGCGGCCGATTACGATCGCAGCACGCGCTCGGGCCGTGCCATCGAGTCGGAACGCTGGGAGTCGATCAAGCGCGCAGTGGAACATTACCGGGTCGACATGCAACATGCCTTGCACGTGCGCGACGCCGCCCTGTTGCTGTTTTCCTCCCTGAAATCCGTGCACCACCTCCCGCCGGAGTATCACGAATGGCTGGCCGCGGCGGCCATGCTTTACGAAGTCGGCGATTACGTGAACCGCAACGGGCATCACCGGCACACTTACTACATCATCGCCAACTCTGAAATTCTGGGATACACCCCGCACCAGCGCCGCATCATCGGCTCCATCGCCCGCTATCTGGGAAAGTCGCGGCCCACCCCTGGCGATGGTCCCATGAACGGATTGAGCCCCGAAGACCAGGAAAATGTGGAGAAGGCGTCGGTACTATTGCGCATCGCGCGCGCCTTGAACATGGGGAGAAACCAGGCTGTGGGGAACGTCGCAGTCTCGGCGCGAAGCGGGAAAGTCTCGATGAAGCTGACGCCGCGCGGCAAGGCCAGCGTCGATCTCGAAGTCTGGTCGATCGAAAAAGACCGAGCCTACTTCCGCGAAGTCTTCGGTCGCGAACTCTCGGTCGCGGCAGCGTAAAGAGCGCGCAGAATACGGGGCGTGATGCACCAGCTCAGCGAACCCGCGTTGCGCCGCATTTCAACCTTGGCGACGGCGCCCTTCTTCAGTTCGACCACCGCCTCGGCTCCCCCGTCACTGATCACCCGTCCCAGAAATTCACGAAGGTTCGGGTTGTGTCCCACCAATAGCATGGAATCCTGGCGGGCATACTTTTCCAGCATCTTTTGAAACTCGGCGAAGCTCGCCTCGGGACGCAACGCATTCTCCACCACCAGTTTGCCCTCGTGGCCCATTTCATTGCCCACCAAAGCCGCGGTTTGGGTGGATCGTTTCAGCGGGCTGGAAACGATGATTTCCACCTGCACGCCGAGCGCAGCCAGGGCACGGCCAATGTATCCGCATTGCTCGATGCCGTCTTTGTCGAGCGCGCGCTTTTCGTCCTTCTTGGCAGTGCTTAACTGTTGCCCGGCACTGGCATGGCGCAAAAAATAAAGAAACATTTCGGAGTGACTATCCCTTTCCGGTCAAAACTCGAGAGGCGCGCCGCGTCACGGAAACCGGAATCTCCTCGGGCGTTTTCGTGCCTTCCGCCAATCCAATCAGAAAATCCTGGGCGCTAAAAGCAGCCGCGCCTCGAGGCGGCCGCTTGCTGCGCCCACGTGCCGATTGCCAGGGGCGTAGATAACGGCCATCGCTCTGCAGAATTCTCGTTTTTACATTGTCCGCCATGTAAGCGGCCAGAATCTCATGCACCACGCGGTCCCGCAGCAGCGGATTCTTCAGCGGGAACAACACTTCCACGCGCTCGTGCAAGTTGCGATTCATCCAGTCGGCGCTGCCCATGTAGACTTCAGGTTCGCCTCCGTTCTCGAAATAATAAATACGGCTGTGTTCGAGGAATCGGCCCACGATGCTGCGGACCTGGATGCGGTCGCTGATGCCGCGAATCCCAGGCCGCAGCGAGCAGATCCCGCGCACCAGCAACTCAATCTCCACCCCCGCTTGGGAGGCGCGATACAGCGCCTGAACAATATCCTTGTCGAGCAGCGAGTTCATCTTGGCGACAATGCGCGCCGGGCGGCCCAGGCGTGCGTTCTCCGCCTCGCGCTCAATCAGCCGCAAACATTTCTCGGCCAAATCCAGAGGTGCAACCAGCAGCGGTCCGTAGCCCGGGTTTTCCGCGTAGGCAGTCAGAAAACTGAAAACATCGTGAACCGCGCTGGTGATCTCCGGGTCGGCGGTAAGCAGGCTGAGATCGGTATAGATCCGGGCGGTGGTGGCGTTGTAGTTGCCCGTGCCCAGATGCGCGTATTGCCGGGCGACGCCGTCGGGATCGCGCCGCACCAGCAGACAAAGCTTGCAGTGCGTCTTCAGCCCGACCAGGCCGTGGAACACCTGAACCCCGGCATCTTCCATCTCGCGCGCCCAGCGGATGTTCGACGCCTCATCGAAGCGCGCCTTCAGTTCGACCACGGCAGTCACTTCCTTGTGCGCCGCCGCCGCCATCAGCGACGGCACGATCAGGGAATGTTCGCTGGTGCGGTAAAGCGTCTGCTTGATGGAGAGCACGCGCTCGTCTTCGGCCGCCGATTGAATGAACGACAGCACCGAATCATAGGAATCGTACGGGTGATGGAGCAAGACGTCGTGCCGTCGCAACTCTTCGAACAAATCGTGGGATTTCGCGGTCAACCGCAGTTCGCGGGGCACGTAGCTGTGGAACTTCAACTCCGGCCGCGCCGCTTCGTCGTAAATATTGAACAGCCGCGAAAGATTGACCGGACCATAGACCGGGAAAATCTGCCATGGATCCAGTTCGAACACCGTTCCCAGGCGCTCGATGATCTCGGGATCGGCGCCCGATTCGATCTCCATGCGAACCGCGTCGCCCTTGCGGCGGTTGTGCAGTTCCGCGCGCACGGATTCTAGGAGATTGCGCGACTCCTCCTCCTGCAGATACAGATTGCTGTTGCGCGTCACCCGGAAGGCGGAGGACGACACGATATCGTAGCCCTTATACATCTTCACCGCATGATGCTCCACCAGGTCGGCAAGAAAAATGAAATCGATGGTGCCATTCGAAGGCAGGCGAACCAGTCGCGGCAGGGCCCGCGGCACCGTGACCACTCCGGTATAAGTGAGCGAAGAGCGGCGGCGGCGGCGCAGCAAAAGCGCAACGCACAGCGCCTTGTTGATGACGCGCGGAAACGGATGCGCCGGGTCCACGGTGACCGGAGTCAGCAGCGGATCAAGTTCCCGCTCACAGTAGTCGTCGACGAAAGCCAGCGCGGCGTCGTCCAGTTCGTCGATGCCAAGGACACGAATTCCCTGCTCCGTCAGTTCCGGCCGCAGGCGCTCGTTCCAGATCGAATATTGTTGGTCAACGAACTTGTGGGTTGCTTCATTAATCAGTTCCCGCTCCTCCACCATCGTGAG
Source organism: Acidobacteriaceae bacterium (assembly GCA_003134435.1). Taxonomy (GTDB): domain Bacteria; phylum Acidobacteriota; class Terriglobia; order Terriglobales; family Acidobacteriaceae; genus Acidiflorens. The sequence goes on from PLBE01000126.1 coordinate 8,037, forward strand.
GCCGTCGGGAGTGGTGGAATTGTGACCGTCTTCCAGTTGCTGCAGAAGTCCACCCACCCGAACCTCAAAAAATTCGTCGAGGTTACTGGCGGAAATAGCGAGAAACTTCACGCGTTCGAGCAGCGGGTTGCGAAGGTCCTCGGCTTCTTCCAGCACGCGCCAGTTAAATTTCAGCCACGAAGCCTCGCGGTTCAGAAGGGGCGAGCGATTACTCGGCGTTTGCCTGACCATAGGGTCCAGTGGAACGTTGCTGTCTTTGGAGGTAACTTGGTGCGGCGACCAACCTGAAACAGTATACCAACTTGGCTGCGCGATATAGGCTTCGAGTGAGAGAACAGAATGGCCGCTCGGCAACTGGTGGCTTCTGGAACCTATGGGGAGAAAGGCACCGCCAGCACCCTTAAGATCTCGAAGCGCTTGGCGGGCGCGGATCGAAATTCAGCTTGCGCGCCACCAACGGAACCCGCCACCGCTCTATTCCCTTCGCGCCCTCAGTGGATTTGCTTGATTGCCGCTTTCACCTTCTCCGCCACGCTCGCGGGCAGCGGGGCGTAGCTGAGCTGGGTCGTCATCTTCTGGCCATCCGTGACCATCCAATCCAGAAAATCCCCAATAATCTTTCCCTTTTTCGGATCTTTTGCTTGCGCCGGAATCAGCAGCCACGTAAAGCTGGAAATGGGATACGCCGTCTTGCCGGGCGCATTTGTGATGGAAACGCGGAAATCGGCCGGCATTTTCGGCGCCGAGGCCGCCGCTTCCGTAACTCCATCAAGCGACGCCTTTACGAAGTTGCCGGCGGCGTTCTTGATCGATCCGAAAGTAATTTTGTTCTCCAGAGCATAGATCAGTTCGATGTATCCAATCGATCCCTGGAGTTGCCGGATCTGTCCCGCCACACCTTCGTTACCCTTGCCGCCAAGACCGAGCGGCCACTTCACAGATACTCCCTTGCCCACGCTATTGGCCCAGTCTTTGCTGATCTTGGAGAGATAGTCGGTGAAGATGAAAGTAGTGCCGCTGCCTTCGGACCGGTAAATCACAACGATCGACTGGTCGGGAAACTTAACGCCAGGATTGGCCTGCGTGATCGCCGGATCGTTCCACTTCTGGACTTTCCCGAGATAAATGCCGGCGAGCGCTTCGGGAGTGAACTTGATTTCTCCGCTCACGCCGGGGACGTTGTAGGCGGGCACCACCGCACCCAGCACCGTGGGGATGAGCATAATCTTGGTTTTCGACTGCGCCAGTTGCTCGTCCGACATGGGAAAATCGCTGGCTCCGAAATCGACCGTGCCGTTCACCACTTGACGTATGCCCCCGCCGCTGCCAATCGACTGATAGTTGATCTGCACATCCGGATGCAGCTTGTTGTACTCGCTGAACCACTTGGAATACACGGGATACGGGAAGGTGGCGCCCGCTCCATTCAACGTGGTCTGCGCCATCACCGGCAACGCCAATGTAACAACCGTCAACAGAACTAAAAATGCGATGCGACGTAGCACTCGAGGAGTCCTCCGTTTGCGTGATTTAAGTTATCCCACCTTGTTGTATGTTGAAAGTGTTACAGCAAGGTTACAGTGGAGTGAATTTCCCATGAAAGCGCTTTGTTTTGCAATTACTTAGCGAGTCGCGCCAGTTCGCGGCCAAACAGCGTATTGTCGGGGAATTCGCGTTGCAGGCCCAGCAGAAGCTCGCGGGCGCGCGCCGCATCTTTCTCCCGCACGTACGCAATGGCCAGCAGGATGCGCGCGAATGGGGCGAGCAGCTGGCCCTTTGCCGCAGTGGTCTGAAGTTCGTCAATGCCGCCGGCTTTGTCTCCCGAGACTCCGCCCAGACGGAGCACCCAGCGCACTGGCGCAGCCATCGATCCGATGATGTAACGGCTGACGCCGCTGGCCAGATGCGCGTCGTAGCAGGTTGGATCGGCGGCCAGCAGTTGCCCCGCCCACGCGGTCGCTTCCTTGGTGTAATGCAGCGACGCCAGATTGCGTTTTTCGATCAGCGCCGCGAAGTCGGAGCGCAAGCCGTTGGCCAACGTCATGGCCAGCAGCGCGTCCCGATCGCGGGCATCCCGGCTGAGCCGTGTCTTCGCCAGGCTCTCGGCGCGATCGAGTTGCTGTTCGAAGCGTGCGCGTTGCTGCGCGTCGGCTTCATATTTTTTGCGTGCGCCGAAGATGGAATCGTCCTCATAAAACTGCGCGTCCAGAACGCCGAGACGGTTGAACTCAGAAAACAGGACGCCCGCCGCCTCACTCACCGGCCCCATCGGATTTTCCGGATGCGCTTTTTCCCAGGACTCGAAATCCTTTTGCGCGCCGCCAAAATCCAGATCATAGAGGCGGCGGAATCCAGCTTCGAGGCCAGCCGAGGGCAACTCGGCCAGCGTCCACGGTGCGCTCATCAGCAGCACCAACGCCGCCACCACGGCCATCGAGGCTCTTTTGGTAACGCGGCTAAACCGCAGTTGATCCCTCATAAAAGCCATGTAAACATCTTGCAAGGCACGTGAACATATTGGATGTTAGATGCGAATGATTCCCGCTGGGGTCAAACTTCGCGCACAAAATCCCCAATTTCTGGCAAACTGCTTGTCTGCGAGGATGGACCTCAGTGAGCGAAGAAAAAAGACTGCGCTACGCCCCGGGCTGGCCCGGAATCGAGCCGCGCTGGACCTCGAGCGCCAAAACCGGCGTAGGCACGGCACTGAACCTCCACAGTCGCGTCTGGTTCACCCTGAGTCATGGCATTCTCAATGAAATCTATTTTCCCCGCGTGGACCAGGCCTGCACCCGCGACCTTGGCCTGATCGTCACTGACGGACGCGAATTTTTCTCCGAAGAAAAACGCCATTGTACCTTCGACAATGTCCCTATCGAACCCGGCGTGCCGGTTTACGAGCTGAACAATACATGCAAGAGCGGACGCTACCGGATCGAGAAGGAAGTTCTGACTGATCCGTGGCGCAATGTGGTGCTGCAGAAAATCAAGTTTGTCCCGCTTCAGGGAAACCTCGGCGACTACCGGCTCTACGCGCTGCTGGCGTCGCACCTGGCGAATATGGGATACGGCAACACGGGCTGGGTGGGCCATTACAAAGGCCATCCGATGCTGTTCGCCGAACGCGATTCCTGCGCCCTCGCACTCGCCTGCTCCGCGCCCATGCCCAAATGCTCCGTCGGATTTGCCGGCTCATCGGACGGCTGGCAGGATCTATCGCGTCATTTCCAGATGACCTGGGAATATGACCGCGCCGAAAACGGCAACATCGCCCTCACTGCCGAGATTGACCTGGCCGCCTGCCAAGGCGAGTTCATCCTCGCTCTCGGCTTTGGCGGAAACTGGGCCGAGGCCGGTCAGCAAACCCTCTCTTCCCTGCTGACTTCCTATGACACCATCCGCCAGGACTACGTCTTTCACTGGCGGAACTGGCAGAATACTCTGAAGAACCTCGATGACCCGCCGCGAGAAAAGGACCTCTATCGGGCCAGCGCTGCGGTGCTGCGCACTCACGAATCCAAGGACTTTCTCGGCGGCATCATCGCCAGCCTCTCCATTCCCTGGGGCTTCAACAAGGGCGACGAGGATCTCGGCGGATATCACCTCATCTGGCCGCGCGATCTGGTGGAAAATGCCGGCGGCTTGCTGGCCGCCGGAGCGGACGAAGACGCGCTACGCGTGTTGCATTACCTGGAGGTCACCCAGGAGGCCGATGGACACTGGGCGCAGAACATGTGGCTCGACGGACGGCCCTACTGGAACGGCTTGCAGATGGATGAGACCGCCTTTCCGATTCTGCTGGTCGATCTGCTGCGCCGCCAATCGCCCCGCTGCTTCGGCGACAGCGCCCGCTGGTGGCCGATGGTGCGCAAAGCCGCTGCCTTCATCGCCGCCAATGGCCCGGTTACGCAGCAGGACCGCTGGGAGGAAGACGGCGGATATTCCCCCTTTACTTTAGCCGCCGAAGTCTCCGCTCTTCTCATCGCCGCCGATCTCGCGCCATCAACGGGCGAGAACCAACCCGCCGAATTTCTCCGCCAGATGGCCGACACCTGGAACGACAACATCGACCGCTGGACCTACGCGCTGAACAGCGACCTGGCGAAGAGGTTCGGAGTCGAAGGCCATTACGTGCGTATTACGCCGCCCGACGGGGACGGCGCCGCTTCGCCCCTGCAGGGCTTTGTCCCCATCAAGAATCGTAGCTTCAGTCCGAGCGCTCCCGCTGTCGAGATCGTCAGTCCGGATGCCCTCGCTCTGGTGCGCTTCGGTTTACGCGCGCCCGACGATCCACGGATTGTGAATACCATCAAGGTGATCGACGAACTGCTGCGCGTGACCCTTCCCCAGGGTCCGAACTGGTATCGCTACAACTACGACGGCTACGGCGAGCACGAAGACGGATCCCCGTTCGACGGCAGGGGAATTGGCCGTCCCTGGCCGCTGTTGGCGGGCGAGCGCGCCCACTATGAACTGGCGGCTGGACACGTCGATTCCGCCGGATCATTGCTCGGCGTGATGGAAAACTCAACCGCTGTGACCCGCCTGATTCCCGAACAGGTCTGGGACCAGAAAGACATTCCGGAACGCGAGCTCTTCGCCGGAAAAGGGTCGGGATCGGCGTGTCCGCTGGTGTGGGCGCACTCCGAGTACATCAAGTTGCGCCGGTCGCTGGCCGACGGCAAAATTTTCGACCAGCCTCCGCAAACCGTCGAACGCTATCTAAACAGAAAAATATCCGGGCAGTATTTCAACTGGCGCTTCAATAACAAGGCACGCACCATGCCGTGCGGGAAGAAACTGCGCCTCCTGCTGCTGGAACCGGCCCTGGTGCACTGGACCTTCGACGGCTGGAACCACAGTAAGGACAGCGATTCCAGCGACAGCGGATGGAATATTCAGCACGTCGATCTGCCCACGGAATCTCTGGCCACTGGACGGCAAGTTGCCTTTACATTTCTCTGGAAGAACTCCGGGCAATGGGAGGGGCAAGACTACGCCGTAACCATCGAGTAGGCAAACGCGTAGGGATAAATCTTTACCGGGGTACTAACTCTCTACTTTGGGACTCTCCAGGTAAGCCCATCGTTCCGCCAGTTTGCCGTCCGCCACTCGCCAGATAACGATGCCGCCGAAGCGCAGCTTCTTTCCGGTGTCGCGATCCGTACCTCGCCAGACATTGCGCACCACGACTTTGTCGCCCTCCACGATTACATCCTCTACGGTGACGTGCATGTCGGGAAATTTCTTCAACGCTCCGCCTACATACACCTTCGCTCCCTGGGGACCGGGCGGCATCCCCGGAGGCACGTCGCTGCCTCGATCCACAAAATCGGGCGCGAAGTTCACGTCGGCAATCTCGAGGTTCTTGCGATTCACGAATTCCTCGAAATGATTGCGGATGAACTGCTTCAACTCTTCTGGGCTGGCCTGCGCCATTCTGTCCTCCAATCAGCGTTACGCCGGGTGCGCCATCGGCGCAATAAATGCGCTCTTGAATTCTCTCAAGAACTGCGTCATCCGTAAGGGTTGCCGCCCGACAACATCGGCGAACACGTTGTCCACCACGCCCCCGCGCCCCTCAATGTAATAGCGCTGCAAATCAATCAACGCTTCGACCTGCCAACTGGGCATGCCTTGGTCGAGCATGGCCTGCCGCTGCTGCGGAATGGGAATGTCTACGTAGCGGGCGGGCGTGCCCGTGACCTGCGAAACCTTTTCCGCTAGCTCCGCGTACGTCAGGGCTTCCGGCCCATTCAGTTCGTAGGTTGCGCCCTGGTGCGACGGACTGGTGAACAGCGTGGCAACAAATGCGCCAATATCCCGCGTGTCGATGAAACTCACGCGCGCAGCGCCCATCGAAGAGTAAAACGCTCCCTGGGTTCGGATGGTCGGAGCATAGTAATTGACGATGTTCTGCATGAAGCTGTTGGGCCGGATGATGCTGTGCCGCAGACCCGATGCCGCCAGCACCTTCTCCACCTGGTTGTGCCAGCGCGGAAAGGATGCGTCGAAAACCCCGGCGCCCAGGGCCGAATTCAACACCAGATGCTGCACTCCGGCGGCCTTGCACGCCTCGATTGCCTTCGACTCCAAGTCCACCAGTTGCGGCACGGGACCGCAGACCAGGAACACCTGGTCCACTCCTTCCAGCGCGCGCATCATGGCCGACCGGTCGGCGAAGTCCGCGATCGCCGCCGGCACTCCCGCCGGCCGATTGGCGGCATCCTTTTCAGAGCGGTAAAGCGCCTTCAACGGCTTGCCTGTTTTCACAACTGCGTCCATCACTTGGCTGCCCACGTTTCCGGAGGCTCCAGTCACCAGAATCATTGCTTCATCCTCCAACAACAAAAATTCGTCATCTTGCCGGGCTACGGCATCGATTGCTTAAACATCGTTTGTCTGAACGTCGTTCGTTCCGACAAGGTACGCTATCGCAGCCCAGGTTGAGAAGAACGCACAAATTTGTAAGCTCGGGAGCGGCACATGGGAGCGGCCATGAAAGATCATTTCGGATGTCCCGTACAGGCCACGTCGAATGTTCTGTCGGGAAAATGGAAAGTCCTCATTGTGTGGCACTTATCCTTCGGTTCGCGCCGTTTCGCCGCGCTGCGCGACTTGCTGCCCGGAGTCAGCGAAAAGGTCTTAACTTCCCAACTTCGCCAGCTCGAACGCGATGGAGTTGTAAGGCGTGAGGTGACCGCAAGCGTTCCGCCGCGAGTGGATTACATGCTCACTGGATCGGGCAACGATCTGATTCCGATCATGAAAGCCATGTGCGAGTGGGCCGCAAAATATCTCGGCGTGAAGTCGAGCATGGGCGTCTCCGCGTGAACCAGTGACGCATGAAGCTGCCATTGGCTTCAAACGCTGGACGCGGTAGCCGCCCGGGCGCTTTGGCCGCTTGGTTTCCGTCCGGTGGTGCGCGCTGCCACCAGAAGGGTGCCTCCTTGGCCGGCGACCGAACCGACCCAAACCAGGGGCAGCGAGACCAACGACAACATGGGAGACGACACGGCGCTGATCATCTTCTCCATCAGCGTGCCGCGTAATTTCTTTCTACTCAGGAAATCGAAAAGCACATTGGGGGTTGACAACACTCCGTTGAGCGCGCTCTGCCACCAGCCCATCAGATCGTATTCAAACTCCTGGTGCCAGTGGGCTACCGGAACAAAGTCGCTGCGATGGAGCATCCCGTCAATCGACGTGGCAGTGAAGTGATAGAGATGGCGTGGAACGTCCAGATGCAGCCAGTTCGCCCCAAACGTCTTTGATTGCAGCCCTTCAAAATCGGGCACGGCGATCAGGATCAGCCCATCGTCCGTCAGCAACCGCCGAATGCTCGCAATCGCCGCTGCTGGATCCGGCATATGTTCCAGGCTGTGCCAGAGCGTCACGCAGTCGAAGGGCCCGCGCTCCGCGCACTCCTCCACACTGTTGAGAACCTCAAATCCTTTTTGCCGGGCGGGAGCGGAGTTCAGCTCGGTTCCACTCACCTCCCAGCCGCTCTCGCGGGCAGCCTGCAGAAACGTCCCTTCTCCACAGCCGATGTCGAGCAGTCGTCGCCCGCCCCCAGGCCCCGCCATTCTTGTGACCATGGCAATGCGACGCCGGTCGCAAATCCTGGCGGTGACCCCGTGACGGGACCCGTAATACTCTGCGTAGTGCGCCTGCAATTGACCGGGAGCCGGATCCGTGATCCCGAGCCCGCACACGGAGCACTTTAAAATGTCAAAATGCAATCCCGTCACCGAGTCCGAAACTCCACGTAGGTGCGCCTCCAGGCGGTTGAAGCACAGCGGACAAGCGCGGGCGCTGGGTGCGGTCTGACCCATGATCCCGATTATTTCGAAAAAGAGAACGACGCCGGCGCACAAACGGCTATGAGTCCATGACGAAAGTACTGTCGTCGACGTGACTAAACAGCACAATCCAGGGTGATCGGCTGGTCTCTGACCGCTCAGAACTCGCGACGCTGCTAAACTTTCCCTATCCCCGATTTCAATTCGAGGCTCCATGCGCACGCTAAGTCCATTGGTTATGGTCGTCATTATGAGCGTCCTCACTGCATCCCAGACTTTGCCCACTCCTCAAGTCATCACTGACCCGAAAGAAATCACTTCCAGGCCCGACGCCCGGGTGGAAAGGAATCTTTCCATCGAAAAGCTTTATATGACCCGCCAAGTAGGCGGCGCAACCTGGTCTCCGGACGGGAATACCGTTGCCTTCATCACCAACCTCAGCGGACGAAACAATCTCTGGTTAGTGCCCTCCATCGGCGGTTGGCCAATGCAACTTACTGTGAGCGACCAGCGTCAGACGCAACCCACCTGGTCGCCAGACGGCAAGTGGATCGCCTATATTTCCGACTACGATGGCGACGAACAATGGGACATTTTCCTGGTGTCGCCAAAAACGGGACAGGTCGTGAACCTGACCAACACGCGCGAGATTGCCGAGGAGGGTCCAACATGGTCGCCCGATGGCCGCTATCTAGCCTACATGGTGAAGCCGAAGATCTCGTCGGTGTTCGAGATTGACGTTTACGACACTATCCTGCGCGACGTAAAGCATCTCACCACTGGCGCCGCCAAGGATCGCATGAACGTCTCCCCCATCTGGTCGGCGGATGGCAAGTTCATTGTCTACACCCAGGAGCAGTCGAAAGGGACCGACTCAAATGTGTTTATCGCCGAGTTGGCCAGCGCTCAAAGCACATTGCTGACGCCTCATAACGGAGAACACACCTACCAGGCCGACGATATTTCTCCCGACGGCAAACATGTGTTGATCACCTCGAACGTTGTCGACGGCTACGATAATGTTGGTTTGCTCGAGATCGCCAGTAAGAAGATTCGCTGGATCACCAGCGACAAGTGGCGAATCTCAGGTGAGAGCTTTTCTCCCGACGGTAAGTCTCTGACCTACTCCGCGAACTTGGACGGCAATACCGACATCTACCTCTATGACATCGCGTCCGGCAAAGCCCGCGCCCTTCCCTTGCCGAAGGGAGTGAACTACGTTTCTGGCCGAACTTCGCCCTTCACACGCGACGGCGGACGTCTGCTCTGTGACCACACCGGCCCCACCGCCCCCGGGGACTTGTGGGTCTACGACCTGGCCGACGGCAAGTCGCTGCAACTTACTCATTCCCTGGTCGGCGGCGTGCGCTCCGAGGACATGGTCGAACCTTACCTCGTCCGCTATCCCAGCAAAGATGGTAAATGGACGATCTCGGCCTTCGTCTATGTGCCCTATAACCTCCCGCGCAATGGCGAGCATCCCGCCATTGTTTATGTTCATGGCGGTCCTACTTCGCAGACCATGAATACCTTCAACCGCTTCGTGCAGTACATGGCGAACCAGGGCTACGTCGTGATCGCTCCCAACTATCGCGGCTCAACCGGATACGGAAAAGAGTTTCAGCAGGCGAATCTTTTCGACATGGGTGGCGGCGATCTGCAGGACGTGCTGGCGGCCGCCGACTGGATCAGGCAGACCGGCTACGTCGATCCCAAAAAACTCATTCTGATGGGCGGCAGCTACGGCGGCTACCTGACCATGATGGGCGTTACCAAGGCTCCGGAGGCATGGGCGGCGGGTGTTCCGATTGTGCCTTTTGTCAATTGGTTCACCGAGATTCAGAATGAAGACCCGGTGCTGCAACAGTCGGATCTGGCGACCATGGGCGATCCCGTGAAGAACAAAGCGCTCTATGAAGATCGTTCCCCCATCAATTTCGTAGACCGGATTAAAGCTCCGTTGTATCTGCTGGCCGGCGGGAATGATCCGCGCTGTCCTAAGACGGAAGCGCAGCAAGTGGTGGATGCGGTCAAGAAGCGCGGCGGCGTAGTCGAATACAAGGTCTACGAGAATGAAGGCCACGGCTTTTCCAAGGTTGAAAATCAGATTGACGCCTACCAGCGCGTGGCTGACTTTCTGAAGGCACATGTGCCGCCAGCCGATTGCGGATGCTCGCTGATTGAGTAGCCGGCGCTACCCCAGAGGTTGTCCGGTTTGCGGGGAGTACTGCGCCGCATGGCGCTTCTTCGCCGCTTCCAGCCTCAGCAGTAACATGTAGAGGACGATGGCTACGTTGATGACGATGACCAGAACGCGAAACCAGTCGGGGCGGCGAAACAGATCCACCGCCTCGAAAGGGATATAGATGGCGCCCGAGGCGAAGGCGAGCCACTCCGCCCAGGGGCGGATGTACCACAATCCGTAGGCCTCGACGAATCGCAGAACCGCATAGACCGACGCCACCGCCGCAATCTTCCACAGGTGCAGGTCGCTGATTCGATAGACCAGGTCGATGAAGACTCCCACGTAGTGGTGATGCGGGTTAACGTGAAGAAATTCGAGCAGACTTTCCGCTAACCCCCAGATGTCTTTGTGGCGCATGCGGAAAATACCGAGCCCGGCGAGAACTACGACCATGCCTTTTGCGAACTCGAAGGTAGCCACCGTGCGCACCCCTTTGATGTGGGCGGGGTCGCCGATTTTGGGATGCGGAATTCTAGGGTGCATTTTCTGAAAATCGATTTTGCGCATCCGGGGCATGGTCGCGGATTCATTCTAAAGCGTGGGGCCCCAGGCTGGGGAGTTCGCACTCATCCTCTGTCCCCTCCGGACTTGAGTCATATTTGCCGGTTGATCTCGCGGGTCGCACCGTTCCCGTCTCAATCCCTATCCCTGCTGGCGGACGCTGGCGCGCAACTCCTCCACTATCTCCAAAGCGGCTTTGTGGGCGGTATCGCCCTGGTTCACCTCGAACGAGATGGCCCCAACGCGGGCATGTCCGCCGCCCCCATAGCGCTCGCAAATCTTCGCCAGATTGACAGTGGGCTCGCGTCTTGACCAGGGGTTCGAGCCCACCGAAACCTTCACCCGGAAAGAACTCTTGCTCACTCCGATGCTGTAGATGGAATCTGGATGGAGATAGTAGGGAATGAACTTGTTGTAGCCCTCGAGGTCCAGGTCAGTGATGTCGAAGAAGATGGTGCCGTCTTTTTCCATGGCGCGCTGACGCAAAATCTCGATCGAACGCCGGTGCCGTTCGAGCAGCGGTGGCAGGACGGCGGCAACAAACGGCTCCTCCAGAATCCTGGCCAGCGGCTCGTAGGCAAGCAGAGGGATCATGCTCTTGACGAAATTCCGCTCCGTGGAAGCTTCGATGGCCATGGTCAGCTTCATCGCGGGAGCTTGCATTTCCACCGCCGATTGCGCATTTTCGTACATCGCCCCGTCTACAATGTCGGTCCAACGGACCAGTTCGGCCACCGGACGGGCATCGAAACCGAAGTGCTCTTTCGCAACCATGGCGATGAAACTCGTACAGGACTTGAATGCCGGGTCGTAGAACTTCCGGTTGCTGGAATCCTGCTCAAAGTGGGCCGCATCGGCAGGGGAAAGAAACGCGCTCTCATGGTGATCGAACCACCAGGTGATTTTGGGCGAGCTGGAATACTTGAAGTCGACGATAGCGTTTTCCTCTCCGTCGAACTGCGTCTCGTCGAAAAGAGCGCCCGCACGATGCAACAGGCCGGAGTAAACGAAATCCACATCGCCGCGGATTCGTTCCCGATAGAAACGGGAGAATAGAGCGGCGGAACAAGCCCCATCAAAACATTTGTCGTGATAAAACACCCGCACTCGCAAATTGGCTTTCCTTCCCGTTTCTTTCTTGGCGTTACTGGAAAACAGATAGAGTTGCTGGTTTGAAGAGTTATGTCAAGAGCAAGATCATGAATCAATAAGGACACTGACTTGAAAGCAGCCGCAACACATGCTCCTGGCGCCTTGGTTCACTTCTTGCGGCGGCGTATTTTGAAGTCGAAGCTGACGACTCCGTTCTGATCGCGCAGGGCCACGATCGAAACATTTCTGGTTACGTTGTACTCTACCTGAATAATCTGCTGGTTCGAAACCGATACGTTCGTACTGTAAGTCAGCGTGAGGTTGTTGGCTACTTGCTGCTCGACCGTGACCTGCGGGCCTCGAACCACGTTGGTCTCGCTGGCTAATCCCTGGGGATCGACCTTGACGCGGCTGGCCCCGAACAGGCGCTGCAGTCGGCTGTTCACGGTGCTGTTGAGCGCCTGGTTAATGAGCAGGTTCGACGCTTCCCCGCCAAAGCCGAAGGTCCCGCTCTGCGAGGCGGACGCTGACTCTTCCCGCGTTCGGCCCAGCGCCAACAGCGCGATGACGTCCGCCTCAGGAAGCTGAGGCTCGGATTGCCATGTCACCTTCAACCCGTTCGTCACGCTGGCATCGCCCCGGAACTGTACCGTGATGTCGTAGTCGCGCACTCTCGTGGTCGCTTGCAGATCGATAAGCGGCTGCGTCTTCGCCGGATTCGCAAAAGTAACGTCGCCGCGTTCCAGCTTGTATTTGTTTCCGTTGAATGAAATTTCTCCTTCCAGAACTTCCACTCGTCCGAGGATAGCCGGGCGGTCGGCGGTACCGTGTACCCTGAGATCCGCATTCCCCGAGAGCCGGGCTACCGCCGTCTGCATCTGGAGCTCAGGCGTGGTCACGACGTGGACATCAAGCTTAAGGCGGCTCGCCAGACTGTCGGTCTGCGTGAGCACCAGCGTCTGCCGGCTTTTTTCGATGTAGGCCGAGAAATCAAATCCCGGAGTAACCGCCAGCTTGGTCACCACTACGTCGCCGCTGAGCGTGGCGGCATTGCTGCTGCCGGTCAGTCGCAGATCGGCGTTCGCTGTGGAACTTACGCCCGGAGGATAACGCAGCCGAACATCGCGTGCCGTCGCGCCCAGATCAAGCTGGACTACGCCTCCCTGGTAAATCGCCGAACCAGTCAGAGCGATTGCGCCCCCGCCGGTCGCGCCTTTGAGACTCTCGATCTGGATGCGGTCGCGATCGAAAAGCAAGACGCCATTCAGGTCGCTCAGGCCGCTGGGAAAGTCGTTGTGACTCACGAACGTGTTTTTCACTTCCAGCCGTCCCTGCACCACCGGCCGCGCCAGAGTGCCCTCCGCGCTCAGGTTCACCGCCATCGTACCGCGGGCCAGTATCTTGGGGTTAAGAGACTGCAACAGAGTCATATTCACCGAGCCTTCGAGACGGAGATCGAGTTCCTGGGCGCCCGTCAAGTGCGCCCGGCCATGGGCGGTAAAGTCGGTCCCGCTCCCTGCCACGTGAAGGTTCTCAACCGTCAACACTTGGTCGGCGATTTCGAAGCGAACGGGATCGAGGCTCTGAATGGGCAGGTGCGCGACCTCGACCCCGAAAGACTTAAGTTCGGCGACTGCTTTCAGCTCTCGTGGATTCCGCAGCGGGCCGTGAACGCGAAGCGTGCCGTCAAGCGGAGAGCGGCCGGTGATTCTTCCAGGCAGGTAAATGCGTAATAGCGATACCGCGTCGAAATGATGGAAGACCAGGTTCAGATCGCTGGGAAGGTCCTGTTCCAGTGTGATCGTCCCGGCAATGGTCAAGTCCGCTTGATCGAAGTCGGAGTGCGCCTGGAGTTCGAGCTGACGGCCACGAGTCACCGCGTCGACGAAGAAATCTCCAGCCCGCTCCCTGTCCAGGGCGAGGTCTTTCAGATGAATGTGGGCTTCAAGTGAAGGTTGCTCGACCGTGCCGCTGGCTTTCACCGTGAAATCGACGACTCCATCGGCGGTGAAACGGCTGGTCTGTAGTCGTGGAAAGCGGGCCAGATCGAGGTTGCGTCCAGCAAGATTCAGACGAAACCCCGTCTTCAACATCCCGCCATCCTGCCTCCCGAGTTCTCCCGTGCTGACGGCAGCGCTTCCCGAAAGCGGAGCATTGTAGGCACTGGCATCGATGTTGTTGAACTGGAGTTCGCCACCAGCCAGCCGCAGATCGCTTTTCAACAAAGGGACGCTAACTCCGTACGCGATTCCGTGGCGCATCTCGAGGCGTCCATCTCCCTGAGGATTGCCGCGGGACCCGGAAACGGTGGCAGACAAATCGAGCGTGCCGGCGGAGGGCTGCGCGAGTCCGGCGAGTTGAGCGATCTCGCCGGCATCGGCGTTGCGCAGGTCAAAGTGCAGCGTGAAGGGAGCGTCCGCTTCTTCCCCAAGCTCGGCGCTGGCGTCGAAGTGCGCGGTGGCGTGGCTGTGAATCAGCGACCCGTTGTGGAAGACTAGATGATTGCCCGAATACTGCAGTGCGGTAGAGAGCGCGTCCCAGTGAACTCCCTTTGGGACGTCGCCCTTCCTCGCCGGCAAGGAGATGTCAAAATCATACACCTCGAGATTCCCGCCGATAGAAAGCGCCGAGAGCTTGCCGCTGGCGTTGCCGGTAAAGTTGGCCCAGCCGTGCACCACGAAGGGCACGTTGCGTGCTCCGTACGCGCCTTCGAGCAGCGGCATCCACTCCCTCAGGTTGTGACTGGTGAAGGAGAATCGCATCGAAGACGTCGCCGCCAAAGCTCCCGCGGCGCTGATCTCAGACCCCGCGGTAGCGAGATGAAGCTCGGTCAACTCCAATTCGTCGCGCGATCCGCGATACACACCATCGATCTTCCCTTGCATGGGGATCTCGCTCGGGGACAGCTTCGGCGGAGGCGCGACGGCAAGATTCAGACGAGTCTCCGCGTCGCGGATCGAACCCACCCAGAGCGTCTCGACGTTGCCGCTGGCGTTCCCGGAAAGGTCAAGCTGATCCAGAGGAAGTTTTTTTGAGCTGAGCATTTGCAGGGCCGGGAGCAGCGGGAAGGCCACCAACTGCAGGCGCACCGAGCCCCGTTGCAGACTTCCGGGCGGGACGCGTCCGATCACATGGCGGCGGCCGGTGGTCGTCGGTGGCCCCAGCGAACTCCGGTCCGAACTCTGAAGTGAACTCTGCCAGTTCGTCACCTCGACCTCGCCCGCCAGGTCGCCGCCCAGCAGGTTCGCCTTGATCGACGACACGCGAAAGCGATCCGGGGTGATTTCAAACCCCGCATTGAGACGTCCATTCCGCATCGAGATCTTCTGGTTCGACCAGTCTAGCTCCTTGGCTTGCACCGTTCCCTGGGTCGCAAAGTTCTGCAGGCTCCAGGAAGCCTTGCCGTCGAACTGCACCGTACCTTTGGTGAATTGCGGCTGCCGTACCAAGCTTGCGATTTCGCTGAGATCAGCCTGGCCGTGATAATCGCCGGTCAGTTGGGGATTGTGAAAGTCCAGCAGACGGCCCGCGAAGTGAAACTCGGATTTTCCGGAAGCCATGGTCAAACGGGAGATGTCAGCCCGTCCTCGGGCCAGAACCAGCGAAGCGTCCGCCCGCCACGCAAACGATGGATATTCCTGAAAGCGTGTGACTACGTTTCCGGCCCGGACGTGCGCTTCATATTGCCGCCGCAGCAGCGAATAGTTCATGACCAGCGTCAAGTCGCCCGCGGAAAACTCGAACGGAATCTTCTTGTCTTCCCACAAAAGCTCGCCGCGCTTCATTTCGCTATGCACCACCGCCAACGAGAAAAGTTGCTCCACCGGCCCTTGCCCCGAGGTAAGGCTGGCCTGCGGCACTGGCGCGTTGGTCGTGCCGTCGGGATAGTCGATGATGTGGACGACGGGGTGGTCGAGCACGAGCGAATGCAGGCCGACTGTGGTGCTGAGGATGGAAATGATTTTCATCTCCGCCTGGACGCGGTCGACGCGCAGAAACGGAATCTGATCCGGGGCCTCGCGCCCGTGGATCGTGAGGTCGCGGGCATCGACGCGCAAGCGGAAGGGGATAGCATGAATCTCGCCAAGTTCCACCCGTCCGCCAGTCATTTTCTCAAACGACGCCACCACCCGCCGGCGCACCCACCGCTGAAACGAATCGGTCGTGACGTACCATCCGAGCAAGGCAAAGGCGACCAAACTGAACCCGCAAAACCAGAGAAACAGCCGCCACAGGATGCGGCGGCGCACGGGAGGAACAGCCTCGCTCGCCGGTTCCAGCGCCGGTTGACTGGGCGGGCCGCCCGGCGGTTCGGGCAACGATTCCGTCAACGGTTCCGTTCTCCGGCACTCGATTCTGGAGTCAGGATATGGCTTCCCGAGCGCAGACTCGCGAGCCACCCGGAAAGCAATTCGTTCAGTTTCCGCTCGGCCAGCAAGTTCTTAATTCGACCATAAACCTCGGGTAAGGGCGCGGCGTTATTGCCCGCCCGTTCCATGTCGGGCAGAAGTTGGTCGTGATAGTAAGTCTCTACCGCGTGTTGATCAATCTGGATCGAGGGACGCAGACGGTCTTCTACCAGTTTCATGAGTTGAATCTGGTCGGCCAGCCGTTTCTCAAGAGCGCTTTGGGTCAGGCCATACCGTTGCAGTTTGGCGCGCCACGCTTCGTCGGTAGCGCAATCGGGATGAAGCTTGCGCACTTCGGCAACTCGCGCCGCCACTTGCTCGGCGGGAGCGGGTTGAGAGGGCCGCACCTGTTCCCGCAGCAACTCCTGATCAATCAGCCGATCCAGGGCGGCGCTCCGTTCGGCCACCGTGAACGAATCCGGATCGCGGGCGCTCGAGAAGGCCTCTACCGACACTTCCTGCTCCCAATCGCTCTGCAAAACCACGTGACCGTTTACGTTGGAAACGACACGATCGACAATCTGACCGGCGAACAACTGACCGCCGAACAAAGGAGTGGCCAAAACCAGGCTAACCGCGAGCAAAATCGCGCAGTGTTTCCCCAGCATCCTGCTGGCGGGTGAAGACCCCCGGGTTCCGAGTTCGATTCGTCGGAGTCTGATTTCCATCAGAAAGACTGCCCCACGCTGAACGAAAAATTAAAATGTCCGGCGCGCTGATACCCAAACTGCCCAACCGTACTGCCGGTCACAGTGTTGGTCGTGATGTTCGTGTAACTGGGAAAGTAAGGCGGATTCAAATTGTATCCGAAGTCGAAGCGCAACGGTCCTATGGGAGTCTGGTAGCGCACGCCTACGCCCACCGCATGCGAAACGTAATTGTAGTTGCACTTCAAATGCGTGGCCGCCTCGAAACAGAAGGACTCGTTCGGCTGGTGAAAGCGCCCCAGGCTGGGCAGCAGTTCCTGGGGACGCGCAAAAACGTTACCCATATCCTCGAAAATCGTAAAGCCGATATTGTCCCAGAGGTAAGGCACGGTGACATTTGGAAAACGCATCTCCAGATTGTTGACGAAAACCGCGCTGCCGCCCACGGGAAATCCGGTGAACGGGTCGCGCGGTCCTGCTTGATTTAACCCGAATCCGCGAAGAGAGTTGCCGCCCCCGCTGAAAAACCTTTCTGGTAACGGTACCAGAGTGCGGGTTTCGGGCGCGGTCTGTGAGGGATCGAGCAGAACCGTGTTGCCGAAAGGATTCTCGATCCCCACGCTGGTGGAGCGGGCAAAAACGAAACCCTGCCCCGTGCTGCGATTGCGAAAGAGCGTGTGATAGGTCGAGTTCTTGACCAGGACGCGGCTGAAGTCGGCCTCGGAACCAAAATAGCTGGACGCGACTCCGCCTTCGGCCGTGGTGTAGCTGCCCCGCGTACTTTCCAGGTCGCTGTCACGGCGGTTGCGAATGTAGAGGAAATTAGGCGTTCCCACCCGCGTTGGCTTGGAGAGCAGCGGGATCAGGTCGCTGGTGACCTCGATGTTGCTGGCCTCGACCCGGCGGTAACTGAAACGGTAAGCGAGCGTCGTGAGTTCGCGGTCCTGCACTTTGTAAAGCACCTGCAATATCTGGAAAGTCTGCTCCAGCCGCTTCGAGGTAAACGTGGAAACGTCGACGGTATTGTCGTACAGGCCGGTCGAGGTGAAACGAAGGTTGTCGCGATTCAGCAGTTTGGGAATATCGAAGCTGACCAGCACTCTTTGCTGCAGGCGTCCAATGTTAGTCTTGGCCGTGAGCGTCTGATGACGGCCGCCGACATTGATGCGGCTGATCCCAAACGAAACCCTCGGACTCACGCCGGTGGCCCCCAGCGGCTGGTTGGTTCCGAACGAGGGCTGCCCCGTCTGGAATTCAATCCCGACACCGTAATCGAAGGTGTAGCGATCCGCCTCGCGGGTAGTGACCAGTACGTTCTTACGCGACTCGGTGCCGTCGGGATTCTGGATGGCGGTGTCCACCTGCTTAAACAGGCCGAGATCGTACAAGCGCCGCTGGCTCTCGAGCATGTCCTGCTGGCTCAGCGGCGCCCCCGGTTGCACCCGCATTTCCCGCCGGGCAACGCCCGGACGTGTGTAATGCAAGCCGTCGAGAAAAACCTGATTGACAAAAAACTGTTCGCCTTCATGAATCGAGAAGGTAACGCCCACCCGCGGCAAATTGTCCCCTGACGGAACCGGAACATAGGCAACATCGACCGTGGCGTTCGGAAACCCATTATCGAAATATTTGCTCAGGATCGTGTCGCGATCGTCGGCCAGGCTCGATTCGTCGAAGCCCTGAGCTTCGGCAGTGGAAATTTCCGGAAGCTGTTCCTGAGGAAGCGTGTAGTTGCCTTCGATCCGCACCCACGCTACCCGCGTCTGCGCGCCCTCCTTCACCGTGATCTGGATGGCCAACTGGGAGGGATCTCCCTGATAATTATCCAGCAGTCTACTGACAACTTCGACTTGCCGGAACCCGCTGGCTTTATAAAGTTCCTGGATATTGCGCACATCCTCTTCGAGCAGCACTTCGCTGTACCGGCCGTGACTGAACAAGCGCCCGGCGGCTTGATTTTGCATGTGCGAGCGTATCAGTTCGTCGGGAAAATATCTGTTTCCCGAAATACGAATCGCAACCAGCTTGTGGCGATCTCCCGGATTGACCGTATAAACCACCAGGAGATTCTTGCCCTCGAGCGCGGTCTGCTGGTTCACGCTCACGCTGGCTTCAAAATAGCCCAGCGTCTGAAGGTGGTTCTGCACGTTGCGCCGGCCTTCATTGAGTAGATCGTCGTCCACCGCGCCTTCCTCATAGATGGGAACCAGCCTTCTGAGCACGCGCTGGCTGAGCTTAAAGCCGTCGGCGGCAATTTCCACCACCGGGCCGCGGTCCACTTTGAAAACGTAATCCACCGTGTTGTGCTCGGCATGGTACGTGCGACTCGCAACCTCGACCTGGGCTAGAAGACGGTCCTGCTTCTGGTAGCGGCTGCGAATTCGTTGCAGCGCACGCGCGATGCGACTCGATAACACAGAATCGCCCGCGTGCAGCCTGGCGATCTCCTTGATCTCGGCGATGGAATAACCCGCGTCGCCCTCTAACCCGATCTCTCCGACGACCGCCCGCGGACCGGGGTTGACATGGAAGGTCAGGTTGACCTGCCGTTGCGGATCGTCGCGCTGCTCGCTGATGCTCACCTTCGATTGGTGAAATCCATTTTCCTCCATCACTCGTTGGATGCCGGCGCGCGCCCGATCGAGTTTCTCTGCAGCGTAAAGCTCGCCGAGTTGCAGGCGCGTGGCGCTCACCAGTTGGTTGGCCGAAGGATTCGCGGAAACACCCTCCATGATCACCATGCCCACGAAAAAATTGGCGACCGTCAGAAAGCGCAGCCGCACGCCTGCGGTTTCGGTGCGATCGGCTTCTGCCTGAATGTCGGAGAATCGTCCCGTGGCGAACAGAACCTGCATGGCGTCGTGGAGGTTTTCCCGCGTAAGCGGTTCGCCGATCTTGAGCGGAGTGGCCGCCAACAGCGCCGCGGCTTCTTCCCCAGGCACGTCCGGAAGTTCGATTTGATCGATGGGTAATCCGACGTACGACGCAATCGTCCCGAATTGCGCTGCCGACTGCTGAGGATGTCCCAGGGGATGTTCCCTGGGATTTTCCAGCGTCTGCTGCTGGGCTGCAGGCGGACCCACCGCCCAACTTCCCGCGGGCGCGGCCAGCACCACTATTAGAAACACCAGTACAGTTTGGACGGGCGCGAGAGACCGTCCCCACGAGACCAGAACTTCTTCACCGAAATCAGGCTCAGCAACCATTGCAGATGAGGACCGGCACCTATAATACTGGTTTGAAACCTCGAGTAAGGTAATCGCTGAGGTTATTACATGAAAATGGGCGACTCGCAGATCGGCGACCCGCAAATCAACGATCGCTACTCGCGGCAAGTGCTGTTCCATGAGATCGGAGCGGACGGGCAGACCAGGCTGGCGCGGGCGCGCGTGGTCATCGTCGGATGTGGCGCCACCGGTTCTGCCCTGGCCTCGTTGCTGGCGCGTTCAGGCGTGGGCACTTTACGGATTGTCGACCGCGACTACGTCGAGCCCAGCAATCTGCAGCGGCAATCCTTGTTCGACGAAGAGGACGCCCGCCAATCGCTGCCCAAGGCAATCGCGGCGGCGCGGCAGATCGGGCGCTTCAACTCCCAAATCGTGGTCGAACCTCAGGTTGACGATCTGATTCCGGCCAACGCTGATTCCCTGCTCGGCGGCTGCCAGCTCATTCTCGATGGCACTGACAATTTCGAGACCCGTTACTTGATGAATGACTACGCAGTGAAGAATTCCGTGACGTGGATCTACGCGGCGGCGCTCGGCAGCTATGCCGCCACCATGAACATTCGGCCGGGCGAAACGGCCTGCCTCGCTTGCATTTTTCCGGAATCGCCCCGGGGAACGGTCGAGACCTGCGAGACTGCCGGCATTCTCAATTCCGCCGTCAATCTGGTGGCTTCCATCGCCGCCAGCGAGGCCCTGAAATTTCTGGTGGGCGCGGCTTCGAGGATGCGGGGGACGCTGCTCTCCTGGGATGTCTGGACCAACGATCGGGCCGAGGTGGCGACGACTCATTCGCGGGCAGGATGCCGCGCCTGCTCACGAGACTTCATTCATCTGGCAGGGGATGGGCGTCCCCACATCACTATGTGCGGCAGAAATTCGGTGCAGATCCACGAGCAACAGCGCCCCGTGGACTTCGCGGAACTGAGCGCCCGACTCCAGCCGCTGGGCAACGTTCGCCATAACGAGTTTGTGCTGAAGTTCTGGCGCGAGCCCTACGAGATGACCCTGTTTCCCGACGGTCGGGCGATCATCAAGGGTACGACCGACACCGCCATCGCGCGCAGTCTTTATGCGCGCTACATCGGTAGCTGAGATCGCTGAATGGCTGAGCATGAGGATGAGGTTCGCGCCTGGTTGTGGCGCGCACTCGCCAAACCGTTGCATTTTGTCCGCAGCAAATTTCACTAACTTCCCGTCCAAGCCTCGCCGCGATCTCAGTTGTTTAGCCGCCAGCCCCGTGAATCTCAGAGACATTCCGAGTTATCTTCCATCCTGGCAGCGAACTGGCCAGCAAACTGCACCCACCCGAGAACGTAAGTCCCCTGTGGAGGCAGTATGCGACCCTATTTGCTTTTGATCGCGGTAGTTCTGATGGCAGTGGCAGCCTTTGGCCAACAGCCCGTTCCTCGCCCCGGTCCCGGCTTTTATGGATACGGACCGTTCATTCCGCTGGTAACTACGCCGGAAATTTCCCTGCAAACTGTCTCGCCGAATCCTGTGGGCGCGACCAACGCCACCACCGGATTGATTGCGGGCGCAACCAATGCAACTCTTTCGGAGATTCAGGGATCAACCAGCTCGGTTTATACCGAGGCCGTGTGGTATCAGGGCGGCGCTCCGCTGACGACGTCGCAGGTCCACCTATGGCCCGAGCCGCTGGGACGCGAAGGTCGCGTGATGCATGAGCCGCCTGCCTTTAAAGAACGCTCTCGCGAAGAGCGCGCCCCGCGCCAGGAAGCACGCGCCGTCTGGATGTATTACACCGGCGCGGAGCATTCCTCCGATGCGGCTCTGGTAGCGAATCAAGCGAAGGGCGTCAGGAAGGCCACGCACGTCCCGTATAACAACGACGACGTGAAGCGGCAGAATGAGAAGAACGGCACCGTCACCTACCGCGGCAAGACGGAAAAAATGTAGGGACGGCTCTTGTCGAGCAAGCATTAGTTCGCGAACCACCATGCCCTCACCTATGATGGTATGGTGGTCGCGTAGTCGCAGGAGGTGCTTTGTGCGAGTGTCGGCCCGGATCAACCCTCGCCGCACGATTTCTAATTTCATCACAGCAATTCTCGCTTTTGTCTTCCTGCTCACGGTTAGCCCGCGTCAAAACTACGCTTTTGGTCAGAACTGTACCCCGCCGCCGAGCAACATGATTGCCTGGTGGCCCGGCGATGGGCACACGCATGACATTCAGGGTGGCCACACCGGCAAACTGGTCAATGCCAGCTACGGAACCGGTATGGTCGGACAGGCTTTCAGCTTCAACGGCAGCAATGCATTCGTACAAGTGCCCAACAGCGCAGTTTGGGGTTTCGGCACCTCCGATCTCACCATCGACGTCTGGGCAAATTTCAGCGCAGTGCGCAACAGCGGGAACGTCGGCCGACTGGATAACGTCTTCATCGGCGACGACAATGGTCCGGAACAACAGAATAAGTGGGTCTTCGCCCTCAGCGCCGGGGTGCTGACGTTTCACATCAACGGTCCGAACATCGGGCCGCAATTTCTGGCGCAAACTCCGTTTTCCCCCACACCCGGCACCTGGTACCTGCTGGCGGTCACGAAAACCTCCGGCACCTACACTATTTGGATCAATGGGGTGCCGAGTACAGGTACATCGCAGACCAACAGCACTCCCATCCCTCGACCCACTGCTCCGCTCATGATCGGCCAAGCCGAGGGTCTGGGCTATTTTGACGGATTCCTTGACGAAATCGAAATATTCACGCGCGCCCTCAGCGCAACCGAGATCCAAGCTATCTACAACGCCGGCACCGCGGGGAAATGCAAGCCTGCCATCCTCTCGCCCGCTTCTTTTTCGTTTCCTCCGGAACCGCTGGGCGTCACCAGCCCGGCTGAGAAATTCACCCTGACTAACTACCAGAATGCCACTACCTTAAATATCGCGAACATCGCATTAGGTGGCTCGGACACCGGCGATTTTTCCCTCAGCGCGAAAACTTGTGGCTCGACTCTGAAGCCCCTTGCCAAGTGCACGATCTCGATCACTTTCACTCCCAAGGCCACCGGCGAGCGCATCGCACAACTGGCGGCGAGCGATGATGCCTACAACACTCCTCAAGTCGCATCTCTTATCGGTTTACCGTCGGCCAGTCTCGCGCCTTCGACGGCGAACTTTGGCGCGGTAAAAACCGGCACGACCAGTAAACCGTTGAAATTCACTCTCGCCAACAATCAGGCCGTCGCTCTCAACATCGCGAACATCGGGTTTGGAGGAACCAACCCTGCCGATTTTAAGGTCAGCAGCTCGACCTGCACTTCGTCTTTGTCGGCCAAATCGAAGTGTTCGATCTCAGTCACTTTTACCCCCGGGGGCACCGGCTCGCGCAGCGGAGACCTGACGGTTGACCGATGACGCCAACGATAGCCCGCAGCAAGCTACTTTAGAGGGCACTGGAAAATAGTGGATCGACGGAAGGCGATGACAATCCACGGTTGATGTTTGTATGGAATAGGTCGCCGAGCGTTCCGTACGTCCCCTTAACGGCTCGAGATCGTGTCGCCGCGATTGCGATCCGGTGTTCGTGCAACGAACCGGACTTGCGCGGTGTCGAAAAACCAACCATTCTGGAATCCAATCTGCTATCTTCGTCGATTGATTCTTTCGACCCATACCATGCAGGCGCCGCACGCGCCGAGGATGACTGCCTTCATGCCTGAACTTGCTCGACCGGAACCCTCTCGCCTTTATCGCTGGATCGTGCTGATCTTTATCAGCCTCGCGATGTTTGGAAACTACTACGTTTACGACTGCATCGCGCCCATCGCCGACCTGCTCTCGAAGCAACTCGGTTTTTCCGATTCCAACATCGGATTGCTGCAAGCGATTTACAGTATCCCGAACGTCCTCATGGTGCTGATCGGCGGCTATATCGTCGATCGCATCGGGGCGCGCAAGGCGATTTTTATCTTTGGGAGCATCTGCCTCGCCGGAGCGGTCGTGACCGCGCTTTCCGGCAAACTGGCGGTGATGGCCTCGGGGCGACTGATCTTCGG
This sequence comes from Acidobacteriaceae bacterium, assembly GCA_003134435.1. Lineage (GTDB taxonomy): Bacteria > Acidobacteriota > Terriglobia > Terriglobales > Acidobacteriaceae > Acidiflorens. The sequence goes on from PLBE01000126.1 coordinate 31,977, forward strand.
GATGGGCGCCGAATCGCTGATCGTAGCGGTCACCACGGCGATCGCCAAGTGGTTCCGCGGCAAGGAATTGAGTTTCGCTTTTGGCATCAACCTGATGATCGCGCGGCTGGGTTCGTGGCTGGCACAGAATTCCCCCACCTGGGCTAAGTTCGCCTATGGCAATTGGCGGTCTCCCCTGCTGATCTCGGTGGCCTTCGCCACCTTCTGCGTGACCGGCGCGATCGCCTACTGGGTAATGGAGGTGCACGCGGAGAAGCGCTACGATCTGGGCCACGCCGGATCAACCGACAAAGTCGTATTTAGCGATGTCTATAAGTTTGGCGTGTCGTACTGGTACATTGTGGCGCTCTGCATCGTGTTCTATTCCGCCATCTTTCCGTTCGAGACCTTTGCCATCAAGTTCTTCATGGAAGCTCATGGCACCAGCCGCGAACTGGGCGGCTTCCTGGTCAGCATCCTCACCGCATTCACCATGTTCGGAACCCCGGCCTTCGGGCTGTTCGCGGACAAGATCGGCAAACGCGCCCTGTTGATGATGCTGGGCTCTCTGCTGTTGATCCCCGTTTACCTGATCATGGGATACACCCATATCAGCCTGTACGTGCCGATGGCGATGATGGGAGTCGCCTTTTCGCTTATTCCGGCTCTGATGTGGCCTTCCGTCGCCTATATCGTCGACCAGTCCAAGCTGGGCACCGCATACGGGCTGATGACCATGATCCAGAACATAGGGTTGGCGGGCTTCAACCTGCTGATCGGATGGGCGAACGACCACAGCCACGCCAGCGCGCAAAACCCGGATGGGTATCGGATGGGGATGTGGATCTTCTCCCTGCTGGGTTTCTTAGGGGTTTTCTTCGCCTTTCTGTTGCGGCGACGGGAACTTGGTCCGCACGGGCATGGGCTGGAAACAATCACGGCTAAAGGGTAGCGGGTTGGTCCCAGCGGTTACAAAAGTGCCAGCCTGCCCAGCACTTTGGCCGGATAGATCCTTCCCGAAACTACAGTTTTTGGTATTCTGACGGCTTGGAAACGGTCGGGATCGCTTTCGCGACTCCCTTGGCAAATTTGTACAACGAAAAGAGTTCGAAGCCGCATCTGAAGCAATAGCGGCCGGAAGAAAAGCGACTTGACCGACCCGAAGCAACGCATCACGGAAGCAGAGGCAATCGAGCAGGCGAAGCAGGGCGACGAAGCAGCCTTCGAACTCCTGTATCAACTGCACAAACGCCGCGTGTACTCGCTATGTTTGCGCATGGTGTCCAATCCCGCCCAGGCCGAAGATCTGGCCCAGGAAGCGTTTCTTCAGCTTTTTCGCAAGATCGGCACTTTCCGGGGCGAGTCTGCCTTCTCGACTTGGCTGCACCGCATGACCGTAAACGTCGTGCTGATGCAACTGCGCAGGAAGGGCCTGCCCGTCGTGTCGCTGGAAGAAACTCTGGAATCGGAAGACGAAACTCCCAGAAAAGAATTTGGCACCAGGGATGTGAGACTGACCGGCTCCATCGATCGGCTCCAATTGCAGCGGGCAATCGACAAGTTGCCGCCGGGCTATCGCACGGTTTTTGTATTGCATGACGTTGAAGGGTTCGAACATAACGAGATTGCCGAATTAGTGGGTTGCTCGATTGGCAACAGCAAGTCGCAGCTTCACAAGGCGAGATTGAAGCTGCGGGATTATCTGAAGTTCATGAGAGCCGAAAAGGCCAAGACTGGTTAGTTGGAACTGCGGTACTGGGGAGAGTCTGCTATGACGTGTTCAGAGGTAGAAAGAGTTCTGCCCGAGTTTCTCGACCGGGCTCCGGATGATTCGTTTCCGGACGCTGTGCATCAGGCCGAATTTGAAACCCATGTGAAGTCCTGTCTGGCGTGTGCCGATCTGGTCGCCGACCTGAAGCTGATCTCGAGTGCAGCTCGACAAATGGTTGAGAGCGAAGAACCTGCGCCCCGGGTGTGGGTACGAATTGCGGCCGAACTGCGCGCCGAAGGCATCATTCGCGACCCAGTCCCGACGCCGGCCCGCCCCGCTCTGGTTCCCACTGCTCCCCGAAGGAGATGGAGCGCCGTGTGGCTGGCACCCGTGGCAGCCGCTCTGCTGGCGGCAGGCGCTTACGTAGTCAGCCATAAACCAGTCGCGCAGGTGGTCACGCAGCAGGTTTCGCCGGTCCAGGTTTCGCCGGTCCAGGTTGCGCCCCTCCAGGAAGCGACTCCCGGTGGCGCGGCGTCGCCCGTCACTGGGGCCAATGTCGTGACCCCCGCTCCTGAAACCGCTCATGCTCAGCGCTCGGAAGCGAGAACCAACTCAGTCAGGCCCAACCCAACCAAACCCGCCAACCCGGAAGTCGCTGCGGCTCACGCAGTCGCGCCCTCGCCCAGCGTGGAAGACCAGCAGTTTCTGAGCGTCGTTTCCACCCTGGCCCCTTCGGTGCGTGCCACGTATGAAAGTCAATTGCAGGCTGTGAATGCCGACATCCGGGAAACACAGGCTTACGTAAATCGGAATCCGCGGGATGCGGACGCCCGGCAACACCTCATGGACGCTTATCAGGAAAAGGCACTGCTTTATCAGATTGCGATGGATCGTATTCAGTAGCAGAAAGGCGGACCGGCGTTCCCGGCCGCAGGGGCGTTTCCAATGGCAAGTCTTCTTAAAGCGAATCTTCGGCAGGCGGATCGGCAAACCGCGGTCGTAACCCTGGTTCTGGCAACCTGTCTGGCGTCGGCGGCCTTCGCTGAAACCAAGGCCGAGACCAGGAAAGAATACCGTTTCACCGTCGGGCGCAATGCGATTATTTCCGTGGATACTCAGTTTGGGGCGATCTCTGTCAAGCCCGGCAGCGCCGATGAGGTCGTGGTCGTCGCGACTCTAAAATCAAACAACGTGGAAGTCGACCAGGAGCAAACCGGAAACCGCGTCGAAATTGCCTCTCATCTGCTGGAGGGCGCCGACCAGCAAGCGGGCCGGGTCGATTACGAACTCCTGATTCCGCCGGACGCCACCCTCAACCTCCATTCCTCGTCCGGTCCTTTATTGGCCGAGCACCTGCAAGGCGACTTAACCTTGGAGGGCGCGGACGCTGTCGTGAATATTCGCAACGTGCAGAATTGTCATGTGCACGTGCGTACCATGGGCGGCCCCATCACGCTCACCGATGTCGCTAACGGACACATTGAGGTCGCCTCGATCAGCGGTGATGTACGCATGAAATCGGTCACCGGAACGCTCGTTCAAGTAGTCTCCGGACGCGGCAAGATTTTCTACGATGGAGATTTCGGCTCCGGTGGCGACTACCGCTTTACCACTCACACGGGCGATATTGAGGCCATCGTGCCGGCGGATGTTTCCGCCGATTTTAGAGCTCACTCCGTCATCGGCCGCGTCCGCCACGACTTTCCCCTCCAACCCCAACATTCCCGTTTTCCGGTCGAGGCAGGTCGTTCCTTCCTCGGTACGTCCGGCAAGGCATCTTCAAAAGTCGTGCTGCGCTCTTTCAGTGGTAAAATCCGCCTCAAGCAGCGCTGAGCCGCTGAGTCATAGAGCATTAAGGAAATCAATTGGGCGCAGACGGGCGCGAACCCTCGGGCCGACCACCGGCCCGGGAATAGCTACTGTCCCCTGTGCCCGGGAGTGCCATGGAAGCGCGCGCGGTGTTTCTGGTGGGTTTCATGGCCTCCGGCAAGAGCAGCGTGGGGAAGGAACTCGCGCGGCGCTTAGGCTGGGAGTTTGTGGATCTGGATACGCTCATCGAAGCCCGTGAGCGCCAATCCGTTTCCGAGATTTTTCGCAGTCGCGGGGAAGCTGGTTTTCGACTGGCCGAAAGCCAAGCCCTGCGCGACCTGCTCGCAGAATCGCTCCCATCGGCGTGTCACGTGCCGAATCTGGTGGTGGCGCTGGGCGGTGGCGCTTTCATCCAGGAAGAAAATCGCGAGTTGCTGCGGCAATGGCTGTCGGTCTTCCTGGAAGCGAGTGCGTCCGAACTCTGGCAACGAAGTCTGACGGATGGCATCGAACGTCCCTTACGAGGGGACGCGGAGCAGTTCGCTCGACGCTACGCCGAACGTCTTCCCTTGTATCGCCATGCGAAGGTGACCGTCGTAACCTCGGGCAAGGATCTGGAGTCGGTTTGCGCTGAGATCGAGCGTAAGTTGCAGTGTTGGGGAACTACCGAAAACGCGGAACTGCATCCCGGTTCCCCTAAGCATCTGAGAACAGGAGAATCCCATTGAAGTTGCCTTATCGCCTGCTCGCTTTCATCATCGCGCTGGCCTTCTGCGCCGCCGCCTGGGCCGCTCCCGCGCCCAAAGAAAAGGAGAAAGAGAAGGAACCCGAAGGCAAGACCATCGATTCCGGTTCTTTCGGCGTTTTCCAGAGCGGCCATCGGGTTGGTACCGAGACGTTTTCTATCTACCAGACCCCCTACGGCAGCGAGATCCGGTCCGAGTTCAAGACCGAGAACGCTCCTACCACCGACGTGCAAACTTCCGACATGCAACTGACCGCCGCCGGGGATATCCGGCGCTACGAATGGAAGGAAGTGAGTCCAGAGAAAGCGGAGTCCGTCGTCATTCCCAACGATGATTTTCTGAATCAGCGATGGAGCACTGGACCGCAGGAGAAAGAGCAGAATCAGCCCTACCTGCTGCCCAAATCGACCAGCATTCTCGACGACTACTTTTTCATCCACCGCGAAGTGCTGGCCTGGAAGTTCCTGGGCTCATCCTGCAAACAGGAAAAAGGGCAATTGCAGTGCCCGCTGAAACAGCGCGCCCAGTTCGGAACCATGAACCCGCACCAGCATTCCTCGGCCCCGCTCGCCGCCGAGTTCCTCGGCCGCGAAAAAGTCACCATTAAAGGCGGGGAGCGGGATCTGATCAAACTCGAACTGAAGAGCGACGCCGGGACGTGGCAACTCTGGCTCGACGATCAATTTAAAGTCATGCGGATGCTGGTTGTGGGCGAAAATACGGAAGTGGTCCGCGATTAGCCGGTAGCCTCGGACGAGCCCAAACTCCGCTTTCTGGAAGTCGGTATAACTCTTGACCCTTCTCGATTCACGCACGTCGCGCATCCTGTTCACGGCCTTCCTGTTCGCCGTCGGGTTGGGCTTTATTTATGCGGCGCGGCGAACCTTGATTCTCTTCCTCTTTGCCATCTTCTTCGCCTACCTTATTAATCCCGCGGTCGAGCGCTTGGAGAAGTTGGTACGCAGCCGGGTTTGGGCGATCACGATCATTTACGTGCTGCTGCTGGTCGCTCTGGCCGTGTTCGGCTTTCTCGTCGGCCCTAGGATCGCCCGGCAAAGCACCCGCCTGGGCGCATCCCTGCCCGGACTCATGGATAATGCCGGCACCGGCCAGATCTCCGGCCAGATTGGGCAGATTGCAACCCGCATCGGAAACGAGCACGGCTGGAGCGCGGACACGCAGCAGCGAATCAAGAGCTTTTTGCTGACACGCCGGGACGACCTCTCTCGCATGGCGCAGCGCATCGGCTTGCGCGCGGCCGAGGCGGCACAGCAGGTGTGGGTGCTCTTTCTCGTGCCCATCCTGGCTATTTTCTTTCTCCGCGATGGCGGCAGTTTCCACGAAGTGCTGGTGGCGCTGGTGCAGTCGCGCAACCAGCGTGAATTTCTTGAGGATGTGCTCCAGGATCTCAATCAGATGCTGGCCCAGTTCATTCGCGCCCAGTTGACGCTTGCGGCCATGTCCCTGGTCGCATACTCCTCAGTCCTGGGCGCCATGCGAGTTCCCTACGCTCTGATGCTGGGGACCGCCGGAGGCGCGCTGGAGTTTGTTCCCCTGGCTGGACCCCTGCTGGCGGGCTCCGCGATGATGGTGGTCGCCGTCTTGTCGGGCTATCCGCACTGGCCCTTCCTGCTTTTGTTCTTGTTCCTCTGGCGCATGGTGCTCGATTACGTCATCTCTCCCCGCGTCATGGGAGTCAGCGTGGAATTGCATCCCCTGGCAGCTTTATTCGGCATCCTCGCCGGCGGCGAAATCGCCGGCGTCCTCGGCGTCTATCTCTCCATCCCGGTCATGGCCAGTCTGCGCATCGTATGGCGGCGCTGGCGCATCTACGCCGAAAAACGCAAGTTTGGACCGCTCAACGAATACTCCTTTCCACCCGAGTTGGGCAGAGGAAGAACTTAAGAACGCCGCTCGCTACACTTTGGCACACGCCGCGTTGCTCAAAGCGTCCACATCGACTTTGCGCAGGAACTCGGCCGCTGCTTCCGGCAGCACCGTGTTGATGAACATCCCCGAACCCAGCTCAAAACCAGCGACTCGCGTCAGCCGCGGAATCACGCTCAGATACCAGTGAAAATACTTCACCCCCACGCTCTCCGCGGGCGCGCTGCGAATCGTGAAGTTGAAATCCGGATCGGCCAGCCCGTGATACAACTGGGCCAGGGTCGAGCGCAACATGCGCGCCAGATCGTTGATCTCCGATCCGCTTACATCTCCGAAACTGGCCATATGCCGCCGCGGATAAATGTGGGTGGAGAACGGAGCCGACGACGCATACGGTTCGAGGACGACAAAGTGCTCGGAAACCGCTACGATCCGGGTCTGTTCTTCCAGTTCCTCTCCCAGCATCTGGCAGAACATGCACTCACCGTAATCGTCGTAGTGCCGCAGCGCTTGCTGAAAGCGCTCTCGCACCTGCAGCGAAATCACCGGAGTCGCGATCAACTGGGAGTGCGGGTGTTCCAGGCTGGTGCCCGCATCTGCGCCGTGATTCTTGAAAATCGTGATCAGCGCAATGCGCGGATCGAGACTGATTTCATCGTAACGGGTTTTATAGATACGCAAAATTTCAGCCACGTACGAATCCGGCATCAGGGCCATGACCTGCGCGTGATCGGGAGTCTCCACGATCACATCGTGGACCCCGAAGCCATTGACCGAACGGCGCGACCGGTGCACCGTGCGGGTGGGCTGCACGTCCCGCAGCAAAGCCGCGAACTTATTCGGGAAGACTCGCGCATGCCACGGAACATCTGTCGACGTCGGTATGCGCAAAACTTCCGGTGGGGTCAGCTTTTCGTTGCCCGGACAAAAAGGGCAGCTCGCCACAAACGGCGCCACCACCTTGCGCTCGCGGCGGTTGGCCATCTCTTCCGGACGCCGGGCACGCTCGGTGGCGATCACGACCCACTCTTTGGTGGCAAAGTTCTGGCGAAGTTCTGACATGTTTCCCTCCCGATCAAGCCTACATCCGCGTTCGAGAATCCGACAGCCCCCGACGGGACGTATCGAGCTTTCCCGCAACATAGAATCGCATTCGCGCACGCCCAATTCACCCGCGGATCAGCCACGGCATTCCCTGCCGAATTTTCGCTGGTATAAAATCACAACTGTTCCTTATTCGTCGAAGTCGGTCTGCCAAAATTTGATCAAAGTAGCGTGTATCAAAATATGTCCAGCAAACTTCCGATAGGCATCCTCGGCGCCACCGGCATCGTCGGGCAACGGTTCATCCAGGCGCTCGAACATCATCCCTGGTTTGAAGTCGCGTGGCTGGCTGCCTCCGATCGTTCCGAAGGCCGGCCCTACGCGGAAGCCGCGCGCTGGCGTCTCAAAACCGCCATCCCCAAGGACGTCGCCAGAATGACGGTGGCTCCCGCTACTCCCAAAGGCGCTCCCAAGATCATCTTTGCCGCCCTCGATGCCTCGATCGCCCGCGAACTGGAGCCGCAATTCGCCAATGCCGGTTGCGCCGTCGTTTCCAATTCCAGCGCCTTACGTATGCAGGCCGACGTTCCGCTGGTCATTCCCGAAGTCAATGGCGATCACATCAAACTCATCGACACTCAGGCTTGGCGGCGCAACTCTGGCGGCTTCGCCGTCACCAATCCCAACTGTTCGGCCATCGGACTGGTGCTCGCGCTCGCTCCTTTGCATCGCGCCTTCACCCTTGAAACCGTGATGGCGGTCACCATGCAGGCGGTCAGCGGCGCGGGATATCCCGGCGTGCCTTCGCTCGATATTCTCGGCAACGTTATCCCCTACATCGCCAACGAGGAAGAAAAGATGGAGGAGGAGACGCAGAAGTTGCTGGGGACGCTAAGCGGTTCGCATATCGATCCCGCTCCCTTTGCCATGAGCGCGCAATGCAATCGCGTCGCGGTCGAGGATGGCCACACCGAGTCGGTGGCCATACGCCTGAAGAAGAAGGCCAGCGCGGAAGAGATCATCGCCGCCTGGAACCGTTTTCACGCCGAACCGCAGCAACTGCGGCTGCCGAGCGCGCCCGAGCAACCTGTCGTGTACATGACTGCCCCCGACCGTCCGCAACCCCGCTTCGACGTTGACCTCGGCGCGGGCATGACCACATCCGTCGGCCGCTTGCGCAAATGCAACGTCCTCGACTGGAAGTTCACCGTGCTCTCGCACAACACCATTCGAGGCGCCGCCGGTGCCGCCCTGCTGAACGCTGAACTGCTCAAAGCCAAGGGATATCTCGGGTGAGGGGAACATCGACCACGGAGGCACAGTTGCCAGTACCCAATACTCAGTACCCGGCACCTGGACTAACCTGCGCCGGCGCGGATTTTGCTGACAACTGGGTACTGGGCACTGGGTACTTCTTCCAAGAGGTTCACCGCCCATGATCGTGATGAAGTTTGGCGGGACTTCCGTCCAGGACGCGAAAGCGATCGACCGCGTGGCCCACATCGTTCAGGGCCGGCTCGCAGACCGCCCCGTAGTCGTGGTCAGCGCCATGGCCAAGGTCACCGACCAACTGCTGCGCGCNNGCGCCATGGCCAAGGTCACCGATTCCCTGCTCGCCATGGGAAAGGCCGCCGGCAGCGGCGATCGCAAAACCGCTCTCAAGATGGCGCGCGCCTTGCGCGAGCGCCATTATGACACCGCTGGAGAACTGCTTGGCACCGCTCTGTTCACCGAATTCCACGGCGACCTGGGCGCCGATTTCGAAGATCTCGACGAACTGCTGCGTGGCATTGGCGCGGTCGGTGAAATCACTCCCCGCACCTACGACAACGTCGCCTCTTACGGCGAAATGCTCTCCAGCAAGATCGTGGCTGCAGCCTTCGCCGCCCGTGGATTGCCCGGCGTGCATGTCGATTCACGCCTGGTTCTGCTGACCGACAACAGTTACATGCGCGCAGTTCCGCAGTTCGAAGAAACCAATGAGCGCCTGCGCAAGAAAGTCCAGCCGCTGCTCGACGCCGGCAAGGTTCCCGTGATGGGTGGTTTCATTGGTTCGAATCGCGCCGGAATCACCACCACCATCGGCCGTGGCGGCTCGGATTTTTCAGCCGCGATTTTTGGCGCTGCCCTCAATGCCGAGCGCATCGAAATCTGGACCGACGTCGACGGCATGATGACCACCGATCCCCGCCTCTGTCCCGATGCCCGCCGTATCAAGGTCATCAGCTTTGACGAAGCCGCCGAACTCGCCTATTTCGGCGCCAAAGTTCTGCATCCGGCAACCGTGCTCCCGGCCATCCAGCAAAATATTCCCGTCTATGTGCTGAATTCGCTGAACCCGACTTGCGAAGGCACCAAGGTTACGGCTCGCGCGCCCCGCTGTAAGAACATTTTCAAGGCCATCGCGCTCAAAAAGAAGATCACGCTGGTGGAGGTCGCCGCGCCCCGCCGCCTGCTGGTGCGCGGTTATCTGAAGTCCATCTTCGAGGCCTTCGATACCCACGAAGTCGCGGTCGACGTGGTTTCGACTTCCGAAGTCAGCGTCTCCGTCACCGCCGAGACCAACGAAGCCATCCCGGCCCTGGCCGCCGATCTCGCCAAACTCGCGGACGTGAAATACGAAGGGCGCAAAGCCATCGTTTGTTTAGTGGGCGAGAATCTGCGCGAGACTCCCGGCATTGCCGCCAAAGTCTTTGGCATCCTGGAGAATGTAAAAATCAGGATGATTTCGCAGGGCGCATCGGAAATTAATCTGACCTTCGTGATTGAAGAGGACGACGCCGCGGAAGTGGTGCGCCGCTTGCACCACGCCTTTTTCGCCGAAGCCGATCCCGAAGTGTTCGCGTAGGGTTTTCTGTAGAGCGGACACTCCTGTCCGCTGCCTTTGACGTTGTTTTGCGGGCTCTTGGAAGATCAAAAGCCACTGTAAGAGTAACGTTGGCGGACAGGAGTGTCCGCCCCACACAACCCTTACGTGTTCGGATTTAAGCTTTCTCCATGAATCTCCTGATCCTAGGCCGTGGCAAAACCGGAGCGCTGGTGGCTGAAGTAGCTCGCTCCCGGCGGCATCATGTACGGGTGCTCTCCGCCGCCGACAACGCTGGCGGTTGCGCTCTCACGCCCGACCTGCTTACTGCTATCGACGCCGTGATCGACTTCACCACGCCGGCGGCGGTCGTCGCCAATGCCGAAATCTCCATCCGCGCCAGGAAAAACCTGGTCGTCGGCACCACCGGCTGGTACGACCAGGTACCCCGGTTGCGCGAGCTCGTGCTCTCGGCCAACACCGGATTCCTTTACGGATCGAATTTTTCCATCGGCGTGAATTTATTCTTCGAGATTGCAGCAACTGCCGGAGCTGCTCTGAAATACGATTATTCGGGACAGATCTTCGAGCGGCATCATGCCCAAAAAAAAGATGCGCCTTCCGGAACCGCGCTTACCATCCAGGAGATTGTTCACGATACCGGAGGACAGGAAATTGAAATCGTGTCGTTTCGCGAGGGCGACGCCGTCGGCATGCACGAGCTCGTGTTCAATTGTCCCAGCGATCGAATCTACCTGTGCCATGACGCCAAGTCCCGCCTCGGATTCGCTGAAGGTGCGGTGCGAGCGGCGGAGTGGCTATCCGGAAAAGTCGGCTTCTACGAATTCCGCAACGTCTGGCGCGAGCTTTAAATAATGCGGTCCCCCATAAAGCCCCCAGACGATAATCCTAATTTTGCAAACGACAAGATGAACGTAGACTGCAGCCTCTTGTCAAATCAAGCAGGAGGTTCCACATGAACAGCGACAAGATTTTCGCCGGTGTGACAGTTGCTCTCCTCAGCCTCGGCCTGTGCGCCGTCTCCGTTGCGCAGGACCATGCCACCGCTCTGGAGGTCGTCGCCAAGGTAAGGTAAGGGAAGCGGCCAACGCCCTGTCGAACTCGGGCGACGTGGCGCAGTTTAACCAGAAGCAGGGTCCGTGGGTGTGGAAAGACACCTACATCTTTGTCGAGGACTGCGATAAGAAGGTCCAAGCGGCTCACCCCATCGAGCCAGAACTGGTAGGCACAGATTTCGTGTCGCTGAAGGACACCAAGGGGAACACCGCAGCCGGAGCATCGCTCGCCGGGCAGACTGCCCTGCCGGGAAAACGCTCTTCCTTCATCGCAGGAGGAGGGGCGGCAGCCACTCCAGTCGCGTCGCCCTGGTGACCGGTGGTAAGGGCGGAATTGGTCGAGGCATTGCCCTCGGATTGGCCGAAGCCGGAGCGAGGGTCGCGGTGTTAGGACGTAACGGCGAGAAGAATAAGCGAGTGCTTTCGGAATTGAAGACCATCGGCGTTCCAGCGCTTGCGGTGACGGTTGATGTGACCCAGCGCGCCGCATTGGAGCCTGCGCTGTAACCAGGTCGAGCGCGAACTTGGCGCCATCGACATTCTGGTCAATAACGCCGGCAATGTGTCGCTCAGCGGCGGAATCTTGAACGAAAAACCGGAAGACTGGGACAATGTCATCGAAACCCAACTCAATTCCGTTTTCTTTCTTTCGCACTCCGACCACCACCTCATGCAAGCCCTCGCGAGAAGAGTTATTCTTGACCCATGCAACTCCGAGGATGTGGTACTGCTTTAGTCACGCCGTTCTCCCAGGACGGCGCGGTCGACGAAAACGCTCTGCGCAGTCTGGTCGCCTGGCAGGTCGAATCGGGTATCGATTTCCTGATTCCCTGCGGCACCACCGGAGAGACTCCCACACTCACTCACGATGAATGGCTGCGCGTCATCGACCTGACCATCGAAGTCGTCGCCGGACGTGTGCCCATCGTCGCCGGGGCCACTTCCAATTCCACGCATGAGGCGGTGGCCAAAGCGAAGGAAGTTGCCTCTCGGCCGGGCGTCAACGCCATCCTCACCGCTTCGCCCTACTACAACAAGCCCACGCAAGAAGGCCAATACCGGCACTTCCGCGCCATCGCTGAAGCAGTCGACAAGCCCGTCATCCTCTATAACGTGCCCGGGCGCACCTCCGCCAATCTCGAACCCGCCACCTTGACCCGGCTGACCGAGGTCCCAAACATCGCAGGCGTGAAGGAAGCCAGCGGCAACATGACGCAGATCGCCGAAGTGCTGAACGCGGTGCCGGATAATTTTCTCGTGTTGTCGGGCGACGACGCCGTCACTTTGCCCGTCATCGCGCTCGGCGGCGTTGGCGTGATCTCGGTTGTATCCAACGAAATTCCGCGCGAGATGGCCGAGATGACCCGCGCCGCCCTGACCAACGATTGGACTGCGGCCCGCGCCATCCATCGCAAGTATCTTCCCCTGATGCTCGCCAACTTTATCGAATCGAGTCCGCTGCCGGTGAAAGCCGTGCTCGCCATGATGGGCAAGATCGAAGAAGCCTATCGCCTGCCCTTGCTGCCCATGCGCCGCGATACGCGATCGAAACTGCAGAAGGTGGCAACCGATGTGGGATTGATTACCAAGCCTGCCGCTCCGCCAGCCGCCGCTGAATTCTATGTCTATGAGAATTGGGCCGCCGGCCCGCACAAAGCAATGCTGCATCGCGCCTCCTGCGGACAGTGCAGTTCCGGCAAAGGGCGCCCCGCCGGGCACGATCCCAACCATTCCAAATGGCACGGTCCGTACGGCAATCTCGCCGAAGCCCGCGAGGCCACCCATCAGATGCCCGGCGTCCTGATTCGCAGCGAGTGCAAGTGCGTGGGATAAGGGCGGCGGTTGGTTAGCAGTTGGTTTCTTGGCTTTTCGAAGCTTAGCTGTTCGCGCGTGGCTCCCAAGTAGGATTTGTCATCCTAAGCGAAGGACCTGCTGTTTGCGGGCGGTGTTTGAAAGACACGCGAAACTAATCTCCCTATGCCAAACTCGCCATCCACTTTGAAGCTAGCCATTGAGCGCCTGGCAGCGCGCGAAACCATCGCCAGCCCCGACGAGGCCCGTCCGGTTTTTTTCGAGTTCCGCTCCGCTCTCACCCGTGGCGAAATTCGGGCGGCTCAGAAGGTCGGTGGACGCTGGATCGTCAATCCGTGGGTGAAGCAAGGCATCCTGCTCGGCTTTCGTCTCGGGGAGTTGCAACAAATGTCGGACGGCGACGTTCTCTCGTTTGTCGATAAAGACACTTTCCCCGCCCGCCGTCTGACCGTCGCCGATCGGGTTCGCCTGGTGCCCGGCGGATCCTCCATCCGCGAAGGCGCCTATGTTGCGCCGTCCGTCATCTGCATGCCTCCAATGTTCATCAACGTCGGCGCCTATGTCGACGAAGGCTCCATGATCGACTCCCACGCCCTGGTCGGCTCGTGTGCGCAGGTCGGCAAGCGTGTCCACGTAAGCGCCGCCGCCCAGGTGGGAGGCGTCATCGAACCCATCAACGCCGCTCCGGTCGTCATCGAAGACGACGTCCTGATCGGCGGCAATTGCGGAGTCTACGAAGGCACGCTCGTCGGAGCCCGCGCCGTCCTGGGCGCTGGAACGATTCTGACCCGATCCACGCCGCTCTACGACCTCGTGCGCGGCGAAATCTACCGCGCGACGCCCGAGCATCCGCTGGAGGTTCCAGAAAATGCCGTGGTCGTTCCCGGCTCGCGCGCCGTAAAAAAAGGCAAAGGCAAATCCGATGACTGGAACCTCTCGCTGTACACGCCCGTCATCGTCAAGTATCGCGACGAGAAGACCGAACGCGGAATTGAACTGGAAGAGTGGCTGCGGTAGGGAGCCCTGGTTTGTCCAACCTACACCCCGCCTCCTGCGTTAACAGCCCTCCGAGCATGGAAGTCAATGCCCAAAAAATTATCTGCAAAGAGAACGCCAGAGTTGGGATTAGAACCCGCTCACGACGGCAACATCGCCGAAGGCGCGCCCGGTAGCTGCATCTGTTCCTCCGCGAACCGGCGCCGCGCTTCGAGATGCTTCTGGCGGAAGTGCGCCCGCGCCCGCTCGCCCCAAGCCCGCACGAAATAGTAATTCAGCGCGCATCCGATGGCCGAGCTCACCACTGGAATCAGGCGTCCCGCCCACTTTTCGACTACATCGGCTCCAGCCTGGACGGCGATCCGCTGAATCACTTTCGGCACAAAGCGGTTAACTACTTCTTTTTCCAGCAACTCGCGGCTGATATCGACCCCAGCAGCGCTGGCCGCTGCAATCCACAACTCGGCAATCTCGTCGTCGGTGTTTAATTCGAAACCATAAATCAGGCTGAGCTTCTGAATGGTGCGCATTGTAATGGCCGATAGAATCCCGAGGTCGGGCACAATCGTGAGAATTCCGCCCAGGCCAAATCCCGCGCCCTCGGCCGCCGCCAGTTTCATCCCGCCGCGGATCACCGACTCCGCCACATCGTCGAGCCGCTCCACCGGAAGCGTGTACACGCCGTGAAAGGTGGCCAGGGGCAAGTCATGCGCCACCCGTAATTGCATCAGGAAGCGCGCGGGATCGACCTTGATGGTGTCATAGGCGCGGGTCAGCCCACCCTGAATCGCCCCCTCCACGCGCCGCCGCAGCCACGATTTCTTGTCGTCGCGCATTTCTCTCCCACGAGTTTATCAGCCCAGAGTCAATGCGCTTCGTTCTCCCCCTGCAGTCGGGAGATGCTCCTCTCTACAGCAACCGCTCCTGTGCTAGCATCGAATTTACTAATGTCAAAAGGAAAACTGCACATTGTTCCGTTAGGCGGAATGGGCGAGTTCGGTATGAACTGCATGGCCATCCGCTATGGCGACGATATCGTCGTCGTCGATGCCGGCCTGATGTTCCCCGAGGCCGAGTTGCTGGGCGTCGATATCGTCGTCCCCGACATCTCTTACCTCCTCGAAAATCGCAAGCATGTGCGCGGCATCGTCCTCACCCATGGCCACGAAGATCACATCGGCGCCCTGCCTTTTATTCTCAGCGAACTGAATGTTCCGGTCTGGGCCACCGAGTTTACCCTGGCCTATGTCGAAGACAAACTCGACGAACACCAACTCCTCGACGACGCCGTCCTGCATGAAATCCGTCCCGGACAACGCTTCAAGGTTGGGCCATTCACCATCCATCCGCTCCAGGTCACCCACAGCCTGGTCGATTGCGTCGCCCTGGCCATTCACACGCCCCTCGGCGTCGTCCTGCATACCGGAGACTTCAAGGTCGACCCCACGCCCACCGACAACCGCCTTTTCGACCTCCACGGTTTCGCCGAGTACGGCAAAGAGGGAGTGCTGGCGCTGTTGCAGGATTCGACCAACGTCGAGCGCAAGGGCTACACGCCCAGCGAACGCGCGGTTCGCCGCAAGTTTGAAGAAGTATTTGTCCGCACCAGGCGGCGTCTGTTCATCTCCTGCTTCTCGTCATCCATCCACCGCATCAAGCTCACCGTCGACATGGCGCGCGAGCATGGCCGCAAGATCTGTTTCATCGGCCGCTCCATGGAGAATTCCTCTGAGATTGCCGAAGACCTCGGCTATGTCGAGATTCCAGAAGGGCTGCTGATCCATCCCGGCGAAATGAAAAATTATCCGCCCGAAAAGGTCTGCGTACTCATCAGCGGCACCCAAGGCGAACCCATGTCGGCGTTATCGCGGGCGGCGGTGGATAACCACAAGCACGCCAAAATCGAAAAAGGCGATACCGTCGTCCTCTCGTCGCGCATCATTCCGGGTAACGAAAAAGCCATCTACCGGATGGTCGATCACCTGTTTCGCCGTGAAGCCTTCGTCATCTACGACGACGGCTCTTACCCGCCCATTCACGTCAGCGGACACGCCAGCCAGGAAGAACTCAAGCTCATCATCAACCTGGTGCGGCCGAAATATTTCATCCCCATCCACGGCGAATACCGGCAACTCAAGCTGCACGCCGAACTGGCCGGTTCGATGCACGGCTCGGTCGGCAGCGTCATGCTCATCGAGAGTGGAGACATCCTGGAAATCGATGAACTCGGCGCCCGCAAGGCCGGTCGCGTCACCGTAGGCCGCGTCTGCATCGATTCCGGCTCGCGCACCGACGTGGTCGAAGACATCATCGTCAAAGATCGCCGCCACCTCAGCGAAGACGGTTTCGTCATGCCGATCATCGCCATCAACAAGCATACCGGCCGCGTCGAGGCTTCTCCCGAAATTGTGACGCGCGGATTCAACCCCGGCGAAGACACCGTGATCGAACGCATCAAGGAAATCGTCAGCGAGACTCTCGATTCCTCCAGCGCCGAAGAGAAAGCCGACTATGGCGTGATCAAAGAAAAAATCCGCACCGACCTCAAGCGCTATATCTCCCGCCAGACGCAACGCCGCCCGCTGATCATGCCGGTGATACTGGAGATCTGAGGAAATTCGTGCCATTGGGGGTGAATCTGTGACGTCCTCAGAATTAGCACCCAGCCGACTGGCTCGCCCATTGTATGCCGGTCTCATCCGTAGGTTGACCGCACATTTACTTGATGTTCTGATTACATTCTCCGTCGTGCTTTTCGTGGCGCTCACTCTGCGAGTCGTTCGCGCCTTCGGACTCTGGATACCTGTCGGACCGGAACTACCACCCGAGCAAATCTGGGGAACAATGGGGGTTACCGCCAAGCTCTTTATTGTTCTTGCCTTCGTCCTCTCGTCGGGGCCGGTTTACTTCATGCTATGGGAGGCATCGCCGTGGCAGGCGACTTTCGGAAAGCGACTGTTACATATCTATGTGACAGACGATCAAGGAGAGCGGATCAGTCTCGCGCATTCTATCCGCCGTTGGCTTGCCAGATGGGTCTTCAGCTGGCTCGGCGGGAGCCTCATAAGTATGGTTACAATTGCTGCGACGGTGAATCGGAAGGCCCTCCACGATTTTGTCGGGAAGACCCTGGTGCTACGGGGGCGTCCAGTGTCGGGAGGCGATCTTGAAACGTGGCGAATCGTGGCCGCTTTCGGGTTTCCGTTCGTTTGGTTAATGGGAACTTTCCTGGCTACCATTTAATGCCGGGTGCCCCACTCATCGCGCACTCTGCGATGAGTGGGATTGGTTCACATTATCCCTGCTGCGCCGCTTCTACCGTGAGCTTCAGCCCCACTGCCTTGGTCACAGCAACCAGCGTAGAAAGCCGAGGGTTTCCGCGAGCCGATAAAGCGCGGTACAGGCTCTCGCGCTCAATACCAGCGGCTTTGGCGACCTTGGCAATGCCGCCTCGCGCCTCCGCGATCCGTCGTAAGGCGATTAGAAGCACGCTCGGCTCGTCGTCATCCTCTAGTGCAGCGCGGAGGTACTCGGCGGCAAACTCGGGATTGTCGCGCAGTTCTCGAACCGTAGCTTCGTCGTGGGATATGCTCGCCTTACGTTTCATGGTGTCCGCTCCTGGTAGTCTTTGAGATACTCCAACGCGCGCAATTCCATTTTTTCATTATTGCAACTTAAAGATTACAGACTGCGCAAGAATCCCTTGAAAAATGTGTGACGACAGGGCACGCTCAAGTGAGGAGCAGCAATCCATGGTTACTCTCGACGACATTCGCACGGCCCAAGCCCTTCTCCACGGCATCGCCGTCCGCACTCCCCTGCTCGAATGGACAGGCGCGGCGGAGCAGCGCAAGCTCTTCCTCAAGCTCGAAAACCAGCAGCCCATCGGCGCCTTCAAACTGCGCGGCGCTTACAACAAGGTCGCATCGCTCAGCGACGAAGAGCGGCGCCGCGGAGTCGTTTCCTATTCGAGCGGCAATCACGGTCAAGGCGTGGCTTACGCCGCGCGAGCGCTCGGCGTCAAGGCGATCATCGTCATGCCGAGCAATGCTCCTCAGAATAAGCTCGATGCCACCGCTGCCCTTGGAGCGGAGATCGTGATCGTCGGGCCCGGCAGCGAGGAACGCCGCCTGCGCGCCGAACAGTTAGCCGCCGANNTCCCCAACGTCGAAACCGTGCTCGTCCCAGTCGGAGGAGGAGGATTGATCAGCGGCCTTTCCGCCGCCATCAAGCTCAGCAATCCGGCCAGGGATCCCCAGGTAAAGGTGATTGGCGTCGAACCCGAACTCGCTGGCGATGCGAGATCCAGTTTGCACGCCGGTCGCATCGTCTCTTTCCCGGCCGAGCAGGTCTCGCAGACGCTCGCCGACGGCCTGCGCACCCAGAGCATCGGCGCCATGAATTTTGAACACATCCGCAATTACGTCGATGAGATTGTCAGCGTGACCGAAGGCGAGATCCTCGAAGCCACACGCATTCTCAGCGCGAATCCGAAAACCACCGCGGAACCGAGCGGCGCCGTGACCATGGCCGCCTTTCTTTTCCATGCCAACGAACTACCCAGCACCACCATCAACGTGGCCGTGATCAGTGGTGGAAACATCGATCCCAGCCTGCTCGCGGACTTGCGGAATCGCGGTTGATTTCGCGCCGCGCTACGCTCGCGCTCTCTCTTCGCCGCTCTGTTTTCTTGGGATGCCTGCAGTCAAGAACTATGTCCACAGACGACTCGGAGTGCAGGCTCAATTCGTTTCTTCAAGCCCGGCGAATGTACAATCCGGAGTCTCCACCGAGGAACCTGAATCGAGGGGAACTTGAAGCGCTGGCTCGATCGGCTTTTTGAACTCTCGCAACACCAGACCACCATCCGCCGCGAAGTCGTCGCCGGATTGACGACTTTTTTTACGATGGCATACATCGTGGCCGTCAATCCTGCCATTCTGAAAGAGGCGGGAATGCCCGCCGGCGCTTCGCTCACCGCCACGATACTCGCCGCCATTTTTGGCACGCTGCTCATGGCCTTCTATGCCAACCGCCCTTTTGCCATCGCTCCCTACATGGGCGAAAACGCCTTCATCGCGTTCACCGTGGTTCATGTTCTCGGCTACACCTGGCAGAGTGCGCTGGGCGCCGTGTTGCTCGCGGGAGTTCTCTTCATCCTGATGACCTTGTTGCGGCTCCGGCAGTGGATGGTCGATGCCATTCCCACCACGCTGCGCTACAGCTACGCGGTCGGCATCGGACTCTTCCTTACTTTTATCGGATTGAACCAAACTGGCATTGTTACCCTGGGATCGCCCGGAGCCCCGGTGCGGCCTGGCCATCTCACCTCTCTCTCCGTGCTGCTCTCCATCTTCGGGTTCCTGCTGATGACCGTGCTTTCCATTCGCCGCTTCCCGGCCGCGATTCTCCTTGGAGTTCTGGCGGTCGCGCTTCTTAGCTTCGTCACCGGGGTAGCTCAGGCGCCCACTGCTTGGATCAGCCGTCCTCCCAGCCTCCATCCCGTTTTATTCCAGTTCGATCTGCATACCCTGTTCACTTGGGGATTCTTTCCGGTAGTACTGACGATCTTCGTGATGGCATTTGTCGACACCATGGGCACGCTGATTGGAGTCTCGGCCCGCGCCGGTTTCCTCGACAAAGATGGCAACCTGCCGTACATTGAGCGCCCCATGATGGCCGACGCGCTGGCCACTACCTTCGCAGCGATGATTGGAACCACCACCTCGGGAGCTTACATCGAATCCGCCACCGGAGTAGAGGCCGGTGGCCGCACGGGATTGACTGCGGTAGTTACGGCTTTGTGTTTTGTCGGGACTCTGTTTTTCGCCCCATTCATATCCGCCATCCCGCCCCAGGCTTATGGGCCGGCGCTCATCTTCGTCGGATTGCTCATGCTGACCCCGATTACACGCATTCCTTTCGACGACCTCACCGAGTTGGTTCCCGCCTTCGGCGTCATCGTGCTGATGGCCTTCACTTATAACGTCGGCATCGGCATGACGGCAGGCTTCATCCTGTATCCTTTTTGCAAGCTGGTTTCGGGACGCTTGCGGGACGTCCGCCCCGCCCTGTGGGGACTGACTGCCCTGTCCTTGTTGTTCTTCGTCTTTTATCCTTACTCGTAACTCGGTGCCATCGAGAAACGCTCGTTGGAGCAGGAGGGCCCATGGTTCGCTTCGGTATCGTTGGTTTCGGTTTGCATGCGGTGCGACGTCTAATGCCGGGATTTGCGCTGGCGAAAAACTGCCAGGTGGTCGCCCTCTCGCGCCGGGATTCCGCCAAGGCGCTGGAGAATGGCGCGCATTACGGAATCCCTCATGTATTCACCTCGACCCTGGACCTCTGCCGCTGCTCGGATGTCGATGCCGTGCTCGTCACCACTCCCGATGCCTGCCACCTCCATGACGTGCTCACCGCGATTGGGGCCGGCAAGCCCGTCCTGTGCGAAAAGCCGATGGCTATGAACGCCGACCAATGCCGCCAGATGGTCGAAGCGGCCCGGCGCGCGGGCCTTGTCCTCGGCGTAGCCCAGTGTTTTCGCTTTGAGGAAAGTACGGCTCGATTACGGGAGCGAGTCGCGGCGGGTGATATCGGACGTCCGATCTTTGCGCGGGCCGAGTTTTCCTATCTTGCAGGACCATCCCATGCCCGCACATGGCTCTACGATCACTCGGTGGCCGCTGGTGGCCCCATCGGCGACGTCGGCGTCCACTGCATTGACGCCTTGCGCTACATTCTTCAGGACGAGCCGCGCCGCGTTAGCGCATCCGGCGGCCCGGACGAAAAATCGGGTACGGTAGAAGCCGCCGCCGCCCTGACGCTCGAATTCCACCGAGGTACGCTGGCTACGGTGCTGGTCTCTTACCGCGCCCACTATCGCACGCCATTGGAGATTGTTGGTGACGCTGGCGTATTGCGGGTCAATGATGCCCTGAATGTTGAAAGGCCGATCACTGTGGAACTGTGGCGCGAGGGACAAAGGGTGGCCGAAGACATTGTTTCCAATGAACTTACCTATGCCAAACAGGCGGACGCCTTCGCCGCCGCAGTAGCCGGCCAGTGCGTTTTCCCGGTACTAGGCGAAGAAGGCTGGCAGAACCAGATCATTCTCGACGCGGCCTACCGGAGCATGTCGTCGGGGAAGCGCGAGGAGATCCCGCCTTACCCGCCGGATCCGGCGCGGGATTGTAGCGTAAACGCCTAGTGGACATTGAGTTAGCGGCAAAGTCGAGCACAAAAAAGCGTCCTCGACCCAAAAGGATCGCAGGACGCCCGAACAGCCCTCCCCCAAGAACTGCTCGCCCTCAAAATAGGACAACTCGCCCTCGGCCGAAATTGCACTTCCGAGTGACCCGATGGCACCAATGAGCTACTTGCAGAGCATCGCCACCGTGGTAACATCAGTAACCTTGCGACTGGGTACTAATGGGTCGCAATCGGGACCCTGCAGATGGATCCCTTTCGGGGCTGGCTGACCGCCTACGGAATTGGACATCTGGAAGGTGTTAAGGAAAGTGAATGATGCTAGTGTGCAGCACATTGCACTCGGAGACTCGGAAAGACTGCCGTAGATGTTTGTAAGTTGTTGATAAAATTAGACGATCTAAGTTCGACGGCTTTGGAATAAAGAATGCTCTTTAGTAGATAGGCGAAACTACCTTGAGCGCAGGCTTCGAGGTCGAAAAAAGTACAAAAAATTTGGAGGGGATTAAAATGAGGCGAGTGATAGTTCTTGCGTTACTGGCGTTGGCTTTGCCAATCGCTGCTTGGGCGGACGGTATTGTCCTCACGAATCAAAATGGCTCAATCAATATTACGGATGCCGGGATCACTTCCAGACAGTCGATATTGACCAGCTACAACGGCATCGTCCCATCGTCGAAGTCTGGGTCCCTCGGTTCGGTCAGCTTCACGACCGGCGCTCTGACCAGTGGATCGATTTTGAATGGCGGAACTTTCTCGTCCACCGGTTCCACGTTTGTGGTGATCGGGCGCGGTGCTTGGGCGAAGTCGTTCCCGGGGTTCTCGCACGGCAAAGTAACGCTGTTCAGCGGCACTTTCGTCGGGCCGATCACGTGGACTTTGACCAGCGCGCCTGGCGTCAAGAACCTGACCTACCAGCTTAGCGGCACGATCGAAGGCCAGTTGTACAACGGCGTGACCGTAATGGGAACCACTACCCAGAACATCTTCACCGTGAACGGTCAACTGGTCCAGGGCATTGGACACATCCGCGTTGGTACCACAAATCTGCCCGTTCCCGAACCTGGAACTCTAGGTCTTCTGGGCACCGGGCTTGTGGGTATCGCTGGCGTGTTTCGACGCAAACTGATGGGAGCATAACGTAAACTCTGTAGATTCGCCCAAAACACTCAACTCATAGCCCCGCCGCAAGGCGGGGCTTCTGATTTAAGGACAAGCTTGTCGATTGTCTTTATAGGCTTTGCAGCAGAATAAGGCGCCTCCCTGAACCTCCCAGCTTGACTTGAACTAGCCTCCCAATCCCACCCCGTCGATCGATTCCCTCCGTTACCGCGGTAACCGCCCGCGGGGGCTTTGCCGTTGACCCTACCTGAGTTCCTCCCTAGAGTCAGGCCCAGGGGGACGTAATGAAGGATATCCACGAGGTTTTGCGCCGCAAGCAGGCGCAGTATGCGCAACTGGGCAAGCAGATCGAGATGCTGCAGCAGGCTGCCGAGAAACTACGCGAAGTCGCGCCCTTGCTGGCCGAAAACGACAATGAGGACGAGAGCGCGGTGCTGACGGAAGTGGACGAGGAGAGCTCCAATGCGATGGCTGCCCGCGCCGGGGTTCAATCCGCGCCCGTCCCAGCCTTGTCCAAGCCCGGACGCAGCGTGACTCCGCGCTGGCCGTAGACGCCTCGCGCACACTTCAGCGCTAGGCGGGAGACTGGTTGCGATGATATTACAGGCACTGCTGGTGTCGAAAGATGATGCGACTGCGGAAACCTTGACTCAGGTCCTGGCGCAGTTTGACGTGATTGTGGATCGGAGGAACGCCTCCGAGATCGCCATGGCGCGACTGACGGAAGAGCGTTTCGACGAGGTCATCGTCGACTTCGACGATCCCGAAACCGCCACTCTGTTGCTCGAAGGCTGTCGTCGCCTCGCCGGGCCCGACCGTACTCCACCTGTCACTGTAGCCCTGCTGCACGATGCCTCGCAGATTCGTTCGATTCTCGGCGCCGGCGCTCATTTCATCCTGACCAAGCCCATCTCCGCGCAGCAGGCTCACAACGCCTTGCGGGCGGCTACTGCGCTCCTGCAGCGCGAAAGGCGCCACTCGTTACGGGTTGCGGTGCAGGCTGCGATTTCCCTGCGCATCGACGAAGACAAGACGATCGAAGGCATTCTGCTCGATTTGAGTATGGGCGGCATGGATGTGCTGGCGGCCAAGCCGATCCCGTCCGGCACCGTAGTCCGTGTCTCCTTCGAACTTCCCGACGTTCCCCCTGCCCTCGAGACCAATGCGGAGGTTGCCTGGAGTTCCACAAACGGTCAAATCGGACTGCGCTTCATCGATATGGAAGCCGGCGTTCACGAGAAGATGGGCCAGTGGTTGGCCGCCCGTTCGCACGACTTGTTGTCCCAACAACCAGAAGCAGTCAGCGAATGCCAACTGACCGACCTTAGCTTGGGTGGCTGCTATGTGCGGACCGAGTCTCCGTTTCCGCAATCTTCAACCGTCGACCTTTGCCTGCGCGCCGCTGACATGGAGATCCACGCGGAAGGTTTCGTCCAGGTCATGCATCCCGGACATGGCATGGGCATCGAATTTGCCGCCCGCACCGAAGAGCAGCGCCAGAGCGTTGGCCGGTTTATCGAGTTCCTCGCCAGCCAGCCCGGCATTACTCCGCAACTGGAAGCTTCTCCTCGTTCTTTGGTCGCCGATGCGGCCAACCTTTGCCAGACTGGCCCTGGATCCAACCACGACGACCCGCTCCTCGAATTGCTGCGAACCGGCCAAGCCCTCGATCAAGACGCATTTCTAGCGGAAATGCAGCGCCAGAGAACCCCGGCAGCCGTCAGCCAATAAACACAATCAGCTAGAGAACTGAGAACCGGACCGGCACCCCGTCTTTAGTGTCGGCCCTGATTCCCAGTGGTCTGTTCCACCTCATTGCTCGCAGACTACCTCGCCACCAACCGACAATGGTTTCACTACAGTTAATTTTCCGAGAATTTCCCCATGCAATAGAATTGCTCTTTCGCTGCCGGACACCTTTATAAACTCAAGGCTCAAATTGCGCCGAAATCCGATCTTGCGCGCGTTATTGCTCCCCGGCGCCTGTCTGCTCGCCATTGCTCCTTTTTTCTGGTGGGGCAGCGCCTCGGGGCATGATTTTGAGTTCCACATGAATTCGTGGATGGAAGTCCTCGCCCAATGGAAGCACGGCATCGTGTATCCGCGTTGGGCGGCGCTGGCGCACTGGGGATTCGGCGAAGCGCGCTTCCTCTTCTATCCGCCCGCTTCGTGGACTCTCGGCGCGGCTCTCGGCGCCGCCTTGCCGTGGCCAATGGTTCCCGGCGCCTATTGCTGGATCGCCCTCATGCTTGCCGGAACCGCCATGTACCGGCTCGCCCGCCAGTGGCTCGCGCCTCGGGACGCCTTGTTTGCAGCCCTGTTCTATGCGCTCAATCCCTACCATTTGTTGATCGTCTACTGGCGCAGCGCCTATGCCGAACTGTTGGCCTCCGCCCTGCTGCCGCTCTTGTTGCTTTGCGTCCTGCGGATGTTTCCTCGCGAATCCGAACCCGTTCGTCCCATACTGGGCTTGAGTCTTACCCTGGCCGCTGCCTGGCTCACCAACGTCCCGGCCGCCGTGATGATTCACTACTCCGCGGCCGGGTTAGTGCTGGTGTTGACTGCGCGTGAGGCTGTGCGCGCGCGGTCCTGCTCTCCGCTTATCTGCCGTCCTCTCCTGCGGACGGCCTTGGCCGTAGTGCTCGGCGCCGGTCTCGCATCCTTCTATCTTGTACCCGCAATCTACGAACAGAAATGGGTTGACCTGACCCAGGTGCTGTCGCCGGGAGTGCGCCCGCAAGACAATTTTCTGTTCACCAACACCGCCGACCCCGATCACAACCGCTTCAATCTTCTGGTTTCGATGCTTGCCCTCGCAGAAATCGGCGCGCTACTGTTTGCAATCTGGGCTTCCTGGCAAAAGAAACCGGTATTCGCAGTAACCCCCGGCTCACCCGTCCCGTGCCACCCGACTCAGTCGCACGCGCCGTGGATGTTAATTTCCGCCTGGGGTCTCGGCAGTGCCTTCCTGATGCTTTCGCTCAGCAATTTGTTCTGGCAACACTTGCCGAAGTTGCGATTCGCCCAACTTCCCTTCCGCTGGTTGCTATGCCTGAACGCCGCCTTGGCCATGCTCCTCGCCATGGCCGCGAAACGCTGGACTTCCCGCCTGCTGGTACCCGCCGTGCTTCTGGGCGTGCTGATTGCCGCCGGCCATCGCACCCAGCCCCCCTGGTGGGACACCGCCGACGACATTCGCGAGATGACCGATGCCTTCGACGACGAAACTGGCTACGAAGGCATCGAGGAATATGTGCCCGCGGGAGCCGACCTCGACCAGTTGAACAAAAGCCTGCCCCGCATCAGCGACCAAGCCGGCGCGCCGGTTCCGGCCCAGATATTAACCTGGCTGCAGACCGAGAAACACTTCGTCGTGCATGCCTCCAGGCCCGAAAATCTGGACCTGCATCTCTTCAACTATCCCGCCTGGCAGGTCACCGTCAACGGACGGTCGGCACCGACCGAGACCGCCCATCCGACGGGCATTCTGGTGATTCCGATTCTCGAGGGTAGCAATGATGTGTGGGTCCGCTTCCGGCGCACCCTCGATCGAACCATCGGGAACGCCATCTCCGGCTTCAGCCTGATCCTGCTGGCCGTCGTCTGGATCAGAACGCGCCCCAAGCTGATCCCGCCTAAGCGAAAGGACAACCCGTGACCTCTCAGCCCGAACGAATGACCCATCGCATTTTGATCGCGACCTCGAACCCCGGCAAGCTTCGCGATTTCACCGGAGCCGCCGCAGCCCATGGCATCACGATCGCCGGCATCCCCCGCTTTTCTTCCCTGCCTCCGGTCGTCGAAGACGGCGACACGTTCGAACAGAACGCGCGCAAGAAAGCCGAGTCCTACAGCCGGGCTGTTCCTGGCGAATTGGTTCTGGCCGATGACTCCGGCCTCGAGATTGACGCGCTCAGCGGAGCGCCCGGTGTCCACTCCGCCCGCTATGCCGCCGAACAACCCCACGCCGCCGAGTGCAACACGGACGACGAGGCCAACAACGCGAGAGTCCTGCGCGAACTGACGGGCGTTCCCGCCGAACAACGCACCGCGCGATTCGTCTGCGTGCTCGCCGCTGGCCGGGACGGGCAGACGGTGCGCACCTTCCGCGGTACTGCCGAAGGCCTCATTCTCAACGCGCCCCGAGGCACTCATGGTTTCGGCTACGATCCAATGTTCTTCTTCCCGCAAATCGGCAAGACCTTCGCCGAATTGAGCGCAGCAGAAAAAGCGAATTACAGCCATCGCGGTGCAGCTTTTCGCGCCTTCCTGCAATGGTATCGGCAAACGCAAATCTAATGCACCGCTGGTACGCGACACTGCAAATTCCACAGCGAATGCCGATCTCGCCTTGACTTACACTCCTGCCGAAAACGATAATAACCAGTTTGCACTTCGGACCACGCAAGGAGCAGTCATCGTGGCTTCAACTGCCAATCCCGTCGCTCCCAGAATTAAAACAGGGGTCGCTCCACTGCGCGCTGGCGAGGGTATTTCTTTCCTGCTCCGCCGCCTGCATTCCATCAGCGGTGTCGTACCCATCGGAGCCTTCCTCCTCGAACACTTCATCTCCAACGCCGAAGCCTTCAAAGGCCCCATCGCCTACGGAAAACAAGTCGAATTCCTGAATAGCCTGCCCGCCGTCTTCCTGCTGGAACTGTTCTTTATCTGGATTCCCATCCTCTATCACGGCCTCTACGGCATCTACATCTGGTATCAGGGAGAGACCAACGTCGCCGCCTATCCATGGAGCGGCAACTGGCTCTATACCTCGCAACGCTGGACCGGAATCATCGCGCTCGTCTACATGGTGCAGCATACTTACTACCTGCGCTTCACTGGCCTGCATCTGCCCACGCACCCCATGCAATCGTTCGCCAAGGTCCAGGGAGAATTTCAGAATCCGTGGATGGTCGCCTTCTACGCCGTCGGCATCATTGCCGCTTCCTGGCACTTCAGCTACGGACTCTGGCTGTTCGCCGCGAAGTGGGGCATCACCACCGGAGAGCGGGCGCGCCGCCGCTTCGGTTATCTCTGTCTGGCGCTTGCCCTGGGCTTGGTTTCGATCGGGGCCGTAAGTATGTACGGATTTTTGAAGACTCCGTACCAGCCGCTGGATTCAAACGCGACGGAAAACATCGTGATGCGCTGAAAGTTCAAGATGGTCGTTAGTCGCAGGTCGTTAGTCGATGATCGTTAGTCGATGATCGTTAGTCGTTCGGATCGAACGTTCACAACGACCAACGACCTGCGAAGAATGACGACCGAGATTGGATTCATACATGGCAGCTCCAAGAATTGTCGTGGTGGGTGGCGGCCTGGCAGGCCTCGCAGCCGTGATCAAGATCGCCGAGATGGGCGGCGAGGTTGACCTGTTCTCGATTGTCCCCGTAAAACGCTCGCACTCCGTCTGCGCCCAGGGCGGCATCAACGCCGCCAAGAACCTCAAGGGCGAAGGCGACTCCACCTGGCAGCATTTCGACGACACCATCTACGGAGGGGACTTCCTCGCCAACCAGCCGCCGGTCAAAGCTATGTGCGAGGCCGCTCCCGGCATCATCGATCTGCTCGACCGCATGGGCGTNNGGCGGCACGCTCTACAACCGCACCGCATTTGCCGGAGCCACCACCGGACAGCAACTCCTCTACGCGCTCGACGAACAGGTCCGCCGCTACGAGTCCGAAGGCAAAGTGAAAAAATATGAGCACTGGGAATTTCTCTCCGCAGTGCTCGATGGCAGCCGCATTGCCCGCGGCATCTGCGCCATGGACCTGCGCACCATGGAAATCCGCACCTTCCCCGCCGACGCCATCATCGTCGCCACCGGCGGCAACGGCGCCATCTTCGGCAAGTCCACCAACTCGGTCGTATGCACTGGATCGGCGCAGTCCGCCCTCTATCAGCAGGGTTGCTACTACGCCAACGGCGAGTTTATCCAGGTCCATCCCACATGCATCCCCGGAGAAGACAAGCTGCGCCTCATGTCGGAATCGGCGCGCGGCGAAGGTGGACGCGTCTGGGTTCCGAAAACTCTCAACGACAAACGCGATCCCAAGTCCATCCCGGAAAGCGAACGCTGGTATTTTCTCGAAGAGTGGTATCCGAAATACGGCAACCTCGTGCCGCGGGACGTCGCCACGCGCGCGATTTTCAAAGTCGTCTATGAATACAACCTCGGCATCGATGGCAAGCCCATGGTCTACCTCGACCTCACGCACATCGACCGCAAGACTCTCGACCGCAAACTTGAAGGAATTCTGGAAATCTACGAAAAATTTGTCGGCGACGATCCCCGCGACACTCCCATGAAGATCTTCCCCGGCATGCACTACACCATGGGCGGTCTCTGGATCGATTACAAGCAGTCCACGAATATCCCCGGCATTTTCGCGGCGGGCGAGGCCGAGTATCAGTACCACGGCGCCAATCGACTGGGAGCGAATTCGCTGATGTCGTGCATCTACGGCGGCTTCATCGCCGGCCCAAACGCGGTCCAGTACGCCAAAAATCTGCAGGCGGCTCCAGGCAACGGCCATTTTGACGCGGAGCGTAAGCGCCAGCAAGACATCAATGCCGGCCTGATGAAAGCCGACGGCAGCGAAAATCCCTTCCTCATCTGGCGCGAACTGGGCGCGCTCATGACCGAGAACTGCACCGTCATCCGCTACAACAAGAAGTGCCAGGAAGCCGACGCCAGGATCGTCGATCTGCTCCATCGCTTCCAGAAGATCAACCTGAGCGACCGCTCGCAGTGGGCGAACACTACCATTGCCTTCGTGCGCCAGTTGTACAACATGCTGCAGTTGTCGCGCGTCATCGCCCAGGGCGCGGCCATGCGCGACGAGTCTCGCGGCTCGCACTACAAACCCGATTTCCCCGAGCGCGACGACAAGAACTGGATGAAGACCACAAAAGCAACCTTCGCGCCCGATTTGGATGAGCCGAAGTTCGAGTTCGAGCCTGTGGATGCAAGCCTCATCCCGCCGCGGCCGAGGAAGTACTGAAGTCTGATCGTGCGCTAGATCAGATTGATAACTGGTTCAGATTGATAGAATATTTGCCATGACCGAACGAACACAGGAACTCCTGCAGAAGGCGCTTTCGTTGCCGGACAATGAACGCGCCGAACTAGCCGGAAGTCTGATCGCCAGTCTGGATACGAATATTGATCCCGACGTTGACGCGGCGTGGCAGGCGGAAATCGCGCGGCGCGCGGACGAGGTGCGTTCAGGCGGTGTAAGCACGGTTCCGTGGCCCGAGGTTCAGAAAAAGGCGCGGGCTCTGCTCGATGGCAAGTAAGCCGGTTCGCCTCCATCCGGAGGCCGAGCGCGAGTATCTGGAGGCACTCGGTTGGTATCGAGATCGTAGTGTGGTAGTAGCTTCAGATTTTGAGCTGGCAGTAAGTAAAGCGGCACATGCGATCGAAGCGGCTCCGCAGCGTTGGCCGAGCTACTTCGGAGAATTCCGGCGGTACACGTTGCATCGGTTTCCGTTCAACATCGTGTATCAGGAAATGCTTTCAGAGGTCGTTGTTTTTGCAGTCGCTCATGGCCGGCGTCGGCCTGGGTACTGGAGAAAAAGAGTCGAAGTCTGAGTTCAAACCAATGGACGCAGCCCTAATCCAGCCGCGCCCGAGGAAGTACTGACACGCACTGTAGACGCGGCACTCGCACCGGGAGTTAGTATGTTCGATTTTCTGCCGGAGAATTTGTATTCGAGGAATGTAGTTCGGTGGGGAATAATTGCGTCAGTGCTGTTCATCGCAGCTGGGGTCTTTGCAATCCACCAACATGACTACGCGGATGCAATCGTCGATGTTGTGTTGGGTGCCGTTACGCTGTTTTTATGGGGAACCCGGGGACGCGGGCTCCCGCAACGTGATTCCAGCGGGTCGAGTCCGAAGTAGTGTTGATACTAAGTAAGTATCCGATAGCTTTGACAGAGTTTGAGCTAGAGGCTAAGAGCTAGAGGCTAAAAGCTAAATGCCAAATAACAAAACCGTAATCCTCAAGATCCGCCGCCAACTCACCCCCGACGCCCGCGCGTCCTGGGAAGAGTTCGAAATTCCTTACAAGCCGAACATGAACATCACTTCGGCACTGATGGAGATCGCGGCTAACCCCGTCACTCGCGATGGCAAACAAACCACGCCCATCACCTACGATTCCAGTTGTCTCGAAGAAATCTGCGGCTCCTGCGCCATGCTCATCAATGGACGCGCCCGCATGGCTTGTTCCTCCCTGCTCGACAATCTCGAGAAGCCCATCAAACTGGAACCGCTCTCCAAGTTCCCCGTGGTGCGCGACCTCGCCGTCGATCGCAGCGTACTCTTTGAGAACCTGAAGAAAGTCAAAGCCTGGATCCCGGTCGATGGCACCTACGACCTCGGTCCCGGGCCGCGCATGACGATGGAGGAACAGGAAAAGGCTTATCCCCTGTCCAACTGCATTTCATGCTGCTGCTGCATGGAAGCTTGCCCCCAGTTTAACGACGACACAGGATTCGTCGGCGCCGCCACCATCTCCCAGGTGCGACTGTTCAACACCCATCCTACCGGGGCCGCCTTGAAGCGCGAGCGCTTGTCGGCCCTCATGGGCGACGGCGGCATCCAGGAATGCGGCTTCGCCCAGAATTGCGTCGAGGTCTGCCCCAAGAGTATTCCGCTGACTACCTCGATTGCCGACGTCGGCGGCCAAGTCATGAAGCAAGCGCTGGTTGACCTGTTCCGGAAGTGAGCAGGCCGGTTGAGTGCTTGTTTAGTACGCGCGAAGTTAGTGTTTTAGCCGTTCTCAGACGCCCTAAACCTTTTAAGCAGACTGTTGCCGCCTCAACCCCGTCCCGATGGGGATTCGTTTCGGCAATTGGCCACTCAGGACCTTGGTTACCAGCCGGGTGACCATTCGTAACTCCCTTCGGTAATTGGGTTTAGCGCGAATTACTTAATGAAATTATTCAGCTGTGGTTTACAATTGGAATGCTGCTACGAAAGCGGGGACTTTTCCACAGCCTCAATTTCTGTTAACGTGGCGCACTCAATTAAATGCCGTCACCATGGCGAATCGATTCATAGTGCAAGCCCAAAGCCCGACAGACTCCAAACCGCCGCGTAAGCTGGCGGTTGCGCTTATGCTCGCCATGTTCTTTGTGCTTGCGGCCTCACCAGGCGCCGTGGCCATGCGCCGGCCCGACCATCGCCATCATCGCATTCTCCGTCACCTTCGTGGGTTGCTCTGGAATCCGATGTTCAGGCCATCCCACGATTCCCTGCTCCGCCAAAACGAAGAGATCAATCGCCTCGAACTACCCCGCATTCAAGACGACGACGAACTCGAAGCCCTGAAAGCCTCGGGCGATCTCGTGCCCATCGAGGAGAGCGAATCTCTTCGCATTGAGCACGGCCTCGACCCCTCCCGCCGCTTTTGCCGTCCCTGGACCCGCGACTTTGTGCAGGATCTTTCCGAAGTCTATTACCGCGAGTTTCACGATCAGATCCAGGTAAATTCCGCGGTTCGCACCGTCAAAGTTCAGAAGAAACTTCGCCGCCACAATCGCAATGCCGCGCCCGCCGATGGTGACACTGCGTCCTCTCATCTCGCCGGCGTGACCGTCGATCTGCAGCGCCGCGGCTTGACTAAAGATGAGATCCGCTTTGTCGAGCGCTACTTGTTTTATCTGAACGCCCTGGGACTGGTCGAACCCGAAGAAGAGCGCCGGCACTGGTGCTTCCACATCATGGTCTCGGACCGCTATACTGACTGGCGTCAGACCCAGACAATCTTCCCCCAGCCCCCAGCTGACGAAACCGTCAGCGCCCCCGCCACTGCCACCGCCAGCTCAGCCGCAACGACCGCTTCTTCGAACTGAATCTCTTTCGGTTTCCTCCTCAACCTCTGCTTCATTCCCGCCTCCGCTACAATCTCCACAGCATGATCATTCTCATGGCGGGACTTCCCGGCACTGGCAAGACCACGCTCGCCCGCGAACTGGCCCGGCGCACCGAAGGCGCCGTCGTCAGCAAAGACGAGATCCGCTCCGCCCTCTTCTCGCCCCAGGATATCGAGTACTCCGTCGAACAGGACGATTTCGTCATGGAGATCATGCTCGACGCCGCGCGCTATCTGCTGCGAAAAACTCCGGCTCGTAAGATCTTTCTCGACGGCCGTCCTTTCTCCCGCCGCTACCAGATCGACCGCGTGCTCGCGATCGCCCGCGAACTCGATCAGCCCTGGACGATCATCCAGTGCACTTGTTCCGACGACTCGGCCCGCCGCCGTCTCGATGTCGATCCCGATCCTGCGCATCCCGCCCACAACCGCACCTTCGCGCTCTACCTGGACGTGAAAGCCCGGTTTGAAGCAATCACATATACGAAAACCGCGATTTCTACCGACCAACCGGTGGAGATGTGCATTCAACAGGCGCTCAATGCCGTATCCACTTCGTAAGCCATCGCAGGAGCGCCCCATCAATGGTGCGCCGCACGAATCAAGCGCCCTTCCATCCGCCGCTCACCCGACATCGTATAGAATCCCTGTTCACCATGAACAAGCTAGCCTTCGTCGTCATCATCGCCCTCGCCTGCGCCGCCTCCGCCAGCTCGCAAACCATCTCTGCCAAGGCTCGCGAGATTCAGAACTCCGCCATCGTCATCGACACGCACGCCGACACGCCGCAGCGCTTCCTCGACGAAAATTACGATATCGAATCCACCGACCCACACGACCCCGGCCACATTAGCCTCGACAAGGCGAAGGCCGGCAATCTCGGCGCCGAATTTTTTTCCATCTGGGTCGACCCGGAAACCAACCAGGGCCACTTCGCCCGCCACACGCTCGACCTCATCGATTCGGTGTACGAACAGGCGGCCCATCATCCCGACCGCATGATGATGGCCTTCAGTGTCGCAGACATCGAACGCGCTCATCACGAACACAAGCTCGCCGCGCTGCTCGGAATCGAAGGCGGACACTCCATCGAAAACGACGTGCACCTGCTGCGCGATTTCTACCGTCTCGGCGTGCGCTACATGACCTTAAGTTGGTCGAACACCAACGAGTGGGCCGACTCTTCCGGAGACATCAACGATCCCAAAGTCGAGCATCACAACGGCCTCACCGAGGGCGGCAAGCAGATCGTTCTCGAAATGAATCGCCTCGGCATGCTGGTCGATATCTCGCACGTTGCCGACAAGACGTTCTATGACGCCATCGCCGTCACCAAAGCGCCGGTCATCGCATCGCATTCCTCAGCGCGCGCGCTGACCAATCATCCGCGCAATATGACCGACGACATGCTCCAGGCCGTCGCCAAAAACGGCGGCGTCGTCCAGGTAAATTTCTACAACGCCTTCATCGACGAAACTTATCGCAAAGCCGCCGAAGCTCAGTCCAAAGATCGCAACGCCGCAGTCGCGGCCAACGCCGAGAAACTCAAAGCCGCCGGAAAGACCGTCTCGTATCTCGACTCCGACCGCATCGAGCGCGAGTGGGCTGCCAAAATTCCGCGTCCTCCGCTGAGTGCCCTGATCGATCACATCGACCACATCGCCAAAATCGCTGGCATCGATCATGTTGGCCTCGGCTCCGATTTCGATGGTGTCAGCGGAGCCACTCCAACCGGCATCGATTCCGCCGCCGACCTGCCTAAGATCACCCAGGCCCTGCTGGACCGCGGCTACACCGCCAACGACATCCGGAAGATTCTCGGCGGCAATCTGCTTCGCGTCTTTCGCGAAGCCGAACGTGTCAGCCGCGAAATGCAAGGCGGCCGATAAACAGCGCAAAACCCGATTGCACCCTCAGTTCCAAGACAACCCGCAATCTCTTTCCGCACGATCGACTGTCGTACGATCGACTGTCGTACAATCCTTTGTCGTACAATCAAAGCTTGCCAAAACCAACAGGAGCACTCATGCGCACTCTACTGTTTTCGCTTGTCCTGATCCTCTCCACGTCCCTGCTCGGGACCGCACAAGCCGCGTCCACTCCTTCCACAGCCACCAAGCCACCCGTGCCTAAGGCTGCGCCCGCTGCCAGCGTCGAACCCACCGCCATCATTCACACCACCGCCGGCGACCTGCATTGCACATTGTTTCCGAAGGTCGCTCCCATCGGAGTCGAGAACTTCATCGCCTTGGCCAGTGGCACCAAGGATTGGACCAGCCCCGTCTCGCACGCCAAAAAGCACGGCGTTCCCCTCTATGACGGCACCATCTTTCACCGTGTGATCCCCGACTTTATGATCCAGGGCGGAGATCCCAAAGGCGACGGAACGGGCGATCCCGGCTACGCGTTCAAGAATGAGACTTCACCCTCCGTCAAGTTCGATCAGCCCGGACGTCTCGCCTATGCCAACGCTGGACCTGACACCAACGGCTCGCAATTCTTTATCACCGAAGTTCCCTACCCCAGCCTCAATGGCGGCTATACCATCTTTGGGCAGTGCGACGCGGAGGCCGTCGAACTGGTGAAGAAAATCGCTCGTATGGCCACCGACGGCGAACGCCCTCTCCGCCCTATCAAAATTACCCATATCGAGATTCACCGCGCCGGCGCTGCCAAGCCAGCAACCGCCGCGCCCAAACCGTCCGCGGCAACAACCAGGAAACCTGCATAGAGACGCGGCTCGCTGCCCATCGACGAGCGAGCCTCATCTCCTCAGGCTTATTCATTTCCGATACGAAAGGTGGACCTATGACCCGCACCCCCGGAACTTATGCCGTGTTTGAAACCAGCGAAGGCAACATCGTTTGCCGCTTGTTTGAGAAGGATGCGCCCAAGACAGTCGCCAACTTCATCGAACTCACCGAAGGCAAACGCGAATGGACCCATCCCACAACCCGCAAGAAGAGTACCGACCCCCTCTATCACGGAACCGTCTTCCATCGCGTGATTCCCGACTTCATGATCCAGGGCGGGGACCCGATGGGTACCGGTTTTGGCGGTCCCGGCTACCAGTTTGAGGACGAAACCAAGGGTTCGCCCCATCGTTTTGACAAGCCTGGCAAACTGGCCATGGCGAACTCCGGCCCCAATACCAACGGGTCGCAGTTTTTCATCACGGTTGCCAATACCGACTGGCTCACCGGCAAGCACACCATCTTTGGCGAAGTTGTTGAGGGACACGACGTGGTCGAGAAAATTTCGAAATCCCCTCGCAACCGCCAGGACCGTCCCGACAAAGACGTCGTGGTCAAGTCGGTGAAGATCGAACGCTGAGATCGAATATCTAAGCTCGGATATCTAAGAACAAATATCTACGATCGAACGCCCGGTGCCCCACGTCTCGCCGTTGAGACGTGGGATCCGCGCCCCACACCGTTGTGCGTCTCGTCACAGCCCTCCGTGATCGCTAGCCTAGTTTTACCCGTCCCCATCTATAATGATACTTTCCTTTGCGATTTCTGGAGGATAGGTGCATGGCGTCGTTCAACGGAGTTCCCGTTCCACCCAACGGACAGAAAATTGAATACAGCAACGGCAAGTACCGCGTGCCCGATCACCCGATCGTCCCGTTCATCGAAGGGGACGGCACCGGCCGCGACATCTGGAAAGCCTCCGTCCGCGTCTTCGACGCCGCCGTCGAAAAGGCCTACAACGGCAAACGCTCCGTGGCCTGGTACGAAGTCTTCGCGGGAGAAAAAGCCAAAGCCCGTTTCCAGAACTGGCTGCCCGACGACACCATCAGCGCGATCCGCGAATTTCGCGTGGCCATCAAAGGCCCGCTGACTACGCCTGTCGGAGGCGGCATTCGCTCCCTCAACGTGGCTCTGCGTCAGATCCTCGATCTCTACTCCTGCGTGCGGCCCGTAAAGTATTACGCCGGCGTGCCCTCGCCCGTGAAGCATCCCGAACGCATGAATATCGTCATCTTCCGCGAAAACACGGAGGACGTCTACGCCGGCATCGAGTGGGAAGAAGGCACCGCCGATTGCGCCCGCCTCATTGAGTTCCTCAACAAAGACATGTTGAAGGGCGGCAAGAAACAGATCCGCCTCGATTCCGGCGTCGGCATCAAACCCATGTCCATCACCGGCACCAAGCGCCTGGTTCGGATGGCCATTCGGCACGCTCTCGAAAACAAAAACAAAGCCGTCACCCTCGTTCACAAAGGCAACATCCAGAAATTCACCGAGGGCGCGTTTCGCAAGTGGGGATACGAAATCGCTACCGAGGAATTCCGCGAACAAGTCATTACCGAGCGCGAGAGCTGGATCATCGACAACAAAGACAAGAATCCTAGCCTCACAGTCGCGCAAAATGCTGAACTGGTCGAGCCCGGAATGGAATTCGCGCCACCGGAATTTCGTCAGGCCGTGGAAAAAGAAGTGCAGCAAGTCCTCGATTCCATCTACGCCACCCACGGCAAAGGCGCGTGGAAGAAGAAGCTGATGATCAACGACCGCATCGCCGACTCCATCTTCCAGCAGGTAGTGACGCGAGCCGATGAATACAGCGTTCTCGCCACCCCCAATCTGAACGGAGACTATATCTCCGACGCCTGCGCCGCCCAGGTTGGCGGTCTCGGCATCGCCCCTGGAGCCAACGTCGGCGACGGCTACGCCATCTTCGAAGCCACTCACGGCACCGCTCCCAAATACGCCGACAAAGACGTCATCAACCCCGGCTCCGTGATTCTTTCGGGAGTCATGATGTTCCGCTTCCTGGGATGGACCGAAGCCGCGGATCTGATCGAACAAAGCCTCGAACGCACTATCGAACAGAAGAAAGTTACCTACGACTTCGAGCGCCTGATGCAAGGCGCAACCAAAGTAAAGACCAGCGAATTTGCCACCTGCATGATCGAAAACATGCACGTCGCCGTGGCTGCGGACTGATTCGCATCAAGGTATGCCTTCAGTCATACCATAGGTGCGGTTTCGAAAAGTTTTCGGGAAGGGTACGACTTTAGTCGTGCCGCTAACGTTCAAAAATAATGCGGGCTTTAGCCCCTGAGGGAAACACTTCATGCGCAATAAAGTCACCATCGTAGGTTCCGGAAACGTAGGCGCCACCGCTGCTCACTGGATCGCCTCCAAAGAACTCGCCGACGTAGTCCTCATCGACATCGTCGAAGGCGTCCCGCAAGGCAAAGGCCTCGACCTGCTCGAAGCCATGCCCATCGAGAAGCGCGACTCCGCCATCCTCGGCACCAACGACTACGCCGACACTGCCAACTCCGACATCGTCGTCATCACCGCTGGAATTCCGCGCAAACCTGGCATGAGCCGCGACGATCTACTCAACACCAACCACAAAATCATGAACGACGTAGTCGGCAAGATCGTGCACCACTCGCCGAACTGCATCCTCATCATCGTCTCCAACCCGCTCGACGCCATGGCGCAAGCCGCCTACAAGATGAGCGGCTTCCCCCGCGAGCGCGTCATCGGCATGGCCGGAGTGCTCGACTCCGCCCGCTTCCGCGCCTTCATCGCCCAGGAACTCAAAGTCAGCGTCGAGAACGTGACCGCCTTCGTCCTCGGCGGACACGGCGACACCATGGTTCCTCTTCCCCGCTATTCCACTGTCGCCGGCATTCCGATTACTGAACTGATGGATAAGGCCACGCTAGACCGGATCGTGCAGCGCACCCGCGACGGTGGTGCCGAGATCGTCAAACATCTGAAAACCGGCTCCGCCTACTACGCCCCGTCGGCCGCCGCCACCGAAATGGTCGAAGCCATCCTCAAGGACAAGAAAAAAATTCTCCCCTGCGCCGCCTACCTCAACGGAGAGTATGGCATCCACGGCCTCTTCGTAGGCGTCCCCGTGAAACTCGGCTCCAAAGGAATCGAGCAAATCATCGAGATCAAACTCACCGCGGAAGAAAAAGCGGCCCTCGACAAGAGCGCCGCCGCCGTGAAAGAACTCATCGCGGTGATCAACGTTTAGAAGCGGGCCCCTTTCATGGACATGTGGTGGGCATGGCTGTAGCCATGCATGAGTGAAAACCGTACTTGATTTGTCTTCCACCCAGCGTCAGAATATGTTTGGTTAGATTGCACGTTGCGATGCAGGTTATGCGCGGAAGCATATACTGACTGTTGGTACTGCTTGTAGTCACGGGATTGGTGTCGCCGATTTCAGGCCAGGTTCCACGATACCGTATAACAGCAACGACAACCACGAACGGCTCTCAGCGCTTGGCAAGCATGCCCTACACAGTGGAGTACAGGATCAGTAGTGTGCAGTCGTTACGCAATGGAACCGCGCTCACTCATCAGTCCACCGAGGTGAAAGCAATGGATTCCGAGGGGCGCCGAATGATAGCGTCGTCACCCGCCGAATGGCCTGGGGACAAGGTGCCGACCACCCTTGTCAGCGTTACCGACCCTGTGGCGCGAACAAACTACCTTTGGCGTTCTCCCGGCAAGCAGGTAACATTGACAACAACTGACACGCTTCTGGCCTCGGGACGCAACTGCGCCAAGATCGCCAAGACCACTTCTACGCCGGACTGGATCCAGCACGAGAAGTTAGAAACGGAAGACCTCGGGACGGCAACGATTCAAGGCATTGAAGCTCATGGCCAACGAATCTCCACGACGGTTCCCGCGGGCGCATTTGGAAACACCGCTCCTTTTGTGAGCGTATCCGAGACTTGGACGGCCGTTGACCCCGCCCTGAAGGATCTGCTGGTCCACCAAAAAACCGTCGATCCCCGAATCGGATCGGTTACCACCGAAGTGGTGAGCTTCAGGCGCGGTGAGCCGGACCGAGCGACTTTCCAGCCGCCGGAGGGTTACGAGGTTGTGGAGACGACCGCGTCCGACTTTGCGTGCAAGTAGATGACGGCGAATGGAAGCCGTCCTTGGTTGACTTCAGGCCAGCTCCGACACACGCGAGCCCGGTTGGGTGGCGTGCGCAATTCGTATTCCACTTTGCGATGAAGCTCCGTGCCCCAGGTTCGCGCCCGCCTTTTGGGCGCTAACCTGGGTCTCAACGATCTCCACCCCGGCCGAGATACTCACACGCGACTCGCGCGGTCCACCAGGATTGAACGATCCCCCTGACCCCGCTATAGTGTCTCAGTTAACGACCTCATGGACTTCGATCAGCTCGAAATCTTCCTCGAAGTGGCGCGCCTCTCCAGTTTCTCCCGCGCGGCGGAGAAGCGTTTCCGCACCCAACCCGCCATCTCCTCCCAGATTCGCGCCCTCGAAGAAGAAGTCGGCGCCCGCCTCCTCGACCGCTCCGGAGGCCGCGTCTCGCTCACCGCCTCCGGCAAGCTGTTTTTCAAGTATGCCGAGGAAACGCTGGAGCGCCGCAAGACCATCCTCACCGAGATCGCCGAGACCGAACGCGTGCCCCGCGGCGAAATTGTCGTCGGAGCCAATGAAGGCACCTGCCTTCACATCCTGCCCGAGGTCTTCGCGCAATTCAAGCGCGACTATCCGAATGTCGCCGTGAGCATCAAGCGCTCCGACTACGCCCGGATTCTCGAATCGATTCTCGAGAACGTGGTCGACTTCGGCGTCGTCTCCCTTCCCGTAACCGACAACCGCCTCGAAGCCCAGATGATTCATCGCGATGAACTGGTCGTAATCACAGCTCCGAATCATGCCCTCGCCGCCAAAAAGTCCGTCACTGTCGCGGAGGTCTCGGCCTATCCCCTCGTCGTGCCAAAACTCGGTCACACTCGTGATGCGCTCGACGCCCTCTTCTATGACCATCACCTGAAACCGAACCTGGCCATGGAACTCGATTCCAGCGAACTGCTGAAGCGCTTTGTGGCCGCCGGCGTCGGCGTCGGATTCATCGCCCGCTCCAATATCGAAGAAGACATCCGGGCCAGAGCCCTGGTTGCGATCACGCTTGCCGACGCGCAGATCCGTCGCGATCTGGCCATCGTGTTCCGCAAAGACAAGTCGCATAGCCGCGCCGCCCGCGCCTTCATGGAAATCGCCATCAAGCAAAAAAACTTTTCCTCCGCAGGGGTTGGAGCGGGAAAGCGATCCAAATGACTCGCCTTGCACCCGCTTTACTCTGCCTGTCGATCCTGCTTCAGGCCGCCACCGGCCAGAAGCAACCCGTCCACAGCCAGACGGCGTCGGCCTCCGCCTATAAACTCATCGCCCTGAAAGTCACTGGAACGACGCGCTACACCGACCAGGAGATTCTCGCCGCAAGCGGCCTGCGGCTTGGCCAGAATGCGGCCGATGGCGACTTCAAAGAAGCAGTGCAGCGCCTCGGCGACTCCGGACTCTTCAGCGCGGTTGTCTATTCCTTTTCCTCTTCCGGAGCTGGCACCAAGCTCGAAATCCAGTTGACCGACACCGACCCGGGCAAACTTGTCCCCGCGCACTTCGACAACTTCGTCGGCTTCACCGACGCCGAACTTCTCGCCGCTTTGCAACGCAGTGTCCCACTGTTTAAGCAGTTGCTGCCCGTTGCCGGAACTATTCCGGACCACGTCTCGGAGGCGCTGCAAGCCTTGCTCACCGAAAAGAAATTTCCCGGGCGCGTGAGCTTCCTCCGCGAAGGCGACGAGTCCGGCGGCGCCCTGCACGGCATCAGCTACCGGATCGAAGAAGTCACCATTCTGATTCGCAGCGTCGAATTCCCTGGAGCTTCGCCCGAACAGACATCCCTGCTCGCGGCCGCGGCCCGGCGCCTCGTCGGCGCTGAATACCAACGCGCTCGTCTGGCCGCCGTCGCCAAGTTCGACCTGCTGCCGCTCTACCTCGCGCGGGGATACCTGAATGCCTCGTTTGGACCATCCGACGCGCGCGTCGTCACCCAACCTGCCTCTGATCCCCAAACCCCCGCTGACCTTCATTCCGAAATTCAGGTCGATGCCATCCTCCCCGTCACCCCGGGCAAAGTTTACTCAACCTCCGCCGTCGTGTGGAAGGGTAACTCCGCCATCCCCGCCGCCGATCTCGCCCCGCTCCTCCATCTGCCGCTTGGCCAACCCGCCGATGCCGTCCGCCTCGGCGAAGACGTGAAGGCCGCGATCAAGCTCTACCGCAGCCACGGCTACATGTCCGTTCAAATCAAGCCTGACGCGCAACTCGACGACGAAAAAAGCGCCGTGCATTACGACCTCAACGTGGTCGAAGGCGACCTCTACAGAATGGGAGAATTTGAAATCAACGGTCTCGACACTCAGGCCAAGGCTCGGATGGTGGAGGCCTGGACTCTCCGCGAAGGCCAGCCCTACAACGCCGATTACCCGAAAAAGTTCCTCGAAGATACCCGGCAGATCGTCCCCCGCGGCGTTCGCTGGGCCGTGACCATTCATGAAGCTGTAAATGCCAAGGATAAGACTGTAGACGTGGAAATCCGTTTCAAACAGCAGTAGAAGGCAACGTCGCCCGCCGCGGTGGAAGACTATTTTTGTAACCCAAGCACGAGTTAGAATCTCTGTATCATAGTAGTACTTGTTTTTGCGTTTTCGAATCAATACTCTATTTCACGGAGACAAGAATGAAAGCGAATCGGATCGCGGCTGCGATGCTTGGAATGCAAATGTTGCTGGGGGTTGCGGCCGTTCCCGCCCTGGCCGCTGGCAAGAGCCAGACCTTGACCGGCGAAGTGAGCGACGCCATGTGCGGAGCCAAACACGAGATGCCCGGCAGCGCTGCGGATTGCACGCGCGGCTGCATCAAGCATGGGTCGAAGTATGCTCTGGTTGTGGGCGACAAAGTCTATACCCTGGAAACCTCGGATAAGGCCGCGCTCGATAAGCTCAACGATCTGGCCGGAGCCAAGGCCAAGATCACCGGAGAAGTGGACGGTAGCACGATCGCCGTAAAGTCAGTGGCCGCCGGCTCATAAACGGGTGGTTTCTGAGAACGGACGAAACGGCCTGTTGGCTTAGCGCAAAGCGTACAAAAAAACCGGCGGATTTCCCGCCGGTTTCCTATTTTCCTCTATTTCTAGTCTGCCGTTAATTCTGGTTCGGAGTGTCGTCGCGTCGCTTCAGCGTCGGACGATCATCGTCGCTCTTGTCCGTGCCCGTCGAAGTCTTGTCCGTGCTTGAAGTGCGCCGCAGACTGGGCTTGCTCCCATCTTTCTCGTCAGTCACCTTGTGCCGGTTCTCGATCGTGGCCAGTCGCGATTTCACATCGTCAAACTCCGACGTGGAAACGATGTACTGCGGCTTCGCCGGAAGAATCGTCGCAATCTCTTTTTGCGACTCCTCAATGCGATCGGGAGTCTGCGGGTGCGAAGCGAAAGCCTTCGCCAAAGTTCCCGGCTTCTTCTTTTCTTTTGCCTGAATTTTCTCGAAGAAGCTGATGAACGCCTGCGGATCGTATCCCGTCTTGTACATATATTGCAGCCCGAGATAATCCGCTTCCGCCTCGAAATTACGCTGGAATTTCATGAAGGTCAGTGGCAAAGCCAAGCCGCTCGCTTCATAGATTCCGTAACCAATGCCGCCACCCACAAAAATCAGAGGGATGGTTCCGATTTGCGCCCAATTCAGGCGCGTCATCTGGCGCGTCCCGTGGCGCGCGGCCACGTGCGCGATTTCATGCGCCATCACCCCCGCCAGTTCCGCTTCTTCGTCCGCCGCCAGAATCAGCCCGGAATTCACATAGAAAAAACCGCCCGGCAGCGCGAACGCATTCACTTCGTCGGAGTCGATCACCTTAATGCTGAACGGCACCTGCGCGTCCGAATTGCGTACCAGATTCTGCCCGATGCGATTGACGTACTCCGTAACCACCGGATCCTGCACCAGCTTCACGCTGTTCTCAACCTGCATCGCGTACTGCTTGCCCATCCTGATTTCGGTCTCGAGCGAATACCAGTTGCCCATGCCCCGCCCGCCCACCTTGCGATTCCCAATGGCATCCACATCGTCCTTGCCGCCATCGTGCTTGACCTTGCTGTCGTCCGGCTCCTGAATGGGAGGCGGCCCGCTCGGTGCCGTGGAATCACCCGCGCTCGTGGAAGCGTCCGGAGCTGGCGCTGGAGTCGTATCCTGAGGCGGCACCGGAGTCGAGGCCGTCCGCGTCGGGGCAGGCTGCGTGCCCTGCGCCGGCGCTGTTGCCGTCGGTGATGCCTGCGTTTGCGAAGTCGGTGTTTGCGACGTTTGCGCCGGAGCCGCTGGCGTCTGGGAACTTTGATCCTGCGCCCCCAGCGGCAACGTCATTATCGCCAGTAAACTCAGGGAAATCAGCAAGTTACGGAACTTCATTTGGCTACCCCGCGGAAACCCGGTCGGTTGAAACCATTATACCCCCGTTAGCAAGTCGGGGTGAGCGGAGTTTCCCACCTTGTTTGACGCCAGCTCTGATCGAAAAGATACCCGCTATTTTTCCTGATTTTGTCCGTCGCGCCCGCTTATGGGGGCGAGGGGATCGCAATCAAGGCCGTTCAAAAAGCGAAGCAACATCGCACATCAGAACATCCGGCTGCCGCCTGCAACCTCTTTACGTCCACCGAAACCACCGCAGCGCCAGCACAAACGATACTCCGCCCCAGATCGCCAGCACCAGCAGTCGCCCCGACTGCGACCCCAAGGACGCCCCTTCGAGAATCGTCGCCCGAAGCGCATCGTTGAGCGCAGTCAACGGCAGCGCTTTGATAAATGGGTGGGCGATGGCCGGAAATCTCTGGTACGAGAAAAATACGCCCGAGAAGATCCACATCGGCATCATGACCAGGTTGATCAGGCCGGAAACGCTCTCGATTTTCTGGGCTCGGCACGCCGTCAGCAGGCCTACGCCGCCGAACGCTACCGCTCCCAGCGATCCCAGCAGAATAACGGAGAGGATCGATCCCTGCACTCGCATGTGAAAAACCAACACGCCGAAGCCCAGCAGCAAGCCGACTTCGATCACCATCAGCACCAGGCGGCTGCTGGTCAGGGCCAGCAGAAAATCGCTCCGCCGCATGGGCGTGGCTACGAACCGCTTCAGCAGTTTCCGCTGCCGCATTTCGACCAGCGCAAATCCTACTCCCCACATCCCCGAGTTCATCAGGTTCATGCCGAGCAGTCCGGGAATCAGAAAATCGATGTACCGCGAGCCCGGTTCACTCGACGACTGGGACGAAGTCGCCACCGCATCTTTGCGTCCGGCGGCAGCCTGCAGCGCAGCGTCAATTTCCGCTCGCGAGAGCACGCTCTCCGGACGCGCCGGATCGTAATAAAAAGTGTAGCTGCCGTCCTGGTTCGCCTCGATCGCCAGATCGTACTTTCCGAAGTGGAAGGCCTTGAGCGCCGCATCGCGCTCCAGAATCGTCGCTCGCACGGAGGATTTTTTATCCCCCGAGCTTCTGTCGGAAGCGCCCTGCAGCATCCCAAGGGTCTTCTGCGCCCCCGCGTTGTCGACGATTACCACCGAGGGCACTTCCGCCGGCTTGCTGCGGAATGCGATGCCCAAGCCTGCCGCCAATAGCAACGGAAAGATAAAAACCCAGAAAACGACTTCCGGCTCGCGTTTCAGTTCGAGAACCCGCGCCCACAACAGATGGCGGTATCCCGACCAGCGCCCATTGCGGCGGC
Organism: Acidobacteriaceae bacterium; assembly: GCA_003134435.1. Taxonomy (GTDB): domain Bacteria; phylum Acidobacteriota; class Terriglobia; order Terriglobales; family Acidobacteriaceae; genus Acidiflorens. The sequence continues at coordinate 76,633 of PLBE01000126.1, forward strand.
CCTTGCGGACATCGTTGCCAACTACGCCATCAGCCACGTTGCCAGCTTCCTGAGCAGCAGGCTGTGCGCGGTCGGCGGGCCGATCGTCGGCAGGGAGATCGGCGGCGGGATCGCTGCGAGCGTTCGTTTCGGCGTTCTTCATCTCGACTTCGTTGGCCCTCAATCTTCTCGCAAATGACGTCCCGTAAGCTGCACGAAGACATCTTCGAGGCTGGCTTGGCGCGTGCTCAGATGTTCCAGTTGATGGCCCTGCTTCGTTACCGCGTCCAGCAGCGCGGGAATCGTGAGATGCGGCTCGCGGACGCTCACGCAAATCGTCGCATCCTCGCGGCGCACCGACTCCACGCTCGGCAGCGAGCGCCAGCGGTCGAGGCCGGCTTCGCCGTTTCCATCTGCGTCCTTCCCGCTGCCATTCACCTGGAACTCGACGACATGATGGCCGCCCAGTCGGTCGATCAATTCATTCGGACTGCCTTCGGCGATAATCTGGCCATGATCGACAATGGCAAGCCGGTCGCAGAGGCGCTCCGCTTCGTCCATGTAGTGAGTCGTCAGCAGCACTGTGCCGCCTTTTTTCTGGAAGGCGCGGACGATGTCCCACAACTGACGACGACTTTGCGGATCGAGGCCCGTGGTGGGCTCGTCAAGAAAAAGAATCCGCGGATTACCGACCAGCGCAGTTGCGACCGCCAGCCGCTGCTTTTGTCCACCGGAAAGTTTGCCCACCCAGGCATCGGCCTTTTCCGTCAACTCCAGTTCCTGGAGAACTTCGTCAGCCGGGCGCGGTTCGCTATAGAAGCTGGCGAAAAGTTCGATGGTCTCGCGCACGGTAAGTTTTTCCGAAAGGCGCGTCTCCTGCAAAGAGATGCCGATCCATTCGCGCAACTGGCGCGGGTTGTCGTTCCAGGTTTGGCCAAAAACGCGGACTTCGCCCGAAGTGGGCGCCAGCAAACCCTCGAGAATTTCGATCGTCGTGGTCTTCCCTGCTCCGTTCGGACCTAGCAGCCCGAAGCACTCCCCCGCCTCGATGCTCAGGCTGAGCCCGCGAACGGCTTCCACTTTGCCGTCATAAGTCTTGCGCAGGTTGGTGCACTCGATCGGAGATCCCACGAAAGGCATTTTATCAGCCGCGCAAACCATCCCTCGTCACTGAGTCTTTCGCAAGCCTAACGCACTACTCTGGGGATCGCTGGACTTTGACGAATTCCAGTTGACCGGCATCGGCGCGTTGCCTTTTGCATCCTGCCATAAGATGGCGTTTAACTTCTTCGCGTCGGCGGCGTCGGGTCGCGAGAAATTCATCAGTGACGACTCCTTAGCGCCCGCAGCTTTCTTTTCGTTCACCGCGTAAATCAAGCCGTTGCTCAGATTCTTGTCATCAGCCTGGAAAGCGGGCTGGGTTCCCGGACCTGCGAACAGTGGCGCCATCAGCGGCGCGTGCCCATCGAACAGGTTCATCGGCGGAAGCCCCAGCAAAGCTTCGATCGTGTGGATCATGCTGACCGTCGTATAAAAATGATGATCGACAAACGGCTGCGGCGGTCGCGGCGCGTACTTGCTGATCGCCAGCGCCGTGGATCGATGAGCATCGACGTGGTCGGCGCCGTCCTGGGCATCGTCTTCGAGAACGAAGATAGCAGTGTCGTCCCAGTACGCGCTATGCGACACCGCGTCAACCACGCGACCGAGCGCAAGATCGTTATCGGCGACCGAAGCTTGCGGCGTAGGCTTGCCCACACGTGTACCTCCAGTGTGGTCGTCGGGCAGGTAGAGCAGCGTAAACTGCGGCAGTTCTTTGGCGCTTCCCCGGCCCTTCACAAACTCATCAAACTCCCGCAGGAACTCGTCGGCCCGCAGTTGGTCGGGATAGTCCGTCTCAAAATCTGGGAACAGCGGATCGTAATGATCGCGCAGCGCCGCCTTCGTCGGACGCATGCGTTGCATCTGCGGAATCGCCCACGGCCATGGACTCGGCCCGCCGCGCGGGTTGCCGACGTTCGCGGGCAAGGGATCGCCCTTCCTGATCTCGGCCACCGGGCACGCCGCGGAACTCGGCGAAGGCGTTCCTTCCTTCGGCGATTTCGCCTTTTCTTTCTTGCACCACACTGCCGCAATGAACTCCCCGTAGATGCGATACGTAACTCCGCGCCGCGCCAGGTTGTCCCATAGAAAACCCGTACCAGGGTCGTCCACGTCGGGGATACCCTGCTCTAACGGGAATTCGTCAGCCACGGCTCCTCCGGAATCGTAGGTGCGCTCCTTGCTGCGATAGCCAATCGGCCAGGTCTTTTCGTTGTAGTCGCTGGTGGTGGCGGCGGTCGACCAGATATGACCGTCGCCGGAAACTTCTCCGCTATCGTAAAAATTGTCCAGCACTCCGAACTGCAGTGCGAGTTTGTGCTGGTTCGGCGTAATGTCCGCGCCATACATCGTCAACGATGCGTCGCCGTCGCCCACCGGCAAGTCGCCGAAAATCTGATCGTAGGTGCGATTTTCTTTTAGAACATAAATCACGTGCCGAATCGGATTCTTCCCGCCCGCAAACTCCAACTTGCCGCCGTCGGAATGGAGGAAATTGTCTTCTTCCACCTGGCGCGTGTAGGCGGCGAGATTCTTGTCGATGTCAGCGAGGCTCAAGCGCTGAATCGAACCGCCGATCAAAGTCGGAATGTAAGGATGCTCTTTCCTCTTGCGCTCCCCTTTCAGTTGACTCAACATGTTGTCGGGTCCGCTGCTTTCTCCCTTCGCTGTCGCAATGAGCAGGTCGTTGCCCGCAACCGCGAGCGCGCTGGGATACCACTCGGTGGGGATGAATCCGGCCGGCTCCTCGTTTGGGATCTCCTCGCTGCTCCCACCGGCTCTAAATCTTGGCAGGTCCTTCACTTTGAATACTGCAACCGCGTCCAGCGCTGCGCTGGCCGCGTAGAGATACTTGCCATCGGGTGAAAGCGCCAGAGCCTGCAGCACCGATCCCGGATCCTTGAGATTGGTGTGATAAGGCCGGTAGCCCCTATCGACGATTCTCAAATCGACCGCCGCGATGCAATCCGCGTTAGCCAGAGCCACGTAGAGCGTGTTTTCATCGGGACTCAGCAACATCACCGTCGGATGCGGACTGGGCGCGATTGGGTTCTCATCTTTCCACATCCCAATCCGCTGCGATACTTCACCTTTTTCCAGATTCAATTCCAAAATCGAAGAGCTATTCCACAAGCTGACCCAGGCCTTGGTCCCCGCCTTGTTCGCGACCACGGTGTAAGGGTACTCAGCCGGGATATAGCGCTCGTGATCGAATTTTTCGCGTCTCAATGGGAACGACTTCTCGATTTCTCCGGTAGTGACATCCAGCAGCACCACGTTGTCCGAAAGATTGTTGGCGATCAGCAACCGGTCACCCCCGGCGCCTTTAAGAACCGCGAATCCAGCCGGATAAGGCAGCGCCGTTCCCGCCGGCGTTTTGCGCAGCCCGTACGCCACTTCCTTCCCTTCCACGATCGCCTGCGGCGGGATCTTAAGAAAGCGCTCCGGAGTCACCTGTCCGTCGGCGAACTTATAAACCGCGATCCCGTTGCCCGTACTCTTTGGCTTTTCTCCAGTAGGATCGGTGATCGAGCCCATCGAGGCATAAAGATGTTTGCCGTCGCTCGAAAACGCGAGGCCGATGAAATAGCTCTGGCGAGTGGAATAGTCGTCGCTGAGCCGGTCGTCCGGGAAATCGCGCAGTTGATTATTGCTGAGATCGAGAATCGCGATCGACTGGCGCGCCCCCGACTCTTGCGTGCCGTATCCCTGATTCAGCAGTGCCGTGTAACGGCCATCCGGACTGAGCGCGATGGTCGCCGGAAAACTGTTAGTGCGCGCCAGATAGCCCGGAACAGGCAAGGTCAGGCTCTTGCTTGTCGGAAGATTTATGCGTCGCGAGCGATCGGCGGCGCGTGCCATCACGAAAACCACGAGAACCGAGCAACCTGCGAGGAGCGCGACGATCACGGGCTTTTGTAGCAGTTTTTTCACGACGGAATCCTCGAAACAGGTTGTATCATCCGGGTCCACGGTCGGGCAACCCGGCAAGCTGAGACGCTTCCATGCTCTGGCGTTGTAGAATCGGGGTTCGCTATTTCACACCGTCACCTTTAGGAGTTTCCTCATGAGTCGGCAACTCGTCCCTCGCAGGATCGTGTTCCCCGTCCTCTTCTGTGCGCTCGTCCTGTCGGCAGCCATGTCGCAGGAAGTGCCGGTCGTAAAGCCGGAAAGCGTCGGTCTCTCTTCCGAGCGGCTGGAGCGCATTTCCACCGCAGTCCAGCGCTCCATCGACGATAAACGAATCGCCGGTGGCGTCACGCTGGTTGCTCGCCGCGGGCATGTGGCGTGGCTAAAAGCGCAAGGCATGTCAGACCGCGAAGCGGGCAAGGCGATGCGTCCCGACACCATGTTCCGCATCTGCTCCATGTCCAAGCCCATCACCAGCGTCGCCGTGATGATGTTGTACGAAGAGGGCCACTTCCTGCTCGAGGATCCCGTCTCAAAATTCCTGCCCGAGTTTAAAAATCCGAAGGTGCTGGTAAAACCCGCGTCCGGCGAACCCTACACCATCCCCGCCACTCACGAAATCACCATTCGCGACCTGCTGCGCCACACCTCCGGACTCACTTACCAATGGAATACCGACTTGGGCGCGATCTATCGCGACGCGAACGTCGCTTCCGGACTCCTGCCCTACGACGGCACTATCGCAGACAGCACCCGGCGTATCGCAGGTCTACCGCTCCTCTTCAATCCCGGCGAGAAGTACGAATATAGCCTCGGTCTGGACGTGCTCGGACGGCTTGTCGAAGTCGTCTCCGGTAAGCCCCTCGATGAATTCTTCCGCACTCGCATCTTCGAGCCGCTGGGCATGAAGGACAGCTATTTCTATCCGCCTGACAACAAGCTGGACCGGCTCGCCACCGCCTACACGTACTATGACGGCAAAGGCCTCAACCCTTTCCCCGATACGCCGATCACCGAAGGCGCCTTCACCTATTCGGCGGACTATCCCACGCGCGGCCCTAAGAAGTTATTTTCTGGCGGCGCTGGACTGGTATCGACTGCAGCCGATTACGCGCGCTTCTGCCAGATGATGCTCGACGCCGGCAAGGTGGGGAACACGCGCCTGCTCAGCCGCAAATCCGTCGAATTGATGACCCAGGACCAGTTAGGAAAACTTAATCCGGAATGGGGCTTTGGCCTCGGCTTTGGCATTGAGGGAGTGAAAGCGCCGCTCTCCGAAATTGGATCCGCGGGCCAATATGGCTGGGGAGGTTTTTTCTACACCTTGTTTTCCATCGACCCCAAAGAACAGATGATCGTAATCTTCATGGGGCAACTGCATCCCGACGGCGATCTGACCCTCAACCGCCAGGTGCACGAACTGGCCTATCAGGCCATCATCGACTAGAGCGGAGCGCTCCGCCGGTTTGGGCGGAATTCAGTAGAATTTCAATTCTTTCATCGGATCGTGCCTGCGGTTGTGCGTCCACAGTTTCGCACGATGCGGAGCCTGCGGAAAACCTTCTTATTCCGTCCCCACCAGATGCACTTCTGATACCGGAGGCCCAGTCTGCGACTTCTTCACCCCCATCAACTCCACCGCCTTCGCGGCAATGTGCTCGGCGGACACTTCAAACTCCTTAATCAGCTCCCAGGGAGCGCCCGAGTCTCCGAAACGGTCTTTCACTCCGATCGCGCCGGTAATGATCGGGATCCCGTAGAGCGTGGCAGACTGCGTGATGGCGCTCGATACGGGACAGGCCAACGCCCCGATCTGGTGTTCTTCCGCGGTAAGCACCACGCTGGTGTCGCGTGCGGCGCGCACGATGGCTTCGGTATCGAGCGGCTTGAGCGTGTGCATATTCAGGATGCGGGTTTCGTACCCGAAATCCTGCTTCAAGATCCAGGCGGCGCGCATGGCTTCGGGCACCATGGGACCGCAGGCGATGATGGTGAGGTCCTCGCCCTCGTCGCGATATTCAGACTCGAGCCTTGTCTCGAACGCTTCGATAAAATTCGCCGCCTCGCAACGCAGTCGAATCACGTTCGCTTTGCCGAAGGCAAACGGCGTTTTCTCATCCGTGACCATCGGCGTCGCTTCCCGCGCGAAGCGGATGTACTTCGGACCGACATGCTTCAGCAGCAGATAATCCGTCGCCTTGCGAGTTTCCACCATGTCGCAGGGCACAACCACGCTCATGTTGGGCAGTCCGCACATGGCAAACAGATCTTCGAGCGCCTGATGCGTCGCGCCATCCGGACCGACGCTCACGCCGCCGTGAGCCCCGGCAATCAGCACGTTGAAGTTGCCATAGCAGATCGAGGTGCGGATCTGGTCGAGATTGCGAGCCGCCGCGAAGGTCGCATAGGTGCCGAAGACCGGCAGCTTCCCTTCTTTCGCCAGTCCGGCGGCCGCCGAAGTCGCCGACTGCTCGGCGATGCCCATGCTGATCCAGCGCGCCTTCCGCTCCGGCTTGTTGGCGTAAAACTCGCTGATGGTGATGGAGCCGGAAATGTCCAATCCGAAGCAGACGATGCGCGGATCGTCGCCATTGGTGGCCAGCGACTGGCCAAAACCGAGGCGCGTCGGCTTCATCTGAACCTTCATAGTGTCAGCCGCGTTCCACCAGTAGTTGCGCTGAAACTTCGGCATCTTCGCATCCAGTTTCCGCTCGACCTCGGCTTGATATTGTTTGGCGTGGGCGAATAGCTGTTCAACCGGAACCTGTCCTTCCAGTCCAAGCTCCTTCAATCCTCTGTTTAACTCTTCGACATTCGGAACCTTTCCGTGCCATCCCGCGACGTCTTCCATAAAGCTGACACCCTTGCCCTTGACGGTGTTGGCAATAATGACCGTGGGCTTGCGCGTCCCGGTCTTCGTCTTGGCATTCTCCAGTGCTTCGACAACCTGCTTCATGTCATGTCCGTCGATCGTGACTACGTCCCATCCGAAGGCGCGATATTTCTCCTCGAGCGGTTCAACGTTCATCACATCCTTCACCCAGCCATCAATCTGCAGCCGGTTGCGATCGACGATTCCGATCAGGTGGTCGAGCCCGAAGTGGCCAGCTTCCATCGCCGCTTCCCAGATCTGGCCTTCCTGTTGCTCGCCGTCGCCCATAATGCAGAAGACATGATGATTTTTCTTATCTAACCGGGCAGCCAGCGCGATGCCCACGGCAATGCTCAGCCCCTGGCCCAGCGATCCGGTCGAGACTTCAACCCCCGGCAGTTTGAGCCAGTGCGGATGCCCCTGATACGGCGAATACAGTTTGCGCAGCAGCGCGACATCTTCTTTCGCACAGAAGCCGGCAAAAGCCAAACCCAGATAAAGGCTCGGCGCCTTATGTCCCGTCGACCACACAATGCGGTCGCGGTCGGCCCAGTCGGGATTCGTGGGGTCGTGGTCGGCGACGCGAAGATAGAGCGCCGCAGTAATATCCATGATCGAAAGCGTACCGCCAGCGTGTCCTGAGGTGGCCGCGCACAACGCGGCTAGATCATAACCGCGCATCAAGTTGGACTGCTGCTTCAGTTCGTCAATGCTGTAAAAACGCAGAACTTCGCCAGTGGTTGAATTCTGAATAGACATGGGCTAACTCCTTGGCGTACGCCGGGTATCAGGCAAGGCGGGAAACGGCGCATAGGCTTGCGCATTTGAACTTGCAGGACGAGCCTAGCCGGGGCAGTCGCGGGGATCAGTGAGCACGGTCACGGGCAGCCGTGACGCATTCCCGTCCGGGCGGTCGGTTCCACACCGCCGAGACGAGGAGAATCATTAATGATGAATGCCACTCACCGCGCCGATTTGAAAATCGAGAACACCGCGCCCTGCGGATCGGCAATCACCGACATGCGCCCCACTCCTTCCATCGTCATGGGAGCGAGATAGAGATTGGCGCCCATCTGCTTCGCTTTCGCAGCCGTCGCATCCACGTCATCCACCTGAAAGTAGGCCATCCAGTGCGGCGGCACTCCGGGCTGGCGATAGGCGGCGGGCGGAATCCCTCCGATGAAATGCTCGCCGTTCTTGAGATGCAGGTAGCCGGAAGGATCCTTTGCATCAGCGCAGATCTGCCATCCCAATAGGCCGGAGTAGAAGTCCGAGGCGCGTTTCACGTCGGGAGTACTCAGATCCGCCCAGCACAGCGTCCCATGAACGTGGGCAATCTTGATCCCGGTATTGTTCTTGGCCTGCCAAATGCAGAAAGCCGCGCCCGTAGGATCCTGCAGGACGGCCATCCGCCCAAAATCCATCACGTCGAACGCCGGCGCCAGAATCGTACCCCCGAGTTGCTGCGCCTTGGCGACGGTGGCATCGGCGTTTTCGACCGCAATGTAAATCATCCAGTGCGGCGGAACGCCATGCGACCGTTCCTCGGCACGCAAAGTGCATCCGGCAGCGGCTTCCCGCCCCTGCAGCTTGAATTCGGTATAAAATTCGTTGGGACCCATCGGACTGTCGACCGCTTCCCAGCCGAAGATGGAGCGATAGAAACCCTTGGCGGCGTTCTGGTCCGAGGTGTGGAGTTCAAGCCAGCAAAAAGAGCCCGCAGGATGCTTGTCAATGTTGGTCATAGCGGCCAGAATTGTACACCAACTATGGCCATCAGTTTGTCAACGCCTTGTGAAAGTAGCAATCGAGCAGCGCCGGCAGGACAGCCGCCGGGACCGCGTTACAGAGGCTTGATATGCTCGCGGATCCAGTCGAGAATCTTGGCGAATCGAAATTCGTGCCGGTCCATCGAGCCACAGATAAATCCGTACCCGTCCAATGCTTCGACCTCGATGTAAAATCCATTGCGCCGCAGGAAGACATCTGCGGCGGTGAAAGCGATGCGCTTGTTGCCATCGGCGAAACCGTGGTTGTTGGCGAGCGGCTCCATCAGCGCGGCCGCTTCTTCTTCGACGGAGTTGTAATAGCCAGTCTGCGGACGAAAAACCGCGGCCTCAACCGCTTCCTGATCGCAGACACCATGCAGACCGCCAAATAGCTCGATCAAGCGATGCTGCATCCGGCCAGGTCTTTTTCCCGGCCCATTCTTCGATATTCACGACGGCTCTGTCAGGAAATTTCACCGCAGATTCTTCCCTACCCAATCCTCAATCTTCGCCAGCGCCTTATTCAGATTCTCCAGCGAATTCGCCACGCTGAAGCGGAGATAGCCTTCTCCATATGCGCCAAACGCGGTGCCCGAGAGGCACGCAACTCCGGCTTGTTCGAGCAGCGCGTCGGCCAGCTTTTTGGACGGCCACTCCGTCTTCTTGATGTTCGGGAAAGCGTAGAACGCGCCCTTCGGCACCAGGCACGAGAAGCCTTTGATCTGATTCAGACCGGCTACAAATACGTCGCGGCGGCGTCTGAATTCCGCATTCATCCTGTCCACCGAAGACTGGTCGCCTCGCAGCGCTTCGATTCCAGCCACCTGCGTGAAGCTGGCCGTGCAGGAATTCGAGTTCGTCATCAACCGCGAAATATGCGTCGCCAGATCCGGACGCATCACTCCATAACCCATGCGCCATCCCGTCATGGCGTATGTCTTCGAGAATCCGTCGAGCACGATCGTCCGCTCCTTAAAGCCCGGTACGCTCATGATGGAAAAATCTTCGCCCTCAAAAATGAGACGGCTATAGATTTCATCCGACAGAACCATGATGTTGCGGTCGCCAATCGCGTCGGCGATGGCCACCACATCTTTCCTGGTCAGCACGCCTCCGGTGGGATTATGCGGCGAATTGAGAATGATCAACTTCGTCCGGTCGGTAATCAGCCCGCCCAGTTCTTTCACATCCACCGAAAAATCGCGCTCCTCGCGCAGTGGAATCGCAATCGCCCGTCCCCCGACATAGTTGATCATCGACTCGTAAATCGGGAAGCCGGGATTGGGGTAGATAACTTCATCTCCCTCATCAATTAACGCCAGAATCGTAAAGAAAATAATCGGCTTGCCGCCAGGAACCACGACCACTTCATCGCTCGTCACCGCAACCTTGCGCGTGCGGCTGACGTAGTCCGCGATCGTCTGGCGCAGGTCGGGCAACCCGGCGGCCGGACCGTAGTGCGTCCACCCCATGTGGAGCGCATCGACCGCCGCATCGACGATATTCGCCGGAGTGTCGAAGTCGGGCTCCCCGATCTCCAGGTGAATGACCTCTTTGCCCTGCTTCTCCAGCGCGCGCGCGCGATTCAAAACCTCAAAAGCGGTTTCCGTGCCGAGCCGCGACATCCGGCCCGCCAGACGCAATTCGTGCTGAGCTAGGGTGGGCATGGTGGCGGCTGAATTATACCGCTTTGTTGGCCGTGATGGCTGTGCTCTAAGATTTCGCGGTTTGCGAACTATTATGAAATACGAAACTTCCCCGCGTTAAGGCCCTCTCGTATCCGCGCCGCAACCACCGCCGCCTCGCTGGCATCGTCCGCAATCGTGTAACGCTCGGCCTCGTCGAAGGACGAATACAACTCGCGGTAATGCGTGTAGTCGGCGATCGCGCCTTCGCCTCGTCCCGCCGCGCGTGCCGCACACACCGCTTCACTCGGCCGAAGCACGACATAGTCAAGCGGGACGTCTCTGGATTTGGCTATTCTTTGAGCGGTCTCAAGAAACCACGGCGGAATCGAGAAGTCCAGGATCACCTCGTATCCGTAGAGGGCGTATGGCAAAGCGGCAGTCGTCATCGCCGTCATAACCATCTTGAATTTGAGTTCGATTCGATGGTTGGCCGCACCCTTGGCAATAAAGAACCAGAACTTATCGCCTTCGATATAGGCGAGGGGAGCGGGCGATGAAGCAACCAGTTCGCGGGCGACAGTGGTTTTACCCGCGCCGATTGGGCCCGAGAGTATGACGATAGGCTTGCTTTCGCGACTCGTCATAGCGCGCCAAAACTACTCCGAAATCGTGCTCTCTTCGCTCTGCGCCCGCAGCACGCGATCAATGGAGTAGGGGGCCCGCGAGGTCGGTTCGTGGTAATGCCGCACCTGCATCTCTCCCAGCAGTCCCACCGCCAGCATATTCAGCCCCGCCAACAGCAAAACAGCCGAGAACATCATCATCGGGCCGTGCTGGTACATGATGTCGGTATGGTGCACGATCTTCTCCATGATCAGCCAGAAGGAAACCGCGCTGCCCGCAAAAATGCTGAACATCCCCAGCGTGCCGAAAAAGTGCAGCGGACGCGATAGGTACTTGAGCAGAAAGCGGATGGTGATCAGGTCGAAAAATACACGGAAAGTCCGCGAGATTCCGTAATGCGAAGCGCCCCGTTCCCGATTCACATTCTTGATCGGAACTTCGATAATCGACGCCCCATACCACGACGCCAGCGCCGGAATGAAGCGGTGGAGCTCTCCGTAGAGTGGAACCTGCCCGAGAATCTCGCGGCGGTAGGCTTTGAACGTCGTGCCAAAATCGTGAATATCGACGCCGCTCAACTTGGCCATGAACCAGTTGGCGCAGCGCGAAGGAAAACGCCGCAGCCAGAAATTGTCCACCCGATTCTTGCGCCACCCGCTGACGATGTCGTAGCCCTCGGCAATTTTCTCGAGGAACACGGGAATGTCGGCGGGATCGTGCTGCAGGTCGCCATCCATGGCGATGATATATTCCCCGCGGGCATGGTCGAAACCAGCTGCCAGGCCGGCCGTCTGGCCAAAATTACGGCGCAGCTTCACCACCGTCACCCGGCTGTCAACCGCCGCAATCTCACGCAGCAGCGCGAACGTGCCGTCGATCGATCCATCATCGACCAGCACCATCTCAAACGTCTCCCCGCTTGCCTCCATTACGGACTTCAGCCGCGCGTAAAGGTCGGTAACGTTTTCCTGCTCGTTGTGGAGAGGAACTACGATTGAATATTTGAGCACAGTGTCTTTAATTATACGGCAGCCGGGCGCTGTTTTCGAGGTAACCGGCGTGAGGCTGACCTGTGCGAGACGCGATTTTATGCCGTCAGGCTCGCTCTTGACGCTTCCCCTCGTCGTTCAGACGCAGAAACGTATCCTCACCTCGGCTGTCGCCCGCCCAATTCCACTGCTCGCTCCAGTAATCAGCGCAACTTTGTCATTCATAGTCGACGCACATGTCATCGGGAGTCGCCGATCCCCCCCCGTGATTACTGTCCGGCCTTGTTCACCACCTGCTTGTCCGGCTTCGAAGTGCTGGCGGCAAAATTTGAGTCTCCGCCGTAAACTGCCGTGATCGAATTGGTACCAACCGGGAGCGTCGAAGTCATGAAAGTGGCGGAGCCGGCGTTCAAAGTCCCCGTCCCCAATACTGTCTTACCTTTCAGGAACGAGACCGTTTCTCCGTTTGGCGGCGTGCCCGCGGTCGAACTCACCACCGCGGTAAATGTCACGTCCTGCCCGAAGGTGGACGGATTCGGCGCCGACTTCAGCGTGGTTGTGGTCGGCGCTGGCGGCACGAGAATGAAGCCATGAAAAACGGTATTCGCGTCTCCATAAGTTCCCGCAATCATTCCCGCGGTATTGATGCTGAAACCTACCGTTCCCTGAAGCGAGCCCGTGCCCGCCCCCGGAGCGTCAAAGGTCGTGATGGTCCCATTGGCGGCGCGCTCGAAGCCGTGATACATCGCATTTGAGTCCGAGTAGGTGCCCGCGATAATCCCCGCCGTGTTGATGCTCAACCCGCCCGTCCCCTGTCCCGGCGGCCCGTTCCCCTTCGGCGTGAGCGATGCCAGAAATCCGTCTTTGCCCGCCCCTGGAACATCGAAGGTGGTGATCGTACCATTCGTGGCCCGCACGAAACCGTGCGCCACCCCGGTCGAGTCCGTGTAGCCTCCGGTAATCACCCCCGCCGTGTTGATGCCGAGTGCGACGGTTCCCTTTCCGTCGCTGTTGCCTGCGCCCGGAGCGTCGATGACTGTAATCGTGCCATTGGCAGCTCGCACAAAACCGTGATTGCTGCCGGTCGAGTCCTTGTACATGCCCACCACGACTCCCGCCGTGTTGATGCTAAAGGGAATGGTCCCCAGCGCATATCCCGTGCCCGCCAGCGGAGCTTCGAACGTAGCTGTCGTCTTGCCATTGGCCGAGCGTACGAACCCGTGATACTGGCTGCTCGAATCCTTATATATTCCCGTGATGGCGCCCGCCGTGTTGATGCTCATCGGCATCGTTCCCTGGTGCTTGCCCGCGCCTGCCCCGGTTACATTGATGCTGGTGATCGTGCCATTGGCCGCTCGCATAAAACCGCCATAGACATTGCTAGAGTTCGCCAACATCCCGACCACCGTTCCGGCGGCGTTGATGCTGATGGGGAAAGTCCCTTGATTCGTGCCCGTGCCTGCGCCCGGAGCATCGAATACAGCGATTGTGCCGCCCCCGGCCGGGCGTACGAACCCGTGCGCCAGACCGTTGGAGTCATAGTAGATTCCCGTAACCGCCCCCGCCGTATTGATGTTGAGGGCGATGGTCCCCTGCGCCTTGCCCGTGCCCGCGCCCGGTGCATTGAACGTGGTGAATGTCTGCGCCGACGAGGATGTGACTGCAGCCATCGCCAAACCCAGCAGAACCGCCAGCGCGCAACCGAAACCGTGCGCATAGACTCGCCCCTGCGTCTTCAGCCCGAAAAACCCCCTTATACCCTGCGGCAAGCTGTTCATAAGTCTCCTTCGATTGCCATTGAGCGATTGCGATAAGCAACGATTGCCTCTGGCGAACGATTGCGATTCGGAAAAACCGGGCCCGGTTCGGCCGCCGATCTTGGAGGGGAGTGGTACGGCAGTCGAGAAACACTGAATTGTCCTCCCCCGCAGCCTCGCGGTCAAGATGAAAGCGATTGCATATCAGTCTTATGGATTTGTACCTAGCGGAGTTAGGTCTGATGGAGGCCTGGTAGCCCCGGCAGGAATCGAACCTGCATAGTCAGTTTAGGAAACTGAAGTCCTATCCGTTGAACGACGGGGCCACTCTTTCGATCCTACCAAAACAGAAAAGCCCCCACCACCCGCGACCAGTGACGCCCGCCCTGTGCTGCACCCAGCGCCGCAGTTCGTCCTTCGAAGACATCCCTGGCGCGCCTTGTTCTTTTTCTTCATAATCCGGACTATGGTTCTTGTCGTCTTCCTTCGGGGTGTCAATGTCGGCGGACACCGAACCTTTCGCCCCAGCATCCTCGCCCAGAAACTGAGCGCCTACCAGGTCCGGAACGTGGGTGCTGCGGGTACCTTTGTTGTGCGTAAACCTGGATCCCGGGCAAAATTCCGTGCCGCATTGCTTCGCCAGTTGCCGTTCGAAGCGGAAATTTTCCTGTGCGATAGCCGCGATCTTTTGCGACTGGAGACCGAGAACCCGTTTGGAGCTCATCCATCACCCCCGGATGTTGTCCGCTTCGTGAGCATCCTGTCGAAAGCCGGAGGTGTCCGGGCGTCGCTTCCAGTCACCTTTCCCGCACGCGGCAACTGGCTGGTCAAGGTGATCGCGTCCCAAGGGCAATTCGTGTTCGGAGTGTACCGACGCCACATGAAGACAATCGGCTACCTGGGCCAGGTCGACAAACTTTACGGCGTGCCAGCCACCACTCGGAATTGGAACACCATCATTGCCATCACGCGAATTTTGAAGAATCCCACGGACGGACGCGTCGATTCGAATGGTTGAAATCAGCGATAGCTGTGCTCTATCTCCAACCACCGCCCACGAAGTGCACGATCTCCAGCCGATCGCCCTCATGCAACTCCGTCTCGGCCCATTGATCGCGGGGAACGATCTCCCGGTTCAGTTCAATGGCCACGCGGTCCGGCTTCATGCCCAGTTGCGCGACGAGCGCGCCCAGAGTCCCGGCCGCGGAAACCTGGGTTTCGCCATTAATAGTGACGTTCATTTTCTACTCTAAACTTCTTAAATTATCTTCTCAATCCGCCGGCCGCAGGTGGAACTTGCGCGTAGCAGTCCGTCCCGCAAAACTTGCCTGCACGACTACGGCCGAATCAGCGAGGTCCTTCTCTTCCACGTGGACGATCATCTCGGCATTTCCCTGGGCGTCGGTGAGAACCTGCGCGTAGTAGGGAGCCGCGTCAGGGCGCGCAAAGCGCAGCGTCAGGCGCGCGCCCTCAACCGTCGCGCCTCCATCGGTAACGCGAATATGCATCGCCAAAATGCCACTACTATGCACCGACGCGGCATTGATCCACTCCAGGTCGAGTTCCTTAACCGCCGCCAGCGTTTCCACTGTTTCCCGTTTGTCGAGGATCAGATCGAGCCTGCCCTCGCGAATCGCCTCCAGCACCTCGCGATGCAGTTCGCGCAGCAACCTCTCGCGCCCCTGATCGTTACTCAGAGAATCGCTCAAAGAGCCGCGCCGTGGATCGCTCGAAGAATCGCTGGAGGAGATGCCCTCGGAAACGCTGGCCACGCCGTCGCTGCCCGCCGCTACCGCCAAACCGTAGGGAACCGCGCGCTTTCCGATGCAGCGACCCCGAACGAATACCTGGGTCTGCAGCAACTGCTCGCCCTCCCGGGCTTCGCTCTGCACGTGGTAAACCGTGTCCTCGTGCCGAATGTCGGTGTTAAAACCAAAAATCATGCGCTTTAGGCTCTCCCCGGCCTGGTCGTGCCCCTACGTTCCAGGACATCGTGCCGCCAGGCACCGTGCCCAAACAGGTTCCACCGGATTTAACTGTCGTTAAAACGCGTACTTAGCTTGACACATCTCGCACGCAAAACTAATCTAGAACGTTCCCACTTGCTTGGCGCCGATTATATATAGCTCTTCCTATGCCGGACAATTATTTCGCTCGCTACCTGCCCCTCCTGATGCACTTCGGCATCGCCACGGCTCTAGCCAGCGTGATTGTGACCCTTTCCTGGTTCATTGGCCAGCATAAACCGGGCCGCGCCAAGATGTCGCCGTACGAGTGCGGCGTGGAACCCGTCGGCGATGCTCGCGGCAGGTTCTCCGTTAAGTTCTACCTCGTCGCCATGCTCTTTATATTGTTCGACGTGGAAGCGGTTTTCCTTTACCCTTGGGCGGTCATCCTGCGCGAACTCAAAATGTTCGGTTTTTGGGAGATGATGGTGTACATCGCCATCGTGCTCGTCGGCCTCTTTTATGTTTGGAAAAAAGGCGTGCTCGACTGGGGATTGACGGCCATGAAGCGGGGTGACTTCTAGTGGCGCTCGCTCCTCCGATCACCGATATCGAGCAGTTGAAGTCCCATCCCGCCCTCGGCCGGTTGCTGGCTTGGAACGCCTCCGCCGTCGAGGCGGTAAAATTCGATCGCGACGAATTGACCATCTGGATTGCCCAGGAGTCCATTCGCGAGGCCGCCACCGCCTTGCGCGACTTTGCCGATTGCCCCTTCAACTACCTGGCCGACCTTACCGCCGTCGATTGGTACCCCTCAGAGCCTCGCTTCGAAGTGGTGTACCACCTGCTTTCCATCTCCAGGAAAGAGCGCGTTCGTTTGAAGGCCCGGCTCGACGGATCGAGTCCGGCGATCGAATCTGTCACCTCGATTTGGCCTTCCGCCAACCACTATGAGCGTGAAGTCTTCGACCTCTTTGGCATACGCTTCACCGGACATCCCAACCTCTCACGCATTATGATGCCCGATAACTGGGAAGGCCATCCCCTGCGGAAGGATTACCCGGTGGAAGGGTACCGCTAGCGCATGACCAACTTGCCCGCTACCTTCGCAGAACCAGGCCAGGACGGCACCCTCATCCTTAATATGGGGCCGCAGCATCCGTCCACCCACGGCGTGCTGCGTCTGGTCCTCGAGATTGACGGCGAGACCATCGTACGGGTTAAGCCCGAGATCGGATACCTCCACACCGGCATTGAGAAAACCTGCGAAGCCAAGTTCTACCAGCAGGTTGTGCCCCTCACCGATCGCATCGATTACCTCTGTCCCATGACCAACAATCTCGCCTACTGCCTGGCGGTGGAGAAGTTGCTGGGACTGGAGATTCCTCCAAAAGCGCAGTGGATGCGGGTTCTCATGAACGAACTCACCCGCATCAATTCCCACCTCGTCTGGCTGGGAACACACGCCATGGACCTGGGCGCGATGACCGTCTTTCTTTATTGCTTCCGCGAGCGTGAAGACGTTTTGCGCTTTTTCGAAATGGTCAGCGGACAGCGCATGATGACATCGTACTTTCGCATCGGTGGCCTGGCGCTGGAACCGCCCCTCGGATTTTTCGAGAAAGTCAAGAAGTTCGCCGACCGCTTCCCCGGTAACGTCGACGAATATGAAGGCCTGCTAACCGGCAATCCGATTTTCGTGATGCGCACCAAAGGTGTCGCTCACCTGAGCGCCGACGACGCGATTGCCATGGGCGCATGTGGACCCACCCTGCGCGGCAGCGGCGTGGATATCGACCTGCGCCGCGATGCTCCCTATACCGGCTACGAAAATTTCAAATTCAACGTGCCCGTTCGCACTGAGGGCGACGTGTTCGCGCGCTACCTCTGCCGCGTGGCTGAGTTGCGCGAATCCATTGGCATCGTGCAACAGGCCCTGGCCGGCATGCCGGAAGGCCCAGTCAAGGCCGACGCGCCCAAGGTCGTCCTGCCCGACCGCGAAAAAATGAAAACCCAGATGGAGGCCCTCATCTACCATTTCAAGATCATCACCGAGGGTTTCACGGTTCCGGCGGGCGAGGTTTACCAGGCCATCGAATCGCCCCGCGGCGAAATGGGATACTACATCGTCAGCGACGGCACCGCCAAGCCCTACCGGGTGCACATGCGCGGACCGTCCTACGCGAATCTCCAGGCCCTGGCCAAAATGTGCGAAGGCCAACTGATCGCCGACGTAGTCGCAGCCATCGGAAGCATTGATGTTGTGCTGGGAGACATTGATCGGTAAAACATTTTGTGGTTTGGTAATCGGGTTATTTTGTAATCTGAAACGCGTCAGTTCTACGGTTTTGAATTACCAAATTACCCGATTACAAAATTACCAATTATTCGGCTTATGAAATTTTCGGACGAATTCGAATCCCGTTTCGCTGAGATGCTCTCCCACTATCCGACGCGACGGTCGGCCCTGGTGCCTACGCTGCTCTATGCCCAGGATGAAGCGGGCGCGCTCACCGATGAAGTGATCGCTGAACTGGCGCAGCGGCTCGATCTTACCGAACTCGAAGTCCGCAACGTAATCAGCTACTACTCCATGCTGACCACCAAGCCGCGCGGCAAGTACAACGTGCAGGTCTGTACCAACATCGCCTGCATGCTCCGCGGCGGCGAAGAGTTGCTCGATCGCTGCAAAAAGAGACTCGGCATCGGCCACAAAGGCACCACCCAGGACGGCCTGTTCTCGCTGGAAGAAGTGGAGTGCATCGGCGCCTGCAGCTGGGCTCCGGCGGTACAGGTGAATTACGACTTTCATGAGAACCTGACCAACGCGAAGATGGACCAGATTCTGGACGAGTATAAGAAGAAAGGAACGCAGTGAGAATTTTGTAGTTTGGTAATCGGGCAATCTTGGAATTTAAGAATCGTTCGAGCACTTTCAAAGTACCAAACTACCCGATTACAAAATTATCAAGTTTGTTTTATGGCAACTCTGGTTTCCCATCCCGACGAAGTACGCGTGATCTCGAAGCGCTTTGGCCAGGGCGCGACTGATATCGATCGCTATCTCCAACTGGACGGCTACAAGGCCGTGCAGAAGGCGCTCGTCATGCCGCCGGACGACATTATTAATGAAGTAAAAAATTCCGGCTTGCGCGGACGTGGCGGCGCTGGCTTCAGCACCGGAATGAAGTGGTCCTTTGTGCCCAAGCAATCGGCCAAGCCGAAATACGTTCTCTGCAACGGCGACGAAAGCGAGCCCGGCACTTGCAAAGACCGCCTGATTTTCGAGCACGATCCCCATACGGTCATTGAAGGCGCGATGATCGCCGCTCTCGCCGTAGGTTCTCATACCGCCTATATCTACATTCGCGGCGAGTATCGCTACCTGTCCGTAATCATGCAGAAGGCGATCAAAGACGCTTACGCCAGGGGTTTTCTCGGTAAAAACATTTTCGGCAGCGGCTACGATCTCGATGTCTATTGGCACGGCGGCGCGGGCGCTTACGAAGTTGGCGAAGAATCGGCGCTGATGGAATCGCTCGAAGGCAAGCGCGGCATTCCTCGCATCCGTCCGCCCTTCCCCGCCGTCGTCGGCCTCTGGGGCGGACCGACGGTCATTAATAACGCCGAGACCTTGGCTGCCGTCCCCCACATTGTTCTGGGCGGCGCCGATTGGTATGCGAAACTGGGCACGCCGAAAAATGGCGGCACGCGCTTGTTCTGTCTCGCTGGACATCTCAACAGGCCGGGCGTTTATGAACTGCCCATGGGCTACAACCTCAAGAAGATGATTTACGAAGTCGGCGGCGGCATTCCCAACGGACGCACTCTCAAAGCGGTCGTTCCCGGCGGATCGTCAACTCCAGTGCTCCTCCCCGAAGAAATCGACATCGCCATGGACTTCGACTCTGTCGCCAAAGCCGGCTCGATGCTGGGCTCCGGCGGCGTGGTCGTGCTCGACGACACCACCTGCATCGTCAAGTTCGCCCTCCGCACCATCAAGTTTTACCAGCATGAAAGCTGCGGCTGGTGCATCCCGTGCCGCGAGGGCACCGACTGGCTGAAGAAGACCCTGACCCGCTTCCATGCCGGCGCGGGGTTAAAAAAAGATATCGACAACATCTATTACCTCGCCGAAAACATGCTGGGCAAAACGTTCTGTCCGCTAGGAGACGCGGCCGCCATGCCAACCATGGCATTCGTAAAGAAGTTTCGCAAAGAGTTTGAGGATCACCTTGACGGAAAACCATGCCCGTTTGAAAAGCTGGGCGTAGCGGAGCCAGTACTCGCTTGATTTTGTAATTCGGTAATCGGGTGATTTTTTGATTTGTGAGCCTGATGCCGTCGCAGCAACAAGACCTTCGAGATCAAAATCCCGATGCCTGACGTAACGCTAACTGTCGACGGAAAAAAGATCACCGCCCCCGCGGGCTCTCTCCTCATCGAGGCCTGCAAGAGCGTGGGCATCGAAGTGCCCTCTTTCTGCTACTACCCCGGACTCTCGCTGCAGGGTGCCTGCCGCATGTGCGTGGTCAAGATCGAAAAGATGCCCAAGCTCCAGACCGCCTGCACGACGACCGTGACCGAGGGCATGATCGTTTCGACCGACAGCGACGAAGTGCGCCAGGCCCGCAAGGCGATGGTCGAGTTGCTGCTCGGCAACCATCCGCTGGATTGCCCGGTCTGCGACGCCGGTGGCGAATGCGAACTGCAGGACATGACGTTCTCCTACGGCGCCGCCGAATCGAAATACATGGAGGCCAAGAACCACAAGGAAGAACAGCAGTGGTCTCCCGTCGTGTACTTCGACCGTCCCCGCTGCATCCTCTGCTACCGCTGCGTTCGTGTCTGTGGCGAGGGCATGGACGTCTGGGCGCTCGGCGTGCAAAATCGCGGCGTCAGTTCGATCATCGCGCCCAACCAGGAAGATCACCTCGATTGCGAAGAATGCGGCATGTGCATCGACATCTGCCCCGTCGGCGCGCTTACCTCCGGCGCATACCGCTACAAGACGCGTCCCTGGGAAATGAATCATGTGGGCACCATCTGCACCCACTGCGGAGATGGCTGCAAAACCACGCTCGGCGTCCGCCGCTGCGACACTGGAGCGGAAATCGTTCGTGGCGACAATCGCGACAAGAGCGGCATCAACAACGACTTCCTGTGCGTCAAAGGCCGCTACGCCTTCGACTTTGCGCATCACAAGGACCGGCTCACCCAACCGCTGGTTCGCAAGAACGGCAAACTCACCCCCGCAACCTGGGAAGAGGCTTTTGAACTGATCGGCAAGCGCTTTCGCGACATTCGCGATCACGATGGCGGCAGCGCCATCGGCGTCATCGGTTCGACTCGCACCACCAACGAAGAAAACTACCTCCTGTCGAAATTCGCGCGCTCCGTGCTCCGCACCAACAACGTCGACCATCATCGAACCGCCGACTATCCCGCTCTGGCTGCGGCGCTCCACGGCAAGCCCGGAAAAACAGCCTCGATGCGCGATGTGCTGACCGCGCCCGCGATTCTGTTGATCGGCAACGATCCGACGAATCAGCATCCGCTGCTGGCCTGGCAGATTCGCACTAATGTCCGGCTCCGTCGCGCCAGACTTTACGTCATCAACTCGGCGCCCATCAAGTTGCGTCGTCAGGCCACCCCTTTCGGTCTGCTCCCCGCGGATTCCGAGGCCAATGCCGTTGCCTTCCTCGCGGGCGACGATTCCCTGCTCGATTCGCTCCTCACCGATGGCACCAGCCGCGATGGATGGCTGGCCCTGCGCGATAAAATCCGCGGCGAACAGAACCTGGTCATCGCCTTCGGTTCCGAACTGCGTGGCCATGACATCGCCAAACTTGTGAGTTTCGCTTCAACCCTCACCGGAGCCCGGCTGATCTGCCTCGGCGACTACGCCAATTCGCGTGGCGCCAGCGAAATGGGACTCTATCCCGATCTTCTGCCGGGATATGAACCAATTGCCAGTGCCGACAAATTCCACAAGGAATGGGGCAGGTTGCCCAGCGAAAAAGGCCTGAGCCTCCCGGAAATGCTGGACGCCGCCAAGGCCGGCAGACTGAAGGCGCTTTACGTCGTAGGATCCAATCCGATTGGCCGTTTAAACATCGATCCCTTTGCGTTCTCCAAGAGCTTCGTGGTCGTGCAGGACATGTTCCTGACCGAGACTGCTAACATCGCTGACGTGATTCTGCCGGCGGCCAACGCCTACGAAAAAACGGGAACGTACACCAACACCTGCGGCGATCTGCAGCTCGTGAAAAAGGCGGGCGAGGTTTCCAACACCAAGCCCGATTTCGAGATGATCGTGCGTATCGCCGACGCCATGGGCAGCGATGTCAGCGGCCTGGTGCCCTTCGGCAGCGGCACCCACTCCGACATGGGCCAGACCCGCGGCGTGCAATCGGGCGAGGCGGATCGTCATGCCGTGTGGCTCGAAGCGCATAACCTCGAACCCAAAATGACCCCGTTCGATCCCATGGCGATTCTCGACGAAATCCAGCGCGTCGTTGCCGGATACGATATTTCGCGCGTCAATCTGCTCGCGGGCAACGATCAGAACCTCGAGATTGCCGACAGCGGCGCGAGTTTGATCCAACCGTCGGAACTCATCCTCCCGGCCCACGACGATTTGTTTACCTCCGGCACCCTGGGAAGGTATTCCAAGACTTTGAATTCGGTGTATGAAAATAAATCGGCCGTGCCGGAAGTGGCGGCAGACTAAATAACGAACTGTTATCTACGACGGACCGACCAACGTACGATCATAAGCTCTTGGGCCACAGTGCCCAAGCGACACTGGAAGACGAAAGATATTTTGCTTAGCATAACGGCGTTCCTCATCATTTCGATTGTCAAGTCCGCCGCCGTAATCGGCGTTCTTCTGACTGCGGTTGCCTATAGCGTTTGGCTGGAGCGCAAAGTGTCGGCCCACATCCAGAACCGCTGGGGTCCCACTCGCGTCGGCCCCTTCGGACTGCTGCAACCCCTGGCCGACGGCGTCAAGTTCATCTTCAAAGAAGATCTGACTCAGCCCCACGTCTATAAGCCGCTTTACATCGCGGCGCCCATCATCGCCGTGGTCTTTGCCATTTCGTCAATTGCGGTAATTCCGTTTGGCAACTGGGTCAACATCGGTCCGTGGGGAACGTACCTCCAGATCACCGATTTGAACATCGGGCTGCTGGTGGTTCTTGGAATCACGTCGATGGGTGTCTACGGCGTGGCTCTCGCCGGATGGTCGTCGAACAACAAGTACGCCCTGCTCGGCGGGTTGCGCGCCAGCGCCCAGATGGTCAGCTACGAAGTTTCGCTTGGCCTCTCGCTCGTGGGCGTCGTGATTATGGCGGGCAGCCTCAGCCTGCGCGACATTGTCGATGCGCAGGGCGGAGTGTTCTGGGGCTTCATTCCACGCTGGAATATTTTTCACGGGCAGACCCTGGCTTTTTTCATCTACATGATCTCCGCCTATGCCGAGACCAATCGCACCCCTTTCGATCTGCCCGAAGCCGAGTCGGAACTGGTCGCCGGATATCACACTGAATACAGCGCCATGAAGTTCGCCATGTTTTTCATGGCCGAATATGCCAACATGGTGACCGTCGCCTGCATCGCGACGCTGCTATTCCTTGGAGGATGGCATGGGCCCATTTTTGGTCCTCCGCTTCTGCAAGCGATCATGCCGGTCATCTGGTTCTGCCTTAAGGTTTTCTTTTTCATGTTTCTGTACGTCTGGGTACGCTGGACCTTGCCCCGCTTTCGCTATGACCAGCTCATGGCCTTCGGGTGGAAGGTGCTGCTGCCCCTGGCGGTTGCCAACGTCGTGTACACGGCCCTGGTGGTGGCGTGGAGAGCTTGAAAGCAGTTCCCGCTTCTCATTTCTCAGTGCCCATTTGTGATCTGGGTTTTACTGAGAACCGAGAACCGGAAACTGAGAACTCGCAAAAATGCTTCATCTAATTTTATTTCTATTTTTCGGACTCATCTGCGTCGCGGGCGCCATCAACCTGCTCGCCCAGAGCCATCCCATCAACAGCGCGCTCTCGCTGATCGTGGTGATGGCTTCACTCGCCGCCTTGTATCTCCTCTTGGGCGCGGAATTCGTGGCTGCCGTCCAAGTCATCGTCTACGCCGGCGCCATCATGGTCTTGTTTGTCATCACTATCATGCTGCTCAATGCTGGCGCCGAAGAGCGCACCAGGGGCAGCCGCATTGCCACCTTGATCGGCGTCCCGGGAGTGGTCGCCGGCGGTACCCTCGTCGCCTGGACCCTGCTCCGTCGGCCCGACCGGCCTGCCTTCGCCATCGGTGCGCTAAAGGGTGGTCCCAGCGATATTGCCCGCCTCCTCTTCCATGATTATTTGCTGCCCTTTGAAGTCACGTCGGTGCTCATCCTGATCGCCATCATGGGCGCGGTTGTGCTCGCCAGTCGCCCCGAAGCCGTAGCCCGCGGCCCGAGAAAGGACGGAGAATAACCCATGGTCCCTCTTTCCTGCTATCTCGTGCTTAGCGGAATCCTCTTCGTGTGCGGCGTGCTTGGATTCCTCATCAAGCGCAACATCATCACCATTTTCATGTCCATCGAACTGATGCTCAATGGCGTCAATCTTTCCTTCGTCGCCTTCGCCGCGCAGTGGCACGCGCTCAGCGGACAGGTCTTCGTCTTTTTCGTGATGGTCGTAGCCGCCGCCGAGGCCGCCGTCGGTCTCGCCATCATCATTGCCGTCTACCGCACGCGTGAAACTTTGAATGTGGACCGGGTGAACCTGCTCAAGCTATGACGCCGAATCCTTATCTCTGGCTCGTTCCGCTACTGCCCCTCGCCGGGGCGGCAATCAACGCCTTCTTCGGACGAAGGTTGCCGAAGGGAACGATCACCGCAATTGCCCTCCTTTTCTGCGGAGCCGCCTTTGCTATGGCCCTGTTTCTGGCCGCCGGCTTCTCGTCCGCGTCCGCTCCTTATTATTGCGATCTTGCCCATTGGATCCGCTCGGGTAATTTTCAGGTCGATTTCAGTTTCTATCTCGATCAGTTATCCCTGGTCATGCTGCTCGTTGTTACCGGCGTCGGCTTCCTGATTCATATCTACTCGGTCGGCTACATGGCGGACGACGATGGCTACTACCGCTTCATGGCCTACCTCAACCTCTTCATGTTCTTCATGCTGACCCTGGTGTTGGCGAAGAACTACCTCGTCATGTTCATCGGCTGGGAGGGCGTCGGCCTCGCATCCTACCTCCTCATCGGATTCTGGTTCACCAAAGACTCCGCCGCCGCCGCCGGCAAGAAGGCATTCATCGTCAATCGCATTGGCGACTTCGGATTCCTCATTGCCCTCTTCCTGATGATTCAGCACTTCGGATCGCTCGACTTCACCCACGTCTTCGCCGCCGCGCGAACCATGTCGCCCGAAACTGGCGGCGCCGGGCTGCTTACTGCAATCGGTTTGTTGTTGATGGTCGGAGCTTCAGGCAAGTCCGCTCAGATCCCTCTCTATGTCTGGCTGCCCGACGCCATGGAAGGCCCCACTCCTGTTTCCGCCCTGATCCACGCCGCCACCATGGTCACGGCGGGCGTTTATATGGTCGCGCGTTCGTCCGCGATTTTTGACCGCGCTCCCCTCGCTTTGACAGTAGTCGCGATTATCGGAACCCTCACCGCTCTCTTTGCCGCCACCATCGGCATTGCTCAAACCGACATTAAGAAAGTTCTGGCCTATTCCACCGTCTCCCAACTCGGCTATATGTTCATGGCCTGCGGTGTGGGCGCATTCTCCGCCGGTATCTTCCACCTCATGACCCATGCCTTCTTCAAGGGCCTTCTATTCCTTGCGGCCGGGTCGGTCATTCACGGCGTCGGCGGCGAGCAGGACATGCGNNACATGCGCAAGATGGGCGGCCTCCGGACTTACATGCCCTGGACATTTACGACCATGGGCATCGCCACCCTCGCCATCGCCGGCATTCCACCCCTCGCTGGCTTCTGGTCCAAAGACGAGATTCTTTGGAAGGCCTATGGCGCCAGCCCCGTCTACTGGCTGATCGGCGTGGTCACCGCCTTCATCACCTCCTTCTATATGTTCCGGCTGATGTATATGACCTTCGGCGGCGAGTACCGCGGAGCCGCAGCACCCTCAGCCCCCGGTCATCATCCCCCTGCGGACAACGCTCACAGCCATGGTCATGCTCACGGAGATCCTCATGAAAGCCCGGGGGTCATGCTCGGTCCGCTCGTGATCCTGGCTCTGCTGTCCATCGTGGGCGGTTTCGTTGGATACGGAAATCGTTTCGAGCATTTCCTCGCTCCCGTTTTTCAGGGAGCCCGTGACGTTGCCCAGGAAGCCTCCGGAGAAGGCGCGAGCCATTCGCTCGAATATCTGCTGATGGGAGTTTCCATAAGCGTCGCTGCGCTGGGATGGCTGCTCGCCTATTGGCTCTACAGCCGCCGCCCGCAACTCCCTGCTCGCATTGCCACCAGCCTCGGAGGCCTCTACCGCGCCGTTGCCAACAAGTACTACATCGACGAACTTTATGCCGTCCTCTTCGTCAGACCGCTGATCGAAGGCTCAACCACGATTCTCTGGCATGACGTCGACCAGCAAGTGATCGATGGAGCCGTCAACGGGTCTGCCCACGCTGCGCGCGAAGTCTCTGACGAGGTGCGCCACATGCAGTCCGGCAATCTGCGCTCTTACGCCGGATGGGTCGCCGCCGGAGGCGCGGTTGTAATCGCCTATATGGTCTGGATGGGAGTAACGCACTAAATACTGAATAAATTACATAAATATGGATAGCCTCAGCCCCATCATTCTTTCGCTCGTGACCTTCATCCCCGCTGCCGGCGGGCTGCTGATCCTGCTGATCCCCCGCCGCGACCGCGACATCAAGGTGTTCGCCTTCGTCATTTCACTGCTCGCCTTTGTGGCCTCCTTGCATCTGCCCGTGCATCTCCATCGCGATCACAGTCTCTTCAAATTCGAAATCGACAAAATCTGGATTGCCGCTCCCAATATTCATTACCACATGGGCATTGACGGAATTTCCGTCTGGCTGGTAGTCCTGACCACTTTCCTCACTCCGCTGTGCGTGCTGATCTCCTGGACCTCAATTCACGAGCGCGTGAAGGAATTCTTCATTCTCCTGTTGATCCTTGAATCCGCTCTGATCGGCGTCTTTACTTCCCTCGACTTGTTCCTGTTCTATTTCTTCTGGGAAGCCACCCTGATCCCCATGGCTTTGCTCATCGGCATGTTCGGCCATGGACGCAAAGTCTACGCCGCCGTGAAGTATTTCCTCTTCACCATGATCGGCTCGATGTTCATGCTGGCCGCGATTCTCTGGCTCTACGCCAAGACGGGCAGCTTCGATTTTGTCATCATTCAAAATGCCATTCGCAGCGGCAGCATCCCGGGATTCGAATCCGCCTCACTCTGGCTCTTCCTCGGTTTCTTCATCGCCTTCGCCGTCAAAGTTCCGCTCTTCCCTCTTCACACCTGGCTGCCCGACGCCCACGTCGAGGCGCCCACTGCCGGTTCGGTGCTGCTCGCCGGCGTATTGCTCAAGATGGGCACCTATGGCTTACTGCGCTTCGATGTTGGACTCTTCCCCGAACAAGCCCGCCGAAACGCCTCCTGGATCATGTTTCTGGCGCTGATTGGAATCATCTACGGCGCCTTAGTCTCACTCGTCCAGCCCAACCTGAAAAAACTGATCGCCTACTCTTCGGTCAGCCACCTCGGGTTTGTCGTCCTCGGAATTTTCAGTTTCACCGCGGCCGGCCTCAACGGAGCCGTCTTCGTCATGCTGGCCCACGGAGTCGCCACCGGCGGCCTCTTCATGCTCGCCGGCATCCTCTACGAGCGCCGCCATACCTACGAGATTACCGAGTTTGGCGGACTCGCAACTCCCATGCCCAGGTACGCCACCTTCTTTCTCGTCACCGTACTGGCCTCCGTCGGACTCCCGCTGCTCAACGGCTTCATCGGTGAATTCCTGGTCCTGAGCGGAGCCTTCCAGGCGCGCCCGATCTATGGCATCCTCGCCGCCACCGGAGTGATCTGGAGCGCCTGTTACCTGCTCTGGATGTATCAGCGCGTTTTCTTCGGCAAGGTAACCCACGAAGTCAATAACACGCTCCCCGACCTCAACCTGCGTGAGAAGGCCGCCCTCTGGCCAATTGCAGCCGCCGCCCTCGTCATGGGCGTTGCTCCTCTCGTGTGGCTAAGCGCCATTGATCCAGCCGTTCAACGCTACGCGCTTGTTCCCATCACACAGTTGGCCAGCCGCCTCGTGGGTCCGGGGGTGGGTCAATGATCACCGTCATGACCACCACCGCCGTCCCCACTGTTTCCCAATGGCTCCCCGCTTTGCTGGCCCAGATGCAGCCCTTCCAATCGCCGCCTCTCGCCGACTACATGCGCATTCTTCCCGAGCTCGTCCTCTCCGTCTTCGGCATGGTAGTCATGGTCGTCGATCCGCTTCTCGACCAGGAAAACAGTCACCGCTCGCTCGGCATCATCGCCCTGATCGGCTCTCTCGCCGCCCTCGTCTCCACCCTCTGGATGGCCCAGTATCCCGGAACCGCCTTCTCCAACATGGTGCGCGTCGAGCCCTTCAGCGTGTTCTTTCACTTCCTCGTGATCGCCATCTCAACCGTTGCCATCCTCAGTTCCTTCGAATACTTGCGCGTTCAGCGCATCCGCGCCGGGGAGTTCTACGGCCTCATCCTGTTCGGTACGGTCGGCATGTGCCTGATGTCGTCCGCCATCGAACTCGTACTGATCTTTATCGCTCTGGAAATTTCCTCTATCTCCACCTACGTCCTGGCCGGATTCCGGCGTCGCGAAGCCTCCAGCAGTGAATCTTCACTCAAATATTTTTTGCTGGGCTCGTTCGCCACCGCCTTCTTCCTCTACGGCGTCGCCCTCATGTTCGGTGCTACCGGATCCACTAACATTGACTCCATCAGCCAGGCGCTCCACTCCGGCAACGCTCCCCTGCCGCTCCTGGCCTACGTTGCCACCGCTCTCATGTTTGTTGGCCTGGGTTTTAAGGTCGCCTCCGCGCCTTTCCACGTCTGGACTCCCGACGTCTATGAAGGGGCTCCTGCTCCCGTCGTCGGCCTGATGTCCACCGGCCCCAAGGCGGCCGCATTCGCTATTTTGCTACGTGTCATGTTTGAAGCCAATGCCCCGGGACGTTTCTGGCTTTTCTGGATCTCGGCCGCGCTTACCATGACCCTGGGAAATCTCGGCGCCCTGGTGCAAAACAACGTTAAGCGCCTGCTCGCCTATTCCTCCATCGCCCATGCCGGCTATGTCCTCGTGGCCTTCGCCGCGCAACCAGAACTGGGAGCGTCGGCTGTGATCTTCTACACCGCAGCCTACGCCGCAATGAACGTCGGGGCCTTTGCCGTCGTCAGCCACTTCGCCAACGCTGGCGAGAAATACGTCACGCTTGAGGACTACGCCGGTTTGGGCAGAAAGTCTCCCGTGCTGGCCGCGACTTTCACATTCTTCCTCATGTCCTTAATCGGCATTCCCATCACTGGCGGGTTCTTCGCGAAATTCTACGTCCTCACTGCCGCGCTCAAGTCCAATCTGGTGGCCTTGGCAATCATCCTCGTGCTCAATAGCGCCATCGGAGCTTATTACTACCTGCGCATCGTCGTCATGATGTATATGCGGGAATCGCGCACCGAGGTTCCCGTTGCTCCCGTGCCCGTCGCTGCGGCACTGGCTATTTCGTTGTGCGTAGTCCTTACCCTTTACCTTGGCGTGGTGCCCGACAGCGTCCTCGACTACGCCGCCCAGTCCGCCCACTACTTGGTGCGCGATCCTTTGGCTCCAGCCGCATCTCCGACCGCAACCCCAGCCACAACTATCGTTTCTCTCGCCAGAAAGTAAATACGCCCGCTTTCTTGCTGTGCCTCAGGCTACGCCCGCAGCCGTGTCTGGCTACCGCTACAAACCGTTTTCCGGGATAAAAGTGGCGGAACGCGCAACCCTCCGCACCGTACAAAATCCGATACCCTTCCCGATTGACAATCGTCGGCGGAGTCGGCATTATTAGCTACACACAAGTTCTTCCCCAAATAATTTCCAGGTTCCGGAGGATGTATGTTTCAACTGTTGCGCAATATTTGGAAGGACGAACAGGGACAGGACATTGCGGAATACGCTGTCATGCTCGCCGTCATTCTGGTATTGGTCATCGGCACGGTCCGTCTGATCGGCGGGAATGCTAACAACGTGTTCTCCCAGGTTGCCAGCTCCATCCCGCAATAATGCAGTAGTGTTGTTTTTTATCAGTTTCGCAGTCAGCAGTCATTGCATAACCTACGGTGCTACACTCCTATGACTCGATTTCATACGTTCCGCCTGTTTATCCGCTTTTCCGTTCGCGGCGCAGGTGCGGAATCGGAGCGAGTAGCTTAGAAAATAGAGCGCTTAAAGATTCCGCCCAAGCCGCGATGTTATCGCGGCTTTTATTTTGTGCGTGGAGCCCCGGACGACGACGCCCGTCGCTCCCCTGCATTGCCAGGAAAGGTCATCGTCATGATTGTGAACATGTCCGACGCCGCCACCGAACAGCAGATCGACCACGTCATTCAACGCATCCGCGAAGCCGGATTCCAGCCTCACGTCACCCGTGGCACGGAGCGCACCATCGTAGCTGCCGTCGGCAGCGGCGGGCGCCGCCATGAAATCGAGGCGCTTTCGGTCGCCCCCGGAGTCGACAACGTGGTCGCCATCGCCCAGCCCTTCAAGCTGGTCAGCTGGCAGACGCGGCCGCAGCCCACCATCGTCGACGTTGCCGGAGTACGAATCGGCGGCCCAGATGTAGTCGTGATCGCCGGCCCCTGTTCGGTCGAGTCGCGGGAGCAATTGCTGGAGACCGCCCAGGGCGTAAAGCGCGCCGGCGCTGCCATGCTCCGTGGCGGAGCTTACAAGCCGCGGACCTCGCCCTATGAATTCCAGGGCCTGGGAATCGAAGCACTGAAGATCTTGCGCGAAGCTCGCGAACTCACCGGCCTCCCCGTCGTCACCGAGGTCATGAGCACCGAAGACGTCGACCTGATCTGTGAGTACGCCGACATGCTCCAGGTCGGCGCGCGCAATATGCAGAATTTCGCTTTGCTGCGCCGCCTGGCCACCGTTAAGAAGCCGATCCTGCTCAAGCGCGGCCCCTCCGCCACTGTCAAAGAATGGCTGCTGGCCGCCGAATACCTCCTCTCTGGCGGAAACGATCAAGTCGCTCTCTGTGAGCGTGGAATCAAAACATTCGAAACTGGCACTCGAAATACCTTCGACCTCTCGGCCGTCGCCCTTGCCAAGGAACTCTCCCACCTTCCCGTCGTGGCCGATCCTTCCCATGGCACCGGTAAACAGAGTCTCATCGGGGCGGTATCCCGCGCCGCCATTGCTGTCGGAGCTGACGCCATCATCGTCGAGGTGCATCGCTGTCCCGAGCGGGCGCTTTCTGACGGGCCCCAGTCTCTCGACCTCCCGCAATTCGAGCGCGTGATGCGCGGATTGAGCCAGCCCTTGCGGCCTGTGCTCGGTTCGCGGCCTGGGCAGGCCTGCACCTGAACCGGTTCCAGAAACACCGTTGCGCCTTCGTCCAGGCTACTTCCCAGTTCCCGACAAAGGCGGCTCCTGCGGACTGTTTGGGTCGCTGTCGCTGACATAGAGCGTGCCGGGCATGGGGCCCGTTTGCGTCGGAGCAAACTCGACTTCGACCGTACAATTCTTGCCCGGTCCTAACGTAGCCGGGCAATTATTGGCGGAAACAATATAGTCGACCGTGGCCGTAATCGGTCCCATCAGAATCGCAGCCGTATTCTGGTTCGTGAGCGTCAGCGTCCTAGGGGCGCTGGTAGTGCCCACAGCCTGCATGCCAAACGCGAGGCCCTGCGGACTCCACACCACTCCCAACCCCTTCCCCACCAAGTCCACACGCTCCGGGCTGGCGTCATCGCTGCTGCTGACGCTAAGGGCTCCCGGACGGTTGCCCGAAAACGACGGTGTGAAAGTGACGTCGATGGTGCAGGTCCCTTTGGATGCAACCGAGGCTCCGCAGTTGTTGGACGCCCTGTAATCGGTATTAGCGCCAATCGAACGGATGCTCACCGCAGTCGTGCCAACATTGGTCAGCGTCACCGGGAGCGTAGAACTCGAACCCAGTGCGACCGAGCCAAAACTAAGTAGCGCCGGCGACAATTCGACCAGGCTGCCCAAGCCGCTAAGCGTGGTTGTCTGCGGACTGCTGCTGTCGCTGTCGGTGACGGTGATCTTGCCGGCAATCTTGCCCACCGCGCTGGGGTTAAAAGTTACGCAAATACTGCAGCCCGGAGTGCAACTTCCGTCCTCGCTTTGCGGATTCAGCACCGTCCCCGCCGTGCAATAGCTGGCCTCGCCAGTGGAGCAATCCGTCACCGCAGTGCAACTCTGGCCCGTCACTGAGAACTGCGCGCTGCTGCTGGCAATCGAGTCGATGGTAAGAGACGTAGCCCGCGAATTGTACACTTCGAGCCGGCGCGTCACCGCCGTACTGGCCACGCCCTTCACCGCCGTGCCCATGGTTACGGTTGTCGCCGAGACTAGGGGACACTCGCGCTCCTTCAGGATGAGCGGAGGCAACGGCTTCTGATTGAAGTTGAAGCTGTCGGTCATGTCGTTCGCACTGGCGTCACGGGTACCGAGCGTGGGAAGGCCAAAGCGTTCTTCAATAAACTTCAGCACCGAGGCAAATTCGTACTGCGTCCCCGAAATGTACCCTTTTCTGGCGTAGGGCGAGATGATCAGGAACGGAACGCGCGGTCCGAAGCCAAAAACATCCGGCTGCGGCGGTACCACGTGGTCATAGTCGCCGCCGAAGTCGTCCCATACCAGAAACACCGCGGTGGAGGCCCAGAGAGACGGGTTGCTCATCAGCGCGTTCAATTCCGCCACACTGGCGTTCTCGCCTGCGCAGGTGCTCGCGTCGGGGTGCTCGCTTTGCCACCACGGCGTGATGATCCAACTCACCGAGGGCAGTTGATTGGCTTGCACGTCGGAAATGAAGTTCGAAGTATCCACTACCTTGTCCCAGTCGGGCCCGTTTCTCACATCGCTGATCGCATTGAAAATCGACCAGATGTAGCCGGGATCCGTGTTGGGAGGAGCATAGTACTTCCAGCTTACGCCCGCGTTGTCGAGGGTTTGCGCCATCGTCGTGACGCCCGTGAAACAGGGGAACTGCAGGCTGATGACGCCGTTCGGCTGCAGCACCCGCACAAGTTCCTGACCCGCCGGGCCATTCGGCCCGTCGCAGCCCCAGCTGTAGGTATTGAGCAGGTGAAACGGATTGTCGATGGCCCCAAACGATTCCGCGGCGATGGTGTACAGATGATTAGGAAAACTCGGTCCGTGCAGCGAAGAGAACATGTTCGCGCCCAGCGCGAAATTGTGCGCATACGCGAAATAGTTCGGAATGTCGGCGGCAGTAAACTGGCGGCAGGTGAGAAGGTCGCCACTGATATCGCCGCTGCCGTCCGTCCCCAGTCCGATCAGATCGAATTGATTCATCTTGCCGCCATTGATCCCCAGCAGCGCATCCCCCCACCCGTGGTCGATATCGTGCTCGTAACGGTCGGGAGCCCGGACGATTGGAACTACCTGTCCAGTGGAAAGCGTGCAGGTTTTCGTCCCGTACTTGGCGTTGAAAGCGCCAAACACATTGTCGTAGGTACGATTCTCCTTAATAAGGAATACAACATGATTAATTTTCTGGAGGCCCGTGGGGGCATTCGCTTGCTGCCCGCGCGACCTGGGCGTCAAGGCCAACACCAACGCCATCACGAGAAAACCGCCACCGATTCTATGGAAAATGTGAGAAACGTGCATAGCGACCTCTTGCCCGAATCAAACCTCCGAGCAGTTATAATACTGGCCGCACCTGGCGGGAGAGTCAAATGAAAATCCCGCGCTCCTGCACCCCTCACTTCCCGGCCCCCTGCGCTCATCCTTAGCAATCCAAATTGACGGCCCCAGCGTACCTCAACCGAAGAAGTAAAACTTCACCAACGAAACGAGAGGAGTTCGATATGAAACTCAAGATTCTGGTTGTGGTCACACTCATGGGGCTGGCCGCGATGTCAGCGGTCGCGGGAATGAAGAATCCAGTGGTGGGCGGGCAAGAGATGTATCCCACCAAGAATATCGTCGAGAACGCTGTGAATTCGGCGGATCACACCACCCTGGTCGCAGCCGTCAAAGCGGCTGGGCTGGTGGAAACGCTCGAGGGACCCGGACCATTCACGGTCTTCGCTCCAACCAATGAAGCTTTCAACAAACTGCCCGCCGGCACCGTCGACACCTTGCTGAAGCCGGAGAACAAGGCCACCCTCACCAAGGTACTCACCTATCACGTGGTCGCTGGCCGGCTTTCATCGCGCGACTTGCTCAAGAAGATCAAAGAAGGCAACGGCACCGCGCAGTTAACCACGGTGGAAGGCGGTAAGCTCTGGGTCACTCTGCACGATGGCAAGCACATTGAACTGAAAGACGAAAAAGGCGGAACCGCCATGGTCACAATCGCCAACGTGTTTCAGTCGAATGGCGTGATCCACGTGATTGATACGGTCGTAATGCCGAATTAACTGACGGGCCTGTCCCCGCGTCACTCCTGAATCTCCCGAGCCCCGCTTCGGCGGGGCTTTCTTCTTACAACAGCCTGCGATAAAACTCGAACTTACCCACAGGTTTGAGAAGCGCACGAGTGTCACTCGTTCCGTAAATCCCCGCAAAATGTGTCCGCGCTTCAGCGCCTGGGGAGTGCTTTCCGCGGCGTTGCGAAGTTTTTTCCGCAGCCTGCTGCACCTACTTTCCCACCCCTGCCGGTGCCAGCACAATCTTCATCAACTCCGTTGCCAGGTCGCCAGCATTACAGCCATCGGAGTTAGTCAGCACCACCACTCCCGCGCGCCGCTCCGGAACGATCATGAACCTCGTGCTCGTTCCCTGCTGCCCACCGCTGTGCCCCACGTCCAGAACGCCCAGTTCCTTCCCCGTCCCCCACCCCAAGGCGTAACCATCTTCCTTGCCATCGGTCGGTTTCAGCGGAGTCCACATCAGATCCCGCGTCGCGCGCGCCACCAGTCGATCGTCCAGCATCGCCACTTCGAATTGCGCCATATCGTCCGCCGAAGAGAGCCAGCCCCCGCCCGGAATCTTATAGCTCGAATCCAGAAAATCCGCGTTCGTAATCGCGCCGGATTTATCTTTGCTGTAAAAGCGCGTCCGGAACGGAATGATGGCAAACCGGTCGTCGGCCACGGTATGCACCATGCCCGCCGGCGTCAGAACATTCTTGCGAATGTAATCCACATAGTTATCTCCCGAGACGCCTTCGATGGCGCAGCCCACCAGCGTGAACCCCTGTGTCGAATAGTGGAATTCCGTGCCCGGCTTCGCCACCAAAGGATCGTTCTTGAAAAAATCAATCCCTCCCTGGATCGGGTTCGCAAAGTGCTTCGTGTTGCCGGTTTCGAGATCGTCCGGCGAACCCTCTTTGTAGTGGCGAATTCCCCCCAGATGACCGAGCAACTCACGAGTCGTGATGGGCGTGTCTTTCGGCGGGAAAGCCGGACAGTATCTTTGCACCGGCGCATCCAGATCAAGCTTGCCCTGTTGCCACAACTGCAGTGCCCCCGTTGCCGTCAGCGACTTCGAGATCGACGCCAGCCGATACAGCGTCTGCGACGTCGCCGGCACAAAATTCTCCAGATCCGCGCTTCCGAATCCGGCGGACCATTCTTCCGCCCCATTTTCCACCACCGCTACCGACACTCCAGGAACGCTGTTCGCTGCCATGAACCGCGCAATCGCAGTTTCCATCTGGACGCGCTTTCCCGGCGCAATCTGAGCCGATTGCACCGCCGCGGCTTGCCCAGACTTGGTCTGCCCGTCTGCTCCCACCGTCAGCAGACTCTGTCCCACAACCATCAGCACAAACGCGGCCGATACAACACTCCTACCCGCCTTTGTTGCCGTCCGTCCCTTGCCCTTTCGAAGCATGCGCAACTCCTACTTCACCTCTCCGCAGGCTGGACCAAGGTATTTGGAACTGAAGGTTAGGTCCATCTGCATCGCGTGGCCATTGGCATTCGTGACCGAGTGCATGGTCCCCTTCACGCCATCCGAATTCACAGCTTCCAGCACCACCGTCCCATCCGTAGTCGCCTGCTTCTCCACACAGTGGATCTTCATTTCGAGCTTGCTGCCGCTGGAATTCACCACCGTCCGACTGCAATCCCCGCGGTCATTGCTGAAAGCCGAGTGCCTTTCCAGCTTCTCTTTGGTGATGCATTCCTTGCGAACATCGGTGCCTGAACTGCCCTGCATCATAGCTTCGATGCGCGCGCGCTGCTCAGGAGGCAACTTGGCAAGAGCGTCGGGCGGAAGATTCGGAGCGGCCGGCATACCGCTCATCGAGCGCGTCACCGTCACTTCCCAAAGGCCTTCTTTGACGTTGAGCGGCACAATACTGTCGGCGGCCCACACCATGAATGAGCACAAACCAAGTAGGGCCAGAACGTACTTGAATCGCATCAGTTCCCCCCGTGTCATTTGTCGAGTTGCGCCCAGTAGAATTACACACCGCGATTTGCGGGGCAATTCAATTGTGCGACCGATCGTTGCCGGAAGTGATGCCTCCCCAGGCAACGACAACGCGTCGGCCTTTGCCCGCTCCCGGCCCGATGTGTTACAAGCATCAACAGGACGTGAACTGCTATGCAATCGCGCGACTTCATCTTCTGGGAAGTGGACGTGCAGTCCGACTTTATGATGCCCGGTGGCAAGCTCTACGTTCCGGGAGCGGAAATGCTCCTCCCCAATATCCGCAAGCTCACCGACGCGGCGCGCCGCGGCGATGTGTTTCTGGTCTCCCATGGCTGCTTTCACCCGCCCAATGACCCCGAATTCAACCAGTTTCCTCCGCACTGCATGAAAGGCACGCCAGGCGCCGAGTTTGTCCCCGAGGCGCTGACTGAGAATTTCGTTCGTCTGGAAAACGATGCCCACGCGAAGTTGCCGGAAGACCTTTTCCGCTATCAACAGATCATCCTTGAGAAACAGACGCTCGACATCTTTGAGAGTCGCCATGCCAACGATTTGGTGCAGCGTCTGGGAAACCATGCGGAATTTGTCGTCTTTGGAGTGGTAACGGAATATTGTGTCAGCTACGCCGTCAAAGGCCTGCTCCAGCGCAAGCGGCGCGTCGCCCTGGTTCGCGATGCGATTGAAACTCTCGCTCCCAACGTTGGCCACCAGACCCTTGACGAACTCACCAGCCTTGGAGCAAGGCTGGTTACGACCGATGCAATCCTCGAACAACTCAGTATCGCGTCCCGCAAAACCGATCATTAATCCGGAATCCGGATGGTCATCGTGAGCCCGGCTATGTCCGTCCTAGAGTCCGTCCTGTACTCCGTCCCAAAGTCCGTCCAGCTAGTTCCCTCACAGCAGCATCCCGGCAATCGAAGCCGACATCAGATTCGCCATCGTCCCGGCCAGCATGGCTCGTATGCCCAGACGAGCCAACTCGCCCCGCTTGTTCGGAGCCAGCGCTCCAATACCGCCCAGTTGAATTCCAATCGAACTCAGATTCGCAAATCCACAAAGAGCAAACGTCGCAATCGTAAACGAGCGCGGATCGAGCACGGCCCGCTGCGGCCCGAGCATCGAAAACGCTACCAGTTCGTTCAAAACCATGCGCGTGCCCAGCAGATTGCCGATGGCATGACAGTCGCGCCATGGGATTCCAATCACCCATGCGATGGGCGCGAACAATACACCAAAAATCTGCTGCAAACTCGAAGGAAACCATGCCATTCCAAGCCAGTTATGAATGCCGCCCAGCACGCCATTCGCCAGCGCTATCAGCGCCAGAAACGCAATCAACATGGCCGCGATATTGAGCGCCAGTCCCAGACCATCGGTCGTACCGCGTGCGATTGCCCCCAGTAAATTCTCTTTCTTCTCCGCGTCCACTTCTTCATCGCTCATCACGACCCGCCCCGCAGTTTTCGGAATCTCCGTCTCCGGTACCAGCATCTTCGACATCAAAATAGTTCCCGGCGCGGTCATGATCACCGCGCTCAACAAATGTTTGGGTTCGATCCCGAAGGCGATGTACGCCGCCATGATGCCACCCGAGACGTGGGCCATGCCGCTCGTCATCACCGTCATCAGTTCCGAGCGCGTCAGATCCGGCAGGAATGGGCGGATGGTCAGCGGCGCTTCCGTCTGCCCCATGAAAATACTGGCCGCCACGTTCAGCGACTCCGCCCCGCTCGCTCCCATGAATCGCGTCATGATCTTGGCCGCGAATTTGATGATCAGCTGCATAATCCCGTAGTGATAGAGCACAGCGAAAAACGCGGCGATAAAAATAACCGTTGGCAACACCTGAAATGCAAAGAAGAATCCCATCGATGAGCCCTGCGCCCCGAGTTCGCCGAACACAAACTTCGACCCCACGAACGCATAACTCAGCAGACGGTTGACCGCATCTCCGGCTTTCTGGAACAGCACTCGCCCAATCTCAACCTTCAGCACAAATATCGCAAACAAAACCTGCAGCCCTAGACCCCACCCCACCGTTCTCTTGTTGATCGCTCGCCGGTTCGTGGAGAACGCGTAAGCCAGGCCCAACATAGTTAGTAAACCGAGAATGCCAGTGAAACGTCCCATCAGTTCCCCTTTATCGGTGCTCGCCTATCGGTGNNTCGCCTATCGGTGCTCGCCTATTAGTGTTCCCCTTTGTAAATCGCGCGATGAATAATCGATTTCTTGTGCGCCGGCGGCGCCGCTGCGATCTGATAGCTATCTTGCAACAGCGTTTTTGCCCGAGTCGCTTGCGCGTCCGAGTGGCAATGAATCGTGCACAACGGCTCACCCGCAGCAACTTTGCCGCCAATTTTTTTATGAACCACAATCCCCACCGCGGGATCCACCGAATCCTCCTTCCGTTCCCGCCCTCCACCCAGTATCACGCAAGCCGTGCCCACCTGCTCACACAGAATGCCCGTCACATATCCCGCTTGCGGGCTGGGCACATCGACCGTATGGCCCGTGCTCGGCAACCGGGCCGGATCGTCAATCACCCTGATGTCCCCCCCTTGTAATTCGACCATCTGTCGGAAGCGCTCGAACGCTTTGCCCGAGGCGATGATTTCCTCCGCGCGCTGCTTCCCCTGCGATACTGTTTTCGACGCGCCTCCGAGAAAAAACATCCAAGCCGCGAGGTCAAGGCAAAGCTCCCGCAAATCCTCGGGCCCGCTGCCGTGCAACACCTCGATACACTCCTGCACTTCCAGCGCGTTGCCCACCATGTGACCGAGCGGCTGGTTCATATCGGTAATGAGCGCCACCATCTGTTTGCCCATGCGCTCGCCCGTTTCCACCATCAGTTCCGCGAGAAAGACGGCGTCTTCCTCCTTCTTCATAAATGCCCCGGAACCGGTCTTCACATCCAGCACCAGCGCGTCCGTGCCTTCCGCCAGTTTCTTGCTCATGATGGAAGCGCAGATGAGATATGGACTCTCCACCGTTCCGGTCACGTCGCGCAGAGCATACAGCCTACGGTCAGCCGGAGCGATTTTCTCCGTCTGGCCAATCATGCAGCATCCGCAGACGCTAAGAACGCGCTCGAATTCCGGCACCGGCAGACCCACCCGAAATCCTGGAATGGATTCGAGTTTGTCGAGCGTTCCTCCCGTATGTCCGAGTCCCCGCCCGCTGATCATCGGAACAAACAGTCCCCCGGCCGCGACCAGCGGTGCCAGCACTAGCGAAGTCTTGTCCCCCACCCCGCCCGTCGAATGCTTGTCCACTTTCCTTGCCGGCAGAAGGCTAAGATCGAGAACTTCGCCGGAATTCAGCATGGCATGCGTGAGCGCCGCCGTTTCCTCCCTCGTCATTCCGCGCAGCACCACGGCCATCAGCCACGCGGCCATCTGGTAATCGGGAATGCTCCCATCGGTACAACCAGCGACGAGGTATCCGATTTCAGCGGCGGTTAACGCAAGGCCATCGCGCTTCTTGCGGATCAGGTCGATGACGCGGAATTGCACTGGCGGAACCCCTGGCTGGCTCACTTGAGTCGGAAGCCCTCCGGCAAGAGATCGGTGATCAAGCTTTGCTTCGGACCCTTTTCGCCCTGGTAGAAAATGACCGCTTCCGGCCCAAATTCATAGATCACCTGCCGACACGCTCCGCAGGGCGAGCACGGTACCCCGTGATCGTTGGTCACGGCGACGGCCCGGATTTCCACTTTCGGCCCGAGCTTGGCCACTGCGGAAAAGATCGCCGTTCGCTCCGCGCAGTTGGTCATGCCGTAAGAAGAGTTCTCCACGTTGCATCCCACGAACACTTGCCCCTCCGACGTGAGTATGGCCGCCCCTACGCGGAAGTTGGAGAAGGGCGCATAGGCGTTCTTCATCACTTGACGAGCCGAGCGCAGCAGGCGTTCGCGCATCGCGACTGGCACTTTTTTCTCTTGCATAACCAAACCGGCTTCGAGGGATTAAGTGGGCAATTGTAACCCTTTGCATGGCTCCAACAGCACTGATTTTCACGAGGAGCAGATCCTTCCGCCGGAAACGCGTTCGCCGGCGACTCTCAGTACATGATGGTTTTCGTCAAATGGTGCGGCCACCAGGTCGTGTGATAGTGGGTCCAAAGGCGCGCATCAATCTGCGGTATCACGATTTGCCGGTCAGCCGGCCGCAGCTGATTAATTTCCTCAGCCAGCAATGCGCTGGCATAGATGCAATGCGCCCGGATCTCCACCTCCCATGCGCTGTCATGCGGAATCATCTGGTGGGAGTTGATCGCGTTCTCCAGCGCGGCGGAATAGCCCGTGATTCCCAGCAACCGGAGCGCCACCGGAACAATGTAGTCGGCAAAGGCGGACATCGCCTCCAAATCGTCCAGCCGAAACTGCCCGCCTTTCCCCAGACTGGTGTACAGGAACCAAATGGCTAACTGCGGCAGCTTGTAGAACTTAATCGTGTGGCCTTCGTAGGGGCTCACATCCCGGAAGCGCGGGAATTCCTGAACCAGCCGATCGACCAACCCGTTACCGTTTCCATTGTTGTTCTCATACAGCTTCGGCGAGCATGATCGAACAAAATTGTGAAAACGCCCCTTATACTTCTGCGCCAGCACCGCCCCCACCTGGTTGAAGATCTGTGTCTTTTCCTCGAGCATCGGTAGTTCGATATTGCCGCTGAATAAAGTTTCCATTTCCGCGCGCGTCACTTTCGCAAGAAACGCGCCGTCAAGCATGGGGACGCCTCGGTCGATGGCGCGCTTCATGCACGCGAACAGGGCGTCGGAATCGGACCAGTTGCGCCCGCCGTAGTCCGCTTGAAACTTTATCTGGCTGAAAAAGTCGGTGAAGGCAGTGTCGATGCAGGCGGCCGTGAGAATAAAGTCGATGGCGTGATCGACGTCTCCCCCGCCGATCCCGAAAGGCAGAGCATAGTCGGGCATGGGCAGTTCTTCGTAAGCCATCCAACCTGCGACCTCGACGATTCTGTCGACGTGAGTTTGCACGTCGCGGGAGCGCTCGATCACCGGTTGAATGCTCTCCAGCACCGGACTGCCCGTCACCTTCGGCCAACGCATATTGCGATCAGTTCGCATAGTTCTCGGTCTTTCTCATGTCTTACCGGATCGGAACGGGACCCGGAAGAGGAATTCATCCCCCGCCGAAAGCGTTCGTGACTCAACCGAGCCGTACCTCCCATCCCGCTCGAACCTCCCCGTGATGCCGCCGCTACCATCGCTCATCGACACCGGCCTGGTCACTGATTGACAGTTCGTGCGGACGCTTTCCAGCGCCAATGTCAACCCTAGCGAAGGTAACAGAATCCGAAGCAATTTCGATTTCGATGAGCGGATCATTCCAGTGCCGCATCATTATAGCGGTCAATCTTGACGGCCCTGAGTGCGAGTGGTAATTTCAGGCCACACGTGCGTGTCCGGGAGAAATCGCGCTGAGCCGGCCAGATAAGATCCAGAATTCCACACCGCCCAGCCCCGTCGATCTACGGCGACGCGACTTCCTAATTCGCTGCTGCCAGGGCGCCTCGGTGGCGCTCCTTCCCTCCACACTCCTTTCCCCCAATTTGCGCGGTACGCCCCGTCAGTCTCGCCCCAGTCTCGACTCCCCGAATACCTCCTCGTCCAACGTTGAATTCCACCTGCATCCGCACTACCGAACGCCCCGCCCACTGGACGCCGTACTGCTTCAGACTGATGCCGGCCGCGACGATTTCGTGACCGAGAAATACGCTGACGAGGTCGCCGCCATTCTCGCCCAGTGGAG
Source organism: Acidobacteriaceae bacterium (assembly GCA_003134435.1). Lineage (GTDB taxonomy): Bacteria > Acidobacteriota > Terriglobia > Terriglobales > Acidobacteriaceae > Acidiflorens. Next base: position 118,595 of record PLBE01000126.1, read on the forward strand.
CGCTGGCCTCTTCCGCTCGCCGCAGGATCTAAGCCCGATCGAGAAAGTCCTGGCGCCGACTTTCTTGGCAGCTTCACCCACTCCCGCTGAATCGAGCGTGATGCGCTCGGAACCGCCCATCGAGGTCCGGCGCAACGAATTTACCGCGCCTACACTTGGCCGTGATGCGTTTCTACGGGAGATGCGGTCTGACCTGAGTATCTTTTCTAGAGTTCTTACCGCTGACTTACAGGTGACGGCCATTCACATGGACAACAGCAAGGCCGCTTCCCTGCCAGTGCCACCCACATCTCCCGGAACGTTACTGACTATCGTCCGATATGAATTGGTAGCCACCGGCCGCAACTTTCACCGCGAACAGCGCGTCGGTTACTGGCATCTGACCTGGGAACGCACTGCGGGCGAACTACGCATTCAGAAATGGCAAACGCTCGATGAAACCCGGAGCCGCTCTGCCCTCCCCTGCTATGCCGATCGAACTGCCGTAGCCTTCGGTGCCAATCCGTCTTATTCGCAACAACTCCTCTCCGGAACCGATTACTGGCGCACCGTGCTCGACGGCGCTTGCGGCATCGATATCTACGGTCACAACGGCGTCTCCGTCGGCGACATCGATGACGATGGATATGACGACCTTTATGTATGTCAACCCGGCGGGCTCCCAAATCGTCTTTACCGTAATCGAGGCGATGGCACCTTCGAAGACATCACCGAATCCTCCGGCGTAGGCGTCATCGAAAACACTGCCTGTGCACTGATCGTCGACATCGACAACGACGGGCGCCAGGACTTGATCGTAGTGCGGGCCTCGGGACCAATGCTGTTTCTAAACCAGGGCGGTGGCAAGTTCCGCCAGAAGGCGGACGCGTTTCAGTTCGCCAACCCGCCCCAGGGAACCTTTACCGGCGCTGCCGTGGCGGATTACGATCGCGACGGCTGGCTCGATATCTACTTCTGCTTATACGCCTACTATCAGGGAACCGACCAGTATAAGTACCCTTCTCCCTATTATGACGCTGAGAACGGACCACCTAACTTCATGATGCGTAACAATCGCGACGGAACTTTTCGCGATGTGACTGCCGAAACTGGACTTACTAAGAACAATACACGCTACAGCTTTTGTTGCGGCTGGAGCGACTTCAACCATGATGGCTGGCCCGATCTTTATGTCGTCAACGACTTCGGACGCAAAAATCTTTACCGCAACAACGGCGACGGAACTTTTACCGACATCGCCGCCCTCGCGGGCGTCGACGATATCGGCGCGGGCATGAGTGTCTGCTGTTTTGACTATGACAATAACGGCGCCGAGGATCTCTACGTGGCAAATATGTGGACGGCCGCCGGCGAACGTATCACGATGCAGGACGTGTTTAAGCCAAACGCCCCGGAAAAAACGCGCTCTCTCTATCACCAGCACGCCATGGGCAATTCGCTGTTTCGACAGCGGCCCCAAAAGGACGGCACCGCCATCGCCTTTGAGGATTCAACCCTCGCCGCCGGCGTCGGGATCGGACGCTGGGCGTGGTCGAGCGACACCTGGGATTTTGACCATGACGGCTTTCTCGACCTCTACATCGCAAATGGCATGGTGAGCGGCCCTTCCCGCCAAGACTTGAACAGCTTCTTCTGGCGGCAGGTAGTCGCCTATTCCCCCGACGAACCCAAACCATCGCGCGACTATGAACAGGGTTGGAGCGCCATCAACGAGCTCATCCGAGCCGATGGCACGTGGAGCGGCTACGAACGAAATGTCTTCTACGCCAATAACCGCGACGGAACTTTCTCGGATGTATCCGGCGTGGTCGGCCTGGATTTCCTGGAGGACGGACGGGCCTTCGCGCTCTCCGACTTCGATCATGATGGCCGTTTGGAAGTCTTCTTGAAGAATCGCAATGGCCCTCAGCTGCGGCTTCTTCACAACGTCATGGAGAATCTTCCGCCGTCCCTCGCGTTTCGTTTGCGCGGCACGAAGAGTAATCGTGACGCCATTGGCGCCGTCATCACCGTTGAAACTGAACTGGGCCGCCAGACTCGCTCGCTGCAAGCTGGATCGGGATTCCTTTCGCAGCACACTAAGGACGTGTATTTCGGACTAGGAGCAGCAAAAGGCCCGGTGCGAGCCTCGATTCGCTGGCCCAGCGGACTGGTTCAGCAGTTCGACGATCTCCCCGTCAATCATCGCCTCTGGATCGAAGAAGGCTCCCAGCCAACGCGAATCGAAGCCTTCAAACCGCCGGGCCGAGGCCAATTTGCTGACGATACGCCAGTCGACGACCAGTCCCGTACACCGGAAGCGCTGCCCGCCACGGCCGAGACTTGGTTGCTCGCTCCAGTCGAGGCGCCCGATTTTTCCCTTCCCGATTTGGCCGATTCCATGCACAGGCTTTCCTCGCTGCGCGGGAAGCCGGTGCTGCTTAATTTCTGGGCCGCCGGAGCCGAGCCTTGCCAACGGGATTGGGCTACCTTTAACCAGAGCCACGCGGCTTGGACAGCACAGGGTCTTCAAGTCGTGGCCGTGAATCTTGATCAAACCGCCGCTGCCCATCGCCTCCGTGCCTTGGTGCGGGATCGGCGTCTTTTGTTTCCCATCCTGCGCGGCTCTGACGACGTGGCCGCCATCTACAACATTCTCTTTGCTCAACTCTTTGACCGCCATCGCGATCTCACCCTTCCAACCTCGTTCCTCATCGACGCCGCCGGAAACATCGTCAAGGTCTATCAGGGCCCGCTCGACCCCAACCACGTTGCGTACGATTTCCGCCACATCCCTCAAAACGCCGCGGAACGAATCGCCCGAGCGCTTCCCTTTCCCGGCGTGACCGACACCGTCGAATTTGGACGCAACTACCTTTCCTACGGTGGCGTCTTTTTTCAGCGCGGCTATTTGGATCAGGCCGAGGCTTGCTTCCGGATCGCATGGCGCGACGATCCGTCGAGCGCCGAAGCCCTCTATGGCATTGGTAGCGTGTATCTCGAACAACAGAAAACGGCGGAAGCCCGCGAAAGTTTTCTACAGGCTCTTAAACTCCGCGCCAGTTATCCCGGAACCTCGGCCAATTGCTGGAACAACCTCGGCTTACTCGCCGCCCGCGCCGGGCGCACCGCCGGAGCGATCGGATACTTTCAAGAGGCAATCAAACTCAGCCCCGATCATCTCATCGCGCTCGATAACCTCGGCAGTGCCTACCGTCAGCAGAAAAGCTGGCTGGAGGCGCGCCAAACTTATGAACGGGCCCTGCAAGTCAGCTCCAACGATGCCGAGGCGAACTACGGTCTGGGGATGGTCCTGGCCCAAAATGACGACACCGCGCGCGCCTTTGATTCCCTGCAAAAAGCTCTGCAACTGCGTCCGGTTTATCCCGAAGCGCTCAACAACCTGGGCATTCTTTATCTCCGTACCCAGCGGCGCGATGAGGCGGTGGCCACCTTTGAGAAGTGCATCCGCGTGGCGCCTGCGTTTGATCAAGCTTATTTGAACCTGGCGCGCGTCTACGCCATCGAGGGTGCTGCCGGGAAAGCTCGCGCACTTTTGCTCAAACTGCTTGAGCAACATCCGGGCCACGAGCAGGCGCAAACAATGCTCGAACAGTTAGGACCATGAAACCACCCTGCCGCGATCGCTCACAACCGTTACTTATTTCCCCGGACGCGGCGTCGGAGCCCTCAACAGGTCCACAAACATCCTGTAAAACTTGTCCGTATCCAGGTCGACCTGTACTTCCACTGCCTGTAAATCACTCTTGGGTTTATCCAGATCGGTCCAGCTAAGTGTGTCTCCATAGCCCGCGCCGCGATCCAGATTCACGTCGAGATAGAGGTTTTCTTTCTTTGTGATCACACTTGGGTCAAGCCATGCCGCCGAAGTCAATTCATCCCATAGATAGTTATAGGTGCCGAAGAGGTGCGCATATTTACTGATATATTGCGCGGATGGCGAGTTGCCCCCTCGGATCCTATCGATCAGTTCATTGCTCATTCTTGTCTTCAATGAAATATCCACCGGAGTGCAGACGATCTTCCTCCACCGCGCCCGCAACACAATGTGCGCCGCTTCCGGATCGAACCACAGGTTGAATTCGTGGCGTGGCGTGTTGGCAAACTCCGGGTCCGCCGTCTGCGGATTCAAACTCGCGCCCATAAACACCAACTCTTTTGCCAGCCCCGCAAAATCTGGATCGATGGAGATCGCCAGCGCCAGATTCGTCATCGGCCCGCCTTCATAGATCGTGATTTCGTGCGGATATTTCCGCACCATACGCACCAGAAAATGGGCCGCATCTTCGTCCGCAGCCTTGGCGGTCGGCATCCCCTCTGGCATCGCTCCCAATTCGCGCGGCGCGTGATACAGCTTCGGAGTCCACGCCCCCAGCCACGCCACCGAGCCGTAGCGCAGTTCCCACTGCTCCGTCTCTTCCTTGGTTCGAAGCAGAGGATTCTCGGCTCCCCGCAACACCGGAATGTCGGTTCGTCCGATCAGTTCAAGCATGCGCAAAGTGTGCGCCACTTCCTCCGTCAACCACCCATCCCCCGTCACCACCGTGATGCCCAACACTTCCGTCTGGGGAGACTGGATCAGCAGCAGGATCGCTTGCTGGTCCGTGCCCGCTGGACCGGCCGCATCCTGATCGATGATGATCTTGCGCCTTTCCTGACCTCGCGTCACCAGACAGCTCGCCACAACGAGAGTTGTGAGCGCGACAAAACTTCCAATTCGGCCCAGCCTCATTCCTACACCTCGAAATTCCAGAACTTACCGCCAACAATTGCAGCGCAGGTTAACCCGGAATAGAATGCCATCATAATCTGATGAGCAATGTCACAACCACTGTAGCGATTCACGTAAACATCAACAGAAGTGTCACCAACGATCCGGAGCACGATTAACGATAACGGCTGGTTCTATCTCGCTATTAGACGTGCCGATTTCTCCCGTTTTTAGGAGCCGATTCGCTTGACCACCGGCCACTCCCGGCAATCTCCAACCTGTCTGATCGCCTGCGTCTTCGCCGCCGCCCTCCTCGCGCCCGGCCACGCACAATCGACTGATCCCCCCGGCAATGCACTGCTGCATGGATATGTCCGCGACACCACCGGCCGCCCGGTTGCAAATGCCGACTTGTTCCTCGCACGCGCAACCTCGCCAAAGCCCTGCGTCGCTTGGGACCAGAACACCCAGGCCGATGTGGAAGGCCACTACCGCTTTGCTGCGCTTCACGCCGGGACGTACTGCCTGCGCGCACAAATGATCGGATTCGACGAGGCCACCGTCGCCCGCCTAGACCTCGCCCCGAACGAGACCACAAAGATCGACCTCGTTCTTGCCCCTGCTAGCGCCTCTTTTGTGACCACCCCGTCCGCCGCCAAACCCGCTCCGCCGTCACCCGCATTTTTCGACGAACCTCAGTTCACCGTGGCCGGAGTCACCCAAGGCACAAATTCAGGCGGCCACGGTTCCGATACCGTGCTCCGCACCACCGAAGCGCTCGCCCAGGCGACGGTCAGGTTGAGCAATCCACCTGATCCCTCATCGCAGTCGCCCACCACCGCGACTGAAACTTCTTTGCGGCAGGCACTCGCGGCCCATCCCGACGATCCCGCACTCCATCATCAACTCGGCGATGTCGAGGCCAAACTCAACCATCCCCTGGACGCGGTCCGCGAGTATCAACGCGCCGCCGAACTTGATCCCAGCGAACCCAATCTCTTCGATTGGGGAACCGAGCTCCTGACTCACCGCGCCCTGGAGCCGGCGACCGAAGTCTTTACCCAAGGCCACCGCCTGTTTCCAAAGTCGCTTCGGATGCTGGTGGCGCTCGGCGTCGCCTGGTACGCCCGCGGCTCTTATGATGAGGCGGCCCAGTGCCTGGGAAACGCCTCCGACCTCGCTCCTGAAAATCCTACTCCGTATCTCTTCATGGGAAGAATGCAGTCGGTGGAAACCACTCCCTCCCAGGGAACCGTAGAAAGGCTGGCCCGATTCGCGCGCCTCCAGCCGGAGAACGCCCTGGCAAACTACTACTACGCCGTGGCGCTGTGGAAGCAGCAGCGGCAAGACCCGGCTTCGCCTGACCCACAAGCCGGCCCCGACCGCTCACCCCGCGCGGAACCCCTGTTGCTGCAAGCCGTGCGCCTTGATCCCCAGTTTGCCGCCGCCCATCTGCAACTGGGAATTCTCTATGCCGAGCGCGAAGACTTTCCCCGCGCCATCACCGAGTATCAGAAGGCAATCGCAGGCCGTCCCGAACCAGCCGATCTCGCTGCCGCCAGCCCCACTACCGTCGCTCCCACCGCCGTCGCTTCCGAACAAGCCAGCCCCCAATTCGATGAACTGCTGGAAGAAGCGCACTATCGCCTGGCCCACGCCTACCTGCGTACCGGCGACAAAGCCAAAGCCAAAGAACAACTTCAGCTTCATGACCAGTATTCCAGGAAAACAAAGGAGGATAGCGAACGCCAGCGCCGCCAGATTCAGGAGTTTGTGATTTCGCTGCGAAAACAATAATCCCGCGTCATGAACGCTTTGAAGGCGCGCGGCTTTTCCACTTGCCGAGAAACTAGCGCGGTTTCTCCACTGGCCCCCCCGCCGTCAAAGCCTTTGACTTACCCGCCATTGGCCACGCCCCACGCCTAGAACGTCAGCTTGAGCGCGAACTGCACCAGTCGGGGATTGTTCACCGTCGAATTAACCGAGCCAAATCCAGGGGCGCTGATGTCATTCACCGGCAACCCAAACTGCGCGTGATTGAAGAGGTTGAAGAACTCCGCCCGGAAATTCAGGCCCATCCCCTCCCGAGGCAGGCCGAAGCGCTTGATGATGGAGAAATCGGTGTTGACGAAATCCGGACCCACCACCGGCACACGACTCGCATTCCCCAGTTCGCCCGCCGCCGCCGGTTGAAAGCAGGATGCGTTAATCCATTGCTGCTGGCTGTGGTTGGCCGCGTATGGATTGCAACCGGCAACCTGGTCAGGCCGGTTATAGTTGTTCCCGTTTCCGCCGTTATTGAACGCAACTCCGGACTGGTTAAAGCTATCGATCAGCGGGTCGGGAAACCCTGAAGAGATATGTTCGATGAGCGTTACCTGCCAATTCCCCAGCGCCGCATTGGTCGCGCCGTTCCAGTCACCCCCGAACTTCTTTCCTCGGCCGAACGGCAAGTCGTAAATGACACTGGCCGTGAGGTTATTGTTAAGGTTGATCTGCGACAGCGCCCAATCCAGTTTCTGCCAGTTCGGAAGGGGGAAGTAAGGCGCACTCTGCAAGGAACCTAGACCGTCAGTAAGGCCATTATCGTAGGTGCGCGAATAGGTGTAACTCAGTAGAGTGTAAAGGCCGTACTTCGGCGTCTTAGTCTCGGCTTTGATCTGCAGCGAGTTGTAGGTCGTGTCACCAAGATCGCCAAACTCTAAAACGGCGTTAAAGTTCGGTACCGTGACAGCTGGTATGTACTGGGAGCCATCCGGGTTGCACCCGATAGTGTAGCCGGGTGTCCCGCAAGCCGGTCCCACCGTGTTGATGTCATTTCCGAAGATCAGAATGTGATGGCCGCGCGCGCCCGCATACCCAGCCGTCAGCACCACGTTCCCAGGCAACTGCCGTTCCACGTTCACGTTGAACTGCTGGACACTGCCCAGCTTAAAGTTCGTCGGTTGTGTAAACAGCGTTCCGGTGAATGAAGAAAGCGGGGGCGGCGTCGGATAGCTGATAAACGCGTTGGAATCGCTGATGCCCGTAGGCGTCTCCGTCGCAGCGCAGGCCGAGGTCGCAAACGCACACCCGGCTGGGCCAAAAAGATCAGACTCGGCGAAGAAAGGTGGATTCTCCCACAGGCCCTGAGCACCTTGGCTCCAGGCGGAATCGTGGAAGATGCCATAGCCCGCTCGCACTACAGTCTTGTCACTGCCCGGCACTTTCCAGACCAGACCGATTCGTGGCTCAAAGGCCTTCCAACTCATCTGTATGCCCGCCGCCGAATTCACTCCATTTTGATTGGCGACAAGAAGCTGACCCGTAGTGGCGTTGTAGTTTGCCATGCGCCCATGCTCTTCCGAGATGGGAGTCGTCATATCCCACGCCAGGCCCAGATTCAAGGTCAGGTCCTTCGTGATTCTCCAGTCATCCTGCGCGAACGGCCGGTAGATCTTCCAGCGGCGGCCCGTGACCGGACCATTAAAGGTCTGATCGTGTTCGGACAGACCCAATATGCCCAACAGCACATCCGCTTCGGGATTGCCACCTATACTTGCGCTATTCCCGCTGCCATACGGGCAACCGGGACTGCTGCTGGTGGCCGTGCTGCTACAGTTAAAGCCACTGAAGTTGCCCGCCACACCGGGGATCCAGAATCCATCCTGGAAGGCCTCGGTGCCTACATTCATCTGGTTGGCCCGCAAGCCTAGCCCCACCCTGAACTCGTGTTTGCCCCGAATCAACTCGAGAGTATCGTTGAACGAGAAGATGTTTGTTCCACCTTGGAACGGAGAGTAACCGCGATCGCCAATCGACCAGTACCCGCCGAACAGTAGCACGCTGACCAGTCCGCAGCTATACGCCCCGGCCTCGCAAGTGTCGCTGCCGTTGGGGCACCCCAGGTTCGCGCCCGGAATTCCAACCCCGCCGATCGTAGCCGAGGCGCAAGTCCCTGTACCCTGCGAACTGATGTAATCGAAAATCCGGTTGTACCCAAATGTGGCTTGATTGACCGTCGTCGAAGAAAACTGGTGAGTCTCGCCGATGGCGATTTGGCGCCCGTGATTGATAATTCTCTGGTTGCTCCCGAATGCGCTCGCTTCCGTAAGAAATCCCGGCCCCGCGCCCCCGGGCACGTACGAGCCCGCTTGATCGTAGCTGAACCGGCCAAACACGCTATCGACACTCGATATATTGTGGTCCAGTTTAACGTCAAACTTGGTCTCGTCCAGCGTGCGCACCGGCTCGTTCACGAAGTTGTAGGAGCAACTCGTACACCCGAAGTTGGCGTTCGGCACGGGGTAGAGATTGATCAGCGCTTGCCCCACCGGGCTGGCCACTCCAGTCGCACCAGTCGGGATCTTGGCGCAATTCGTTCCCTGAGCCTGACTTCCGTCCGCGTTTGCCGGCAACGGATTCCCCGACCCGTCGCACTGGAAGTAGGCGTTTGGAAAGACGTTGGGGTTTGCCGACAACGCGATATTGCTCGGAGTCACCACATTTGGATTCACGATGCCGGGAACCGTGTAGGTATTATTCCCGATCGTTACAGAGCCAGAAACCGGGTTGCCAAACGCGTCGTCGCTGAAATCGCCATTACGCATCGCGACCGAAGGAACCAGTCCCGTAAATGGAATGCCGTGGCGCTGGTACTTCTGCTCGGCATCAAGAAAAAAGAAAGTCTTGTCCTTTTGGATCGGCCCGCCAATCGAGCCCCCAAACTGATTCAAATTGAACTTCTCCGCCTTGCTTGCAAAAAAGCTCTTGGCATCCAGATCCGTGTTGCGCAGAAACTCGAACAACGACCCGTGGTAGCCATTGGAGCCTGATTTCGTCGTGACCAGCACGGTGGGGCCCGCGCGCGTCCCGTATTCCGCCGTGTAGTTATACGTCAACACCTTGAATTCCTCGATGTCATCAATCGAAGAAAAAATCCCGATTCCCCCGGCCGTCAACTCGTTGTTGTCGACTCCGTCCAGAAGCCAATCGGTGCTGTTCGGTCGCGATCCGCCGACGGACAAAGAGAACGAGCCGCGCGCGGCCACTTCGCTGTCAGCGCCGCCGACAAAAAAACTGCCCGGATTCGTCTCCTGCGTGGCGCCCGGCGTCAGGCTTGCCAGTTGAACAAAATCCCGTCCGTTCAACGGCAGTTGCGCCACTTCCTGCGCCGTGATCACCTGGCCGAGCGATGGGTTCGTGGTTTCAATGACTACTTCACTGGCGTTCACTTCAACCGTCGAAGTCACCGCCGCCGGGTTGAGCGTGAAATCGATCTCGAGCGCTTCGTTGACTTGCAGCCGAACATTCTTCTGCTCGGCGGTCTGGAAACCCTGCGAGGCTACTCGGATCGTGTAGAACGCCACCGGCAGCAGCGGCACCAGATAGTGCCCCGAGTCGTCAGTCTTCGCTTCGCGCGTCAGACCCGTGCCCTGCGAGCTCACTGTCACCGTCGCCCCGGCGATCACTGACCCGGTCTTATCCGCAACCGTCCCCGAAAGACTGCCGTTTGCCTGGCCATACAGAAGTTGACAGAACGCAAACCCGAAACTCAGTACCGCCACCAGCAGCGCTTTTCTCTTCAGCATCGGTTTTCACCTTTGACGGCCGCTCGTCTCCCTTTGTTCCAACGAAAGCGAGCGGTGATTGGGACCGACATCCTCGCGGCTCAAACGTGGAGCGTCCCTTTTTTAATGCGATGCGCCATATAAATAGATTAGAAATGCAAAGTCAAGAGTTTTGTTCCCCATGGCGCCGTTTCTCACGGAAACTCCGCGAATTCAGTTTTTCATAACGTCTATGCTTTCTCGGATCCTCACAAACCTGCGGAAAAACCAGCGCGGTGGCTGGGCTCTGCCGCCGCTCTGAAATCAAACCCCGTCCCTCAGCCAATCGCTCGAGCCACCAGCGCGATTCCCAGACAATAAAATACGAACATCAATCCCAGATACATCCGCGCCTTTCCCGGAGCGCCCGCAAATTCCTTCCAGGCTAGAACTCCCCACAACGCCGCCACCATAGGCGCCGATTGTCCAATCGCGTACGAAATCGCCACCCCCGTAAAACTAGCTGCCACCAGGTTGAACACCATCCCCGTGCCCCAGATGAATCCGCCCAACAACCCCAGCGCATGGGCAGACGCGGGTGCGCTGAAAAAGCCGCTGAACTTCACCGGCTCGCCCACCAGCGGATGCTTCATGAAATAGACGTTCCATACCAGACAAGAGAGCAGCGCCCCAAACGTCAGAAATATCGCCGCCGCATACGGACCGAGACTGCCCTGCATCACGCCGTTCACCTCGTGCGGCATCGCCCGCGTCATAAACGGAGCCCACAACCCCATCAGGACGCCCGACACTATGCAGACCGTGATGCTCTTCTTCGAGGTCGAGCGACTCGCGGCGGCCAGCGCGCTATAAGCTCTGCCGTCCAGAATCACGGCAACGACCGCGCATAGCACGCCCGCAGCCAGCAGTGCGGCGTTGCCTTGCGGATGCTGCACGTAGCTCGTGATAACGCCCACCACCAGTGCGATTCCAATCGAAACCGGAAAGGCGATCGCCAGCCCCGCCATATCGATGGCCGCCACCAGCAACAAATTCGCCAGATTGAAAATCGCCCCTCCCACCATGGCAAGAATGATGTCGCTGCTGTTGGCCGCGTGCAGGTTGCTGGGCAGGTCGGAACCGTCGTGGCTGGTGATGCCCATGGTGTGTCCCAGGATCAGCGCGATCAGAAAAATACCAATCGCATAGTCCCAATAGAACAACTCGAAACGATAGTTCTTAACGCCCTTGTAAGTATTGGCCCATGAGCCCCAGCAGATGGCGCTCGCGATCATCATGAAGAGTGCAATACCCAGAGTATGGGGTGTGTACATTCATTGCTCCTTCGTTGCTCCTGCCAGCTTCCCGACCTCGGAACCAGTCAGTTCTACTTGCTGCGAATTCTCGAGACGAACAGTTGCAGAAAACGGTCCGCGTCCACTTCGACGCAAACCTTCGCGTTGGGCTCGACCTTGTCCACTCCCTCAATCACGTAGCGGTCGCCATGCAGCACGTTGCGTTCGACCGCGCCATGGCGATTGGCGACCGTTTCGCCGCGCGTGAACTCGCCTCGGGTCTCGACATCGACGTGCATAGCCGGAGCCTTCACCAGCGTTGCGTCAATCGCCACGCCCACCGCCAACGGATCATACATGGGTGTGCCGTCGAAACCGAATTGCGCCGATAAATCAATCAGGTAGTGCGCCACTGCATAGATAAAATCATTCACCGGACCGTGCGTCTGGCCCAGTCGTTCGAGGTACTTTGCCGAAAGCAACGTCTTATCGCCAACATCCAGTCCGACCATGGTCAGCGGCCATCCCGCCCGAAATACGATCTGCGCCGCTTCCGGATCGTTGTAGATGTTCGCTTCCGCCGACGCGTTCACGTTGCCGCCGCTGATCGAACCGCCCATCAGGATCACTTCCTTCACCAGCCCCACGATCGACGGATCCTTCTCCACCGCCAGCGCGATGTTGGTCAGCGGACCGACCGGAACCAGCGTAATCTCATGCGGCGCGGCGTGCACCATTTCGATGATCAAATCAGGCCCGTAGCGCCCGTCAACCTTGCACTTGCTCGGTGGCAATTCCACGTTGGCCAATCCGTTCTTCCCGTGCCAGAACTCCGCCGTAATCAACTTCTGAATCAGGGGATGCTGTGCTCCACCCGCGACCGGAATGTCGCAACGGTCTGCCAGTGACACCATGCGCAGCGCGTTTTCCAGTCCCTGCTGGGCCGTCACGTTGCCCGGCACCACTGTAACCGCGCGAACGTCCAGTTCCGGCGAGTTCAGCGCCAGCATCAGCGCCATGGCGTCGTCGGAACCCGGATCGGTATCAAGAATAATTTTCTTGCCCGCCCCGAACGCCGGCATCGTCACCGCCATTAGGCAAATTACGCAGAGGAACCACCAACCAGACACGGAAATCGCAGACTTTTGACGGCTTCGAAAACTCTCACTCGGATGGCGCAAAATCTACCTCCAGATGCCGGCTTGCAGACTTTAGGAATCGCGCCGAGCCTAGCCGCGCCACGTCCCACTGTCAAGCCAAAACCCGCGTCTCGAAACCAGGATGCATCTTCCTTCGCATCTGCCGTACAATCGAACCGCGAAGCACAGGCCGCGCACGATTCGATCTCGTTCGCTCCCGCGAAATGCACTAGGATGAAGCGGAGCCCGCCCGTCTCGCCAGCAGCCTATCCCGCGGAGTTCCCGATGCCGGTCGAACACGATCCGTCGCGCCACCTGAACCGTCCACACGCGCACGCAGGCATCCCGATCCCTTCCCTCTCCGGCCAGCCTTTGCTGCCCAATACCGGCATCCCTTTAAATCTCGATTGGGTCCGCGAGGCGCGCGTCAACACCAGCGCCGTCGAGCGCCGCGCTCAATCCCAGGTCGCCCGCCGCTCCGTCAAGAAAGAATGGCAGGCGGCCTGGCTTCTGCGAGCCATCACTTGCATGGACCTGACCACCCTTTCCGGCGACGACACCGACGAGCGCGTACGCCGCTTGTGCGCCAAGGGCCGGCATCCCATTCAGCCCGAAATCGAAAAGAAATTGGGCATCGAAGACTTGCAAATCAAGGTCGCCGCCATCTGCGTCTACCACACTTTTGTGGAAACCGCGCTGCACGCGCTCCAAGGCAGCGGAGTGCACGTCGCCGCCGTATCCACCGGTTTTCCCGCAGGTCTGTCGCCGCTGGCCGAGCGCGTCAACGAAATTCGCCGCTCGGTCGAGGCCGGCGCCCACGAGATTGACGTCGTCATTACCAGGGCGTACGTTTTCGGAGGCCGCTGGCAAGCACTCTACGACGAAATCTCCGCCTTCAGGCAAGCCTGCGGACCGGCGCACATGAAAGTCATCCTCGGCACCGGCGACCTGCTCACCCTCCGCAACGTCGCCCGCGCCAGCCTCGTCGCCATGATGGCCGGCGCCGATTTCATCAAAACGTCCACCGGGAAAGAGCCCACCAACGCAACTCTGCCGGTGGGCTTGGTGATGACGCGCTGCATTCGCGAGTACGCGCAGCAGACGGGGATGGCGGTGGGATTTAAGCCGGCAGGCGGAATCCGTACAGCGAAGCAGTCGATTGATTGGCTGGCGATGATCAAAGAAGAACTGGGCGAGTCGTGGTTGCGGAAGGAGATGTTCCGCTTCGGAGCCAGCGGCTTGCTGGGAGACATCGAGCGGCAACTGGAGCATCATGCCACCGGACGGTATTCGGCCGAGTATCGGCATCCGTTGGCGTGATTGCGAGAAGTCTGATGCAAAACGAGGAGCAAACCAAACTCCGACTGCTTGTTCGCCGAAACAAAGGGCGCATGGAGTGTCCGTCCTATGCTACCGAGCTCTCGCACTTGCTGAAAGCCGAGATCCACCCGAGTGACATTCTTGCCCTTGAGGAGACCGACAGTTTTCTATCAATTCACCATGCCCAAGCAGGGAGAAGCGCCAAGGAAAAAGGTTTTGCGTTTAAGAAAACCTGGAGATACAAGCCCTTGGCCACGTGGACTAACCTATGCAGGGAACTTGGAGAGAAGCTGTGCGAGGTGCCAGCGGTTTTATTCGTAGGCCCCTACGAATTCTGCGGCGGGGTCAAAGTGAAAGCCGGCAGAGCACTCAACGCGGCCCCCTCGCTCTTGGAGTTTGACAGAGACACCGTTACGTTGCAGTCCTTCTCTATGGAATCGGGACTCTTTCTGGATCTCTTCGAAGAAAATTCGGAGTGGTTCGTCGAGCTGGCTGTGTGGGGTGCTTGGAAGGTGCTGGCAGAAGAGCTAGGACCGTTTCCTGAAGGGAACCATAATGAGCATTGCTGAAAAGTTTGTGAGCATGGAATACGGGCCGGCTCCGGAAGATTCGAAAGAAGCGTCGGCGTGGCTGGAGCGCCATGGCTACCGCTTCCAACATTTCATTGGTGGTGGATGGATCGCACCTGCGGCGGGAGAGTATTTCGATACGGTCGATCCTTCGAACGGCGAGAGACTCGCGTCAGTTGCGCAGGGGTCGGCGGCGGACGTTGATGCGGCGGTCAAAGCTGCGCGGGGCGCGGTTTCTGGATGGCGAGCCCTAACTCCACATGCCCGCGCCCGCTACCTCTATGCCATCGCCCGCCTGGTCCAGAAGCATTCCAGGCTGCTCGCTGTCCTCGAAACCATGGACAATGGCAAGCCCATCCGCGAGAGTCGCGACATCGATATTCCGCTGGTCGCCCGGCATTTCTATCACCACGCCGGCTGGGCGCAACTCCTCGACCGGGAGTTCCCCGAGTACCTTCCCTGCGGCGTCGTCGGCCAGATCATCCCCTGGAATTTCCCGCTGCTGATGCTGGCCTGGAAAATTGCGCCCGCCCTGGCGACGGCAAACACGGTCGTGCTAAAGCCCGCGGAATTCACGCCCCTGACCGCGCTCGTTTTCGCCGAAATCTGCCAGGAAGCCGGTTTGCCCGCCGGTGTAGTCAACATCGTCACCGGCGACGGCTCAACCGGAGAGGCAATCGTCAAGCATGCCGACGTCGACAAGATCGCATTCACCGGCTCTACCGAAGTCGGACGCTCCATCCGCGCCGCCACCGCGACCACCCACAAGCGCCTTTCCCTTGAACTCGGCGGCAAGTCCCCCTTCATCGTCTTCGAAGACGCCGACCTCGACAGCGCCGTCGAAGGCCTGGTCGATGGCATCTGGTTCAATCAGGGGCAAGTCTGTTGCGCGGGCTCGCGCCTGCTCATGCAGGAGAGCGTTGCCGAAACTCTGCTCGCCAAAATTCAGGACCGCATGAGCACCCTGCGCATCGGCGCCCCGCTCGACAAAGCCATCGACATTGGCGCCGTCGTTGCCCAAGTGCAACTCGACCGCATCCGCAAACTGGTCGACCAGGGCGTCGCCGACGGCGCCACTTGCTGGCAGCCCCAGGTCACCTTGCCGTCACGCGGATTCTTTTATCCGCCCACTCTCTTGAGCAACGTGCATCCGACCTCCATCGTGGCGCAGCAGGAAATCTTCGGCCCCGTCCTCGCCGCCATGACTTTCCGCACGCCGGCGGAAGCGGTGGAACTCGCCAACAATACGGTGTATGGCCTGGCGGCCTGCGTCTGGAGCGAGAGCATCAACGTTGCCTTGCATGTTGCGGCGCAACTTAAAGCGGGAGTCGTCTGGGTCAACTGCACCAACCTGTTCGACGCCTCCTGCGGCTTCGGCGGCTACCGCGAAAGCGGCTACGGTCGCGAAGGCGGACGCGAAGGGCTGCTCGAATACATGGAACCGGCCTGGTTCAAAGAAACACCATTCCAGACCGGGAAGGGCGCGAGTTCACTCGTGCCACAACCGGCACAAGAAAAAGATGCGGCTTCACAGGCTGCTGAACAAAGCCGGTTCGTATCAGGATATCGCTTTAGCGATATCGCAAGTCACTCTGGAATCAATGCCCCTTTAGGGGCTGAGGGGCACACGGCGACTTCTTCATCAGCCTCTTCAGCCGCTGGGGGAGATAGATCAGACAGCGCTCCCGCCATCGACCGTACCGTCAAGCTCTATATCGGAGGCAAGCAGGCCCGCCCCGACTCAGGTTACAGCACGGAAGTCCGCGCCACCGACGGACGCCTCCTCGGCGAAGCCCCCCTCGGCAATCGCAAAGACATTCGGAACGCGGTCGAAGCCGCGCGCAAAGCCACTGCATGGGGAAAGGCCACGGCGCACAATCGCGCTCAGGTTCTCTATTACTGCGCCGAGAATCTTTCCCAGAGGCGCGATGAAATCGCCCAGCGCCTCGCCGCCGTGGTCGGCGATAAACAAGCTGCTGCGGAACTGGACCTCGGCATCGAACGCATCTTCTCCTACGCCGCCTGGGCCGATAAGTTTGACGGCGCGGTTCACAATCCCCCGTTCCGCAATGTCACCCTCGCCATGCACGAAGCCATCGGAACGCTCGGCATCCTCTGTCCGCGGCAGGCGCCACTCCTTGGATTTCTTTCCCTGGTGATGCCCGCGCTCGCGCTTGGCAACACCGTGATCGCGATTCCTTCAGAAGCCTATCCGCTGATCACCGGCGACCTTTATCAGCTTTTTGACACCAGCGACCTGCCTGCGGGAGCGCTCAATATCGTGACCGGATACGCCTCCCAACTACTCAAGCCACTCGCGGAACACGACGACCTCGACGCCATCTGGTGCTTTGGAGATGAAGCCAGCGCCGCCGCGGCCAAGGCCATGTCAGTCGGCAATCTCAAACAGGTTTGGACCAACGAAGGCCGCGCCATCGACTGGTTCAATCGGAACGTGGCAGAGGGCCGCTGGTTCCTGGAGCACGCTACACAGATAAAGAACATCTGGGTTCCGTACGGCGAATAAAATCATTGAATCACTTGGTCATTCAGTCGCTGAATCATTGTGGATCTAGGTTCCTGGCTGGTTTTGATGAAGGATTCAACGTCTGGATGATTCGATGATTCAATGACCAAATAGACGCATGAAACCATCCCCCACGCCCCGAGTGAAAATCTGCTGCATCGCCAGTGTCGACGAAGCCGCTCTAGCCGTCGACTGTGGAGCGTCCGCTCTCGGCCTGGTTTCTCACATGCCCAGCGGACCAGGCATCATCCGTGATGAGCAAATCGCGGAAATCGCCGCCACCGTTCCGCCCGCCATCGGAACCTTCCTGCTGACCTCACGGCAACAAGTCGCCGACATCATCGCGCAACAGCGCTTCTGCCGCACCAATACGATTCAGATCTGCGATCGCCTCCTCCACGGCACTCATCGCGATCTGAAAGTGGCTTTGCCCGGAATTTCCATCGTCCAGGTCATCCACGTGACCGGACCCGAGTCGATCGACGAAGCCGTGCGCGTGGCCCCCCATGTAGATGCCATCCTGCTCGACTCCGGCAACCAGAAACTTGCCATCAAACAATTAGGCGGCACCGGACGAACTCACGATTGGACGGTCAGTCGCGCCATCCGCGAACGCATCGCCGTCCCCCTGTTTCTCGCCGGAGGCCTCACTCCTGAAAACGTCGCCCACGCCATCGCTGACGTGGCGCCCTTCGGCCTCGACGTATGTTCTGGAGTCCGCACTGCCGGCCGCCTTGACTCCACCAAACTCCAGCGTTTCTTTGCTGCCGTGCGCCATGCCCCCGCGCAATCCCCAAGGAGTGTTGTCTAATGTACGATGAAACGTGCAGGGTTCGCGTTGACTTTTGCGAGCCCTACAGGCAAACTCTCAATTCGCCCGTTCCACGCATTTGGGCAGGCCCGATCAGCCCGGCGTCAACGTCGCAAACGAGGCGAGGATTGACTCAGGAATCGTTCAATCTATGTCCGCAGACCGCGTCTCGTATACACTCGATTCGACGCTGGAGACGGTAAACAACGCCGAAGAGACGGCTGGCCGCATGGCGGCCGAAGCCGGCTTCGACGAAGAGGAGATCATGAAGATCTCCATGGCGGTCCGCGAAGCCGCCGTAAACGCAGTGTTGCATGGCAATGCCTACGACCCGAGCAAAAAGGTTACGCTCGCGTTTGAACGTACCGCCCACGACCTGGTCATCGTCATTCGCGATCAGGGCAACGGCCTCGACGCCAGCAAGATTCCGGATCCTTTGGCGCCGGATAACCTCATGAAGACCTCGGGACGAGGCATTTTCCTGATACGCTCGTTCATGGATGTGGTGGAAATCCACCCCTCCCAAACGGGCACCGAACTTAGAATGATCAAGCACGTCCACGGCAACCCCGCGGATTCCAAGGAGGCTCCCCAGTGAGCATGAAGTCCAGTACTCGTCAGGTGGATGGCGTCACAATTGTCGACCTCAGCGGCCGAATCACCCTCGGCGAAGGCAGCGTTGTTCTGCGCGATACCGTGCGCGACTTGCTTTCCAAGGGACAGAAGAAGATCCTGTTGAACCTCGGCGACGTGAACTATATCGACAGCTCCGGTATCGGCGAGTTGGTCAGCGCCTTCACCACCGCAAAAAACCAGGGCGGCGAACTCAAACTGCTCAACCTCACAAAGAAGGTCCACGACCTGCTTCAGATCACCAAACTCTACACCGTCTTCGACGTCAAGGAAGATGAAGCGGCAGCCGTGAAATCCTTCACTAAATAAAACGCTACGCCTTGGCTTCGTACCTGCATTGCACTGTGCGCGCACACGCTTGCATTGCGGTGTGAGAGGCCGGGCATCGTCTGGCGACGGGGTTGTGCCCCGTCGCTTGCTTCCCTTTTCGGGACGCCCCCGTCACTATTTTCGCCCGCCTGACTCCCGAGACACCGCTCCACCCCCTAGAATCAAACTCAGGCCTCACTTCTCCGCGGCCAAGTCAACATGCGTCTTACCCTCACTCTCCTGTTGCCCGCCCTTGCCATCACTCTCGCAACCCATCGACTCTCTTTCGCCAGTCATCCTTCTCCGCATAACTGCGTCGCTTTCACCGAAGCCGGCCAGCACGTAGGCACGGCCCAATGCGTCCGCGGAACCGTCCTGCACGTCGATGATGGCCGCAACGGCGCCAAACTCCTCAACTTCTGCGCACCCACAAAAAACCAGACCTGTCCCTTCACCGTGATCGTTTTCCCGCACGATCTCAAAAAAATGGGCGACATTCGCGAGCTCGAAGGCCGGCAGATCGAAATCAAGGGAACAATCCAGGACCACGACGGACGCGCCCAGATCATCTTGCGCCGTTCCCAACAGCTCGGCGAAAGCGCCTTCCGTTTATTTCCTCCCGTGCCCGCCGACTACGACGTCGAGCGCCAGGGCAACAACCGTTCCGGGAGATACAGTCTCCCCAAGGCCAAAAAGAGCACCACCAAACAAGGCGAACCGGTTCCGATCGAGGATCCCGGAGAACCACAATAACTCCCGCCTCCATTGTTTTCGCGGCTCGACGATTTCGGCTAAGTCCCGCAACCGGCGTCACACCATCCCCTTGCGCAATTCTTCCAGCGGATACTTCGTCCCCCGCCACACGATGCCGTCGTTCCACAGGGCGTGTGCCATGGAGCGCAGCAATATGTAGATAAACAGACTGGTCCCAACCGGATGCAGAAAAAAATAGTAGGGCGGCACCACCGACCTCATCGAAATTCCGTAATAAAGCAAAAACAGCGAAACCAACGCAATAACGTAAGGAATACGCGCCCATCCCTGCGCCAGCCAAACGCCCAGAAATGGCCCCAGATTCAGAAAAGCCAGCCCCACCACTGTGATCAACGTTCGCGGCCATTGAAAAGAAAGGACCGCAAAAAAATTCTTGGTGAGATTATCGACGATGCCAAACGCGCCTTTCGCCCAGTGCAGGGAAATCAGATCCTCCCCGGAAACATTGCGCTGCCTGAACCCCGCATTCTTTACCACCTTGCCCAACTTCATGTCGTCGATCACTTCCATGCGCAAGGCCCGATACGTGCCCACCGCCTCATAGACTGACCGCCGGACCATATTGAAAGCGCCCACCCCCATGTGGTCCCGCGCCTTGGGATCGGCAACCTTCCACGGCCGGTGTCCAAAAACAAAAAGCACCTGGAAGAAAGCGATCATCATTCTCTCGCCCCAACTCTTCATCACCATGCGCGGGAAAAGTACCACGTGGTCGGCGCGTTCAGCCTCCGCATAACCAACCGCGCGACGCAGCGAATCAGGCTTGAACAGAACATCGGCGTCGGTGAACAGCAACCACTCCCCCGTCGCCTGCCGCCCCGCCGTCCACATGGCATGGGTTTTTCCCAACCACCCCGACGGCAATTCTGCAATGTGGATCACCTTCAGGCGTGTAGTGCGGACACTCTTGTCCGCTTCTGTTTGCAGTTCAGATGCTGCCCACACACCGGCCAGGGTGCCCGCGCCACACCAACTATTCGAGGCGGCAACCTCGTCCATGATCTGCCCGGTGCGGTCCGTCGAGCGGTCGTTGACGGCAATAACCTCGTAATTCGAATAGTCAAGGACGAGCAACCCCGTCAGCGTCTCGCGAATATGCTCCTCTTCGTTGCGAGCGGGAACGATAATGGCGACTCCAGGCTCGCCGCCCTCGGCCGCTGCCCTGCGATCCCACTCGGATCGTGAAATATCCGCGACGCTCGGCATTCCGATTGCCGCTTCCACAATCCGCGAAAGCCACGCCAGCGCCAGAACCCCACCCGCAATCCAATTCCATGCCGCCCAGTGCAAGATGTGCCAATGCATTCTGCTTAGGAAGATGCTCCCGCCGGTCCAGGCGATTCCAAGGTCGACTCACTCGCCCGCAACTGCGGCGCGAATCGCATCCCGTAAAACAGGATCGCCGCCGAGATCGCCATCGCAATCACCGGCAATACAAACGCCGCTTGCAAGGAGCGCCGGTCCGCCACCCAGCCCATCATCGTCGGCGAAGGCACGTCGCCCAGAATGTGAATGATAAAAATATTCACCGCAATCGCCGTGGCGCGAATATGGGCCCCGACTGAATTCATCACCGCCGCATTCAGCGGTGAAGTGTTTAACAGTAAAAAGAATGCGGCTAATGCAATCGCCGGAACCATCGCTCGTCCCTTCACAAACAACGCCACAATCATCACCGGAACGCCCAGCGCCATGCTCGCCGCCGACACCAGATAGTAAGAACCCTTCATTCGTGGCAGCAGATAATCGCCTAACCAACCGCCGGCCAGCGCCGCCACAATCCCGTCCACCACGATGATGATGCCAAAAAGAAAATTAGCCCGGACCAGCGAGTAGTGGCGCTCGCTGAAAAGAAACTGCGGCATCCACACCTGAATGCCGCCCAGCGAGAACGTCATCGCCGCCATGCCCAGTGTTGCCGTCAAAAACGCCGGATTGCGCGCCAGCCCAAAAACCGTCGCCCGCTCCGCAGTTTCCGCGAGCGAATCAAACTGCCCCCGCCTTGGCTCCTTCAAAAACATCACCGCAATCGCCAGCAGGAATCCCGGCGCCGCCGCAATGTAAAACGGAAAGCGCCATCCATAATGCGGTGCCAGATTTCCCCCCAGCAGATACCCCGCCGCCGATCCCACAGGAATCGCCAGGTAAAACACGCCAAGAATACGTCCGCGCTTTTCCTCCGCAAATAGGTCGGCCACAAAGGTTGGCGCAATCGTGACGAACGTCGCTTCGCCAACACCCACCAGCGTATGCCGGATCAGCAACTCCGTGTAGGTGTGCGTCACCGCCGTGAGCAGCGTGAGGCCGCTCCAGAAGATCGCCCCAAAAACAATGATCAGCTTGCGCGAATAACGATCCGCCAGCGGCCCCACAAACGGCGCCGCAATCATATAGAACCCAAGAAACGCGCTGGTGAGATATCCAAGCTGAACGTTACTCAGATGGAATTCATCCTGCACCAAAGGCTGCACCGCGAACAGCACATTGCGATCCGCATAATTCAGCAGATTGAGCGCCGTCAGCACGAGCAGCGCGGTGCGGGCCTGAAGCTGTTGCGGGTTCACAGGTCGTAGGAATATAGCATGGCCCGAAAGGCTGCCATTACTTCTGACTCTTCTTCCCGCGCGGCCACTTCGCAACCACCACCGTCGAAATCCCGCCCCGTGGACGAAACTCACCTTTCACTTCCGCCCACAACGGTTTCGCCCAGCGCACAACATCCTCCAGCACCTGATTCACCACGTTTTCCTGGAAGATTCCGAGGTTGCGATACGACTGCAGATATTCCTTGAGCGATTTCAACTCCAGACACGAACGATCGGGCTCGTAGCGAATCACCAGATGGCCGAAATCCGGCAAGCCCGTCTTCGGACACACCGACGTGAATTCGGGATCGTCGACCACAATTTCGTATCCCGGAAACTGGTTCGGCCAGGTTTCAATCTCCGGAAAATCGTGGTCAAGTCCAGCGCAGGCGTGATCCGCCGTGTAACCAGCAGGCCCGGGGCGAAGCGACAAAGAACGGGGAGACTTTCGCATCCGCCTATTGTACCCAGTGCCAATTGATAATCGCTGCACTCGACGCCATCAACCCTCCCGCGCATCTAAACAGCTAAGACCGGGACTACCGTTTGCCCGCTCCCGCGGCGCGGGATGATATACATTTAAGCTTGCGCTTTTCTCTGCATGCCATTGAATGGAAATAGTCCGAGACCTCAGCCGCGGCGCTGGTGGCTGACCGCGCTCGCGATTCTGGCGGCCGTCATCGTCCTCGCCGCTTTTGTCTTCCATCGCGATGATGCGGTCCCGATTCGAACCGCCGTGGTCGAGTCTGAATCCATCCGCAGCCTGGTTTCCACCAACGGGAAAATCGAGCCCGTCAATAATTTCGAGGCCCATGCCCCGGTCTCCACGAACGTGCGCCGCGTCCTGGTCAAAGAAGGCCAATCCGTCAAGCGTGGCCAATTGCTGGTAGTTCTCGATGATGCCGACGCGCGCGCCCAAGCCGCCCGTGCCGAGACCCAGTTGAAAACTGCGCAAGCCGACCGCAGCGCCGCCGACCAAGGCGGTAATCAGGAAGAATTGCTGAGCCTCAAAGCCCAACTGGTCAAAGCCACCACTGATCGCGATTCCGCCCAGCGCAATCTGGACGCGCTCCAGAAGCTCGAATCCCAGGGCGCTGCCTCGGCCGGAGAAGTCAGAGACGCGGAAAACGCTCTCGCCCGCGCCGATGCGGAGCTCAGTTTTCTAGCGAAAAAGAAAACGGATCGATATTCCAATGCCGACCGCGCCCGCGTCGTCGCGCAGCGCCAGGAAGCCCAGGCAGCCTACGATGCCGCTCAGGATGTTCTCGCAAAATCCAATATCCGCGCTCCCTTTGACGGCATCGTCTATTCCCTGCCCGCCCGTCAAGGTGGCTTCGTTGCCGCCGGAGACCTCCTCCTGCAAATGGCCGATCTGCGAGAAGTGCTGGTCCGCGCTTTCGTCGATGAACCCGATCTCGGCAGATTGTCGCCTGGAAACCCAATCGAAATTACCTGGGACGCTGTCCCCGGACGCATCTGGCACGCCACCGTCACCTCTGTCCCTTCCACTGTCAAATTGCGCGGTTCGCGCAACGTCGGCGAGACCACCAGCATCGTAGATAATAAGGATTTGAAACTCTTGCCCAACATCAATGTCGGTATCGCCATCGTGACCGCCGAGCACGGCAACGCGCTCGTAGTGCCGCGGGAAGCGGTTCGCATGGATGACTCCAAACCCTATGTCCTGCAGGTTGCCGGCCACGAACTCAAGCGGCAGGCAGTCGACACTTCCCTTTCCAATCTCACTCAGGTTGAAATCACTCGCGGCTTGGCTGCCAAGGATATGGTGGCCATCAATTCTCTCAATGGCAAGCCCATCGGCGATCACACCCGGGTTAAGTTCTAGATGATCACCCGCCCTTCCAATGTTTTGCTTGTGATCGTCATCTTGCTGGCGACCATGTTCGTCGCAACCTTCTCCGCATCCGCCAGCGTGGCCGTCTCCGCCCAGGACAAACTGGCCGCCGGACAGATCGACGAAGTCATTGCCGAACTAAACGGCCGTCTGGCTGACGCTCCGTCCGACGCTGAATCCTCCAACCTGCTTTGCCGCGCTTACTTCGCCCTCGAAGATTGGAATCGCGCCGAGCCTTCCTGTCGAAAAGCAGCCGCCCTCGATCCCGACAATGGCCGTTTTCATCTCTGGCTGGGACGGGTCTATGGCGAGAAAGCGGATCGCGCAAATTTCATGGAGGCTGCCAGCCTGGCCGGAAAAGTTCGCGCCGAATTTGAGCGCGCCGTCCAGTTAAACCCGAAAGACCTGGACGCCCGCCTCGATCTTGCGGAGTTCTACATCGATGCGCCCGCCCTCGTCGGCGGCGGCGAACGGAAAGCCCGTGATCAGGCGCAGTCCCTTGCCACCATCAATCCTGCTCGCGAGCACTTCATTTACGCCCGCATCGCCGAGAAAAAAAAGGATGCCGCCTCCGCGGAACGCGAGTATCGCCAATTTATCGACCTTAGTCACGGAGACGCCGAAGCTTGGCTGAACCTCGCTCTTTTCTTCCGCCGCCAGAAACGCTTCGACGAAATGGAGCAAGCCATCGTCAAGCTCGGCCGCGCCCCTCAGCCCGAGCCCGACGTTCTGTGGGAAGCTTCCGACATCCTCGATCGCGCCGGTCGCAACTATCCTCTGGCCACCCAACTGCTCAATCGCTATCTGACCTCCGGTCCCGTAGAAAAAGCTCCGGCATTCAAAGCTCACTACCTGCTCGGGACGTTGCTCGAAAAGCAAGGCGATAAAGTCGGAGCGGCATTGGAGTATCGCGCTTCCCTGTCGTTGGTCCGAAACTTCGGCCCGGCCCAGCAAGCGCTCAACCGCGTTGCTCACCAGTAAAGCGATGCCTGAATCGCCGGTTAACCCAGAGCCCGCGGAAAGTCTAGGAATAGCGTGCTTGCCCGTCGTCAAGTCGCCGTCCTGCATCACGATCTTGGATCCCGCCAACATCCTCGAGCCAGCCGGTACGAGCAAAGTTACTGCCCGCCGCGTTCGCGGCGCACTACAATTTGTGCGTGAACATATGCGCGAACCCAGATATGCGTGAACTCAGGGGAGCGGCCAGATACCCGAGAAAGGTGACGAGATGAAAATCCGATGGCCTCGCCTGCGCTCCAGCAGGCTGCTCGCCTTATTCACCGCCCTGCTGATCGTCGCACCGCGAGCCCAAGCCGAGCCGCTGCCTCTCGAGCGCGCCATCCGCCTGGCGCTCGCCCACAGCACCACCTCCGCCATTGCCGGCGCCGACGTGCAACGCGCCTTTGCTTCCTACCGCGAACTCCGCAATAACTACGTCCCCCAGATTGTCATCGGTTCCGGCCTCGGATGGTCCTACGGATTCCCGCTCAGCATCGAAGGCTCGGCGCCGGCGATCGCCAACGCCGTGGCCCAGAGCTCGGTCTTTAACCTGGCGCAGCGCCAGTTCGTAAATGCCTCTAAAACAGAATGGCATGCTTCCCAGTTTCAGGACAAAGACCAGCGCAATGCCATCATTCAAGATGTCGCCCTCACCTACGCCGAACTCGCAAAGTGGGAAGCGCGCCTTCAACGCCTGCACCAGGACGACGCCCAGGCGCAGCAGATGGAGCACGCTGTAGCCGCCCGCTTGCAGGAAGGTGTCGACAGCACAGTCGATCTCGACAAGGCCAAGCTGACGGCAGCGCGCGTCCGCCTGCATCGTGCCGAAGCCCGTGGCAATGCCGATGTCCTCCGCCGCCATCTCTCAACCCTTACCGGTTTGCCTGTCGCCTCCATCGAACTCGCTCCCGAAACCATTCCCGCCCTGCCGCCCGTCGCCGCCCAGGAAGATCTTTCCGAAAAAGCACTCGCCACCAGCCCCGTCATCAAACTGGCCGAACAGCATTCGCTTGCCGAATCGATGCGCGCCCTCGGTGAGCACCGCGCGTTATACCCAACCCTCGATTTCTCCGCTCAGTATGCACGACTCTCCAGCATCAATAACTACAATCTCTACTACCGCAGGTTTCAGCCGGATAACGCCACCATCGGCTTTGGCCTCCGCATCCCGTTGTTCAACGCCGCCCAGCGCGCCCGCGCCGATGCCGCCCAAGCCGAAGCCCTCAAGGCGAAAAAACAAGCCGAGGCAGCTCGCAATCAAGTCGCTGAGGAAACTCTCAAACTGCAACGCGCCGCCGAACAACTCGAAGCCGCCCGCGAGGTCGCGCAACTGGAATATCAACTCGCCCAGTCCGGCTTGGAAGCCGCCCAAACCAAGATCGACGCCAAAACTGGCACCCTTCACGAACTCGCCGACGCCCGCGTCCAGGCCGCCGAACGCTACCTGCTCTTTCAGGATGCCGATTTCGAATACCAGCGCGTCCGCCTAACCCTGCTCCGCGCCACCGGAGAACTGGAACAATGGGCGCTCCCCGGCACTCCTCCCGACCACTCCTCGATTCCCACTCCTTAATGCGCAGAAACGACGTTCGGCCAGCTTGTTTTGCGTTTTGCCCCCCTCTAAGGCACACTCTCAGAAAGGGTTCCGCCGCTTTCGACGGTCTTGGGCACGTATCTGGATGGTAGCGTCGGCCGGGGTTTCGACGCATCCAATAATGTTAAGATAGAGACTCACCCATATGCCATTAAAAACACTGTTTCTGAACCCGCCTTCGTTTGAGAATTTCGATGGAGGCGCTGGCTCGCGCTGGCCCGCTACCCGCGAGATCGAATCGTACTGGTATCCCGTCTGGCTCGCGTATCCAACCGGAATGCTCGAAGGCGCCCGCTTGCTCGACGCCCCTCCTCACCACATCACCGCCGAAGAGACCATCCGCACCTGCAAAGACTACGAACTCCTCGTGCTCTTTACCAGCACTCCCGGATTTCCCGGCGACGTTCGCATTGCCGAAGCCATCAAAGACAGCAATCCCCACATTAAAATCGCTTTCGTCGGCCCCCACGTCAGCGTGCTCCCCGAGAAATCCTTGACCGACGCAAAAGTGATCGACATCGCCTGCCGCAAGGAATTCGACTACTCCATCGTCGAATACGCCCAGGGCAAGCCCATCGAAGACATTCTGGGCATTTCCTATCGTAAGAATGGCCAGATTCTGCATAATCCCGACCGGCCAACCATTCAGAATCTCGATGAACTGCCGCATGTGACCGAGGTTTACCGCCGCGACTTGGACGTCCGCCGCTACAACGTTCCCTTCCTGCTCCATCCCTTCGTGTCTTTATATACGTCGCGCGGATGCCCCGCCCAGTGCACCTTCTGCCTCTGGCCCCAGACCCTGAGCGGTCACCCCTGGCGCAAGCGCTCCAGCGATGACGTCGCCCGTGAAATGGCCAAAGCCAAAGATTACTGGCCCTACGTAAAAGAGTTTTTCTTCGACGACGACACTTTCAACTTGCAGAAAGCCCGCACCGTCGAACTCTGCGCCAAGCTCAAACCCCTGGGCCTGACCTGGTCCTGCACCTCGCGCGTCACCACTGACTTCGAAACCCTCAAGGCTATGAAAGAAGCCGGCTGCCGCTTGCTCATCGTCGGCTATGAATCCGGCGATCAACAGATTCTCAAAAATATCAAGAAGGGCGCCACCGTCGAGCGCGCCCGCCAGTTCACCAAGGATTGCCACAAACTAGGACTCGTCGTCCACGGCGATTTCATCCTCGGCTTGCCCGGAGAGTCTCGCGAAACCATCAAGAACACCATCAACTTCGCCAAGGAACTCGACGTGGAGACGATTCAGGTTTCCGTCGCTCACGCCTACCCCGGAACCGAACTACACGAATTCGCCATGAAGAATGGCTTCATCACGGCCGACAGCAAAATGGTCGACGATGGCGGTCACCAGATGGTCCAGATCGAGTATCCCGGCCTGCCCGCCGCCGAAGTTCTGGAGGCCGTTCACCACTTCTACGACGCCTATTACTTCCGTCCCAAAGCTGCGTACCGCA
Source organism: Acidobacteriaceae bacterium (assembly GCA_003134435.1). Taxonomy (GTDB): domain Bacteria; phylum Acidobacteriota; class Terriglobia; order Terriglobales; family Acidobacteriaceae; genus Acidiflorens. The sequence goes on from PLBE01000126.1 coordinate 146,713, forward strand.
TTCTAAGAAAAGCTGTGTTCGACAACTCCGAACGCAAGCGCCTGTACAAGGAGGCGCGCACTTTCCTTAAACTACGCGCCCAGCGCCATAAGTGGGTGAAGGACAACCGTAAAGAAGAGACTCCTTCTCCCGCCCCGGCCAAGGCCTGAGGGTTACAAACTGTCATCCTGAGCGCGGCGAAGGACCTATGCATTTGAGTTTGCGATACTCCTGCTCCACTTGTTGACCACTCCGTGACCTTTCGAAAATACCTCGTCCTCGCCGGAATCACCATCTTCAGCACCGCCGGCGATTCCCTGCTGGCTCGCGGCATGAAAGAAGTCGGCAATGTCTCCCTCCACAACCTCTCCGGACTGCTGCTCGCCGTCGTCCATCCCTGGGTCACCGCGGGCATCCTCTTCCTGCTCGCATTCTTCGCCTGTTACATGTCCGCGCTTTCCTGGGCCGACCTCACCTACGTGCTTCCCGCCACCTCCCTCGCCTATGTCCTCGTCGCTCTCATTGGCCACTTCCGTCTGCATGAAGTTATCTCGCCCACTCGCTGGCTGGGCATCGCGCTCATTGCCGCTGGCGTAGGTTTCGTCGCTGCCGGACCCTCCGTAACACCCAGTCGCCATCCGCCAGACGCCCGGCACGACCCCGTTTCCCGGGAGGCGCAGTCATGACTGAAATCTACGCCTGGGCCGCCATCGGATTCATCATCCTCGCCTCGACCACCGGAGACGTATTGCTCTCCTACTCCATGAAACGAGTTGGCGACGTGGGTGAACTCTGGAAGCAACGCGGACTGCTGGCCGTCATCGGCCGCGTCCTCTCCACCCCAACCTTCGCCCTCGGCTTGATGGCGATGGCCGTCGCGTTCTACAGCCTGCTCTTCGGTCTTTCCTGGGGCAATCTCAGCCTGGTCGTGCCTGCTTCGGCCTCGCTCACTTTCGTCGCCAATGCTGTCGCAGCCCGCATCTTCCTGCACGAACGCGTAGGCCGCCGCCGTTGGATTGCCGCCCTGCTGGTAGCGGGCGGCGTCGTGCTCATGGCCGTCTGAATCTTCCCGCCTCAACTGAAGCGAAACCGCTAGCCGAATAATTCGACCGCAACTAACACCGGTTCTGCTTCCTCCACCCGATCCTGCCCGGCAGACGCCGACGTCTCCTCTGCCGAATGCACTTCTTCCAAATGCTCTTCCCGCTGCAAGATCGTTCCCATCAACCCCAACCGCTCGCTCAACTTCATCGCCCGCAGTCGTCCATCCTCCAATTGCCTCCGCACCGACTCCGCATCCAATTCGCGCCGGGCCAATTTGAGCTTCTTCATTACCGCTCGCAATCTCGTCAACTGCTCGACCAGTTCCGCCAGCATGTCCTTCCCGCCCGCGCTGATCTGCACGAATTCGATGCCTGCCGCCGAACTTCCTCGAATCGCCTTTACCTCGCCCACTGCCCGGAACGCAGCCGCGTTGACCCGCACAAGAATTTCAGCGCGTACCCCAAAATGAATCGGCACCGCCGTATCCACGCAGCACCCTCCCAGACTCAGGTCGAGAATCTTCCCCGGAAGAAAAATACCGTCGGATGGCAGACGGCTGATCTTGGCGTCGCCGCCGCAGGTGAATCGCGCGCTGCGACGTCGCTCGTCCTCTCCCCGCTCTTTCACTGCCCCAACATACAAGGGCCCATCAGGTATCCTCCGATTACGGCCGTCGCCGCTTCTGCCAGGCATAGTTATAAGATCGTATCGCGACCGGGAACTCTTTAGGATGGCATCAAGGTAACGCTGAATTGGAACTCAAGTAACTGAAATTCCCGAAGACCCCAATTTCGACCGTTTGTGGTGGTTCCACAGCTAGGCACGCATAGCTCGCCGGTTTCCCCCGTGCCCCTCTGTGCACCCCTTTGCGTTTGGGTGGCGCAGCGGTTCAC
>PLBE01000233.1:0-9982 GCA_003134435.1 Acidobacteriaceae bacterium
GCATCGTCTGCGAAGAGTGGTGTCCTACCTCACCCAAGGCGATTTATCTGCAGCCCGCCGAAGTGACCGACGCCAAAGGCCAGACCAAAGTGCTGAAACAGCCGCGCGTAGATCCGGCCCACTGTGTCGGTTGCGGCGCCTGTGAGCACGCCTGTCCACTCCAGGACCGGCCCGCCATTTACGTCACCAGCATCGGAGAGAGCCGGTCCAGGACCAATCAGATTCTGCTCAATCAGCGACGGAGTATTGCCCGATCATGAACGCAAATCCTAGTATCGTGAACGCGGGGAACGTAAGCGCGCTCAAGCGCGCCGCGCTCGCGACCGTGATCGCATGTGTTCTCACCGTCGGTATGGCCTGCAGTAAGCAGCCGGCGACGGCTGGCAGCGGTTTTCCCCAAACCAACGAAGTGTCGGGCTGGACGCGGACCGGAGATACTCGCACGTTTGCCCCGGCTGACCTTTCCAACTACATCGACGGCGATGCGGAAAAATACCTGAGAGCTGGCGTCCGCAGCGCATCGACGGCGGACTATAAATTCGGCGGCCAGACTCAGGTGGTTGCCGATGTCTACACCATGTCCACGGTAGACGGTGCGAAAGACATCTTCGAATCGGAACCAGCCGCCGATGCCAGGAGCGCTCCGGTCGGCGACGCCGCGCGTTTGTACGCACAAAGCCTGGTGTTTCGAAGAGGACCCTATCTGGTTCGCATCGTTGCCTATCAGGCATCAGCGCAATTGCAGCAGGCCATGCTCGATCTCGGGCAGGGAATCGAAAAGAAGCTGCCACACTAATGACGAAGGAGTTCGCATGAAGAATAAAGCGGGAGAAAACCGTCGTGACTTCCTGAAAAGTTGCGTTGCCGGAGCCGTGGTCGCGGGCGTGGGCGGGCTGTCGCAGATGGGATCTGCTTCCAGCGGACCCGTACCCGGCAAGTCGAAAGTTGTGATTGCGCGCGACGCCATGCTCTACGGAAATGGAAATGGGACCAGCTCCACACCCGATTCGTCCCGCGTGCAAAAGTTGCTCGACCATGCAATGCAAACTTTCTACGAAACTTCCGACCCGGTGGCACCGTGGAAGAAATTGGTGCGCCCGGGTGAGGTTGTCGGGCTCAAGGTGAATACCATCGCCGGACCCGGACTCTCGACCCACAACGCACTCGTCGATGCCATTTGCGAACGCCTGAAACAGGTGGGCGTGAAAGCTTCGGATATTGTGATCTGGGATCGTACGAACCACGAATTGGAGCGCGTCGGATTCCAGATTTCCCGCGATGGCAACCGCGAACGCGTTATTGGTACCGACGACAAGAGCGTCGGCTACGAGGAAAATGCATCCGTACATGGCAGCGTCAACACCCGGCTTTCCAAGCTTCTGACCCGCACCTGCCATTGCATGATCAATCTCCCGATTCTGAAAGATCACAGCGGAGCCGGGGTCACGCTCGCCATGAAAAATATGTATGGCGTCATTCATAACCCTGGAGATTTTCACGACAATAATTGCTGTCCCTACATCGCCGACCTCAACTCGATTCCCGAGATCAAAGGAAAATTCCGGCTGGTAATTTGCGACGCCATGACCGCCTGCTACGAGGGTGGCCCGGGTTTTAAGCCGCAATACAGCTGGAAGCATAACGGCCTGATCGTCGCGACCGACCCTGTTGCGCACGATTACACCGGGTGGCAGATCATCGAGCGCAAACGTGCGGAACTCAAATTGAAGACACTCGAGGAAGCGGGCCGTCCGCCAAAATACATCGCCATCGCCGCCGATGCCCAACATCGTTTGGGCACGAACGATCCCAGGCGCATCGCTGTGGTTGAGGTGTAGTGATGCCGGAAGAGCCAGATCCGAAAACGCTGGAATTGAAAACGAACGATTCGCCAGCACTCGGTTCGCAAACAGCCGGTTCGCGAATAATGGACCGTCGCGAAGCCATGCTTCGAATCCTGCGCCTGGCGGGAATCAGCGCGGGAGCGGTTGGTGCCGGCATCTGGCTCCGGTCGCGCAGCGCCCACCCCGTCGATGCATTGTTGACCGGCGTCCGCCGCACTCATACCATAGCGGCAGACCCCGCTCTGCCGCAGTTAGCCATCATCCAGGACGGCGAGCCGCGGCAACTGGTGCAGCGCGCTCTTCAGGAACTCGGCGGCATTCGCCGTTTCATCTCGCGCTCCGACGTCGTCATCGTCAAACCGAACATCGCCTGGGATCGCACGCCCGAACAGGCCGCCAATACCAATCCTCTGGTTGTGGCGGAGGTGGTGCGGCAATGCTGGGAGGCGGGCGCCAAGAAGGTCATCGTGACTGATGTCAGTTGCAACGATCCGAATCGCTGTTTCCAGCGCTCCGGAATTGCCCAGGCGGCGCGTCAGGAGGGTGCTGAAGTGTTGCTGCCGGATCCCTCCCGTTTCAGGCAGGTAGATCTCGGCGGCGATGTGCTGCGCGACTGGCCGGTCTTCCAGCCCTTCCTCGATGCCGACAAGATCATCAATCTCCCCATAGCCAAACACCACAGCCTTACCGGAACCACCTTGGGAATGAAGAACTGGTATGGCATTCTGGGCGGGCAACGGCAGCAACTCCATCAGCGAATTCACGAGAGCCTGGCCGATCTCGCCGACTTCATCCGGCCGACGCTCACCATGATCGACTGCTACCGCGTGCTCGTGCGCAATGGTCCGACCGGCGGCAATCTGGAAGACGTGCAGTTGAAGAAGACTCTGGTGGCCGGAACCGACCCAGTCGCGCTCGATGCTTACGTTGCCAAGGCATACTGGAATCTCGAGGAGGCAGCGCTACCTTATCTGAAGATGGCAAGTGAGCGCGGACTGGGCACAGTACAGTTTGCAACTTTGCCCAGCCGTTTTGTCACGCTCGGCGCCAGCTCTTAGCGGTGTCCGGCGCCGGCTCACTGGACCACAACCTTGCCGGTCATCTTCGGGTGGATCGAACAGTAGTAAGGATAGACTCCCGCCTTGGCGAACGTGTAAGAGAACTTTTCGTCCGTATCCCGCACCTTGGACTTGAACACGCCGTCAGTGCTGACCACGCTGTGGGGGATATCGTCGCGGTTGGTCCAGGTGATGGTTGTTCCGGCAGCGACGGTCAGCGTCTGAGGCGCAAAACTGAAATTGTCGATTCTCACGTCGGCAGCGGTCGCGGCGGCCTGGTCATTATGATTGTTAACACCGTCATTCTCTGCCCGGACCCGCATTGAACCGGCGAAAAATAGCATCGCAATCATTACCGCCGCAGCCAGACTGCCAACCCACCAGCTTCTCATTTTCATTTCCTCTCTAGATTTGATTTCTTGCCTGACTTGTCGGCCTCTGGATTGACTCCACTTCGACTTACCCCAGCGTCGAGTCCACGACCGCCAAGGCATGCTTGCCTCGAATTGTATTCACCTGGGTAATTCCCAGCAGGCTCCTCAACTGCTCCGCCGGAACTTTCATCGGCCCCGGAGAGTCCGATTTGCCCGGCTGCGGTTGCGGAAAGGCTGTGGACATCGCGGTGTGAAACGTCACGTTTCCTTCCACTTTTTGCATGATCTGATGGATGTGCCCGTTCAGCACGGTTACGGAGCCGAACTTCTTCACGCAGGCCAGAGCCTGCGCGCTATCCTCCGTCCCCCATCCCCATTCCGGGTACACCGACCACAAGGGAATATGCGCGAAGATCACGATCGGCGTGCTGTGCTTCCGATGCTTGACGTCTTTTTCCATCCATTTCAGTTGTTCGCCGCCCAGCGAGCCGAGTCCGCCCGCCTTCAAGTCCACTACGTTCACCAGCCCGATGAAGTGCACGCCTTTGTGATCGAAGCTGTACCATCCCCCTCTCCGCGCGTCCTTGCCGTAGCGTTCGAGATAGGACTTCCCGTTGTCGTCGAGCACGTCGTGTTCGCCGGGCACAAAAAAGACGTCCTTCGCTTTCGCTCCCTTTAGAATCTGGTCGACCGTGTCGAACTGTTCCGCTCGCGAGAGATGGCTGATGTCGCCGGTGTGCAGCAGGAAGTCGGGCTGGTTGGGCAATCCGTTAATCTTGTCGACTGCTACCTGCAGAGTCGCGGCCACGTCCGGATTGGCCGGCTTGTTAAATCCCATGTGGCTGTCGCTGATCTGTACAAAGCTGAAGTCTCCGCCACCGCTGCCATCCCGGGCATGGCCTCCGCCCGTGGCGATGGCCCTCGACACCGGAACGCCGCCACTCATGGTCCAAACCAGTCCCGCGCCTGCCCACGCCATGCACTTTAGAAATCCGCGACGGTCTACGCCATCGTCGTTCAAGTCTTGCACCTTCTGCCGGATAACATCCTGTCTGATGTCGGACATTTGCCCTCCGTGGTTGTGTCGCTCTGAGGTGATAACTGGCACCAATAGTTTTTATTCCACGCTTGTTCCAACGCTTCACTGGAGCGGAAGATTGACGCCGCTCAGATAGCCCCCTAGATGCCCGGTCAGCGCGAGGAGGCCGACCCCGAGAAATTCAAGAGCCAGGCGATAGCCATGTAACTCTTCCGCCCCCCGGCGTGCCCGGAAATGAACCCACCAGACCAGCCAGATCGTCGCGCTTGCGACCCCTGCGAGAACCAGGTGAAGTAACAAGATGCCCTTGAGTTTCTGGCCCTCGAGTTGAAACTGCCACGCAAGAAGACCCGTGGCCACGGCCGGCAAAGTCGAAATCGCCGCTGTGAGCAGGTTGTAGTAGGCTGCCTCCGCCAGTCCGCGCTGCTCCGTCCATTGCCCGATCAGGTCGAATGCCGCGGCCGCGATAAACAGCGCGATCGGAAAGTGGACGAGCACCACATGCTGCGCGTGCTTCGCCAAGAGTGCGGTTTTTGGATCGAAAGGATTTACCATAGCTGCTGCTTTTTTTCCTGGATGTGTCGATTCCCGCGCCGCTGTCCTGGCGCTCAAAACCGATAACCATCCAGACAGGCGCTTTATTCCCGCCCGGAAAATTATTTTGGTTCGATGTGGAATGCGTGGAATAAACGTCCTTAATATCGGTTTAATCTTATGGGGATGTCAGGACCGGCTCCTCAATCCGATGCTTTCGAAGCGCTGGCCATGCCACTCTTCGATCAGCTCTACAACTTCGCGCATTGGTTGACGCAGAATCGCGAGGAGGCGGAAGATCTGGTTCAGGAAACCTATACCAAGGCTTTGAAAGGGTTCTCCTCCTTCCAGTTGGGAACTAACTTTCGGGCGTGGATGTATCGCATCCTGCGAAACACGTTCCTGACTTCGCGCAGCGGCCTGGCGGCCACTTCGACCGTTCCTCTTGATACGGAGGTGGACGGACCTGTCCTGGCGGTTGAGAATCAGACACCCGAGGCGATTCTCATGCAACTCTCCAGCTCTCAACTTCTGCAGGACGCCATCTCCGCTCTGCCCGTGCATTTTCGAGAGATCCTCCTGCTTTGCGAGGTGGAGGAAATGTCATATCAGGAGATTGCGGAAACTCTTTCCATTCCGATGGGAACGGTGATGTCGCGTTTAGCGCGCGCCAGAAAAACATTGCGCGACCGCCTGCGGCCGCAGTTTCAAGAAGGATGAAACTATGGTTTGCGATTCCTGGAAGGCGAAACTCGACACCTATCTCGACGGCGAGCTTCCGGAGCAGGAACTGCGCGCTTTCGACGCTCACGTGCGCGGCTGCGCGCCCTGCGCGGCGGACGCTCTTGCGCGTGTGCAGATTAAGCGGGCGATTCAAGTCGCTGGAAAGCGTTTCACTCCCAGCGCCGAGTTCCGCAAAAAGGTGCGGCAGAGCGTTGCGCCCACACCGCAGCGCCGCCTCCGTCCCGGATGGATCTTTACCTCAGCGCTCGCCCTTGTTTTCGTGGCTGCCGCCCTGACCTTAACTTATTGGGCCACAGAGTCCGGAAGAGACCAGCTTATTCGAAACCAGGTTTACAGTGAGATTGCCGATTTGCACGTGGACTCGTTGGCCAGTTCCTCGCCGGTCGACGTCGTCTCCGCCGATCGGCATACGGTGAAGCCGTGGTTTCAGGGGAAGATCCCTTTCGCGTTCGATCTGCCGGAACTTCAAAATACCGGGTTCACTCTGCTGGGTGGCCGGATGGCCTATCTCGACCAAGCCCCGGGCGCGCACCTCATTTACGACGTCCGTAAGCACCACATTTCCGTGTTCGTGTTTCAGGAGCGGCTGTTGCCCGCCGGTCTGGGAGAGAACTCTTTCTTGCCCATGAGCCTGGCCTTCCGAATGGAAACCTGGAGCCAGAACGGACTTCGATATTTTGTGATCGGAGATACAGGTGTTTCCGAAATCGAGAGTCTTGCTAAATTGTTTAAGGGCAACTGATCCGTACCTCCCGAAACGTGTGCCACGATTGAAGACCATCCCCGCCCCTCCATGGCAAAAGAACAGGAACCAAAGGGGCGGGGAAGATTCCACACTACGGCAAGTAGTAGCGGAAAGAGGTATAGAGCAGGTTGTCGATTCCGTGCGGAGCTACGTAGGTCCCCGCCGTCGCGCCCGTGCCTGTCCATGCATCCCGGCTGATGAACGAATACTGCGGGCCGAACTGCAGCCTTCCTCTCGGGCCGCTATGAACTTTTAACCAGAACCCGACGGTGCCTTCGATCACCCGCTGGGTGTTGCCGCTGCAATTGCTAAGACCGCCAAAGCCATAGCCGTTGCCCGAAGATGGCAGGGTCTCGCTGTAGCAACCCGAGTCGACAAAACTCGGCGCCCCATATCCCACCGTCTTCAGCGAAACAGGGTCGACTGCATAGCGTCGGCCCACGTATTCCTCGCCACCATTAAGGTAGAAATCGAACCGTGGCTTATGCCATTCCAGTGTTGCCAGAGCCTGATAGCTGCGGAGCGGAGCCAGTGTGCCATCGGGGTTCACCGTGGCATCTGGCAGACCCGATGCGCCGTATCGGCCTACGCCGTTCCCGTAGAGCCCGTGCAGACCGAGATCAAGCTGCTTGAAGAAAGTGATGCGAGCGTTCGCTCCCAATCCGCCCCCATTCTTCGAACTGTTATACGCTCCCTCGGTGGACTGAACCCCGCCATTGCACAGCGATGTGTTGGCCGGGGGTTCCTCGCAAGGATAGACGCGGTCGCGGAAGCGGCTCAGGATGCCGAAGATCTCGTAATGGCCCATCCCAGGTTCGAAGACCGCCTTGACGATAACGTCGGGCGTGGCGTTGAACGAATAGTTGGCCAGCGCCGAACCGGTCGGGCTGCCACCGCCGTTATACAGCCCGCCGCCTGAACCCGGACCGCCCAAGGCGAAGTTCGCGGCGTTACCACTGGCCGCAAAAATGGTCTGAGGGTTTTCTAGCGAGGCCGCGAGCCAGAAACGATTGTCGAACTTCTTGGCCACCCGCACACCCCATTGCCGCGCAAAACTGAAGCCCACCGTGTAGTTCGGATCGATGGTCATCGGAGTAGCTTCGGTCCGGTTATCGACTCCTTTCTTCGTTTCCGTTGCCAGGGTCCACATTTGACCCGCTGTGAAACTCCAGCCATTGTCAAAAGCAGCCTGCGACCAAACCTGGCGTTGCCGCAGAGTGTAGCTGTTGGTCTGGTTATTGTTGGAAGTCACGCCCGCCGAAAGGAAGTCGGCTTCGTAATAACCGCTCAGTTTGACGTCGCTGAATTTGCCCTCCGCAAGCATCGAGATGCGCGACTGGCGGCCCGAGCCATAGAACTCAGAGATACCGTTCTGACCGCTCCCGGGCATGGAAACGCTGTTGAACGGAGTAGCCTCCCCTCCCAACGCCCGATTGCGATAGACCGATTCGCCGACCAGGAATCCGCCGGGAGTAATCGTGATCCCTTTGAAGTGGATCGCCAGCGGACTTTCCATCTCGCCAATTCTCTTCTGCGTTTCCTGCAGGGTCATGGCCGCATTCGTAGCATTCGACTTCAAGTCCGAAACATCGCTCTTAAGTGCCGAGACCGATTGCTCTTCCTCAACATTCTGCGCCACCGCCGTGTCCGCCTTGGTCTGCGCCTGGGTGGCAACTGCCTGGCTCTGATCGAGTCGCTGTTCCAGTTGCTGAATCTTCTGGTCCCGGGTTTGCACCAGGTCGCTCAGCTGCTTGATCTGCTGCTGCTGGGCATCGATTGCCTGCTTCATCTCACTCAGTTGCTCGGCAACACTCGGCCCGGATTTCTTGGGAGCCATTTTCTTTCGCGGGCTCGTCGTCGTTGTGGCCGCCGTACCTTGTTGGGCCTGTGCCGCGACGGCACTCATCGCGAACACCATCGCCACCATTATCGCCATCATTCGTTTCATCGTTCCGTCTCCTGGGAAATAGAGTCTCCAGACTTCCGGCAAAGCTCGGTCAAAACCCATCTTAGGTTCGTGGTTGTTTGGGTGAACCAGTAGCCTAGACTGCGGCTTGTTAATAGCCGATTACAGTTTGTTGAATATTCCGTGAATCGGCCCACTCTCGAGGCATCATTGCGAGATTGGACGCGGCGTTCATGACCAAGGCACTGCGAGGCCCGAACCGGGTCCGACCCCGCTGAGGTGGGCCAGGTTTGAGAACACTGGTTGGAAATCGAAAGCGTCGGGCTCACACCCGAAGCATCAGTTCGGTAACCTTGATGGAGGATGCGGCAGTCAGTTGTCGCCCCGGAGGCGGCGGTGATTCGAGGCGGTCAACTGGCCGTCGACCGAGATGCTATTCTCGACATTTGCCCGTTGCGGCCAACGGAGTCCTTGCGTCCCGCGAGTTGATTGCGCGACTCAGTCAAACGCGCCGCCTCGCACATCTACCCCGGGACCAAAGCGACGGGCCGTTTCGTGGTCCTAGAAACTGCTCTTTTTGTCCGCCCTCGGGGCCAATCCGGGATGACCAGTCTGGCAAAACTCACCCAACACTCCGCCTCTGACCATGTGGCTATTGTTGCGACTGGCGGTCATATACGCGTACGCGGGGCGAGCTCTTCCAGGTGGGGTGCCTTGAGAATTTTGCCCTCCCTGGACTGCAATCCGATGCGCACTCAAACTGCAGCATTCTCCCATGGTTGTGAATAAAACAATGAAAATAAACAAGGTACATGGTCATCCTCCCGTTTTCGAATGGGCTGGAAGGTGCTCTTCCAGTAATGTCAATAAAGCCAATCAGTGCAATAGACTTTATGCCATAATAGAAACTCACAAGCTCAATCAGGCTGAAACCCCCGTGTGCGAAAGAGATTTCTGTTTTTCCCCAGTTTCGTTTTTCGATTAAAACTCCAAAAGGAGAGGATCACATTTTCATGAAACCGATCAAGAACCTCATTCTCATGACCCTCACGCTGTTGGCGTTCTCCGTGGGCGCCTGGGCGCAAGCTTCGGACACAGCTCCGGCGGCTGCCAGGAAGAAACACAAAGCCGCAGCCACGGCGCCGGCGCAACCAGCGGCAACCGCTGCCGACGTTCAAGAACTGAAAGACGCGATCGCCGCCCAGCAGCATCAAATCCAGCAATTGACCCAACAACTGCAGCAGGCGCAACAGAACTGGCAGCAGGCGCAAGCCGTTGCCGCCGAAGCCTCGACAAAAGCGTCGGCCGCTCAAACGCAGACCACCCAACAACAGCAGACCGTGGGTGAGTTAAAGAGCGACGTTGCCGATCTCAAGACCACTGCCAACGCCGCCGTCTTGTCGTTGCAGGAAACCCAGAAGACTGTCGACGACACCCTGCAGAATCCGCTTTCCATTCACTACAAAGGCATCAGCTTCACTACCAGCGCGTTTGTGGCCGCCGAATTTGTGCGGCGCTCGCGAGAACTGGGAGCCGACGTTGCCACTCCCTTCAATTCTCTGACGATGCCTGGCGCTTCGCAGAGCAGACTGTCCGAGTTTTTCGGTTCCGCTCGCCAGTCGCGTCCTACCCTCTTTGTCGTCGGCCGTTTGAAGAATGTCGAGCTCTCCAGCTACATATCGGCTGACTTTCTCTCCGCCGGCGTGACCTCCACCGCGACTCAGACCAATAGCTACAC
>PLBE01000233.1:9990-26920 GCA_003134435.1 Acidobacteriaceae bacterium
GTCAACGATGCCCGCCCCTCGACCATCGATCCCGGTTACAACGTCGGCTTTAGCTTTGCGCGGCAGTACGGGATTCGCCTAACCAAAGACTTCGGCGATAAGTTCTCGGTCGCGGTCGCTATGGAAAACGCGCAAGGCACGATCACCACGCACAACAACGATGCCAATTTCCTGCTCGGCGAAGCGGGCGCAAGCAACACCTACAACACGACCTCGAACTACACTGCCAATCCTTCGCCCGACATTATCGCCAAGGTCGCTTTTGATCCCGGTTTCGGGCACTATGAGGTCTATGGCTTGGTCGATCGCTTCGCCGACCGGATCTTCCCCTGCTATCAGTTCGCCAGTTCCACTTGCTCCATCACCGGATTGACTGCTCCCAGCGCCGCCAACGCCTATAACTCCTCGAAAGAAGGCGGCGGTTTTGGCGCCAATGCCCGCTGGAACTTCGCCAACAAGCATGTCGTTTTCGGTCTGCACGGCTTTGGCGGCAGCGGCATCGGCCGCTACGGCGCCGCTCAGCTTTCCGACCTTTCCATCAGTCCCAACGGATCGGTTCATCTGATCAAGAACCTCCAAGGTCTGGAAACGCTGGAGTGGCATGGCAAGAAGCTCGACATCTACAGCTACGTGGGAGCCGAATACGCGGGCCGTTCCTACGCCTACGATCCTAATCTGGTGGTGCTCAACGCGACCACGGGCGTCTGGTCGGTGGCCCCAGGCTATGTCGGCTATGGTTCGCCTAACTTCAGGAATGACGGTTGCTACGTGGAGCAGGCTCCTTCCGCGAACTCCGGTTTCGCTCCGGGATCACTCGCCCATTGCACCGGCGACAGCCGGGCGGTGATTGAGGGCACGGCGGGCTTCTGGTATACGTTCTACAGCGGTCCCAAGGGCAGATTCCGATTCGGTTCACAATACTCCTACGTGACCCGTCAGACCTGGTCAGGCGCCAACTCCAGCGGCCCGGCAGGAATCTCGCCGGAAGGGCTGGACGGCATGGTCTTCACCTCATTCCGCTACTACTTGCCGTAAAGCGGAAGAGTGCGATCGCAACTGCAGCACCCTGACAAAGGCTAACGATAGTCCCGCGTCGAACTTGGCGCGGGACTATCAGTTTTCCCAGTTCCACGTGTCACATTACTCCCGCTTTGCCGACGTTTTTGCCGAAGTCCCGACCGGTGAACCGGATTACCCGCAATACCTTCCTGTCGAGAGCGCAAATCCGTTGACGGGTGCTCACCAGACGTGTGGTACCAACCGGTAACGCACCTTCTGGAGATATTCCTTGTAGCCCTCCAGATCGCGCGCCAACAACTCCTCTTCTCCAAAAATGCGCACAATGAACAACCCGACAATGCCTAAGGCTACAAGAAGGCCACTGACGGAGCCCAGCAGCAACGCGCCACCAATCAACCATAGACTTGCGCCAAAATACATGGGGTGGCGAACCAAGCCGTAGACGCCCGTGTCGATGACGTGCTGCCCCCGCTCAGTCTGAATGCGCACCAAGGGGGACAGATACGTGTTATCGGTGATCGCGCGGAACGTAAAGAAACTACCTGCCATGAGCGCAATGCCTCCGCAGACTTCGCTCCACACCGGCAGACGAGGTAGCCAGCCGAAACGAACGTCTAGCGGCGAGACGACGATCCAGCCGAGGAATCCTATTTTTATCCCGATGAGGATAGCCATATCAGCGCGCGATTCACCGCCGCTGCCGGGCATGCGGAAGCGCTCGGCCAGCAGCGCAGGATCCCGGTAGTAAAGCCACAAGACGATGGCGGCCATGAAGGACGCCCACCAGACGCCGAAGATCCAGCCCTCCACCCAACGCCAATCGCCGGACAGCCATAGCAGCAGCGCCGCTCCGCTTAGAACGTAGGCGCCCGCCGCCACGAACACAAGCCCGGTAATCATCGGTGTGGGGCGCATCGGGAGCCGAAAACATCATACTGCTCTACGGTCGGAGCAGTTTGCCGCCTCGGTTTTCCGATCGTCGCTTTGCCGATCGTCGCTTTGTACGCTTATCATTCGCCTTGAGCGATTGATGTAGTATCTTTTCGTCCAGCCATGCGGATGCGCGACACTCGAATGACCCTTGAAGGTGGAGAATGAAAACGCTGTTTCAGCAGGAAACGGTGGACGAAGTGATCTCGCGCATCGATACGCTGCAACCCACCTCGCCAAGGCAGTGGGGAAAAATGGACGTGGCGCAAATGATGGCCCATTGTTCCGTGACAATGGATATCGCCTCAGGTAGGCTGAATCCGCCGCGGATTTTTATCGGGAGGTTGATCGCTCCCTTCTTCAAGGCCATCTATACCAATGACAAGCCCTTCGGAAAGAATGCGCCCACCGGCAAGCAACTCGTGGTCTCCGATCAGCGGGATTTTCTCCGGGAACGGGAACAGCTCAAACTGAAAGTGCGGCGATTTCATGAGGGCGGCGAAGCGCAATGCACCCGGCATCCCCATCCGTTCTTTGGCGCGCTCCCGCCCTACGCCTGGGGCCGGGGGATGTATAAACACTTGGATCACCACTTGCGGCAGTTCGGGGCGTGAAGCGCGTGTCGTGGACAACGTCGTCAGGAACCCTCGAGGACGCGGGCAGCATCACACTGCCAGAGCCCGACAAGGTGCCCGCTGAACTCCGTAAATTTCGGGAAAACGGCGGAGCAGGTGCCCCGCATTATCTGCGAGTACTTGATATTAAATGGGGTAATTGGTGGAGGCGGCGGGAGTCGAACCCGCGTCCGAAAATGTTACTGGTCAAGAGACTACATGCTTATTCCAGTTCATGCCCTGGGCATTACCCCAGGACGTTCGCGACCCACGCTCAGAACGGACAAGAAACGCTAGTCGCTAGCCTGAGATCTTAGCCTCCCGGCCCAGACGTAGCCGGGAAGAGCAGCCCGCTGTGTGACGTTCGCTCGCAGCCCACGGGCAAAGCTGCGGAGAACGGCTGCCTAAACGAGTTAGGCTGCGTATGCCATTTGTTGATTGGCAATTATCATTTTGCACGCGATTACGGGTGTGTGCACCCCGGCATGCCTCTTGGCCGCAAGCATCTCCGTCGAAGCCGTGACGCCCCCACTGGTGGGATTGGCCTGTAAAGAACTACGACTATTCTGGGCGGTAAGTGGCGGGAAGTCAAATGGCGTTCGCCCTCCGTCGTTTGCTCTCAGGCCGGGTGCTTCTCTAGCGAGGCACAGCCGACAGGCTTTTTTCGCCTAAATTCAACCTATTGTTTCCAGATTTACCTTATCTGTCAGTTAGAAATGGTGATAGTGGCCGAGACAAACTTAGTACTATCGGTCACTGAAGTCGCGGTTACGGTTACCTTGCCGGCGGCCGGAACCTGGGCGGGCGCCTCGTAATTCGTGGGAACGCCACTGTGAATCGTGGTCGGACTGAACGTGCCGCACGCTCCGGAAGCCTGGTCGGGACTGCAGCTCCAGATGACGTTACCCGTCTGGGTGTCGTTCGTGACGGTAACCGTGAGGCCGGCGCTGGCGCCGATCGCGAGCGTAGTCGGGGGCGCGGTAGCAAACGTAACCACAATCGGCGGGGGCGACTGCCTGGGATCACCGCAGGCTGCGAGGATTACGATCATGATTACGATCAGGGCGCTGGAAGCCACGATCCGGAGAATCCGGAGAACCGTCTGGCGAAAAATCATTGGCAGATATCCGCTACCCGAGAAACCGGATTTTAGCACGGAAAGTGCGGATCGCCACGCAGCGCCGGATCGTTCGGAATTACTGATATTGGGTCCGGCGTTTCCGCCGCTAAAGTGACAAAATGTTTACAACTCTCTGACTCGGGTATGACATTGGTGAGGCGCCCCTGCGGTACCGTGTTGCACTCGCGAGTCAGGCAGGCGAAAGCAAGCGCACGAGTCGGCCTGCAGGCAGAGTCTGCCAATCCAAATGGGGGGCGCGGGCATGGAGATCGCACTGAAGGCAAATTCTCGATGGCATCGAATCGCAACCATCGCGCTGCTATGCGCGCTTTCTTGGACGAGACCGTGGATCTCCGCGGCTCAGTCGTTCGAAACGGCCCGGGTTGGACCTGGCAACGTTGGACCCGGCAACGTCATCGTTCAGAGTCAGTTTGGCGGGCAGATTTTTGGCTTCGACATCGACCAGAATGGCACCGAGGGCGTGTTGAGCGAATCCCAGGACCTGGGCGGTGGCAAGGTGCTGGCGGCCGTCGAGACCTTCGATCAAACCACCGGCAAGATCCTGAACGTGGTCCAGAAGCTCGAAACCAAGGATGACTTCCTTACCCTGGGCATTGCCGGCGTCAGTGTGGGTCTGGTGGAGCATGAGGAAGTCAAAGGAATCTATGTATCAAAGCGGGTTTACGAAGAACTGAATCCGCTCGACTCCAACCAGTTCACGGGCACTTGGACGCCACCGCTGGCGAAGGACGACATACTTTTCGGATTGAGCCGGAATCAGGCGTCCACCACCACGGCGGCGTTCGGTTTTGAAAATGGTGGCGATAATCACACCTTCGTGTTCGGCTCCAATGTCGGCGCCAATACTTTCGAATCGGTGATAACCCTCACCAACCCGGCATTTTATTTCGCCGTCACTCCCGTGATGGCGTATGACAGCAAGACGAACCAGGCGGTCGTGGCCACTTCGACAGGTGCGGTCGGCGGTCCGCCGCCGGTGTTTGCGCTGGCCAATCTGACGACGGGGGCGGTCGCTTACTTCAACGGGCTCCCAGGCCCGCCACCGTATCGAGCGGGTTTCGTGAACGGTATCGCGGTGGATTCCGACGACGGTATCGCCTGCACCACGACCGAACTCGATTTCAGCGTCGAGTTCTACAACCTCAAGAAGAAAACCGGTTTCGCTGTAGTCCTGCCCGGAGCGACCAGCCAGATCCAGAGCGGTTCCGACGTGGAATACGATCCCGTGCACAAGCTGTTCCTGGTGGCGCAATCCGTGTCAAGCACGGGGCCCGGAAGCAGCATTCAGGTCTACGACACCAAGGGAAACCTGGTCGAATCGCTCAATGGCTTCAACTTCTCCAACGCGTTCAACGTTGTCTTCACTCACATCGCGTTGCATCCCAGTACGCGCAGCGGCTATGTGGATGGTCCCGACTCCGGAGTGACGGAGATCCAGTCGTTCACGTATTAGTCAGCCCTGGCGCAAACCGGCGCTACTTCTTCGGTTGAGAAATGCTGAACGATAACTGATCCACCAGAAGCTGGCCTTCATCGCTATCCAGTGGCTTCAAATCGATGCTCGCCGATCCGCCATACCCGAGCGTGTCTTTTGCCTCGAAGTAGTAAACGCCATTGGCCTCCGCGGTGAAATGAGCCGCGGCTGTATTGTGGTTCGTCGGTTCACCTTCCGTCATTTGCCAGCCGGCACAAATATGATGGACGCCAGGATCCACTGAGAAGTAGAAGTAGGAATTGCTCTTGGTGGCGCCTACCCATGCTCCGTCGACGCCCATCCGGCTGGTGGGTCTGGGTCTCGAATTAAAATCGGAGTCATCCTGAATAAAGTACACCAGCGCCTTGCCTGCTTCCGGTTGAGCCGGGTGCGGCCCGGTCTCGGTCCTGACATTGAATCTGGCATGGGCCGGCCCGCATCCGGGTGCGATTGCATTTTGTGCGGAATTTTGTGCGAACATGGTTGCGACCATGCCCGATGGGAACAGGAAAATTGTGACCAGTGCTAAGACCGTCATCTTGATCATGGTATTCACTCCTTCGTCCGCGCGCCTGCGAAGAGATGTCGACCAGCGCACACCAAGGCCTGACACCCTGAGAGCCTAAGGTGCGCGCCTAAAGTGATGGTAGATCGATTGGGGATGTGGTTTTCATAGAGTTTTGTAAACGAATTTGCAAAAACCCGGGAAAAGTGAAGACTCGCCCGGCCCAACGCTAGACCCAGCCCGCCATCCCCCTGAGCCACCCCTTTGTCAACAAATTGTCAAATTCATGTCACTTTATTCCCCGAAATGTTTAACTAACCCAATATCACGCTACAGTTTAGGGGTATGATTTCCACTACTTGATGCAGGGGTGCGGTGGTGAGTAAGAACGTATGTTCAGCCTTTGCCGCGGCGGTAACCCAAACCATGACAATGGAAGCGTTCGCAGGTAGCGCGGAGCGGATTCTGGTGATCGAGGATGACCGCGCCGTCCAAAAGGCTCTCAAGCGTTTGTTCGAAGCCGAAGGCTTCGCCGTGGATGTCGCGGGGAACGGCGCGGCCGGACTGGAGATGTTTCGAGCCGCGCCGCCATCGGTGCTGGTGCTGGATTTGAGCCTGCCCGGTACGCCGGGGCAGGATGTCTGCCGGGAAATCAGCCAGGCATCTCCGTCGTTGCCCATTATCATTTTAAGCGCCCGAACCGAAGTGATGGACAAAGTGCTGCTGCTGGAATTGGGCGCGCATGATTACGTCACCAAGCCTTTCAGCCCTCGCGAATTGCTGGCGCGGGTGCGAACCGCGATGCGGCGCTCGACCCGCATTCCGCTCACCGAAACTTTCAACTTCGCCGATGTGAAAGTCGATTTCACCAAGATGGAATTATGGCGGGAAGGGAACCCGGTGCAGTTGACTTCGCAGGAATTTAAAGTGCTGAAGTTCATGATCCAGAACGCCGAGCGCGTGCTTTCTCGCGAAGAGTTGCTCAACCACGTTTGGGGATACCAGAATTATCCGAGCACCCGGACGGTCGATAATCACATTCTGCGCCTCCGTCAGAAACTCGAGAAGGATCCAGGTAACCCGCTGCATTTTCGCACCGTCCATAGCTCGGGTTACAAGTTCGTGCCGTAGCGGAGCGGCGACAATTTTTCCGGGAGATCCAGGGGACATGGGCGGAATTCGGTTACGGACCAAGTTTCTGCTTTCCATGGTGGCGGTATCCGCGGCCCTGACCTTCACCACCCTGCTGGTCGTGAGGCATACGGTGCAGCAGGAGGTTCGCCTGGGCATCCAGCGCGACCTGGAGAATTCCGTTTCCGCCTTCCACAGTTTTCAGAAGCAGAGAGAAATGACGCTCGAGCGCTCGGCCGCGCTCTTGGCCGACCTGCCCAACGTGCGCGCCCTGATGACCACGCACGACCCCGCCACCATCCAGGATGCGTCGCGGGATCTATGGCAACTGGGCGGCAGCGACCTCCTGTTGCTGGCCGATTCCTCCGGTAAGGTCATGGCGCTGCAGGCTGCTCCACCGGAGGTCACGCTTCGCCAGGGGCAAGATTTTTTCCCGCAGGTCATGTCTACTTCCGAAACGCGCCACTGGTGGTATGTCGAAGGCCATCTCTACGAAGTCTTTCTCCAGGATATTTATTTTGGCCCTGCCAGCCGGCATCAGGTATTGGGATACTTGATGCTCGGTTACGAAATTGACGACCAGGTTGCGCGCGATTTGAGCCGCGTCGCCGCCAGCGAAGTGGCGTTTCGTTACGGAGACGTGATTGTGCGCAGCAATCTGAAACCAGCCCAGGAATCGGAGTTGCTGAGTGTGCCGCTGAGAACCGCTGCTGGAGGTCCTCCGCAAGGAGACCAGATTCCGTTGGGTGGCGAGACATTTCTGGCGACAGCGGTCAATTTGCCCACCCCGGGCGCGGCCGCCCTTAATCTCTGGGTCTTGAAGTCCTTCGATCGGGCAACCGCATTTTTGCGCAGCCTGAATGAGTTGTTGTTGGCCCTCGGCCTCACGGCGCTGCTGGCCGGCAGCCTGCTGGTTTTTCTCATCTCCCATACTTTTACTCGTCCGCTGGAGACCCTGGTAGCCGGCGTGCGCGCGCTGGAGCAGGGAGACTATGCCTATCCCTTGCAGGCGCGCGGCGGAGACGAAGTCGCCGAGCTCACCGGCACCTTTGATCGCATGCGAAAGAATCTGCAGAAAACTCAAAGAGAGTTGCTGGATGCGGAACGCCTGGCCACCATTGGGCGGATGGCCAGTTCCATCTCTCACGATCTGCGCCATTCGCTGGCGGCCATGATGGCCAATGCGGAATTTCTTTGCGAGAGCAATCTGACCCCGAGGCAGCGCGAAGATCTCTATGCCGAGATTCGGATTGCGGTCGACCAGATGACCGAGTTGATCGAGTCCCTGCTCGAATTCTCCCGCACCCGCGAGTCTCTGCGTCCCTCGTACGGCGACGTCCGCTCCGCCGTCGATCGCGCCGTGCAAGGCGTCAAAGCGCATCCGGAATTCCAGCGCATCCGGATTCGCATTTCCTCCGAAGGCTCCACTGAGGGTTGGTTCGACTTCAGAAAATTGGAGCGCGCCCTGCTGAATTTACTCCTCAACGCCTGCGAAGCTGTGCCCGCGGAATCGGGCAAAATCGATATCGGCCTGAACCGCACCATTGGCAATCTTGAAATTCGTATCGAGGATAATGGCCCCGGTATCGCCGATGCCGTTCGCGACCGTTTGTTCGAGCCGTTTGTTAGCCACGGCAAAGAAAATGGCACTGGGATGGGGTTGACCGTAGTGCAGAAAATTCTGCAGGATCACGGCGGAGACGTAGCGGTCGAAAAGACTTCGCCGGCGGGCACTACGTTTCGCATCAATATCCCGCTGGATCCCTCGGCCGAAAATGTCCTGGCCGCTAGACACGGGACGTAGACCGCAGAGTCAGGTCGTGACGGGGCTTTGCCCCTCCGGGAGTGGCAAAGAACTTGGCGCCCTTCCAGCCTCGGGGAAGGGTTCGACTTCAGTCGTACCGTAAGTCGCCGGAAATCGGTTGCGCTTCAGGCGCCTGAGGTAACCGCTGTCGCGATCTTAGGACGAATTCATATAAATTCGAGTCCTACTTTTTGTGAAGACAGATCCGAGATGCAAAGCTCTAATCGCAATGACAAACGGGTAGCAGGAGGCGACATGAAAAATAGAACGACGCGCTGGGTTGAATGGACGCGATCGGCGCTCCTGGCGTTGGCGCTGGCGACTACGGCTTCCGCGGTTGCACAGACGGCTGCGAACCGGCTAGAGCCACCTCCTCTCGCGTCAGCCCGAGGCGATGACCCCTCGAGTGATTCCATGCGCGAGTTGCGCGAACAGGTGCGCGAGTTGCACGAGGCGATCGACGAACTGCGTTCCGATTGGCAGCGCGCTCGCGCCGAAACGTCGGACCTGCGCCGCGAACTCGATGAAGTCCGCGCCGGAACCGCGCCGCGAAACGCGGTTCTTAAGCGCGCGGTAGTAAGGTTGGAAACGCGCAACCCCGCTTCCGCCGCCGTCCTCCCTGCCAACTCCGCGGCAAGCTTCCTGCAGAATGCGGCCCCAGTCGCTCAGGAGGAGGTGGAGAAAGAGCAGAGACAGGACGATTCGCAGAATGAAAAGCTCGATTCAAAGAAAGCCGAACGCGCCGCCACTCTGGAAGAGGAATACCAGCTCCTCATCGGCAAGGTCGACGATCAGTATCAGACGAAAGTGGAAAGCGGATCCAAATACCGCCTGCGTTTGTCTGGCATCGTCCTCATGAATCTCGTCAGCAATCAAGGCGTGGTCGATGCCATCGATCTCCCCCAGGTCGCTTACGGGCGTCAGCCCGGTGATTCCGGCGGCAGCTTCGGAGCGACCTTGCGCCAGTCCGAGATCGGATTTGAAACCTTCGGGCCGACCGTGGCGGGCGCGAAGACCAGCGCCAACCTGCAAGTCGATTTCGGCGGCGGTTTCGCGACGATTCCCAACGGATTCAATTCCGGACTGCTGCGCTTGCGAACGGCGACCCTGCGCATGGACTGGCCCAACACCGCGCTGGTCGTCGGTCAGGATGCGCTCTTCTTTTCCCCGAATTCGCCTACATCATTTGCTTCGCTGGCAATCCCAGCACTCTCCTGGTCGGGCAACTTGTGGAGTTGGGTACCCCAGATTCGCGTCGAGCACCGCGTCGACCTGGGGAATGAATCGAGCCTTCTATTCCAGGGAGGGATTCTCGATCCGGTGAATGGAGAGATCCCGGGCGCAAGCTATTACCGTGGACCTGGCGCCGGAGAGTCCTCGCGCCAACCGGCAGTGGGCTCGCGCATCGCGTGGACGCGCCAAATTCTTGGGCAACCGCTGCGGCTCGGCGCAGCCGGATTCTATAGCCGCCAGGATTATGGCTTTGGCCAGAATGTGGATAGCTGGGCCGCCATGTCCGACATCGAGATCCCACTGAGCAGTCGGCTTTCGCTGAGCGGAAAGCTGTACCGTGGCCGTGCCTTGGGCGGACTGAACGGGGGAATCGGCACCAGCGCTGTGTTCAGCGGGCCGCCCGCGACCGCCGGCACCGAGGTAAGAGGCCTCAACTCAGTTGGCGGTTGGACACAACTGAGATACCGGCCCGCCAACAAATGGGAGCTGAATGCAGCGTACGGTATGGATAATCCCTACGCTAGTGATCTGAAATATTTTCCGTACTCGCAACCGTATAACACGTCACTCGCGAGAAATCTCGGCAGCTTCGCCAACCTGATCTATCGTCCTCGATCGGATTTGTTATTCTCCGCCGAGTATCGACACCTTACCACCTACATGACCGCTGGCGAGGGCAACAGCGCCGGCCAACTTAACCTCATGATGGGCGTGCTTTTTTGAGCGCGGAAGGCGGCTTGCTTCATGCACCAAATTTCATCAGCCATGCGTCATTGCATATGAGTTATCAATCATGAGCCCCGGAAGAATCCTGCTTTCAGTAGCGATCTTGTGCATAGCCGCGGCGGGAGTCCGGGCTCAGTCGGCGCCCTCGACAGCGACCGTGCGCGGGCGCGTCGAGGTCATAGGGAGCGGCGGCAAGGGCGATGCCAAAGCCCGGCGCAGTGCTATTCCCGGCACTGTGGTGTGGCTCACTCCCATGCCTGGGACAGGCGGCGACGCGCCCATAGCCCCGCCCGCCAGCAACCCGCAGACACCTCAGCAAAACCCGCGCCTGGTGCAGAAAAACAAGAGTTTCGAGCCCCACATCCTAGTGGTTCCAGCGGGCTCGATGGTCGAATTTCCCAATCACGATCCTTTCTTCCACAACGTATTTTCACTCTTTGAAGGCAAGCGTTTCGACCTCGGCCTGTATGAGGCCGGTACTTCTCGCGTGGTGCGCTTCGACCGTCCGGGTATCAGTTACATCTTCTGCAATATTCATCCCGAAATGAGCGCGGTTGTCATCACGCTGACCACGCCGCTCTACGCCATTTCCAGCCGCGACGGCGAACTGAGCCTCCCATCCGTTCCTTACGGCCGGTACCAGTTGCACATTTGGAGCGAAGGCATGGGTCCGGAGAATGTCCAGCCCCAGACCCGTGAGATCACCATCGGCGAGAATGCCACCTCTCTCGGAGTGATTCGTGTTCCCGGGACGAATGGGCAGCGTATGGCGCACAAGAATAAGTATGGACGCGACTATGACGAACCTGCTTCCAACGAGTCTGGCTATAATCAGCAGCGGTAGGCAACCCAGGTTAAAAAAAGAAGACCATGAAAATCGACAAACTGCTCAAACGCTACCGCGTTGAACACGGCAAACATTTCCGCCTCCACGATTATGACCCCGCCGACACTCACGGACTGGGTTCAGAACTCAAGCCCGAGGCGAAGGAACTGCTCGCGAACGGCGTCAAGGAATTGAGCCGCCTGCAGGACATTCTCGCCGCCCAGGACCGCTGGGGCCTGCTGCTGATCTTTCAGGCGCTCGACGCCGCCGGCAAAGACGGCACCATCAAACATGTCATGTCCGGAGTCAATCCGCAGGGCGTCGACGTCTCCTCGTTCAAGGCGCCTTCTTCGGAAGAACTGCATCACGGCTATCTCTGGCGCTGCATGAAATGCGTTCCGGGACGAGGCCGCATTGGCATCTTCAACCGGTCGTACTATGAAGAAGTGCTGGTGGTGCGCATCCACCCCGAAATTCTGGACAACCAGAAACTTCCAAAAGTGCTGGTCACCAGGCATATCTGGGAGGAGCGCTTCGAAGATATCAACAATTTCGAACGCTATGCCACCCGCAATGGCATCGCGGTGGTCAAGTTTTTTCTGCATCTGTCGAAGAAAGAACAGAAGCGCCGCTTTATCGAACGGCTCGACACTCCGGACAAGAACTGGAAGTTTTCCGCCTCCGATGTAAAAGAACGTGGATTCTGGGATGCCTATCAGGAAGCCTATGAGGACATGATCCGCCATACCGCGACTGCCTGCGCTCCCTGGTACGTGGTTCCGGCCGATAACAAATGGTTCACCCGCCTGGTGGTAGCGCAGGCCGTCGTCGATGCATTAAAGGGAATGAGTTTGAAATATCCGAAAGTGAGCGGCGCCGAGAAGGCCGCCCTCAAAGAAGCGCGTCAACAACTGGAGAACGAGTAAGTTGTCCGTAACCCGTGAAACAAGTGACAAATTAGAGGTTGAGACTTCATTTCAGCACCACCGGCAGCACCTGGTCATACGGTTGAATGCTCACCGTCAGTGATTTTCGCTGGTCGAACGCTTCCTTCGTGACTTTGAAGCCGACGATGATCGTGCCTCTCTGCTCCGCTCCCGCGAGCAGCTTGGCTTCGGGCGAAATCGCCGCCTCGGAACTTTCTTTCAGCGCCGGAAACGCCTGGTAATAGCGGTCGAGGTCCACAGCCGAGGCGGCGTTATCGTCAAAGGTCCCGCCGTCGGCGGTGGTGAGCTGTGCTTTGAGAGTGTGGATCCACATCGGCTTTTCGGTCGTGTTCCGCAAAGTGAAAGTGATGGCGGCGAGAACCATGCCCTGACCCGGCACCTCGGCCGCGCTCACGAAATTGATCGCTCCCGCACCCTGCGGTTTCGGCCGTTCCCGGAAAGCAAGAATCCCCACCACCACGGCCACCCCCGCAATGCAGATCAGCACGATGCGCATGGGAGGAAGACTGCGCTTCGCGGTTCCGAACTCTTCGCCAATGTGGAACTCGGTGATCGGCTCCGGCGCTGGCTGCGACGAAGATGGAGCCGCCCCTTCGGGTTCTGGAACGGAGCCTGATTCGGGATGCTCAGATCCCGGATTCTCTGACCCCCCATTCGACGCTGGTTCGAGCATGCACCGATTGTAGATGACCGCCGCCTTCTTCCGCCGCTCTTCTGCTGGTCTGCCCACCCGGACGAACGACCGCGCCAAGCGGACACAGGATCAACTCAGCTTAGTGCAGTGACTTTGGTTACCTTGCCTCGGGTGACGGATGCTGCGACGATGCGGAAGATTTCCTTTTGGAGGTACTTGGCGGTGAATCGTAAAACTCTCCTTACCGCGTTGGCTAGCGGGTTGCTCATCTTCAGCATGCTTGGCTGCGGGACGACCGACCATTTGCAGTCCATTCAGCTTTCTACCTCGAACACCAGCGAGACCGCGGGAAGCACCCTCACCCTCTATGGCATTGGTGGCACCGCCCAGTTGTACACCTGGGGGAACTACAGCAACGGGAAACAAGTGCTTCTCTACGGCAACGATATTGCCTACCAGATTTCCAGCACTCCAAGCGGTGCTGCCGAAACCGGCTCACTCGGCGATCCGAATGCCTCTCCGGCGCAGACCGTCCAGCTGACCACTCCCAACGGCTTGCTCACGGCTGTCGAGCCCTTCGCCTGTACCTATGAGAACACCGCCGTGCCACCTTCGACCACTCCGGCCTTTGCCGTGATCGGCTGGTACACGGTTACCTCGACCTATAAAGGCTTCACCAGTCCCCCGGCCTTTGTCACGCTGGCTTCCGCAGGCGGCATTACCAGTTCCAGCAATCCCAACGGCCTGTGTACCAATCCGCCGACCGGTCCGTAACTGAGTCTTGATTCTTGCTCCCCGACGTTTCATCCACGAGGACGGTGTTTCACTGCCGTCCTCGTCTCCGCTTCGGAGATGTTCTCACGTCCCAAGCCAGCCCTCCAATTTGGTACACCACCCCTGCACTCGATTTGAGCCTTCACCCCGCAAACTTATATAATTTTAAAATTGCTTCTGAGTGCCGTCGCTTCCTATGCCAGTCACTCCCGCAATCGACGTCGGTCCTGAATGAAGGTTCGCACTGGAATTGAAATCTCGAGTCAGTCCGACATCGGCTGCCAACGCGCCAATAACGAGGATTCTTTCGGTTATTGGGAGCCCGAGGATGACGAACAATTCCGCCGCAAGGGCCGCCTCGCCGTGGTAGCGGACGGTATGGGTGGCTATGAAGGTGGTCAGGAAGCCAGCCGCCTGGCGGTGGAAACGCTGGTGTCGGTCTATCGCGATTTTGCCGGGGACGACCCCCAGGCCGCGCTCATTGAAGCCTTACAGGCCGCCCACCACCAGATTCGCGAATACAGCTTTGCCCATCCCGAATTGCGCGGTATGGGAACCACTTGCACCGCGGCCGCCGTCGTTAGGAGCTCGACCACAGCGTCCGACGGGAGTGAGCCCGGGGAAGAACTGTACTACGTTCATGTCGGCGATACCCGCCTTTACCTGATCCGCGACGGCCAGATTACGCGGGTAACCCGCGACCACTCCTATGTCGGACGGTTGGTGGAGGCGGGCTTGATCAGCCCGGAAGAAGCCGAAACCCATCCCCAGCGAAATATTCTGACTGCGGCCCTCGGCACCAACCCCGATCTCATCATGGATTCACCGGGACATGCCGAACCCCTTCGTCCCGAGGACGTGCTCCTGATCTGCACCGACGGATTGTGGGGGCAGGTCCACGATGCCGAGTTGCTGGCGGCCGTTCATAACAACAGCGCGGAACAGGCGGGCCGCAAACTGATCGAACTGGCTCGCGAACGCGGTGGCCCCGACAACATCACGGTCGAGATTCTGCGCTTGCTTTGAGGCGCGGCTCCCATCAAAGCATCCTCCTTCCAGGGAAGCACTCGAGGGAACTGTCTCTAAGAGTGCAAAGCCTTGCACAATGGCCGCCCGATTGTGCGCCTACTGCCGCCGTAAATTGCTGAAATCACACGATCCGACCTTCCCCGATGATTTAGTGCTTTGGCATTGCGCTTGCGTTTCCTATAATGCCTATCAGTGACATAGGGATACTCGGAAGGGATGCGAATGAAAGTTTCCCAAAAAGGCTTGTATGCATTGCAGGCGATGATGGTGCTCACCCGCCGCTACACTCAGGGTGCTATCCGGATTCGCGACATTGCGTACGAGGAAAACCTGCCGGAAAAATTCCTGGAGTTGATTCTCCTCGAGCTCAAGAATGCGAGACTGGTCGAGAGTGTTCGCGGCGCCAAGGGCGGATACCGCTTGCGCCGCCCGCCAGCGGAAATCCGGCTGAGCGAAATCATCCGTCTGATTGATGGGCCGCTGGCCCCTTTCGGAGACGCGGATCAGCTGCGCGTCCTGATTGATCGCGACGCCGACCACAGCGCCCTCTATCGTGTGTTTCTCGAAGTCCGCGATGCGGCCGCGAAGATTCTCGAGAACACGACGCTGGCCGACCTCATCAGCCGCGAGCCCGCCGGTTCCACCCCAAGAGCCAATGATCGAAGTGTTGGCAGGAGCAGAAAGAAAAAAGAAGAGCCGGTTGTGCTGTCCATGCAGACCCGAGGCGAGGGTCATGACTAAGCGAAGTCTCTTCGCCGCGGCCGGTTGGGTTTTCTTGCTCTGCGCCTGCGCTGTTGCCCAGACCGTGGTTCGCGTCGGCGCATTTCCCAATATCACCCACCCGCAAGCCATGGTAGGCAAGAACAACGGCTGGTTTGACAAAGCCTTGGGGCCCCAGGTCAAGGTCGAGTGGAAGAGTTTCAACGCCGGACCTTCGGCGATCGAAGCTCTGTTTGCCGGGGCGATTGACATGACCTACATCGGCCCGAACCCGGCCATCGCCGGCTATGTTCGCTCCAATGGGGAAGCGCTGCGGATCGTAGCCGGCGCAACCAGCGGCGGAGCCTCGCTCGTCGTGCGCAACGATTCCGGTATTCAGAAGCCCGAAGATTTTCATGGCAAGAAAGTCGCTTCACCGCAGATGGGCAACACCCAGGACGTTGCGCTGCGCGCCTGGTTGAAAGCGCACGGCATGAAAACCACGGACAAGGGTGGCGACGTGCAAGTCATTCCGCTGGCCAATCCCGATCAGCTGACTCTATTCCTCAAAAAAGAACTCGATGGCGCCTGGGCGCCTGAGCCCTGGGCGACCCGCCTGATCAAGGAAGGAAATGGCCGTCTTTTCCTTGACGAACGCACGCTCTGGCCCAATGGCGAGTTTATTGCCGCGCATCTCGTCGTCCGCACCCAGTTCCTCAAAGATCACCCCGACCTGGTGAAGAACTGGATACGCGCCCACGTCGAATTGACGGACTGGATTAACGGCCACTTACCCGAAGCCAGGAAACTTCTCAACCAGCAGATTGCGAAGGAAACCGGGAAAGCGCTGCCCGAAGCGGTCTTGAACGAAGCCTTCGGGCGCATGACCGCCACCTATGATCCGCTGCGTGGTTCCCTGATGAACGCTGCCAGGTCCTCATTCGACGCTGGGTTCCTCGGCCATCAGATGCCAGACCTGTCCGGTCTCTACGATCTTTCGCTCCTCAACCAGGTGTTAGCCGAAAAAGGGAAGAAGGCAATCCAATGAGCACAAGTCCTCAGAATGCATACCCCTCGTCCGTCCCCGTTCGCCCTTGTAACGGTGTGCGCGCGAATGTGTTTCATGGCAAGCCCTCCTCCTCGGTCACCACGTTCCCCAAACCTCCGTTGTGTGAGATCGTGGTCCCGAAGGTCGCGCTCGATTCCATCTCGCTCAGTTATAAAACTACCTCGGGAGAGCGCTTGCTGGCGCTCGACAATATCAGCCTCGAAGTCAAGCCGGGCGAGTTTCTTTGCATCGTCGGTCCTTCGGGTTGCGGCAAGTCCACTCTCCTTCATTTGATTGCCGGCCTCAACCCGCAAACCTCGGGCAAGGTTCTGGTAGATGGCGCTCCCGTAAGCGGACCCGGCACGGATCGCATTCTGATTTTCCAGGAACTCGGC
>PLBE01000192.1 GCA_003134435.1 Acidobacteriaceae bacterium
TTCGCGATCCGATACTTACGCTACTTCGCAATACACTTTGATCGCGCCATTCGGAGTGGTCAGATTCTCGAAGAGCTCCTGATAGTTGTCTAAGCCTTTCACCGGATGGGTGAGAAGCTTGCTGAGCCATCCCGGATACTCGGCTTCCGCTTGTGCCATATCGCCTACACCCATCTCAAAGTATTCGCGGTTGGCGTTTACGGTTCCGACCATAACCTTGTTGCCGAGAACAAATTCCAGATTGATTCGGTCCGCGGGAATGGAAATCATTTTGTCCCCGCCGGTGACGCTCGCAAGAACCAGCACGCCGTTCTTGCCCAGCGCCTGCATGCTGTCGAACACTACGGCAGAGTTGCCCGTGCCCTCAAAGATCAGATCGAACGGGCCGTATTCCTTGGCCGCTTCGGTGATCGGTATGTCCTTAGTGGACAGGTATCGCGCTCCGAGTTCTTCGATCAAATTCGAGTTCAGATAGGGTTTTGGGGTGCGGCCCAAGGTGGTCACGTCCAGACCTTTCAAACGCAGAACCAGCGTGGCCAGCAGGCCGATGGTGCCGGCGCCCATGACCGCCGCTTTCCTTGGACGCCAAACTTTGAGCCGGCGCTGGATTTCGTATGCCTGGTGGATTCCTTTCTCTACGACCGTCGTAGGCTCCAGAAGCACGCCTACATGTTTGAGACCCTGCGGCACTTTCACGATGAATTCGGCATCGTCCACGTAGTATTCCGTCAGATAGCCATGCCGCAGGTTGATGCCGCGCTCGTAATAGGTGTCGTCGGTGGTCATGTCGCTTGTGCCGATTAAGTCGTAGATGCTCGTACCCGGACGGCGCACCGTGGCCACGACGTAGTCGCCCGGCTTCAACTCGGTGACATTCGGGCCGACGGCTTCCACCTGGCCAAAACCTTCATGGCCAATGACCAGGAAGTCGTATCCAGGAGGCGCCGCGCCGTATTCAGCGGCGTTGATCTCTTTGTCGGTACCATCTACGCCCACGCGCAACACTTTTACCAGCACGCCGCGACCGTTCGGGATCTGGTCGAGCGAAGGTTTCGGCAATTCGGCCATGTGAACGCTGTTCGGCTTTCCCGGAAAAACACTGATCGCTTTCATTTCTATTTCTCCTTATGAATTCAGTGCAGCTACGGTGGCCGTCGCCGAATCGCGTTGTTTTTGCTTGCGCTTGCCGGACTCTCCGCTTTGCTGGATCAACTTCGTGACTATGCCCGTCCATCCGGTCTGGTGGCTGGCTCCGACTCCTGCTCCCGAATCGCCGTGGAAGTATTCATGAAACAGCACCAGCTCGCGCCAGTGCGGGTCGGTCTGGAACTTTTCAAGATTGCCGAATACCGGACGGCGGCCTTTTTCATCGCGAAGAAATATGTTCGTCATGCGGCGCGAAAGCTCTCCTGCTACTTCCCACAGGGTCATCATCTTTCCCGATCCGGTTGGNNGTAGTTCACCGGAAACCAGATGGGACCGCGCCAGTTGGAATTTCCGCCGAACAGCCCGGTCGACGACTCGCCAGGCTCGTAATCCACGCGGTGTTCCGTTCCGTCCACGTGAAGGGTGTAAGGGTGGCCGCGATGGTACTGCGACAGGGCGCGAATGCCGTAGGGCGAGAGGAATTCGCGCTCGTCCAGCATGTACCGGAGGATACTTCGCAGTTGCTCTTGGCCCGCGATCGCAAGCAATCTGCGTTCGGACTTTCCCTCGGTACGCATGCAAGCCAGGTTCGCCGTGAGATCGGGACGGTTTTCGATGAACCACTCCAGACGTTTCTTGAAATCGGGCAACTTGTCGAGAACGTCCGGTTCCAAGGTCTCCACTGCAAACAGCGGGATCAATCCAACCATGGACCGAATTTTCATGGGAAAATGCGATCCGTCGGGCAGTTTGAGCACGTCATAGAAGAAGCCGTCTTCCTCGTTCCACAATCCCATACCGTCGTGGCCGCGATGGCTCATGGCATTGGCGATATAAATGAAGTGCTCCCAGAATTTGCTGGCTACGTCTTCATAGCAGGGTTCTTCTGCTGCCAGTTCCAACGCGATGGCCAACAAGTTCAACGTGTACATGGCCATCCAACTGGTTCCGTCCGATTGTTCGATGTATCCGCCGGTGGGCAAGGGCGCGCTGCGGTCGAACACTCCGATGTTGTCGAGACCGAGGAAGCCGCCTTGAAAAATGTTCATGCCCTCCGCATCCTTGCGGTTCACCCACCAGGTGAAGTTCAACATCAGCTTGTGGAAGACTCGCTGCAGAAATGCGCGATCGCCTTTGCCCTTGCGCTTCTTGTCGATCTTGTAAACGCGCCATGCGGCCCAGGCGTGCACCGGCGGATTGACATCACCGAAAGCCCACTCATACGCGGGTATCTGCCCGTTGGGGTGCATGTACCACTCGCGGAGCATCAAGGTGAGTTGTTCCTTGGCGAAGTCAGAGTCGACCAGCGCGAGCGGAATGCAATGAAACGCCAGGTCCCACGCGGCATACCACGGGTATTCCCACTTGTCCGGCATGGAAATAACGTCTGCGTTATAAAGGTGAGTCCATTCGTGGTTGCGGCCCTGCTTGCGTTCCGCCGGCGGAGGAGGATTGCCCGGATCGCCCTCCAACCAGTCTTTGATTACGTAGTGATAGAACTGTTTACACCACAACATCCCGGCGAAGCCCTGACGCATTACGTTCTGCGCATCTTCCGAAAGATCTTGCGGGATAACCGTGGCGTAGAACTCATTGGCTTCGCGCTGGCGGAGCGCAAACGTCTGATCGAAGCTGGCAAACGCATTCTTCCCTNNTGTAGTGAGCTGCGGCCTTCGTACCAGTTTGGTGCGGATTCACCGCTTCCTTCGCGCCATGCACGACGTAGTCGTTGATGCTGTCTTTGACGTATGGAGTGCGGTTCTCCACACCAAACAGCCGCTGGGTATTCGTCTCATTCTCGGTGAAGAGGAGTTCTGGGGAGCCCTCACAATGCAGCCAGCGATTGCCCGGCCGGTCATGATTCAGTTCAACGATCGGGTTGGGTGCGGGACGTGCCTCATGCAGTTCCGGTCGATGCTTTAAGTTTCCCCAGGACCACGTGTTGCGGAACCATACCGTTGGCAGCAAGCGAAGATTGGCTGCTTCCGGCCCGCGGTTCGCGACCGCGATTTTAATTAGAATGTCCTCCGTGTCAGCCTTGGCGTATTCCACGAAGACATCGAAGTAACGGCCGTCGTTGAACACTCCGGTGTCGAGCAATTCGAACTCCGGCTGGTTCTTGCCGCGCCGCCGGTTCTCCTCCACCAGTTGACCGTAGGGGAATTCCGCCTGCGGATACTTATACAGATACTTCATGTAGGAGTGCGTCGGCGTTGAGTCGAGGTAGAAGTAGTATTCCTTCACATCCTCGCCATGATTGCCCTCGTTCCCCGTCAAACCGAAAATCCGTTCTTTCAGGATCGGGTCGCATTCGTTCCATAGCGCCAAAGCAAAACACATCGTCTGTTTCCGGTCGCTGATCCCTGCCAGTCCGTCTTCGTTCCAGCGGTAGGCTCGCGAGCGGGCGTGGTCGTGAGACAGATACTCCCAGGCGGTGCCACTGGAACTGTAGTCTTCGCGCACCGTTCCCCAGGCGCGTTCGCTGAGATAAGGCCCCCACCGTTTCCAGTGTTTCTTACGCGCTCCAGATTCTGATAGTCGGATCTCTTCCTGCGTCATGAGAACTCTCCGCGTTCTTCACAAATCACTTTCATCAAACACGCAAACTCATCTGAGTGCTGCAAATCGCTGCGCTTGGNNTTGCACTCACATCTCCTCCTACTTTTCCTCTATCTCGACTGCGTGGCCGTCGGGATCGCGAACTAGAAAGGCTTTGTTGAACCCCAGCTTTACAATTTGATTCGCAACCACGCCAGAAGAAACAAACGTCACCCTGCTGGTCTGCAATTGGCGGGCTGCGGCCTCGGCGTTTCGCGTCAACAGGACCGTCTGCCGGTGAACGACATCGCTTGTGTGTTCGTCCGAGGGGAAGGGCCGCCCATCGCGGGGCGTTAGATACTCCAGCAATTCAATCCCCGGCCCGCTTGTGCCGCGCAATGCGGTTATGCGCAAACGCGCGCCGAACACGCTGTTAAGATGCTCCTGCTCGGTTCCGTAGTTCTCACTTTCTCCGGCCACATGCATTCCGAGCAAGTCGCGATAGAACTTCAAGCTGGCGTCGGTGTCCCAGACCACGATTGCAGTATGGTCGATACCGAGAAACAGCTTGTCATTGGGATGGGGGCGGTGCCACTTCTCCAGGCCCTTGTCCGAAGGAAACTGCAACACCTCGACTGGATGCTCATCTGGATCTTTGAAGTAGAACGCCGAAATGCCCGCCGCGTTCTTGTTCCAGTCCGGCAGCCGCTGTGGTCCTGACGAAGCATGTTCCACCTTGTTCTGCCTTAACCAGGCGTATGCCTTGTCCATGTCGCTGACAATGATCGCTACATGCTGAAACCATCGATCGTTGCTGCGTGAATCAACCGGGATCGGGCGGCCTTTCGGGGCAAGATACTCCGTCAGTTCGATGAACTCGTCGCCGAGCCTCATGCGTACGATCCGCATGCGCAATCCGAACATACCTTCGAGATGCTCGAAGTTCTCGCCGGCGACTTCGGTGTCCGAGACTTGTTCGAAGGTGAGCACTTTGGAATAGAAATCCACGGCGCGGTCCATGTCGGAGACTGTGATGCCGATCGCATCCACGCCGTCCACCACAGCAGTGTGTTGTTGGGCTGACAGGCGAGGAAGAGCCACGACCAGCGTCAATACCCAGATTGCCAGCACGCTTTGGCGCAGCCGATGTGGTCGACAGAGTTGTTTCATCTTATCTACCTGCTTACCTGCTGCCGATTCCGTTCGTAGTCCGTCCCGGAGACGCCCAGGCGCTTCATCAAGTGGTCGCCCACTCGAATCGCGTTGGCCATGATGGTCAGCGCCGGGTTGACGGCTGCGCTCGACGGGAAGAAACTCCCATCCACAACGTAGAGATTGTCGACATCGTGCGCCTTACAGTTTGGGTCGAGAACTGATGTCTTCGGATCGTGTCCAAAACGAATCGTTCCATTCTGGTGGGCTACGCCAGCGAGCGGGATTTGCTGTCCGACGTACAGGTTTCGGCCGAACAGCCCTTGATGACATTCGTGGCCGTGCATGGCGCAATTTGTCTGCTTCATGGCTTGCTTCAACTTGCCCTGCAAGCGTTCGTGCGCCTCCAGGTTGTTCGGGGTGTAGGTGAGAACGATCTTGCCGTTACGGCCGATGGTAACCCGGTTGTTCGGATCGGGCAGATCTTCGGACGTGAGCCAGAAGTCCAGCGAGTGTTTGGCCATCAACTCCAAAGTGAAATTCGGAGCAATAGCCGGCGCACCGGCCTTCAGGGTGATTGCGTCCAGTTTACCGACGAACGAGATGTGCCCCATGGGATACTCGAAGTCTTTCGAGCCGAAGTAAAAGTCATTGACTCCCAGCGTCTTCTGAAAAATCGTCGGGTTGGGACATTTCGAAATGGCCATCATCACCGAATTGGTGTGCCCCATGTAATGGCGGCCCACGATGTCGGAGCTGTTGGCCAACCCGCGGGGGTGCTTATCATTGGCGGAGCGCAACAGCAGCGCGGCCGAGTTGATCGCGCCACAAGAAACGACAACCAAATCGGCTGAGTAGTTCTCCAGGCTGCCGTCGCGTTCCACGATTACACTCTTCACCTCGCGACCCGAAGAATCTGTCTCCAGTCGCTTCACCAGAGAGTTCGTCAACAGCGTCACGTTGGAATGCTTGATCGCCTCATCGATGCACACAACTTGCGAGTCGGATTTTGCGCCCACCAGACAGGCAAAACCGTCGCAGGTATCACAGCGGATACAGCGGCTCTTATGCGGATTCGTCTCGTCGAGCATGACCCCGACCGGAACGTGGAAGGGTTTGAGCCCCGAACGTGCGAAATCGTCGGACAGTTGCTGAATGCGCGGCTCATGGCTGACTGCGGGCCAGGGATAAGGCGAGGTCGCCGGCGGTTCGGTCGGATCTTCCCCGCGGGCGCCGTGCACCTGATAGAGATTCTCGGCTAGCGTATAGTATGGCTCCAGATCGTCGTAGCTGATCGGCCAAGCCGGCGAGATGCCACCCTGGTGACGCAGTTCGCTGAAATCCTCCCTGCGCAGCCGGAACAGAGCTGCACCGTAGAACTTGGTGTTGCCGCCGACGTAATAATTGGTGTGCGGATGGAGTTCCTTGCCATCCTTATCGAGCCAGGACTCCTTTGTGTTGTAATGGCCGTCGACGTTGACGACCTGAGGATCCCAGTTCGCTTTCTCGCGGGGAACATAATCACCGCGTTCAAGAATCAGTATCCGTTTCCCAGACTGCGCCAGGCGATAGGCGAGCGTTCCCCCGCCCGCGCCAGTCCCTATGATGATCACGTCGTAATGATTGTCAGTCATGATGCGAATCCTCCATTGGCTCCGCAGAAGATGCAGCGTTTGCCATTGTTGTGGTGGAGCTTGCAGCACTTCACTGCTTGTTGTCCTTTGCGCCACAAATACAACTCGGCGGCAAACAGCATGCCCAACGGGGGCGCGGTCAAATAGACCCAGAGTCCATCCCAGATCATCGGAGGCAAGGCTGAGCCGAATGTCCGGGCGGGATTCATGCTCATGCCAGAGAACGGCGCTTCAATTGTTATGTAGGTAGCAACCAGAACACC
Source organism: Acidobacteriaceae bacterium (assembly GCA_003134435.1). GTDB lineage: Bacteria > Acidobacteriota > Terriglobia > Terriglobales > Acidobacteriaceae > Acidiflorens. The sequence goes on from PLBE01000192.1 coordinate 6,734, forward strand.
GGCGAAAAGGCCTGTATATCCCGCTAGCCGGTGGTGGTTGGAGAAATAGAGCACGGCCGACATCATTCCGGCTGCGATGATGAATTCGGCGAGCAGTGCCACCAAGGGTCCACGCGGACCCGGTGTTGTTACCACGTAGCGCACCGCGGGGTCCGACACCTGACGACCGAGCCACCGAGCCACCAGAACCACACCCAGCACCGCGCCCGAGAACTGTGCGGCGATATAAAAGAGAGCATCCCATCCCCCGATCTTACCCAAGCGAAAAAAAGTGAATGTTACGGAGGGGTTAATGTGTGCTCCGGACTGTTTTCCCCACGGGGAGTAAATAATGGCAACGGCAGTCAGGCCCATGGAAATTCCCATGAGCAGTCGCCGCAGGAATCCGGACGCGATCGCTACGTGTACGGGCGAATGCGGAAATTCATACAGCGCCCCGAACCCGCAAGCCGATACCATAAACGCACCGAGCAGACCGGCTTCCATTAGATACTCAGGCCAGTGCGAGCCGAGGGCTGTGAGCGCGCCAAGTTTCGACGCTCGCAGGCCGGCGGTTGCAGCCGGCACGGGCTCCAACGTCGTCTTCAGCGAATTCGCGCACAGTTCTTGCTTAGCACTATTCATGGAGTCGGACGATACGATTCAGATCCCAGGAAGAAGTGACACGAATTGCGAGTCAACGCATGCTGCATAAGCGCTCATACAGTCGCTGACTGAAGCCACGCGGTAGTTCGAATACGTTCTTCCCGCCTAGTAATCGGACTACGTTCTGGGAGCCGTCATAGACAGCTCGGCAGTGAGGACAGCCCCGGAGATGGCGCTCGATCCGGTCTCGCATTTCGGGCGTTAAGTCGCCCTCCGTGTAGTTGACCAATTCTCTCCATACCTCTCGGCAGTCAATCTCTAATAGCTGAGTCACGGTCGCACAAGCAGCTCCTGGATTTGAGATGCCGCATGCGTCTCAAAGTGACAAAGTCCAGGCACCTCGCTCAAACTCTGCCGGGTGAAACCTTCGCGACAGTTCCGAATCTTACTGCCACGTGAGCATCTCAACTCAGCAAAACCAGCCCGCCGAGTGCGGGCGACGGATCGTTAACGATTCACCGCTGCGTGTGAGAACTGCTCACCAAATTTCAAACACGAGGAAAGAAATCGAGATATGAATAAGACAATCCAGTTTCTGCTCCGTTCAGTGCTGATGATGACGACACTTTTCGCCGTCTCGGCCTTTGCCCAAAACATGCACACCTCCGGCCAGTTCCAGGGCCCGAAAGCCAATAAGGGTCACGTGACCCATAGCACGCGGGATGGCAAGAGCATCCTTACGCTGTCGGACGACTTTGTTGTTCCTGACACACCGGATCCGCACTGGCAAGTTGTGGATTCCGACGGCCAGGTCTATCTGCTCGACAAACTGAAGACGAAGGCCTTCATCGGTGACAAGTACAAGAAAGAGATCGTCGTGCCCAGCTACGTGAAGAACGTTTCTAAAGTCGTGATCTGGTGCGCATATGCGGAAGTGAATCTAGGCGAGGCTTCTTTCTCCAGCCCCGTTCGCTAAGCCAAGCCTCAACGAGCAGGGCGCGGACGCAACGCGCGCGAACGTGCCCTTCACGAACAAACAGAAGACAAGGCAGACAATGTACGATAGATTCGTTGCGACCTGTTCAACACTACAGTGACTAGGAGATTGGCCGGGATGGTTACCTCAGCTTCGACATCCGGAGGTGCAGTTCGGTCCTATCGTCGAAGGGTCGCGCGTCCTGCCGCAATAAGTGCAGCAATTTGCAGTTTGCTTTTACTGACGCTTTCGCTTTGGAATCTGGCTGTCGCGAAGTGGTTGCATAAGCGTAATCCGGTCCCCGGCAATTTCTATACCGTCGAGGGATCGCAAATGCACATCGATTGTTCGGGTTCTGGCTCGCCCACCGTGGTCTTGGAGGAATCGGCGAGCAGTCCTTGGTCACAGTGGAGGAAGGTACAGCCTGAGCTTGCCAAGATAACGCGGGTTTGCTCTTATGATCGCGCGGGACATGGATGGAGCGAGCCGCGCAAAGGTCCGCGAGACGCAGAAACGATTGTTCGAGAACTGCATTCATTGCTCGACCAGGCCGGAGTGCAGCGGCCGATCATATTAGCAGCCCATTCCGCCGGTGGCCTCTATGTTCGCGAGTACGCCAAAGAACACCCGTCGGAAGTCGCGGGAGTCGCGTTGATCGATTCCAGTTCGCCCCAACAGATTGATGAACTGCCGGGTTTTCGCGCCGACTACGAACAGGACAAGCGGAATGCCAAGCGCGAATGGTGGATAGATCGATTGCTCGTTTGGTCGGGGTGGGAACGCCTGGTTGGTCACTGTTCGGTGCCGGCCGAGAATTATCCAGGTTGGGCAGGTCAGTACGATGCTATGGCATGCCGACCTGATTATGTGCATACCGAGGAATGCGAATTGGAGTATTTAGAAGAGTCGTCCAAACAGGCCGGCAGGCTCACAAGTTTGGGCCATATCCCGCTTGTTGTCATTACGCGCGATCCCGAATTTCGGAAAGACCTGTCACCACAAGGGGTGGAGGAGACTTCAGTGTGGCAGAGAGAGCAGGAGGCGTCGAAATCGCTTTCTCCGTTGAGTTGGAGGGTGATTGCGCGAAACTCCGGCCACACGATTCCGCGCGACAGGCCAGATGTAATTGTTGCTGAAGTAACTCGCCTTATTGGCTATCTACGCGGTGGACCGGCACCACCATTTGGAAGCACGGCGACCAAATAGTCAGCGTCGTCGACTTGGGGCCACTTCGACACAGTCGGGTCGGAGTGATCGTGCGTTCAATGGTGGGCTTGTCGATCATCTCGCCAGACGGCAAGCATCTAGGAACGATTGCCGGCCCGGAGCATCCGCATAATTTTGCCTGGGGCGACGATGACGGCAGAGCACTCTATCTTCGCGCCCAAACCGGTCTATACCGAATTCGGCTGAAGATTCCGGGGATTCGCCCGGGCGCGGAGTGAGATAATATCCCACCAAGGGGTACCTGGGGTTACCGAAGAGACATTCGTTTTGAAGTCCCCCGCATCTCCCAGACCAGAGTGTGTTTATTCCGGTGAGTTGAGTGGCTGTCTCTGAACACGATCGAGAACGCTTGGAAAGGCTAGAGCTAGAGCTGCGCGCCAGCGAAGAACTTAAGAGCCGGTTGATCGCCTGTAGCCGGGACTGCATTAAAGTTCTCGACATGGAGGGGCACCTCTTATTCATGAACGAAGGGGGCATGCAGGTGCTGGAGATCTGCGATCTCGGCCCCTTCGTGAATGGTTCCTGGATTGAGTTTTGGGAAGGCGCAGATCGCGAAGCCGCTCGGGCCGCATTACAAGTGGCAAGAGACGGCGGCATCGGCCGGTTCGTCGGTTATTTCGAACCGCGCATCTCCCACCAACCCAGATGGTGGGATGTTGCGGTGAGTCCTATCTTGGACGCGACCGGTAAGCCCGAGCGGCTGCTGGCACTTTCACGGGACGTTACCGAGCACAGGAAGAATGAAGTCGCCTTGCGCGAGGCCATTCAATTCAATCGAGAGATTGTCGAGGGCGCCGCCGAGGGTATTGTCGTTTATGACTCCGAACTGCGCTACCAGGTATTCAACCCCTTCATGGAGCGGCTGACGGGTAAGTGCTCGCAGGAAGTGCTCGGCAAGGTTGCGACCGAAGTGTTTCCCAGGTTGCACCCGAGTGGGATCGAAGCTGCTCTAGAGCGCGCGTTGCAAGGAGAATCGGTCCAGGTAGAGGATGCTTTAATACCCAGGCATTCTCCGGGAGGCTCGGATCTGTGGGAGTCCTGCACCTTCGCTCCCCATCGCGATGCACAAGGGAAGGTGATTGGTGTGATTGGCCTCGTGCGCGACGTCACCGAGCGCCACCTCGCGGAAGAAACATTTCGTTCAATTGTCGTCGGCACCGCTTCGACGACCGGCAGCGATTTTTTTCCTTCGCTGGTGCGCCATCTGGCCACAGCGCTTCGCGCTCGTTATGCGTTTGTAACCGACTGTGATGATCAAAAACGCGCCAAAGCGCTGGCATTCTGGAAGGGAGACCGGTTCGGAGACAACTTTGAGTTCAATCTTGCAGATACTCCCTGCATGAAAGTGATCAACGGCGAAATCTGCCATTACAAAGAAGGAATTCAGGAACTCTTCCCGCTGGATAAGGGATTGGTACGTTGGGAAGCACAGAGTTACCTGGGAGTTCCCATGGTCGACCTGGCGGGGCGGGTGATCGGCCACATCGCGATTCTTGATGACAAGCCGATGAATCGTGACCCTCGCGCCATTGACCTAGTCAAAATTTTTGCTTCCAGAGCGGCGGCCGAACTGAAGCGCCAGCGCGCCGAGGCAGAATTGCATGCGGCTCTTCAGCAGGTCCAGGCTCTGCAAAAGAAACTCGAAGCTGAGAACGTCTATCTGCAGGAAGAGATCAGCAGAGAGCATAACTTCGCGGAGATCGTAGGGAACAGCCGCGAACTTGTGGAAGTATTAGACAGAGTGGAGACGGTGGCCCCAACCGACTCCACGGTACTGATCACGGGAGAAACCGGCTGCGGCAAGGAGTTGATTGCTCGCGCTATTCATAGCCATAGCTCGCGCCAGCATCGTCCCTTGGTGAAGTTGAATTGCGGAGCAATCCCAACCGGACTGGTCGAGAGCGAACTGTTTGGCCACATGAAAGGCGCATTCACTGGTGCGCTGGAACGAAGAATCGGCAGGTTTGAACTTGGTGACGGCGGGACGCTGTTCCTTGATGAAGTCAGCGAACTTCCGCCCGACACCCAAGTGAAGCTGCTGCGAGTTCTCCAAGAGCATGAATTTGAGCCATTAGGCAGTAGCCGCACGGTCCGAGTAAACGTCCGCATCATCGCGGCTAGCAATCGTGACCTCGAAAAAGCCGTGCAGGAAGGCCGATTCCGCGCGGATCTCTACTATCGTCTTAACGTTCTTCCCATAGTGCTGCCGCCGTTGCGCCGACGCCGGTCCGATATTCCGCTCCTCGCCGCTTTCTTTGTGGAGCGGTTCGCCAGGCAATTCGGCAAGCAAGTCACTGGCATCGCGCACGATACCATCGACCTTCTCACTCGGTATGATTGGCCTGGAAACATTCGCGAACTGCAAAACGTAATCGAGCGCGCCGTAGTACTTTCGCGAGGGCCGATCTTGAAGCTGGACGCCAACCTGTTACCCGCGACGAGCGCCGGAGGGACATCCGCCGCTGATGTTCCAGCGTTGGATTTGGACCGCCGCAAATCGAATGAGGCTATCGACGCTTCCTCCTCGCTGGAGCACGTTGAAAGGCGTCACATCCTGAGCGTTCTGCAAAATACAGACTGGGTGATCGAGGGCGAACGTGGGGCCGCGAAGATTCTCGATCTGCATCCCAATACCCTCCGAAGCCGCATGAAGAGACTCGGGATCAAGCGTTCGCCCCTCAACCCTGATCTGCCGGCCACGAAATCTCGTGGCCACGAAGCCATAACCAACTGACCCACGAAATTTCGTAGCTCCTTCCGAAGGCGGATTCCCTCAATAACTATCTAAGACCCTCATAATCAATAGCATAGCTTTTCCTTTTCCTTTGTCTCGGATGGCCCTGTTCCTGCCATAGCAAAGGTGTCTTCGGAGGAAAACCACCCAGTGCTCAAGATTTCGATTATCAGCGATTCGGATCAAGCCATCCAGTTCCAATTGGAAGGCAACCTCGTAGGCCCTTGGGTCAAAGAGCTACAAAGGCTCAGCGACGAAGCCCTCGCACACCAGAAAGCCGTAAGCCTCGATCTGGAAAAAGTATGGTTCGTCGATTCGCACGGAGTCGGCCTGCTGCGCGATCTCGCGCGAAGACAAGTGTCTCAAGTCAACTGCTCTCAATTTGTAAGCCAGCAACTGAAGCAGGCGGCGCAATGATGGGCACCAACGGCGGAACGGAGTTGATATCTCAGAACCCGAGACCTCTGAACGGACGGTCCTCCACGCGGGTTCAGTTTCAGCGCAACGCGGCCGAATCAGGTCTGATCCGGCGTGTTCACGACGGCAATGCCGACGCATTTTATGATCTGGTTCGCCCGTACGAGCGCGCCGTCTTTCTGGCTGCCCTCTCGATCGTCAGGAACGACGCAGATGCGGAGGAGGTCGCGCAAGAAGCAATCCTGAAGGCGTTCAAAGGCCTATCGCGCTTTCGTCAGGAAGCCAGGTTCAGCACATGGCTCATCCAGATCACCATCAACGAAGCGAAGATGAAGCTGCGCAAGGACCGTCGCCACCTTTACGATTCCATGGACGAAGGACAGCAAAACGACGAAGGTGACTACATCCCGAAGGATTTCGCGGATTGGCGGGAGATCCCATCGGAGGCGTTGGAGCAACGCGAGCTTCGCGAAGCGCTCACCAAAGCCCTGGAATCTCTTCCCGAAAAATACCGCACAGTACTGATTTTGCGCGACGTGCAGCACCTCAGTATCAGCGAAGCTGCAAAGGCCCTGGGCCTCTCAGAAGCAAACGTGAAGACCAGACTATCCAGGGCTCGGCTGCAGATGCGAGACGCGCTGGCGCCTGGCTTCGATGGGGCTTGGAGCCGAGCCGGAACGTACGAAAAAGTTCGTCCCTTCTGATTTCGGTTCGGGTCCTCGACAAAAATTCGCGTTCGGTGCCCGCATGTCTTATGCCGGCGACGCCTCAAGACTGACGGTTGATCGGTATGTCTCCGCCGAACTGGGAGTGCTCATCCGGTGTTACTTCAAGTTTGCACGCCAACAGCCCCGTTGTCGGTGATTCTTCCGCCGTGCTTGAAGCCGCCCCGAGATCACTTGTCCGCGCGCGTGATGGTCGGTGATGGCGGCACCTCGACGGGATAACCACACTCTACCCACGCCTCGATGCCGCCCTCCAGCGGAAAGACGCGCTCGATGCCCCGCTTCTTGAGGGCCAGGGCCACACGCGCGCTGGTGGTCTCGTTCGGGCATGTGCAGTAAAGCACGACATCGCAGTCACGGGGAATGTCTGTATGCCGCGTGTCCAATTCCTCCGGGTCCACGCGAATCGCACCCGGCAGTGTCTGCCGGCTCACTTCGAACGCGATCGCGGTCCGCAAGTCGAGGATGCTTACCGGGGCGCCGGACTCAAGCCGGAGTCGCAGCGCATCGGGCGTCAGCCGTCTGCAACGCAGCGCGCGCAGGATGCGACGCTTCTGGATGATGCGCCACCCCCAGTAGGCTAGGATTGCGCCAACCACAACGGGAATCGCGGCGCTTCCGAGCGCGTGAAACCAACCCACCACACGGTCGAGCTGATCGTGGAGAACGAAGCCGAGGCCGACTACGACCACGTTATAGAAGAGGCTGCCAATGCTGTCGAAGACGAGAAACGGGGCGAACGGCATTCGGAGGGCGCCCGCCACCGGCGCCGCAAAGAGGGCCAACCCCGGGACAAATTTCGCGATCACCAGAGCCTTCCATCCCAGTCGTTGAAATGAGGTCTCTGTTTTGCGGACGCAGGTGTCGGGTGCCAGAGAAAAAGAGCATAGGCGCCGCATGAGCGGCCCACCGCGCCATCGCCCGCATTGGTAGAGGACTGCGTCGCCGGCCACCGTGCCCGCCCAAGCCGCCGCCAGGATGCCAGCCATGCTGAGCCGGCCTTGTCCCGCCACGGCACCGGCGGTGAGCAAGATCGCAATCGCCGGGACGGGCGTTCCAAACTGATCTACGAAGGCCACTGCCAACACGATCCAGTAGCCATGCGCGACGATCAATCCGATGAAGTCCATTCACTCCCCCCCGCACGTCCCTGCTGCGGCATTCCCGTAAACTTATTGTATGCGGACCAGACCCCCACGGCTTCGGATGCAGCCACTGAGCCGCTACAAGACCAGTCGCCTTTGGAACATCAACGCTAACATCGTGCTCGCGGACATCGTGTCCACGGCGGCAACCGCGTTGGTCATTGAGGCTGTTCACGCAAAGCTCCTCTCCCACCTGGTCATCGTAACCGTAACCGCAATCGTCGACGGAACCATTAGCCTCGGCGTGTTTGCGGTCCTGCACACCTACGCAAACCGAGACCGCGGCATGAAAGATCTGTTCCGCGTGCAACTGCATCGGTGGATATTGAGTCCATTGCACTATCTTGTCGGAAGCGGGCTGCAATTCATGCTCTTGGCAGCTGGCGTGCGCGCCGGTATCGGCGTGCTTCTCGCCTACCTGAGCGCCGTCGCCATCGTGCGCACGATCCACTCGTTGTACGGCAGGAAGTCGGGGCTGTTTCACTAATTTCTGGCGCAACGAGAGACTTCCGGTTTTTCCTATTGCGGTTTTTCCGAAGAATTAGAAGGAACCTGTCGATGATGGAGCGCAACGCGCTGAGGACACACCAGGCGAGTACTTGTTCGGAACATCCTCAACTGGGAATTCAGTCGAACTTCGGGTATTTCGCAAGAACAAAAGCGCTCCATGACTCCATGAGTCATCGAACGCTTTCGTCGAACAGCCCTCCCCCGAAGTCTGCTCACAACGACCATAAGTTGTGACCATTCACTATGGGAATGGCCCCATGGCGCCATCGATCGCTCCGCCGGTTGTATGCCAAATCAAGTTCCCGCTCCTTAGTCCCCACTTCCGCAGAGCGACACATTTTGCGTGCCAATAAAGGCGTTGTCAATGACCGTCAGGTTAGCGGAGCGCCCGCCTTTGGCGCTGGGCGTAAAGGTGACCGATATCGTGCACTTGGCGCCGGGCGCAAGCGAACTCGGACAAGCATTGGTTTCAGCAAAGTCGCTCGCGTTGGTACCGGTCACGCCGATGCTGGTGATATTCAGCGCCGTCGTTCCCACGTTGGTAAGGGTCACGGTCTGTGCGCTGCTGTGGCTCCCAACCTTGAGTGTCCCGAAATTCAGGTTCGATGGATTGAGGACCGGTACGGGATTGATCACGTTCGCCGACAAAACCGTTTGTTGCGGACTTCCCGGAGAATTGTCGGAGACGCTGAGCGTGGCAGACACCGAGCCAATGTTGCCGGCAAAGAATAATACGTTGATGCTGCAACTTTGCCCCGCCCCGAGTTGTGGCGGGCAGAAGCTGACGAAGGTGAAATCCCCTAAGTTGGTTCCGTTGCCCAGCTTCAGCGTCACGCCACTAATGTTGAGCGTTGAGGTGCCACTATTCTTCACCGTGATGGTCGTGCTGCCGTTGCTGAAGAGGTAAACGGTTCCGAAGTTGTAGGTTGGCGTCAGGATGACCAGCGGGCCGGACGCGGTCAGAGTGAAATTCTGCACCGCGTTGGAGCCTACACCGTTCGCCGCGGTAAATGTAATTTTGAACGTGCCGCCCGCGGTCGGCGTACCGCTCAGCGTGCCCGTCCCATTGCCATTATTCGTGAACGTCACGCCCGCGGGCAGAGCCCCCGCCTCAACCAGGCTTGGAGTCGGATACCCCGTGGTCGTGACGGTGAAGGAACTCGCAACCCCCAGCGTGAACGTCACACTGCTGGCGCTGGTGATGGTGGGCGCCAGATTCACAACCTGTGTCAGCGCCGTGGCCGAACTGGAGGCAAAACTCGCACTCCCGCTATAGACCGCTGTGATGCTGTGTTTGCCTGGAGCCAGAGTAGAAGTACTGCTCGAGGTCGCAGAACCTCCAGACAGAGTTACCGCTGAACCGAAGTTGGTGCCGTCGATCGCAAACTGCACCGTCCCGGTTGGAGTCCCCGTTCCCGGCGCTACTGCCGCCACCTTGGCGGTGAAGCTGACAGATTGGCCGGAATTCGATGGATTGACGCTCGAACTGAGCGTCGTTGTCGTGCTCGCCTGATGGACAACCTGGCCGCCACTCAACGTTCCCGAACTCCCACCGTGATTACTGTCCCCCGAGTACGTCGCCGTGATCGCGTCCGTCCCCACCGGCAGTATCGTCGTCACGCACGTCGCCGTCCCCGGATTCCCCGGCGTTACCGCCGTCGATCCGCATCCCGTATTCGCGCTCCACGTCACCGTTCCGGTCACGATCTTTTGAATTCTCGTCTTGCCGACCTTCGCCAATCCGAACTGCCCGCTGATCGTCGCCGTCAACGTCACCGATTGCCCAAATACCGACGGATTCTGGTTCGAAGTTACAACCGTCGTATCCGTGGCCTGACCCACCACCTGGCCGCCGCTCAGCGTCCCAACCGTCCCCTGGAAGTTGCCGCTGCCCGAATATGTCGCCGTCACCGTGTGCGTCCCTTCCGCCAGCGTGTTAATGCTGCCAGACGTGGCCGTGCCCGAAGACAGCGTGACTGCCGAGCCGAAGTTCGTGCCGTCGACCGCAAACTGCACCGTCCCCGTCGGCATTCCCGCTCCCGGCGCTACCGCCGCCACACTTACTCCGAAACTCACCGCTTGACCATACGTCGACGGATTCAAACTCGAACTCACCGTCGCCGCTGCACTCGCCGGACTTACCACCTGGTTGCTCAACGTTCCCGAGCTCCCACCGTGATTACTATCCCCCGAGTACGTCGCCGTGATCGCGTCCGTCCCCACCGGCAGTACCGTCGTCACGCACGTCGCCGTCCCCGGATTCCCCGGCGTCACCAGACTTGAACTGCAGCCCGTATTCGCGCTCCACGCCACCGTCCCACTCACGTCTGGCCGCAAGTGCGTCTTGCCCGACTTGGCATAGTTGAACTGCCCGCTGATCGTCGCCGTCAACGTCACCGATTGCCCAAATACCGACGGATTCTGGTTCGAAGTTACAACCGTCGTATCCGTGGCCTGACCCACCACCTGGCCGCCGCTCAGCGTCCCAACCGTCCCCTGGAAGTTGCCGTCCCCCGTATACGTCGCCGTCACGCTGTGCGTTCCCTCGGCCAACGTTGCAATACTCCCCGAACTCGCCGAGCCTCCAACCAGCGTGACTGCCGAGCCGAGGTTCGTGCCGTCGACCGCAAAC
>PLBE01000149.1 GCA_003134435.1 Acidobacteriaceae bacterium
TTTTCTCGTTGCAACAACACGATGGAGAGCGGTTTTGCGAGGAAAATTCCTGGATTGAGACTCCGGAACCTTTGCAGGGCCGAAAGTTGCTGCTTGACAACAGGGACTACCGGGTTACGACGCAAATGTCACTCCGATCCCAGTCCGGATCGAATGGGCCCACAGCCAAGGAAGAGTCACCGCTTCNNGCTCTACCCATTCGCGAACCTCTGAACGAGCACTCGGATAAAGGGCAGCAGTATTCGGCGCGCGGGGTTTCGCGGACAAGCGTGTCCGCGCCACACTGGATCAGAGATGCGTCAGCGAACGGCGGGCTGAAGCAACGTAGCGATTTTGTCGAAGATGCGGTTCATGCTGAGGTTGGAATCGACGACGGCATCGACTTCGTGGTGGTGGGTGCCGGCGTGCATGACGAGAATCTTGGTTTCGGGGTTTGTCTTTCTGACCATGTAGGGCAGGTGATGGCGGTCGTCCTTGGATAAAGTAGCGCCGAGGATGACGAGGTCGAAAGCATCGCGTTTCAAGGCATCCTGAACGGCATGGCGGTTGAGCGCGGTGGTGACGTGATGTCCAGCATGAGACATTTCGGCGGATTGGGCTGAAAGAGTGGAATCGTCGGACTCGGCGTAGAGAATCTTGATGGTGGAATTAGCGGACGCGGGCACGGGGCCTCCTGAAACTCAATCCGGAGCTTAGCAACTGGGAAGGATTGTTCCGAGATCACGGAAGATCAGGGACTGGCGGGGGTAGGCGGCCGGGCAGCCGCTACTGGATCAACAACTTGGCGGCTTGTTGCTGGGCTTGGGGTACGTCCGCCGACAGTTGCATCGCGCGCTGACCGGATAGTTTGGCATCGTCCAGGCGGCCAGCGTGACGCAGCGCGTCGGCCAGCAGAAGATATCCGACGTCGCTCGGCTCGAGGGCTACGAATTGGCTGAAATAGCCGGCGGCACGGTTGTAGTCAGCCGCGCTCTGGGCAGTCCTTTCCGAGATAATTCCCAACTCGAGGAGAACCACCGGGAAGACGCGCCCCAGCTTAATGGCGGAATCGAAGTTTTGCTGGGCGTAGGTATAATCGTGAAGCGCAAAGGCGACGGTGCCCAGGTTGGCATAGGCGGAGGCTCGAAGCTGGGTATCGGTGGCCAGGCGCAGGACATTGTTATAGCGGGCGGCGGCTTGTTGGAGGTCACCGTGCTCCTGGGCGTAGATTCCGAGATTGAGTTGGCTGGTGGGGTCTCCAGGTTCGAGGGCGGAGGCGGCGCGAAAATGAATGATGGCTTCGTCCCCTCTTCCCTGCTTGATCAGGGCGCTGGCAAAATTATTCTCGGCTACGAAATTGTTTTGGGTTTCGTCCAGCGCATGTCGCCAGAGGGTAAGATCGCCGTGCCAATAAGTGAGTTGAGAGCGGGTGATGGCGGAAAAAGCGAGCAGCACGATGATGGCGGCGGGGGCGAGGATTTTCGCTGGAGAGCTGTTCTTAGCAAGATAGCGAACGCAGTCAGCGACGGCCCAAACAACCATGATGAAGAGGCCAATTGCAGGCAGATAGGCATAGCGATCGGCCATAGCTTGGTTGCCAACCTGGACCAGGCCAATCATGGGGACCATCGTTCCCAGATACCAGAACCAGCCGACCACGAGGTAGCGATGCCGGTGATACTTGAGCACGCCGCCGGTGACAGCTAGAAGGAAGAGTGCGGAGGCAGCCACTTGCCATGCAGACAATGCGCGCGGATAAGGGTAGAGGACCGCTAGACGGGCTGGCCAGAGCGCCTTCTCGATGTAGAGGGCGTAGCTGACGATTGCATTTTCGATGCGGAGCAGAGGGTTATGGGCAGCGCTGGTCAGAACCGCGCCACCGCCTCGCTGCGCGACCATGGTGACGACCGCACTGGCGATGGAAAGCAGCAGGAGCGGGGCCTTCTCCAGAAACAAAAACCACGCTGACCGGAGTGTGATTGTGGCTGGGCAGAAGTCGATTGGACTGCAGGCGAACGCCTCGCCTTCGGCTGAACCGCTGCTCGAAGCTGTCCTTTTACGGTTAGGCGAAGACGCCCGACTTTCCACGAATCTCCTCAGCGGCCAGTAATCCAGTAGAAGAAGGAGTGCTGGGAGCGTGATCGCCATGGGCTTGGACATGAGAGCTAGAGCAAAAAGAACAGCGGCCAGCAGGTAGTGCGCTATGGTCGACCGGCGGACATACCGTCCGTAGGCGGCCAGCGTCAGCAGCAGGAAGAACATACAGAGAAGGTTCTTGCGTTCCGCGACCCAGGCGACGGACTCAACATTAAGTGGATGAACGGCAAACAGGGCGGCGACCATCAGGCTGCGCGTGGTGTATCCGGTGAACCACTGCAGGACAAGAAACAACAGCAGCGCGTTCGCGGTATGCAATAAGAGGTTCGTGTAGTGATGGCCGGTGGGATTAAGCCCAAAGAACTGGCAGTCCAGCGCATGGGAGAGCCATGTGAGCGGATGCCAGTTCGCCAGATCGAACGAAGTAAAAGCCCAGGCAACAGTGCTCCAGTGCAGCCCCGATCGCACCTGCGAGTTATCCGTGACATAACGGTCATCGTCAAAATTCACAAAACCGTTGTGCGAGAGAGGGTTAAAGAGGGCCAGCGTGACCACCACCAGCAAGAGACCTAATACCAGTCTGTGCTGGGCAGGCGAACGAAACGCTTCGGGGAGCATAATGGCCGGCTTGGCGGCAGCAACGGGCATGAGAGATTTGTTCAAGTGTGCGGGACAGGGCATGGAGTTGCAAAGCAGAAAATGTCGGGTCGACGCGGTCACGGAAACTTCAGTCATGGCGCGGAAAGAAGCTACGGCCCGCTTTCCTGTAATTTGCGCCGGCGATGAGCCGCGGTCGTAAGACCACGGCGTAGCAAGCCTTCTAGCGCGTGATGAGAGTCGACTGGCTCGCCATGCACTTCCACTGCCCGTTCTGAAGGATCCAAGTATCAGTGAAACGACCGGACCGAACCACTAGCTTGCCTTTGACTCTTAACCGCTCGCGATACTCTCCGGTAACAACCGCCGCATTCCCATAGACATGAACTACCATCCCGGTGTTACCCAGTTGCTCATACTGATCCGCTCCACTACCAACTTGGTCTAGCCACTGCGACCGGTTGAGAAAGCTTCCGTCTGAATCCGTGTATTCAAAAGTGTCCGCAAGCAGCATGCTCAGAGCGCGAGTGTCATGTCTAACCTCGGCTTGATTCCAGCCGTTTTCAAGGGAGAGCACCCTTTCAGATTCATCGCTGGAAACTCGGCTAATCTGAGCGGCTACATTTAAACACGCCGCCATCAGCAACGCGTAGACAAAAATGGCGCTTCGGGTTTGAACATTCATCGGTTCGCCGCAAGGAGTCCGTCGGAGCATCTCAGTGGCGCCAGATCTTCTGCGCGGCAACTGGGTTATCCTCGGAGGGCAATACATTCCCGGTATCCAAGTCCTTCGTGTTGGGCGCTGCGTTTAAAGCGATCGGCGTAGCTGCAACAGGTTCGGGCTTCACGCCCATTTCGTCGCCGCGGAAGTAACGGGCTTTGGCAGCGCGCATTTCCGGCATGGCGATGTAGGGCTTCGAGTAATCGTTGTTGGCGTTCCAGAAAAGAAAGCCGACGCCGCCCTTCTGTTTTGCGACCTCGATCTGAACTTCAACATACTGGGGCGAGTAAGTCTTGGTGCGCCATGCAAAGGCCTGCAGCCAGGGACGTATCACTACTCCGCTGTCTTTGGTGATGAGCTTGAAGCGGTCCATGGATTCGCCGATGAAATGCTCGGGCGCGTCGCCGGGGTGCGCGATACCGTCCATGCCGAAAAAGTGCGAAGGATAAATCATGGGCGAGAGCACGTCGCAGTGCTTCGACATCGCTACAATATCCTGCCCGGTGTGCGCAAGATCGACGGGACGCTGCCACGCCATGACTCCAAAGACATCCAGCGAAAGCAGGACGCCGGTGGGATGAATCTGGGCATAAGCGCGATCGAGAAAGTTCGCGATCACCTCTGAGCGCTGCTGCTTTGGATGATCGGCCTGATAGCTAAACTCGGCATCCTTCTGATTGCCTTCAGCGGGAAAGCGGACGTAGTCGAACTGAACTTCATCGACACCGGATTGGGCTACGAATTTTGCCAGCGCGATGTCATAGTCCTGCACTTTGGGATTCGAGGGATCAGTCCAGACAAGCTTGCCATTTTCACGCCACGCCTGGCCAGTGCCGTGAGACTTTACCGCCAGTTCGGGATGGCTCGTGACCAGATGCTCATCGCGGAAAATGGCGATACGGGCGATGGCGTGCATGTTCTCGGAATGCAGGAAATGGACGAACTTGGGCAGGTCGGAAATGTAGTGACGTTGTCCGCTGGCGAGCGGGTGGTCGAAAGCGATGTTGACAACGCCGTCGCTATCCTTTATGTCGAACACGACTGCGTTGCCCCCGACTTCACGCCAATGGCGGATGATGCGCACTCCGTGGTCGCTGCCCGCCATGACTCCCGTGAGATAGATCGCGCGCACTTCGAAATCTCTTGCAACTGGCACCGGTTTCTCTACAATTGCGGATTCAAGAATTCCGGGGATTATGATCTGCTCCCCGGATTTGAGGAAGACTCCCTCAAGGTCGTGGTTGGCTTGGCGGATGGCTTCGGCCAGTTCGGCTGAGGTCAGGTACTTGGTGCGCTTGAGAAACTTGCGGGCGACAGAGGGAAGACTGTCTCCGCGCTGAGCCTGATAGACGGCGGAGCCAGGCGGCGCAACCACTGGCGCGGGGAGTTCGATTTTTTTGTGGACGTCGGCCTTCACCTGGACTAACTGGGCGGCATGCGGGTTTTGCACGGCGACCGCGGGGGGCGATAACAGGCAGAGACTTGCCAGGGCCAGGCGCACAAACAAGACAGCAATGCTGGCCATTGAGAACGGGGTTTCTAGGAGGGTGATTTCTGAAAATCCAGCGCCAGGCAATTGGGACAAGGACATTCTCCAGAAGGAAATCTTTTTCTATTGTCCTCGGGGGTAACCTGGGCTGAAAGTTACGGATGGTCAAGCCGGTTACTGCTCGCGTACATGGGCGGATGAGTGGCCGTCGGAGCGCTGAGGGAAAGTTCCAGCAGACTGCAAACAATTGCTCTTGGGGTGGCTGTGGGTAACGTGACAGGACTGGCGTGAAATGGGCTAGGCGCATCTAAACTGATGGAAAACGGGGGAATAGGGCGGGTGCGGAGGATGGCGAGCGGCTTGCACGAGGAGTAGGCGAGTGAGGAAACGTCAGCTTCCTCCCGAGTAACAAGCGCAAGTAACTTCAAAGACAAGCAAGCGACCGACAGGCGAGTGACAAAAATGAGCAGTTTCGCAGAAAACTTGAAGAACCCGGAAAGGAAACAAGGGCCCGAGACAATGAGAACGAACCTTGCAACCGTGCTGGATCCTAGCCGCCGCAGCAATGACGCCCGTGAGTTTGAGACCGCCCTGCGCCGCAAGATTGTGGGACAGGATGCGGCCATCGAGAAGGTCGCGGAGATCTATCAGATGTTTCTGGCCGGGCTGAATGCGCCGGGCCGTCCCGTGGGCAATCTGCTCTTTTTGGGGCCGACCGGCTCGGGCAAGACGCGGGTGGTCGAAGCGGTAGCGGAGTCGCTATTCGGCGACGCCAAGGCCTGCATCAAAATCGATTGCGCCGAGTTTCAACATTCGCACGAGATTGCGAAACTGATCGGCTCGCCTCCGGGATACCTGGGACACCGCGAGACCCATCCACTGCTGACCCAGGAAGCGCTCAACCAGTGGCACACGGACAAGCTGAAGCTTTCGATCCTTTTGTTCGACGAAATCGAAAAGGCTTCCGACTCGCTGTGGCAGTTGCTGCTCGGAATCCTGGACAAGGCCACGTTGACGCTGGGCGATAACCGGCGCGTCGATCTCTCCAGCTGCATCATCATCATGACGTCGAACCTGGGCGCGGCTGAGATGAACGGTTTGGTCGATGGCGGCCTGGGCTTCGCGCCGAGAGCGGTGCAGGTGGATAACTCACTCGACGAAAAAATTAACCGCTCGGCGGTGGATGCTGCGCGCCGCAAGTTTGCGCCGGAGTTCATGAACCGCATCGACAAAGTTGTGGTCTTCAAGACGCTGCGTTCCGAGCATTTGCAGCAGATCCTGGAAATCGAATTGGGGATGGTCCAACAGCGAGTCCTGATGGCGGCGGGTGCGAACCAGTTCGTGTTCAACTGCACGCCACAGGTCAAGAACTTTCTGCTCGCCGAGGGCACCGATCCGAAGTACGGCGCGCGGCATTTGAAACGTGCGATTGAACGGCACCTGGTGTTTCCACTGGCGAACCTGGTGGCGACTGGACAGGTAAAGCTGGGCGATTTCATCCGCGTCGATCTGCTGGGCGAGAGCAAACTTACGTTCGTGAAAGAAGCGGAAGGCGCCATGGTACCAGTGCTGCTTGAACGCTACGGAGCGGCGGCAGCGGTGCCCGCGGTAGCACAAGCCAGAGCCGCCCGTCCGATCATTCAGCGCAAGGAGTTTGGCGCCGGATCACTCAACGAGAATAAGTAAGTAGGTCAAGTTGCTGGTAGGTGGGACACCGCGTAAGCGGTGTCCCGTTTTTTTTGCTTGAAGATTAACCGGACCTGGCTTTCAGTTTTCAAACCACTCCTTCGCTGACATCAGCGCTATAATGTGGCGGTTTCGCGGCTTCATCCGTGGCCGCATGGGAGGCTCATTGGCCCTGTCTCTGGAAACTCGCGAGGTTGGACGCGTCACTATCGTGCGCTGCAACGGAAGGATCGTTTCCGGTCAGGCAAGTGATGCTCTGCGCGAGCACATTGCCTGGGTGTTGCGCGATCGCCGCTCCATCGTTCTGCACCTGGGCGACGTCGGATTCATTGACAGCAGCGGCCTCGGCACCATGGTCCGTGCCCTGACCAGCACCCGCCAGGCGCGAGGAGAACTGAAGCTTTGCAACGTGCCCGAAACTGTCCGCAAGGTTCTGGAGATGACACGACTCACGGCCGTGTTCGACACCCACGAATCGGAAGAGAAGGCCGTCGCCGCCTTCTATCGCTCGGGAGCCCGTGCCGAGACACCAGTTTCCAAAGGGCGAAGTATCCTGTGCCTTGACTCCAATGCCGACGTGCTTGCCTACCTGCGCGAACTGCTGCGCCGGGCGGGCTACGACGTCCAGAGCAGCAGCAGCCTGGGCGACGCTCGACTGCTGATGCGTGTTTCGCCCTTCGATCTGCTGCTGGTCGGCCCCGACATGACTGCGTCCCCAGCCAAACCGCATGCCTTTCAGGAGGCTGGCTCGACCCTTCCGGTGATCGAACTGGGCCATGAATTCTCCACTCGCGATGCAGGTGAAGCCGGCGCTGGATTGCTGGAAAGAATCGAAACTCGGCTGAATGTGAAATCGGCATAACGCTGAATCGGCGCAGCAGAATTGCGAGTTGCTGATTGCGCCCCGCAGCACTAGAATGGCAGCCGCTTCAATCCGGCCCGAACAGTTTGTTTTCCACAACAGGAGGATTCATGAAAACAAGGATGATTGCATTAGCCGCGGCTGTGTGTCTGACTGCGGCGCTGGGCTTCGCCAGCGAGGCCAATATGGGGACGTGGAAGCTGAACGATGCCAAATCCAAGTTCCCCGCTGGCGCCACCAAGAACACCACGGTGGTCTACGAGGCCGCGGGCGACGACGTCAAGGTCACGGTAGACGGCGTCGACAAAGATGGCAAGCCCACGCACAATGAATGGACGGGAAAGTTCGATGGGAAAGATTACCCCCTCGTCGGCGATTCGTCTTCAACCACGCGCGCTTACAAGAAGGTGGATGACCGCACCATCGAACTGACCAACAAGAAAGACGGCAAGGTCACGGCCAAGGGTCGCATTGTCGTGTCGGCCGATGGCAAGAGCCGCACTGTAACCGTCAGCGGAACCGATGCGACAGGCAAGAAAATGAAGTATACGGCGGTATACGACAAACAGTAAGGGCTTTTCGTGGGGGAACTTCGCAACATTAATGCCCTTCCGTTCGCTCCTGAATGGAAGGGCATCTTTAATTTGGTTCGTCACTTCCGAATCAGTGCTTCTGAATCACTTTCGCGATTCGCTCAAAGGCCCAGTCAATCTCTTCGCGGGTGATGACGAGTGGCGGCGCGATTCGAATTACTCTGTCGTGCGTCTCTTTGCACAGGATGCCTTCTTCTTTCAGCGCTTCGCAGTAGGCACGCGCGGGGCTGTGGAGTTCGATGCCGATCCACAAGCCTTTGCCGCGCACCTCTTTCAAGTCGGGGCTGCGCAGGGTTTGGAGCAGGGTCTGGAAGTACGCTCCTAACTCGGCGGAACGTTCCACCATTTTTTCTTCGATTAGGACTCGAAGGGCGGTGCGGGCGATGGCGCAGCCCATCGGATTGCCGCCGAAAGTGCTGCCGTGGTCGCCAGGTTTGTAGACTCCGAGAATCTCTCGCGACGCGAGGATGGCCGAGACGGGATAGAAGCCTCCGGCTAGCGCTTTGCCTACGATCAATACGTCGGGCGTGATGCCTTCGTGCATGTAGGCGAAGAGCTTGCCGGTGCGTCCCAGGCCGGATTGAATTTCGTCGGTCATCAGGAGGACGCGATTCTGGCGGCAGACTTCGGCGGCTTCGCGGAGAAAACCCGCGGGCGGAATGACGATTCCGGCCTCGCCTTGAATGGGCTCGACCAGAAAGGCGCAGGTGTTGGGCGTGATGGCTTCGCGGAGGGCGCGCGCGTCGCCGAAGGGAATCACTTTGAATCCCGGAGTGAAGGGGCCGAAGCCATCGCGATATTGTTCGTCAGTGGAGAAGCCGACTATGGTGACGGTGCGGCCATGGAAATTATTGGCGCAGACAATAATCTCGGCCTTGCCGTCGGCGATGCCCTTGATCTTGTAGCCCCACTTGCGCGCCGTCTTGAGCGCGGTTTCGACGGCCTCGGCGCCGGAGTTCATGGGGAGCGCCTGATCGAAGCCGGTGAGGTCGTGGAGTTCTTTGTAGAGCAGCGGCAGTTGCTCGTTGCGGAAGGCGCGCGAGGTGAGCGTGACTTTGCGGGCCTGCTCGATGAGGGTGGCGAGAATTTTGGGATGACAGTGTCCCTGATTCACCGCGGAATACGCCGCCAGGCAATCGAGGTAACGCTTGCCCTCGACGTCATACACCCAGACGCCTTCCGCGCGCTCGATGACTACGTCGAGTGGATGATAGTTGTGGGCCCCATACAGGTTTTCGAGTTCTACGAAGTAATCGGTGCGCATAGTTTTTTCTATTAGTTCGGTGGTCATATCAAATCCCTCCCCTACAGGTAGTAGCCGAGACCGGAAAAGATCGTGCGGATGGACCCATCGTGCACGCTGACAACTTCAAGCCAGTGGTCTTCATACGCATCGCCCTCCAAAATGACCTCGACGTGCCCATCGCCGTCGACATCCGCCAAATCGATCGGAGTCCAAGTTGTCACCGTAGGCTTATCTACATCCGTCTTTTGGAATGGCACTTTTCGCAGCACGAACGTGTGTGAACCTTGGTCGATGATCATTATCACCTGACAGAGAGCTAGATCGTCTCCGGCAGAATGATCGTAATACGCTTCTGCGAGAGACCAGCCCGAGGCCGTGGACTCCCAGACATTAAAATAGATTTGTCCACCTGGTTTGGCGGGAAAGCCTAGACTTCGCAGTTCACCGACTAGGATGTTTCGGACTTCTGGTGATGGCTGTCCATGCTGCTGGCACTTTCGTACGCCTTCAATCCAACTACAATCAAACCCTGCTGCAACTTTGATTCCTGTCCCAAGCTTCTTCGGGCGACGAATCGCACAGCTGTCTTCGGGGCCGTTCCCTTCCGGCGCGCCGCAGTAGTTGGCCTTCGCGAAAGATCTGACCTTTCGGCAGCGAGCATTGGCGCAGACCGGACGGTGTGGGTCCTTTTCGGCCTGCCCGTTCATCTGTCCACCAACTAAGAGCAACGGCGTCAGCGCCGTGACAAGAAGGCGTTTGACCAAAACAGCACTCGTGTCGCACATAAGAGTTATGTACCTCCAGCAACCCCCTTAACAGCACATCGTGAAAGTGAGATTCGTCGATTCGCCCTCAATTCACCAGATGTTGTCATCCCGAGCGAAGCGAGGGATCTGCATTATCGCGGCAAACTGCAGATCCCTCGCTTTGCTCGGGATGACAATTCGTGAAAAGTGCGGCTCGCTCGCCGATCTCCGACTTTTGCCATAGCGTGTTAGGCTGCGCTCACCTTGCTCCTACCACCAGGCACTCCCCGCTGCCGGCTCCTTTTCCAACAACATGGTCAGCAGCGCCATTCGCACGTAGAGGCCGTTCATGGCCTGGCGGAAATACATGGCTCTGGGATCGGCATCGACGGACTTATCCAGCTCGACCGTGCGGGGCAACGGATGAAGGATCAGGGCGTCCGGCTTCATGCGCTGCACTACTTTTGAATCGATGGCATAACGCCGGAGGCCGTCGCTTCCTCGGCCATCGTTGCCTCGACCGGCCATATCTCGCACGCGCTCGGGGCGGATTCGCGTCTGGTAGACCACATCGACTTCGCCAATCACGCGGTCGATATCCGATTCCAGTTCATAGCGGACGCCGTGCTCGTCGAGATATTCGAGGATGTCGGGTTTCATCTGGAGCTGCGGCGGGCTAACAAAGAACATCTTTACCCGGTCGAACTTGGCCAGCAGATACGCCAGCGAGCGAGCCGTGCGGCCGCGGTCAAGCTCTCCTATGATTGCAACACTCAGGCCATCGAGAGGACGCTGGCGGTAAATCGTATACAGGTCGAGCAAAGCCTGGGTGGGATGCTGGCCGCCATTGCCGTCTCCGGCGTTGACCACCGGGACGGCCGAGACTTCGGCGGCGCGGCGGGCGCCGTCATCGGCGGTGTGGCGGATGACGATGACATCGGAATAGCCGCTGATGATTCGGATGGAGTCTTCGACCTGCTCGCCTTCGATCTCGGAAGAAAAGACGCCCGCGTTTTCGGTGGAGAGGACGCGTCCGCCGAGGCGATGCATGGCGGCTTCGAATGAGAGGCGCGTGCGGGTCGAGGGCGCGTAGAAGAGCGTGGTCAGGATGCGGTGCTGGTAGTCGAGCGTGCCTCCGCGGGCCGCCACGCGCTCCATGCCGCGCGAGCGCTCGAACAACTCCATGAGCAACGGGACTGTGAATTGCTGGGATTCGATGACGTGTTTCAATCTGGCGCCATTGGATAACGCAGATTCCGACGCAGTGGAATGGAGGGGCATGGGCTGGAGCGGAATGACATTCGGCTTCGACATCAGCGTCCTCCTACCGGAAGCTCAAGCGCCCGATCACGCCCTGGTTCCGCAGGTTTGCGATCCGAGAACATGTGCGTGCCGACGGATTCCTTGCCAGCAGATCCAACCGCTCGACACAAATTCTCGCAAGAGGTAATGATAGCCTCCCTCCCCCCTTGGCGCAGGAAGCGCAACACAGATTCGACTTTCGGGCCCATATTGCCGGGTGGGAAGTGGCCAGCCTTGGCGTACTGCTCCAACTCCGCCGCGCTGACATGCTGCAACGCACGCTGCGTTGGTTTCTTGTAGTCCAGATACACGTAGTCGGTGTCAGTGGAAATCACAAATAGATCAACGCCCAGGCGCGAAGCCAGCCAGGCGGAGGCGCGATCCTTGTCGATGACCCCCTCGACCCCTTGCAATGTTCCATTCTGCCAGACCACCGGAATTCCTCCGCCGCCGCAGGCGATCACCAGCACGCCTTGCCCGATCAGATCGCGAATGACCTCAAGTTCGATCACGTCAATCGGCTCGGGCGATGCGACCACGCGGCGATAACCGCGGGCCGCATCCTCCACAATCTGCCATCCGAAAACGCGTTTCCTCTCTTCGGCGTCGGCGCGCGAAAAGAAAGGACCGATTGGCTTGGTCGGATGTTGCATCGAGGCATCGTCGGGCGACACCAGACTCTGGGTAAGAATTGTGGCAACCGGCACGATGATTTTGGCGAGGTGCAGTTCTGTCTCAAGCGCTTGCTGCAGAAGATATCCAATCTCCCCCTGGGTCGAGGCGCCGCAAACGTCCAACGGGTGGCCGGGAACCTGGCTGGCCCCGCGTTCCGAGCGTAGTAGCGCGGCCCCAACCTGCGGCCCGTTGCCGTGGGTCAGCACGATGCGGTAGCCGGCGCGGATCAGGCCGACGATCTGGGCCGCGGTGCGCTGTGCGTTAGCCCGTTGCTCGGCGATGGTTCCCGCCTCTCCCGCGCGAATCAGGGAGTTTCCACCAACCGCTAGGAGCATGGTCTTCATAAGCAGCGGTAAGGCCTCACTCTTCAACTCTCAATTCATCAGACTTTGTCATCCCGAGCGAAGCGNNCTTCGCTCGGGATGACAATTCACTAAAGGGTCCTTACACGTGCGCCAGTTCTTGCAACTCGACCAGTCCCGGCAATTTCACAAACTCGCCCTTCATCAATTCCAGCATGATCGCCTTTTGCGCGTGCAGCCGGTTTTCTGCCTGCTGAAATACCAGCGACCTTGGCGAATCGATCACATCGTTGGTGACTTCATCGCCACGATGTGCGGGCAGGCAGTGGAGAAAGATGGCATCCGGTTTCGCCCGCCGGAATAGAGTCGCATCGACCTGATAAGGCAGGAAGATGTGCTTGCGCGTTTCCGCCTCGTCCTCTTTGCCCATGCTGGCCCAGATGTCGGTGTAGATCACGTCCGCTCCCGCAGCCGCCTGATCGGGATCATTGGTCACTGTGCAAGTGCCGCCCGTCTCGGTTGCTCGCTTGCGGGCCCACTGGATCGAGGCTGCATCAAGATCATATCCCGGGGGCGTAGCCACCCAAACGTGCGCGCCTAGTTGAGCTCCAGCAAATGCCAGCGAACGCGCCACGTTGTTGCCATCACCGATGAACGCAATTTTCAGCCCTTCCAGATGGCCTTTCGCCTCCCAAATCGTGAGGTAATCGGCCATGGCTTGGCAGGGATGGCTGTAGTCCGTAAGCCCGTTGATCACGGGGATGCTGGCATACTCCGCCATCTCCTCCACGATCTCATGGGAAAACGTGCGGATCATGATGCCCTGCACCATACGTTCCAGATTCTTACCCACGTCGTAAACCGACTCGCGTTTGCCCAGATTGATTTCGGCTGGAGAGAGGTAGAGCGAGAATCCTCCCAGTTGCTGAATGCCGACATCAAAGGTCACCCGGGTGCGTAATGACGGTTTCTCGAAGATCATGGCCAGGGTCTGGCGACGGAGAGCTCCGCTGTAGGCGGTCGGGTGAGCCTTCACCTGGCGGCCTAGAGTGAGCATGTATTGGATATCGGACGGCGAAAAATCCCGAATCGAAAGAAAATCCTTGGCGTTATTATTGCCATTCATTTTCCGGCTCCTGCCAGGGCTGGCTCGTGCTGGTGCGCGAACTTTACCAGAGTTTCGGCCAGGCCGGGCTTAGTGAGTTCTTCGACTTCATAGGTCACGCGCAGATTGGGACGATCGATCTTGATCACACGCGCGAGGTCAATCGGAGTGGCGACCAGCACAAGATCGCAGGGAGTGCGGCGGATGGTTTCTTCCAGTTCATGCCTTTGAATCGCGCTATAGCCCATGGCGGGTAGAAGATCCGTCAGGTGAGGATAACGATCATACGTACCCCGGATGGACCCCACGGCGTAAGGCCGCGGGTCCACCAGTTCGGCCGCCCCGGATTGTCGCGCCGCGACTACGCCGGCGCCGTAAGGCATTTCTCCATGGGTGAGAGTGGGACCGTCCTCGACCACCAACACGCGTTTTCCTTTCACCAGGCTGGGATCGGCAATGGAGACTCGGCAAGCCATCTCAAAAACAACGGCCTTCGGGTTGTTGAGCTTGATGTTCTGGCGAACCGTCTCAATGTCGCGCTGCTCAGCGGTGTCCATCTTATTGATCACGATCACATCGGCGCGCCGCAGGTTGACTTCGCCGGGAAAGTAAGACAGCTCGTGCCCCGGACGGTGCGGGTCGACGACCACGATTTCCAGGTCAGAAACATAGAAAGGAGTGTCGTTGTTGCCGCCATCCCACAGAATGACGTCTGCTTCTTTCTCGGCCTGGCGGAGAATCTTCTCGTAATCCACTCCCGCATAGACCACTGTTCCTTTGACAATGTGCGGTTCGTACTCTTCGCGTTCTTCGATGGTGCACTGCTGCAGGTCAAGGTCTTCCATGGAGGCAAACCGCTGGACGGCCTGCGCCGCCAGGTCTCCGTAAGGCATGGGATGGCGGATGACCACTGGTTTTCGACCCTGGCTGTGCAATTCTTCGGCGACCAGTCGGGATACCGGACTCTTACCGCATCCCGTACGCACCGCGCACACGGAAATAACCGGGACCGTCGATTTCAGCTGCGTATGCTCGGTTCCTGGGAGCCAGAAATCGACGTCGGCAGCGACAGCACGAGAGGCGAGATGCATCAGGTTCTGGTGGGAAACATCACTATAAGAAAACACAACTGCGTCAATCTCCTTCTCAGCAACCAGGCCTTCCATATCCTTCTCTTCAACGATAGGAATGCCTTCGGGATATAGACGACCGGCAAGTTCCGCTGGATAGCGGCGGCCGGCAATGTCGGGGATTTGAGTGGCAGTAAAGGCGATCACGTTATAGTTGGGGTTATCGCGAAACAAGACATTGAAGTTATGGAAGTCCCTGCCTGCCGCGCCAAGAATCAAGATTCGTTTCATAGCTTTCCTCCAGCGAGATCACCTGGTATCTTCTCGCCTGGGCGGAAGTGTGGCAGTGCCGATGGTCACAGCCCGGGGTGACCTTGGCGGGGTGTCAGCCTGACGATGGCGCAAGCGGGCGCAGCGTGGGTCACGTCTTTGGCGAATACAAGGCAAATGTCGGTTCGCACAGATCGACAACCGGAAGCGTCCGGAAGTGTGCCATGCTGTTGGTGCCCGGTCCCATCCATGTGCGAAGCAATCGACGGCGTGGACCGCTCGCAGTTTGCTAAAGGGCAGGTCAGATTTCAGACATGGGCTCGGGGAGCCTGATGACCAAACTCAACCTGGTGGTTTCACTCATAACGGACAATAACGACTACCAGCAGGAGCAGGCAGCGGCCGCTGAAGAGGCTGCTCGACGGCTGAACACAAGTCTTCAGATCGTCTACGCCGGCAACGATGCCGTCAATCAAACACAACAACTGTTGAAAGTCATCCAGAACCCGGCCCAGCGGCCAGACGCAATTCTGGTAGAGCCAGTCGGCACCGGAATGCCTCAAGTGGCCGCCGCAGCCACTGCGGCAAACATCAGCTGGGGAGTGCTGAATCGTGAAGTCGATTATGTGGCCAAACTTCGGATGAACTCCCGGGTGACAGTTTTTGCCATTACGACGGTTCAGGAGGAAGTTGGAAGAATCCAGGGCCGGCAATTGGCCGCCTTGCTCCCAAACGGAGGTGGCGTGCTGTACATCGAGGGACCTTCCGGCGGTGAAGTAGCCCGCTTGCGCACGTCGGGAATGAATTCGACCAAGCCTGGAAATGTGAACCTGAAAGTGATTAAGGGAGACTGGACAGAGGGCAGCGGATATCGATCCGTTAAATCGTGGTTGTCGCTGAGCACATCCGTACAGCTCCACATTCGCGCGATGGCTTGCCAGAACGATGCTATGGGCGTCGGCGCGAGGCGGGCATTCGAAGAAGTGGCGGAGGTTCAGGCTCGTAAAAATTGGCTGAGCCTGCCTTTTATCGGCTGCGACGGGGTGCCGAAAACCGGCCTGGAATGGGTGCGCCGCGGCCTGCTCGCAGCCACCGTTGTCATCCCGCCAACCATGGGCCTGGCATTCGAAATCATGACCAGGGCCATCCGTTCGGGGGTACAACCCCCGGCACGCATCCTCAGCCAGCCTAGTTCCTTTCCTGCGCTCAAAGACATAGCCGCCAGGACATAGCCGCAAAACTAAGCTAAAAAGTCACCTGCACTTCGTACTCGGTCGATGCCCCAATCGACCTCACGGTGCAAATCTGTTGCCCGGAGCCGAAATCCGGCCGCGCCCCCGGTGAGAGGTAAATCGGAGCGTCCTTTCTCAAAGGCAAGACTTTAAGCGTAATGTCGCTGCCGCCCAGGGAAGTAAATCTCTTCCATCCGACTTCCCAGGTTTCTCCATGGTAGAAGTCATCATCCAACAAGCGCTGGCCTGCGTAGAGGCGGCCAATGTCACCGCGATAGTCGATGCGCAGAAAGACGTCGCTCACTCCAGTTCCGCCCAACGAAGGCGGTGTGATCTTCCAGGTGCCGGCGTCCTTGAACTCCGCCTCTTCCGGAACCACCGCCACCGGTCCCTTGCGCTGCAACGAACTGGTGTGCACTGGTTCCCTGGGCCCGGCGGGCTGCGTTTGCTCCCATCGGATGTCGAACTCTCTTGGCGCCACCTCTGCCGCATAGGAAGCAAAAACGCCATCGCTGCCCACGCTTCTCAGCGGCGCGTTCGCCTTGGGATCTCTCGACAGAGGTGGGAGTATCGAAAATGCCAGCTTCGATGGGTCGCGCGAGCGCAAGTGCAGCGTCGATTCGTCGAAGAAGACATCGGCATCGGTTAGCGCGAGATAACGCTTGCCGTTGATTTCGATCTTCCACAGGCTCTGCGCTTGCTCCTGCGACAGCAGCAATAGGTGAACTGATTTGCCGGATACGGTCTGAATCGAGATCGCTTCATTGGTGCCGGGTTTGAGCCCGTCAACGTAAAGACGACCGTGCTCTCGAACCAGGGTTCCGCCCTCCGCAACGATCTTGCCGACGCTGGTTTCGTCGAATGCGAATTCGGGGGCTACGCCGGGAACTGCAAAGAAAACGTAGTAACTGGAATCCTCCAGCTCCAGTTTTGATAACAACTCGGCGGTACTGTACAGCAGACGCGCGCTACCCAGGGAGAGGTTGAATGGCCAAATGGAATATGCGCCCGAGGGTATGTCAACCGGGTTCCGCGGCAACGCGACGGTTTCCTTGGGCAGCCGGATCTGAAATGTAATCCCCTTCTTGTCGGGCATGGGCAGGTTGTGCACATAGTTATTGAGGAATACAAATCCGCCATCGCCGTCGGTGCGGACCGCGCTGCGCAGGGTCGCAGAATCCGCTGGACTGGCCGGGAGTTGCTCCGGCAAGAAAGCCGTCATAGGCGCGAGTTCGGCTCCGAAATCGCTATAAAACTGATGCAATAGTTTCAGATTTCGAAACGAGGGATGCATCTGCCCGTACTCCCCAAGCGGAGCCTGGAAGTCGTAGGTCACTTGGGGAACATCATTGGGGTAACCAGTGGCGTGCGATTCCTGCAGCGTCGTCAGCCTCCCCTCGGGATTGGCCCCTCCGTGAAACATGTAATAACCGTACAGGTTGGCTCCTGAGCCGACGTGCGTAACGTCCATGGCCGCAACATCCGCGGGCCGAATCAGGGGGCGGCGATGATAAGACATCTCCATGCCTCCACCCGCCTCCGCCAGCAGGTAAGGATAGTGCTCATACCGAATCAGGTCGGCAGACATATCGTCGGTGTCGCGCTTGAGTTCAAAGAGATAAGC
This sequence comes from Acidobacteriaceae bacterium, assembly GCA_003134435.1. Classification (GTDB taxonomy): domain Bacteria; phylum Acidobacteriota; class Terriglobia; order Terriglobales; family Acidobacteriaceae; genus Acidiflorens. Next base: position 17,597 of record PLBE01000149.1, read on the forward strand.
CTCGTGAGGGGGAGCCTCGCCCGGCAATTCCTCCCAGAAACCGTCGGGATAGGCGCCGAACACTGGAATCACTTCTGGGGCCGGAAAGTCCGCTTTGGGCCAACCGGTCACGGTGAACAGAGGCGCGTCGATTCCGCTCTCCAGAGCCAGTCGCTTGAGTGCGCTGATATGAGCGGCACCAGCGTTGGGTCCACGTTCGCCATACTCATTTTCCAGTTGGACGCCAATAATTGGCCCGTCGTCGTTCCAAAACAAACCCTGCAGTTGTTTTCCAATCTCGCCGTACAAACGCCGGACATGGCTCAGGTAGATCGGATCGTTGGTGCGGACTTTGGCCTTGCGCAACAGCCAATCCGGGAGCCCTCCATTGCGAACCTCCCCATGGTCCCAGGGGCCAATGCGCACAAACACCAGCATTCCGTGTTTCCGGCAGAGCTCCACAAAGCGTCTCAGGTTCCTCTGTCCCGTCCAGTCGAACTGCCCCTCAATTTCTTCGTGATGGATCCAGAACACATAGGTGGAGACGATCTGTACTCCGCCCGCCTTCATTTTCAGAATCTCTTCCTCCCAGTACGCTTCCGGATAGCGCGCAAAATGGAACTCACCCATCACCGGCAACCAGGGCTTGCCATCCCGGCTCAGGTACCGGCTGTTGATGGCGATGGAATGCCCCGCTTTGGAAACGCCTCCGGCATGCAGGTAACCGGTCTCCGGGGCCGACTTCTGCTGTCGGGCGTCGATGACAACCACCGAAGACACCATCGATTCCTTGGTTGGGGAATCCTCTCGAGAGTTTGCCGCAAGCGCAGGCGCGACGAGCAGGCAGGTGGTTGCGAACAATGCTGCTTGAAGAATTTTCATAAAAGCGAAACCCGATTCTCTTTTCGATCCGAGACGCAACAGTCGCCCAAAGTGTGAAAACGTTTACATCAGCCAAAATCCTACAACCGTGGTCAACTCATCGGAAGCGGGGTTTTGACTTTGCTGGCGCGGTTGACTCTCGAAGAACAAGAACGGTGCCGACTTTGATCTCGTGCCCCGCACGCGCCTGCCCCTCGACGGTCTCATACAACGCATCGAAAGCCTTTCGACCCAGTTCGTCACGAGAAAGGCGGATGGTGGTGAGTGGTGGCTGGGTAAACCGGCTCAACTCGATATCATCGAAACCAACCACCGAAATATCCTCAGGGACACGTAAGCCGGTGCGAGTGATGGCCCGGAGCGCTCCGATTGCAGTCAGGTCGTTGGAGGTGAGCACGGCGGTCGGTGGCTCCCGTAGTGAAAGCAACTGCGTCATCGCCAGTTCCCCGCCATCGATTTTGTGGTTGCCTTCGACAACGCTTTGCCGACGTTGGCCAATGCCGCGGGCGCTGATACATTTCAAGAATGCCGAACGGCGCGTCCGCGCCGATTTTAACGTAAGCGGTCCGCTGATGAACCCGATCCGCTTGTGTCCTAGCGAGACAATGTGTTGCACCGCCTCTCCGATGCCCTTGGAATAATCGACGCGAATATTGCTGATCAGCGGTTTCACCTTCCCGACATCCAGAAAGACGATGGGCAAACGGCGATGCGCAAGCTCGCTCAAGAGATGGCTGTCGATCTCCGAGGTCATGATGGCGACGCCGTCCACCTTGCGCTCGATCATGCGGCGGACACATCCGCCCATGCGCTCGGAGTTGTAATCGGTGTTAGCGACGATTACTTCGTAACCACGATGGATGGCGGCAAACTCAAAGCTCTTCACCAACTCCGGGAAAAATGGGTTCACGATGTCGGAGATGATCAAACCAAACATCTGACTGCGTCCTGAAACCAGCGCCCGGGCCTGGGTATTCGGATAATATCCGAGCTCCTGAATGGCGCGCCGTACCTTCTCCGCCGTGCGCGGGCGGACCAGTCCACTCTGATTGATGGTGCGAGATACGGTTGCAGTCGATAGGCGGGCTCGGTTCGCAACTTCTTTAATGTTCATGCCGACTCAGATTACCACCGCTGGTCTTTTCGGAATTATATAAGCTTCTTCTTTTTTGTAATCGATTACACGCTTGGCTATAACCCAGTTTCAAGACGCCGTTCTCCATCGCCTTCTCAGAACGACACGGGATCGGGCGGTTCGCGCAGGGCCGCATGGGATTCAAACCGCTTCAAATGGGCTCGCAGCGTCGTTGCAAGTGGAAGCTTGCCCTGCTCGACGGCCAGAGCAACCGCCTGCTGTTCCGTTTCGATGGCCTGAGGGAAGCGTCCGGCTTCGGCGTAGGCGGCGGACAACGTATCGAGAATGGAGGCGTCTTTCCCGGCCGTCAACTTGCGCGCACGCTCGGCGAGAATGATCGCCTTGCTGCCACTGCGAACCGAGGCGTCGGGACAGGTCGCCAGCAGGCTGGCGCCAAGATTGAGAACGGAGACTCGCTCCGGTTCATCCCTAAGCACAAGCTCTAGGTGGGCGAGAGAATCAGCGAACTTGCCCTCAAGATAGAAGCTGTAGCCGAGATTTTCGTGGCCGGCAGCAAAGCTCGGCCGGATACGGACGGCGTTCAACCAAGCATCGATGGCCTCCTCTAACTGATTTCTCTTACCCAGCTCCAGCCCCAGGTTGTAATAGGCCTCGAAATAGTTCGGGTTAATCTGAATCGCTTTTCGAAAATAGGTCAGGGCATCCTCGGAATGTCCCGCGTGCGACAGCGAAGCTCCGATCCCATTATTTGCACGGGCGTCGTTTGGATCCAGTTCCAGGGCCTTTTTCCAGGTTGCCAATGCGCCATCGTTGTCGCCGTCTTTCTCCAAATCAAGGGCCTCGTCGACGAAGCGATAAAAGTCGGACGCCGGCACATCGATATGCTGCATCTCGTCGGCCGAGATATTCACGAATTCAGGAAGATTCACCGCGCGGTTGGCCGCGGTTGAGTTATCAACGTAGATCGGCGGACTATCATCTCCTTGCTCATCGATGTGAGTCAGGTACATCTGTGTGTACGGTGAGCGGCTCTTGGAGGAGAAGACGAGCCAGCGGCCATTCGGCGAAAAGCTGTGCCAGGAATTCATCAGCCTGGTATTGGCGCGCATGCGCCGCGCGACTCCTCCGCCCGCAGGCACGATGTAAAGCTGACTATCGGGGCGCATCAACTGGCCGTTGCGGCACTTGACGAAGACGATCCAATGCCCATCGGGAGAGACCTTCGGAAAACTGTTGCTCATCCCATTGTCAGAGGCCCCCGCTATCGGTTCCGCTTCACCGCCCTTCCCGTCGTTGAATGGGATCCGGTAGAGGTTGTACTGAATCTGCAATTCGTTGGGATCGTTGGCACGCCGCGCGGGCTTCTGTCCGGGCGGGTAAGGGTCCTTCGCTTTGGCGCGCGCAAACACGATGTACTTTTCGTCAGGACTCCATACCCCATCCGTTTGCACGTAGCGTGGATCGTCGGCGCCGGGCAGTGGATGCCGTTGGCCAGTGGCACGGTCGTAAACTGCGAGAATGCCCCGCGTCGGATAGAAAACCTGAAGGAAGCGATAGTCCTTGAAATTCGTAACGTAAAAAGAGCTGGGAGCGCTCTGGTCCTTCCCCGCAAAGGTGGAGAGCACATACTTTCCGCTGGGGGAGACCTGCGACATGAATCCGATGCGGGACTGTCCGATCCGCAGGTCGGGGTTCCAGGAAACCATGTCTTCATTACGAATCGACATCTCCTTGCCAATCGGAACTACGGCATACAGGCCCTTGTCGTTCTTGGGGCCGTCCACGTCGAGACCCATGGTCTTGCCATCGGCCGAGAACGAGTGGCAATTCGCGCAGGTATGCAAATCGTGCATCACGATCCGGCTTTGGGGCTGGCTGATATCGCGCAAACGCCAGTTGATCAGGTACACCATCGTCGGCGCGAGGGGCTGGATAAAATTCTTGGCGCCTTCCGAGGGCATCAGCGGAACATCACGATAGAAGATGGGCGCGCCCACCGGATCCTTCGATGTGGATAGCGTCACGCGATTCTTGGAGACTGCGGTGTTCATCGCGCCGCCGTTCTCCGCTCCCTCCTTGAGGCCGGTGATCGTCACCATCGCGGACCGCTCTACCGAGTGCTGCTTGATCACGGTCCACATCGCAGGGTCGGGTGTCCAGGTGTGCGTGGCAGCCTGTTCCTTGGTTAGGGACGGCGGCCGGTTATTCACGGAAACGCAGCGCGGGTCGATTTCTCCGATGCGTATGGGCTCGCCCTGAGAGATGGCTTGCAAGGGCGCGAAGCCCTCGGCGAAGGCAATGTCGATGCGCCAAGTCTTCGTGGAAGGGTCCGAGTCGCGCCACAGGAAAGTCGGGGGAATGATCTCCGGCGGGAAGATCGACCCGTCTTCCGGATAATCGATGATGATCGATGTTTTCAGGGAGCTACGCGGTGGCGATTCCTCGCCCGCAAGCGACTGGGCCGCCAAAACCGCAGCCCCACCGAAATCGCCTGAACCAGGCGACCAGGGGCGCGAGAGAGATGGGAACAGCACCGCGGCAAAGACAGCGGCCATTGCGGCAATGATGCCGGGAATTCTCGATCGCGCCAGACCAGACACCATCTACTCCTTGGGCAACTCGTGAAACATGGCGATCGCTTCAATCTCCACCAGCAGTTCCGGGCGACAGAGCTTGGCTTGGATGCCGGTGGAGGCGGGCAACGGGTTCAGGCCCTGCTTCTTGTAGAATGCGGTGCGCTCTTCGTTAAACTGCGCATAGTCACGATCAATGTCGCGCAGGTAGCAACTGGTGCGTACGACGTCCTTCCAGGTGGCTCCCTCGGCTGCAAGCAGCGCGGTAATGTTCTGGAAAGTCCGCCGGCACTGCGCTCGGAAGTCTCCCACATGGATCGAAACTCCACGCTCGTCGATGCTGGCCGTGCCCGAGATCAGCAAAATCACCAAGCCGTTCAGATCGATGCGCATCCCGCGAGAGAATGAACTCGGCTTGGCGTACGCATATGCCTCGTTCAGGACGCTGTGGTTGGTGATAGCGCGCTTCTCGACCGGCGCAATTTCAACGCCCCGCTTTTGTATGAAGCGGACGCCCCGGCCCGCTGCCTTTTGACTCCGAACCCGCATTCCTGTCTCCTGAAACGGTAGTCTCCTGAAAGATCATACACGCCAGGTTTTGGCGTCAGTTCATGCTCGAAAACCAAGTCGCCAATTACATATTTCCTGGTTACAACTCCCCGATCGCCGGCAAAAATATAGCCCGGTGCTGTGCTTCAGCACCGGGCTGCGAGAAAAACCAATCCCTCAGAAGGAGAACTTCAGACCCGCCTGCATCACCCGCGCAGGAATTGGCCCGAAGCCCGTAATCTTGCCGAAATAGCTTCCATCCGTGGCGCTGGTATCGGGATCGCCAAAACTCGGATGATTGAGGGCGTTAAACATCTCCCAGCGGAACTGCAATTTGTAACCTTCGATGATCGTCCAGTTTTTCGCGAAGGCCAAATCCATGGTCTTGATGGGAGGACCCTGGAACATATTCCGGCCGCTGTCACCGTAGGTTCCCGCCAAATTGGGGGAGAACGCCGCGGGATTGAAGTAATTATTCAGCCAGTGGGATTTGCTTCCCTGTCGCACGTCGAAGGGTTGGCCGGGAACCACGTCCGCCCGATCGTTGTACTTCAACGCCCCGGACTTATCGCCTCCGTTACCGCCGCCAATCGTGAACGGAAATCCGGACTGCAAGGTAATGATCCCGCTCACTTCCCAGCCTCCCAGCGTCTGCCGGACAAACTGGTCTTTCCCGGACAACGAGGGTGTGTGATAGACCAGGTTGCTCACCCAGATGAAGGGAACGTTCAGTCCAGAAATGCCACGGTCGAAACCTAAGTTGAAGGGGTCGGCAATGTCATTGGTTCCGAAAGAAATGTTCCCGTTGCTGACCGTATCCAGCGTCTTTGACCACGTGAAACTGGACTGGAACTGAAGTCCCTTGGAAAAGTGCCGCTTGATGGTAGCCTGCAAACCGTTGTAGCTGGCGGTAGCGGCACTGAAGTCGGTGAGAATCGACGAAAAATTCGGATAGAGAAGCCTGGCCCCGGCCCCATTTCCGTTCGTACAGGAATTGTTGACCACCGGGCCACAGATTCCAGGATTCTGATCCTCAATCAGTGGCAAGTGGTAGCTTTCGCTGCCCACATACGCGACTTCAAGGACCATGTTCTCCCCGAAGGCCTGCTGGACCGAAAGGTTCCAACTTTGGGTAGTGCCAAGTTTGAAGTTCTGGGCCAGGCTTGCTCCCAGGGTGATGGGCGTCGCAAAAGCGGAATTCGACGGTGGCTTAAAGGGCGAGAAAGGCGGGAATGGGCTGACGCCGCCCGTACCCGGGTTAATCGACCACGGATCGCTGAGCGGTATCGGCGTGGTGCCGCCTCCATTGAGACCGAACGTTGGCGCAAATGGCGAAATGTCGGCCGAGTGGTTGTAGGTGGAGTACAACAGAGGCGCAGTGAACAGTCCAAAGCCTGCTCGAATCGAAGTGTGCGGTAAAGAGTGGGGCTGCCAGGCTACGCCCAGCCGGGGCTGCCAGTAACCGTAGGTGTTCGGCGCCAAGCCTTGGCTTATGCCCTTATCGCCAGGGAAAACAAGGCCCAGCGGAGCGTTCGGATAGAGCGTGCTCTGCTGCCCTGGAACGAAGGCTGCGCCACGACCGCCAGCAACCGAAGGGTTAAGATTCGGATCCCAGCGCAGGCCCGCCGTGATGCTCAGATTCGGAAGCACGCGGTATTGATCCTGTCCGAAGAAGCCTGGTTGCCAACCAGCTAAGGCGGCGATTTCGCCCGCTCCCTGTGTGAAGCCGTGCAGGTAGCCCATCAAAAAGTCGGCCAGGCCGTTGCCGGTGTATTGGCCGTTGAAACTCAGAATGGCCTGCGCCGGATACTGCGCATCTTCCTTGGCATACTGGTGCTGGAGGGTCGCACCGACCGAAATCAGGTGCTTGCCCACAGTTTTGCTAAACGTTTCATAGACCCCGTAGGTGGTGCGAACTTCCTGCGAAGGCTCGGTATATCCGCCGTTAAAGCCGTTGCTCACCTGAAATCCCTCCATGTAACAGGAAGGCTCGCTGACCGTGATATAGCGCGACCAGCAGATAGGCTTGCCACTCTTGTCTACCGTGGCGGCGGCGTTGTGGGCGGACATCTGGGTCCAAAACACCGACAGTGTGTTCACTGCCTTCGGGCTGATCTCCCAGGTATGGTTGATCGCCTCGCTGTAGAACTCCATCTTTTCCTGGAAAGTCTGCCCCCACGGGTTGGTGTTGATCACCGAAAGGATATTGCCGGGAATGTCGCCCGAAGGCTCCGTCAGCGTGTTGAGGAAGTTGCGCAATGAAATGCGTTGGTTGCTCGATATGTTGTAGTCAAGCTTGCCCGTGAATTCTTTCAGGTTGGTGATAAACGCGCCGCCAGGATAGAAGACGGTCCCATTGGGCTGTTGCCCCGGCGGCAGGCCGGCTTCTGTGAGAGCGACTGCGGCACTGTTGTACGAAAACCCCGGCAAGAGTTGATTCGGAACCCCGCCGATGGTTCCAAACGGACAATTCGGGCCCTCGAGACTTGCACTCGATCCACAAAGAGTCTGGTTGACTCCACTGAAGTCACCGGCCAGCATGGCTGCGGTGGGAGTCTGCTGTTGCTGCTCGGCCGATGCACTAGTCTCTTTTCTTTCCTGGTAATTGCCAAAAACAAAGAGCTTATTCTTGATGATGGGGCCGCCCGCGTAACCGCCAAACTGATTGCGGCGCAGCGGATCGGCTTCCGGTGGGTTGCCGTATTGATTCGAGAAATAGTCGTTGGGCGCGTTCAAAGCCTTGTTGCGAATGAAATAAAAGGCTCCGCCATGAAACTTGTTGGTACCGGACTTGGTTTCAATGCTGACCACGGCATTCGGCGCGAAGCCATAGAGAGCGTTGAAATTGTTCGTAATCACGCGGAATTCTTCGGTGGCATCGGCGTTCGGAAAGGGCGCCGTGATTCCCAGATAGTTGTCCATGTTGGGCACGCCATCCAGCAGGTAGTACGCGCTCCCTTGACGGCCTCCATTGACTGATGCGCCCGTTTCTGTCGGGAACGAGAAACCAGCCTGAATGCCGGGCTGGCCGCCGCCACTCGGTCCATTCTGTCCGGCGACCAGCGTCGTCCCGGGTGACAGCAGAACCAATGTCGACGGGTCGCGGCCATTCAGGGGCAGTTCAGTGATCTCCGCCGCGTCGACGGTGGTGCCGAGTTCGGCCGTGGTGGTATTGATCAACTCGGCGTTTTCAGTGATCGTGACCGTTTCGTTCACGCTTCCCGGTTTCAGCGAGACGTTCTGCGTCGCCGAGATGTTCACGCCCAGCACAATGCCCATCTGCACGTAGCGGGAGAAGCCCTTCGCCTCAACGGTCAGGCTGTAGTTGCCGGGCGGCAAGGGCGCGATGGAATAGACACCCTCGGCGTTCGATGTCGCGCTCTGCGTCAGGTTTGTTTCTATTTCTTTCGCGGTGACGGCCGCTCCCGTCACAGCGGCTCCGGTGGCGTCGGTGATTTGACCGGAGAGGCTGGCGCTGGTGCCTTGGCCAAAGGTGAGGGTTCCGGCAAAGCACAACATCAGGGTCGAAACCAGCAAGAGTCTAAGAATGGAGAATCGCATTGACAAGCCTCCGCGGAACTAACCGCCTTTTACTCGAAGTGCGCCGTGCAGGACTTCCTGGTCCTGCAAGCGATTACAATTTCCTGCCGCTCTGAACTAATTCATCTGGCATTTCAAGGGCCGAACGTCCAATTCGCTCGCTACATTGAACTCAAAGCTCTTATCGGTCTCTGTCGGTTCGAAAATGCCGACAATCCAGGCTCTGATGTAATCGTTTACAATAAAGACCATACAGCAAAAGCTCTAGGTCACTTTCAGCGAGCTAGTGTCCGGCACAACGTGTTTTCTTGTCAAGTAGGAAAACGATTTTGTTCCAGTTTTATTACGATCACGACCACCTGGAGCCGATCTCTCTCCACTCCAACGTATAATCTCTATGGAAATCCGGATACTTCCTTTCGCTTCGAGCCTGCTGAACTTGTCCTCATCTTGATCTTGCCACTGAGCGCGGAGAACAGGTCTGTCACGTATACTGTGCCGGTCACGACTGATTGCACGCCAAGACGTCCGGTTACGGTTAAGGTGCAATTTGGAATTTGCGCCTGCATGCTCGAATGAGTCGCGCCAAGCCGGTGCGCAAGGGAGTGTTTTCTTTGCCGCTGTCCAGATATTTTTCGCGAGGCCTTGGGCGCTTAAAGATCCTGATCCTGGTGGCCGCCTTTGCAAGCACCGCGCCTGGGCTCAGCGCATCCTGTAATGGCTCTCCAACTCTGGAAGCAAAGGTGCGGACCCACCCCAGTTCGAAAACCTACGCCGACCTCGGCATTTGGTTTCGCCAACACAACCAGTTTGGATGTGCCGCAGAGGCCTTCAATAAGGCTCTGCAAATGGACTCCGGGTCCGCCCGCCTGTCGTATCTTTTGGGTGCAAGCCTGTATTCCGCGGGCAACGTGAAGAATGCAATCGCTCCGCTGCAAGATTCCGTAAGGATCGATCCCAAGTTTCTGCAATCCCATCTGACATTGGCCGCGGCCCTTGATCAAACGCAAAAGACCACGGAAGCCATAATGGAATGGCGGGCGGCACTTAACATCGATCCAAGATCGAATACGGCGCGCCAGGCTCTGAGCAAGGATCTGCTTGCGGCAAAGGACTACGGTGGGGAAATCGCGCTGTTGCGGGATGCCGCAAACTCAGGCCAGTTGCCCCCGGAACTGACCCTGGATCTGACGCTCGCCTACGGCCAAATGGGATTGCTGCAGGATGCCAACTCTGTGCTGCGAAGCGCCTTACGGGCGCATCCCACATCCCTGCCGCTGGCTAGAGCTCTATCCGCTACCCTCGTCTTGCAATCGCGAAGGGAAGAAGCCGCCAGCGTTCTTCAGACCGCTATGAAACGGCACCCTGCAGACCTCGGAATTCAAGTGCTGTATTTGCGAATCCTGCTGATGCAGGACGAGGCAACGAAAGGGAAGCAACTGGGAGCCAAACTGCTTAAGCTGGCGCCGCACAACTGGGACGTTCTCTACTTGAATGGAGTGCTCGAGCGGTTGGCGGGAGACTACGCGGCAGCGCGCGATCATCTCAAGGAAGCGGTAACGTTGAATCCAAGTGATTACGAAACCCGCCGCAATCTAGGCAGTGTTCTTGCCAAGCTCAATGACGCCGAGGGGGCAAAGGAGCAACTCGAAAAAGCGATCGCGCTTGGAGGCCGCGACCCGGAGGTTCGGTTTGAACTCGCGGGTGTGCTGCGGAAGTTGGGAGAAGATCAAGAGGCAGCGATCCAATTCAAGCTCTACCAGCAGGAAGCGCAGGAGAAGTCCGACTTGACGCAGGCCGGGGCAAAATCGGCGTTTGCCGACCAGAAGTTGGCCGCCGGCAACATCCAGGAGGCCATCGAACTCTACCGGCAGGCTGTGGCGGCCGCGCCCCACGAGGCCGTGCTGGCCTACAAACTCGCGATGGCGCTCGACAGGGCGGGCGACAAGGAAAAAGAGCGCCAAGTGTTGGAGCAATCCATCCAAATCGACCCGAATCTGGCAGAAGCGCAGAACCAATTAGGTTACCTGGAATCTCAGGCCGGTGAAACGGTTGCCGCCGAAGAACATTTCCGGCGGGCGCTGCGCGCGAATCCCGGATTTGCGAGGGCTTGGGTAAACCTCGCCGCGATGTTGTTTCTCGAATCGAAGCTTCCGGAAGCAAAAGAAGCGGTGGAGCGGGCTTTGCAAGTCGAGCCCGACAATGCGGGAGCGCAGAAGCTGAAAAGCGCGCTGGACGCGGCGGCTGCCAAATGATGGTCTCGAAGCTTTGGAGCTTGAAGATAGATACTCCGCTGCCAGTTGTCAGCGGGCACCGGAGGACTCTGCGCTCTCCCGAGAACTGAGAACCGGGGACTGAAAACGACTTCAAGCCTTAATTTGGATACGACTCATCGGCGCGAACCACTCTGATGAAGTGATCGGTAAACTTGGCGTGCATTCCTGGGACATCGTACTTCGGCATATGACAAGTAGTGCAGTTCGTCCCAGCCTTTGGACAAATCGGAGCCGCGCCCGTTGGATGCGATTTGCCTTGGGGAGCGTGACAACTCAGGCATCGGCGATCATAGCTGCTCGCCTCTCGAATCAGGACTTCGTGCGGATTGTGGCACGCAATGCAGGTCAGACGCTCATCGCCGCGCGATCCCCAACACCGGCTTTTTTCCAGCCGGTAGGGCTGGAAGCGGACATTCATCGGGCCGTACGAGACTTCGGACTCGACCACATCGATCGCAGTCCTGTGGCACGCTCCGCAGAAGTCGACCGAGTCTACCGGGTTGAGAACCGCAGGATTCAGAATGGCCTTGGCCGCTTCTTCGATCTGCCCGGTTTTGATTGCCTCGATGTGATCGACACCCGGACCATGACAAGCTTCGCAGTGCACACCCGGCACTGCTCGTGAAACGTCGAACTTCGAATTGGTGGATGAGTAAGTCGTGTGGCAGCCAAAACACCGGGCTGCCGCGGATGTCGAAAGTCGCTCTCCGAGCGCATTCTTGAGGTTGCCAGCCTCCACCAGCGCATGCCCTGGGGTAACGTCCATTCCGTGCAAAGCAAAATTACTGACTTCGCTCTCGTAAACATTACGTTTCTTCCCAGTCATGTTTTCGAGAATGTAAGTCTGCCCATGCACGCCCGCGCCCATAATCCAACTGATGTCAGCGGCAATGGTCTGACGACCAGAGCTAGCCACTAACTTCGAGCCTCGATAATCCGAGGATATTCGATAAAAATAAGCCCCCAACTGTAGTGTTCTTGCCTTCATCGTTCCCGACAGGGACGACTGGCCTTCCGCCAGAACGGGCCCCTCAACTTTAATAGAAGCTAGCGCCATTGGGGTATGGAGTTGTGTCGATGCCACGTCAGAATGGCATTCGCTGCAGGCCTTCGCGCCCGCAAAGGCTTGGAGAGGCAGTGTGCCTTTCGTTGGCCACCAGCGCAGTCGATTCACCCGATCTGTAGTGGCCTCTGGCGTCGGGCTGGAACCGCCAGCTCTCTGAGCACCCACAAAAACCGCCGGAACAAGGCCGAAGACCAGACCGAGGATCAGGAACAAGGTCACAGGCGCGGCCACCGTTACAGGGCCCCAGCGTGACCAATTGACGCGAACCGTTGCTCTTCTAGATCGGTCCACACGGCTATCAGGCATGGCGGGGAAGCAAACCCTAAAAACAAACTCGGTTGGGGAAGTGTACCGATGCCCCGCAACCGACCGCAACCAGCGCAATGCTAAACTGGCCAGAATGGTTTCGCGGAAGCCCCCTTCAAGTCAGGAAGGCTGGACCCGGCGTCACGTGTTGCAGACCGTTCCAGCGGCGTTTGCTTCGGCCTTTTTGCGCCCCGCATCGGGTGCACCCGCGGCGTCCTCCAAAACTCCGCCTCCATTTTCCCGGTTTGTGGACGTGGCTGCCAGCGCCGGACTTACACACACCATGTTCTACGGAGAGGGCACGAGCGCAACGTTCGTCACCGAAATCATGGGCGGCGGCTGCGCCTTCTTCGATTACGACAACGACGGCTGGATGGATATCTTCATCCTCGGCGGCCGCCGCCTGGAGAGCATTCCACCCGGAGCCAGTAATCGCCTTTACAAGAACAATCGCGATGGCACCTTCACTGATGTTACCGAGAAGGCCGGCTTGCTCGATGCCGGCTGGGCGGTTGGCGTGTGCGTCGGCGACTACAACAACGATGGCTTTGAGGATCTCTTCGTCACCTACTTCGGCCAGAACCGCCTGTATCACAACAACGGCGACGGGACTTTTTCCGAAGTAACGGCGAAGGCGGGACTGCTCTATCCCAGCACGCGTTTTGGCTCGGGCTGCGCTTTTTTGGACTACAACCGGGACGGATTGCTCGACCTGTTTGTCTCGAATTACTGCGACATCGACCCGGCGCACGCGCCCCGTCCGAACCTGCAGATGCCGAACTGCCAATATGAAGGCGTGCCCGTCAACTGTGGACCGAGTGGATTGCCGCTGCCCGCATTTTTTCTCTACCGCAACAATGGCGATGGAACCTTTACCGATGTTTCCAAGCCGTCCGGCATCGCCAGCTTTAGAGGGTCTTATGGCTTGACTGCTGCGGCGTTTGACGTGGATGAAGATGGCTGGCCCGACATTCTCGTGGCTTGCGACTCTACCCCGAGCCTGCTGTTGATGAACAACCATGACGGTACTTTTCGCGAGGAAGCGCTGATGCGCGGCTTGGCCCTCAGCAGCGATGGCGGACAAATGGCGGGCATGGGAGTAGGCGTCGGAGATTACGACCTTGACGGTCACTTGGATGTGGTAAGAACCCACTTTCAAAACCAGGCCACCGGACTTTATCACAATAACGGCAAAGGGAACTTTGAAGATGTAACGGCTCAGGCCGGCCTCGCCTCAGAGCGACGCTTTATCAATTGGGGCACTTGCCTGCTGGATTTGGACAATGATGGTAACCCGGACATCATCACAGTGGCTGGAACCGTGTATCCGGAACTAGAACCCATCTACCCAAAGTACCCAAGGCGCGGGCCCAGAATAGTCTTTCGCAACCTGGGGAATGGAAGGTTTGCCGAGTTAGGCGAAGAAACCGGTCCCGGCATCTTGGCCAAGCATTGCAGCCGGGGTGTTGCTTTCGGCGACTTTGACAATGACGGAGACATCGACGTCGTCATCATGAATCAGAATGAGCCGCCCTCGTTGTTGCGCAATGATTCTCCGCCCGCCAACCACTGGCTCAAGGTACGACTGGAAGGCACAAAGAGCAACCGCAGCGCGATTGGCGGGCGCGTGTTAGTGCACTATGCCGGCAAGGTACAAGCGCAGGAAGTGATGAGTCAAAGCAGCTACCTTTCGGCCAACGATCCCCGCCTGCATTTTGGACTTGGCGCCGAGAAGACGGCCGACATTGAAGTGCATTGGCCGCTGGGCGCGGTCGACACCTTCAAAGGTATCGCGGCCGACCAACTCGTCATGATTCGGGAAGGTTCGGGAACAGCGCCGGCTTCGGTCCAACTCCAAAGCTGGTCTCGTGGGTCAAACCGGAGCCCGAGCCATTGACGGGCGAGTTGGTGACTGGAGGGTTGGCGGTTCGGAAAATTATGCCGTTCGATCTCGACGAATGCACACCACCCCAAGATTATTTTTTTGGATTGTCTTTGTAATCGATTACACTTTCGCTTACTTTTGGATTAGTTGAATGCGATCGCGACGTTTTTCCAGGAATTTGAGCTTCCTAATGGGCAAGACTGCGCGCGAGAGATCTCAAGGCTAATATGCGAAAAAACACCAACCTCTTTCTTCGCGGACTGACAGCAGCACTGTTGACTTTCGGACTGGTATCCTCCGTTGCCGCACAGTGGGCGCCACGTAACCCCGTGGTTGCGTTCCAATCGCAAACCGACGGTGTGAACTTCACCATGAGGGCAGGAGCGCTTCGGCTCCAGGTATGCTCACCCTCGATTGTCCATGTGCTCTACTCTCCGCTTTCTTCCTTTCCACCGCGCCGCCCCGATCCCGTCGTCATTAAGACGAACTGGCCAGCGGCGAAGTTCTCGGTGCAAAGCAACGATGATGAAGTCACGCTGACCACCGCGCAGTTGAAGATTGTGGTAACGCGCAACGATGGCGCGATCACGTACCGCGACCTCGCCGGAAATCAACTCGTGCAGGAAGGTTCCAGAAAACTGACGCCGGCCAAAGTGAACGGCGAGAACACTAATCGCGCCGAGTCGTTTGTGAACATCTACGGCTCCCATGAAGCTCTCTACGGACTCGGCCAGCACCAGTCCGGCGTGTGGAACTATCGCGGCGAGTCGGTCGAGATCTCGCAGGACAACTCCAGCATCGCCGTGCCCTTCCTGGTCTCGAGCAATGGCTACGGCATTTTCTGGAACAACGATTCACGCAGCCGTTTCAACAATCGCTTCGCCAATTACCTTTACATCAGCTCCGAAGTCGCCGACGTCATCGACTACTATTTTTTCTACGGACCGGAACTCGATAAGGTCATAGCCGCCTATCGCGAACTCACCGGACGGGCGCCCTTATTCGGCAAATGGGCGTACGGCTTCTGGCAGTGCAAGAATCGATATAAGTCTGAGAACGAAATTCTGGGCGTCGCCCGGAAGTATCGCGAACTGCACATCCCCGCTGACAACATCGTCCAAGACTGGTTCTGGTGGAATCGCAAGGGCGAATTTGTTTTCAACAAGAACTATCCCGACCCCAAGGCGATGGTTGAGGAATTGCACCACGAGAACTTCCACCTCATGATTTCTATCTGGCCCTTTTTCGAACCGGGATCGGCCAACTACGACTTCATGGACAATCAAGGCTGGTTCGTCGACAAATTCAAATTCGCCAAGCCCCCCTACCATACCGATGCCATGGCCCTGTATGACGCGACCAGTCCAGAAGCTCGCAAATTTTATTGGAAGCAAGTCGACGAGGGGCTTTTTAAAATTGGCCTCGATGCGTGGTGGATGGATACCACCGAACCCGAAACCGAAGGCCAGGAAGAAAATATTCTGCTTGGCCACAAACTCGCCATCGGCAGCGGCGATCGCTACGTAAACGCGTATCCTCTGCTCGACACCGCCGCTGTGTATGAAGGCCAGCGCGCGGCTTCCGACAAGAAGCGGGTTTACATTCTTTCGCGTTCCGCTTTCGCCGGTTCACAGCGCAACGCCGTGACTGCATGGTCGGGCGATATCAATTCTGATTGGTTCAGTTTCCGCCGCCAGATTCCCGCGGGACTTAATTTTTCTCTCTCCGGTATTCCTTATTGGACCACCGACATTGGCGGATTTGTTTCCGGCGACCCCGATGATCCAGCCTTTCGTGAACTATTTGTACGCTGGTTTCAGTACGGCACTTTCAACCCCATCCTGCGGGTTCACGGAACTCGGAAGAACGATCAGAACGAACTGTGGTCCTACGGACCCGACGCCCAGAAGATTCTCGTCAGCTTCGATCGATTGCGTTACCGCCTGCTGCCCTACATTTACTCCCTGGCTTGGAAGACGACCGACGATAGCTACACTCCGATGCGTCCGCTGGTGATGGATTTCCGCACCGATGTGCGCGCGCAAAACACAGACGACGAATTCCTTTACGGTCCTGCCTTCCTGGTAAGTCCAGTCACTGAGCCAGCCGCCACCAGTCGACGCGTTTATCTTCCGAGTACGGAAGCCGCCGAGAATCTGAAATGGTACGACTTCTGGAACGGTGCTCCCGTCGCGGGCGGACGCGAAATCACTGCCGAAGCTCCATTAGATCGTTTGCCGCTCTATGTCCGCGCCGGCTCCATCGTCCCATTGGGACCCGATCTCGAGTGGTCGACTGAAAAACCTGCCGATCCAATTGAGTTGCGCGTCTTCCCCGGCGCCGACGGAGAATTCACCCTCTACGAAGATGAAAACGACGGTTACAACTATGAGAAAGGCGTGCACGCGACGATTACCTTTCGCTGGGACGACACCAGGAAAGTACTAACCATCGGCGACCGCCAGGGTGAGTTTCCGGAAATGCTCGTCCACCGTAAGTTCAATATCGTCTTTGTGGCTGAGAATCATGGCGTGGGCATCGCGCCTTCCGATCCTTCAGATCAGGTTGTCCAGTACTTCGGGAAACAGATCGCGGTATCGCCTTAAGGCATTGCAATTCTGTATACGGGCCTTCTCAGAAAAATCAGGCGTGGGTTTTTGAGGAAACTTGCGTCAAGAATTGGAGTTGTCCATGTCTACCGCGCTTGTCCGCAGCATCGCACTTGTCTTGCTGCTTCTTGCCTTCACCGCAGCCGCCCAAACCCAGGCCCAGGTGGCCGTCCCTTTGCCCACGCAAATCCCCGGCCAGAACGCGATTTTGATGGGCGCTGCCTGGTATCCCGAACAGTGGCCCGAATCGCGCTGGGAAGAAGACCTGCGCCTCATGGAGGCGGCGGACTTGAAAGTTGTGCGCATCGCTGAATTTGCCTGGAGCACCATGGAGCCCTCCGAAGGCCACTATGATTTCGACTGGCTGGAGCGCGCCATCAACCTGGCTGGCCGCCATCACATTGTTTCCGTCCTCGGGACCCCGACCGCAACTCCTCCGGCATGGCTCACTCAAAGGTATCCTGAAACACTTCGCGTCGAACCAGATGGTCGACGCGTTACCCATGGCAACCGCGCCCACGCGTCATCTTCGTCCCCACGTTATCGGGAATTTTGCCGTCGAATCGCCGAACAGATGGCCATCCGTTTCGGCCACAATCCAAATGTCGTCGGCTGGCAGATCGACAACGAATATGGCTATGCTCTTATGTCGTATGACGAACCCACGCGCCAGCAATTTCAGGATTGGCTGAAGGAGAAGTACAAAACAATCGGCAACTTGAACGCGCACTGGGCTACCGCCTATTGGAGCCAGACCTACGACAACTGGCAGGAAATCCCGATCCCCATTGGCGGCCATAATCCGGGATTAATGCTCGAGTGGAAAAACTTCACCACTTACGTCTGGACCTCTTACCAGCAGAATCAGATCGACGCCATCCGCAAACACGCCGACTCCCGTCAGTTTACGACCGGCAATTTCATGGGCTTTTTCGATGGATTCGACCACTACACGATCTCGCAGTCGCTCACCTTCGCGTCATGGGACGACTATGTTGGCACAGGCCACGTCGACCCGGCATACAACGGCCTCGCCCACGATTTGACCCGCGGCTTCAAGCGCCAGAACTTCTGGGTGATGGAGACCCAACCGGGGGCGGTCAATTGGTCTAAACTGAACAACTTTCTCAATCGCGGCGAAGCCCGCGCTATGGCCTGGCAGGCGATTGGCCACGGCGCCGATGACGTTAACTACTGGCAATGGCGCAGCCCGCTCAATGGGCAGGAAGAAATTCACGGCGTCCTCGTCGGTCCCGACGGCACGCCCGTTCCCTTCTATGACGAAGCTTCGCAGGCGGCGCACGAATTCGCAAAAGTCGAAAGCGCCTTCCGCGATACCCAGCCCCTCTCGCAGGTGGCGCTGCTTTATTCGTATGACAGCCACTGGGCCATCCAGTTTCAAAAACACACCGAGAAGTATGACGACGTCGCCCTGTTGAAGAGCTACTATCGCGCTCTGCGTCAGATTTCACAATCGGTCGATGTGGTCAGCGCCTACGCTCCCCTCGACAGTTACAAACTGGTTGTGGCGCCCAGCCTGAACGTTCTGCCAAAGGAACTTGCGGATCACCTGCTGGAGTACGTGCGCAATGGCGGTCATCTTGTTCTCGGTCCGCGCACCGGCCTGAAGGATGAATTCAACGCGCTGCTGCCGCAAAGACAGCCGGGATACCTTTTCGATGCTCTGGCCGCGCGCGTCGAACAATACTACGCGCTCGAAAAGGATGTCCCTCTATACGGCCCGTGGGGCAATGGAGAAGCCAGCATCTGGGCAGAACAACTGAAGAGCACGGCTCCTGACGATGAAGTTCTTTTGAAGTATGGCAAGAGCAACGGATGGCTCGACGATCAGCCTGCCGCCATCACCCGCGCTTTCGGCAAGGGCCGGATTACCTACGTAGGTGCCGTGCTGGACGACGAACTCATGGAGGGAGCCGCCGCTTGGATGACGCAACAATCCGGCGTTACACCGGTGTTCGGCCCGGTACCGGATGGTGTGGAGGTAAGCCGTCGTGTCAGTCCAGGCAAAAGGGTTTTCGTCCTGATCAACTACGGGACGGAGCGCCGCCACGTCGCTTTGCCTCATGCCATGAAGCTCGTGCTGGATGGTAAGCTAGCCGACACAGTCGACCTACCTCCCTACGGAGTAGCCGTAGCCCTCGATGACGGCAAATGACAAATGGTCTTCCGACGTCGGAAAATTCAGAGGAAATGTTCGATTCGTCTTGGACCGGGATTTTCTATTTCAGCTGAACTGATTCGCGACCAGCCTTCACCGGCCACCGACGCTGAAGTGCTGGTGCCGGGAGGGGGAGTTTATTTTTTGGCGACCCGATTTTTCCCATAACACTGGAAAAACTGCCTCACACCAGCGGGTTAGCCAACGAGCGAACCCTACTCATCTGCCCCATTTGACCAGCTATTACCCCCAAAAACGGTAGGGGACGGTAGGGTAAAAATCGCATTCCTCCGGCGGGTCATCAGGCGTCAGTCTTGAAATTGCGGTCGCGATGGCCGCTAAAACCACCCGCCCTCGGCGCTCTAATGCCGATAGAGACACGAATCGCTGCCGGGGGGACCCCGTTACCGCGGGATAGGCTCCGACGGAGACGGCACGCTGGGTGGCAGGAGGCCGCACCACCGAAAAATTGCGTTGGGCTTCTACGCCAGCGTGAGGACTTACATTACCGGAGGCGTCACGTTGGCCGATACGGGATGTTAGAGCGACTTATCCTAACGGTGCCCGAGTGAAAGAACCTCAAGCAATCCCCGACAAACTGGTGTGCTTGCTGGCGGTCTGCCGCAGGACCGATGACAATTTGTTTGAGTGCCCCCGGCGCTAACTGCCTCCAATTAAATTCCCTGTACCTGATCAAGGAGTAGGGCCGATGCCTGATCTTGACGCCGGGGACTGGTTGATCACTTGGGTGAGCCTCCAAGAACCTGTACTCCCGCTCGTTACTATAGGCCTCATGCTTGAAATACAGGCCAGCGTTCAACGCTTTCAGAGTGAGGAAGGTGTACCACTCGGCTTGAACCGCCGTACTGCCGCAAGGCAGCGAGATCAACTGAAATAGCCTTTCGACGATTTGACGGTGAATATCCTCCAACTGAGCGTCATCGTAGGTCAGGGGGGACGCCTGCGCATAACCCGGCTGATCGGGTTTGGTGAAAGCGGCCTCCAACTCGGCTGTATCAAAACCGAGAACATATCCTCGCCCGTTGTCGGCATATGCCCGCCACTGGCCGAGATCATCCCCAGATTCGCTGAAGCAACAGACAAAATGATTCCCGATCTCCCTAATTCCTACACGCTTGCTGAAGTCCGCTAGCCCTTGAGCGAAGTTCTTGGCATCTCGTGAAACAGCGTTGTTCATTAGGGCCCTGAGCAATAGAGAAAAACCATGGTTCAACTCCGACGGGTCGTTCAGACTGAAAACATCAGTTAGCCAAAGCTGCCCGGTTTCTAGAATTCCTCTCAATCCGCCGTCCCCGGTGTAGTGATAGATGATGGGCGGCGGTGCTTTCGCCTTCAACTTATCAATGAACGGCTGGATGATTTTGTCCGCTTCGATCTGAAATTGATCAACGGCATTCTGCGGATTTGGGGGAACGGGAGTAGTGTCCGTCATCACGACAGGTTATCAAACCGGGTTTTGCATGCGAAGGTATAGGTCGTCAGCAATGCCAAACTCTACGCGCCCGTCCAGCGTCCCGGTGGAAATCGGGGCAGGCAAGGCTACTCCGGGCCTTCAGTCCGAAATCCGATTACCCTCAGCTCTATTATCGGATCCATTTTAGGAACAAAGGCGTTGTAGCTGTTGTCA
The DNA here is from genome assembly GCA_003134435.1 of Acidobacteriaceae bacterium. Classification (GTDB taxonomy): domain Bacteria; phylum Acidobacteriota; class Terriglobia; order Terriglobales; family Acidobacteriaceae; genus Acidiflorens. The sequence continues at coordinate 38,185 of PLBE01000149.1, forward strand.
CGTGATGGAGTGGGCAGTTCCGATCCGTCTTTGCCGTGTGCCCAACAGTAATGGACTGCTCGACCAGCTTCCGCAGAATCCTGCGCTGTCAGGGTCTTTGTCAGGCCAGCCGGAACACTCTGATTGTAGACGACATCTTCAAAATCCATGACTGACTTCGAGGCGTCGTAGTAAATGACACGCACCCTGATGTTTGAAATTGCGACGGGTAATTTGTTAGTCAAGCGGAATTCGTACCCTGCTAACGTATTGTTAGGATTTTCGTAGACCAATTTGAAATTGCTGGTAACGACGCCGGATTCAGTTCTCGTCGCGACACCGTCAACTATCGATTTCCCAATTTGATTGCTTTCCCCCGCTTGCCCGAGGGAGGTGACGGAGACATATGTAGGTGCCGACTTCCAGAGTTTTGAAAGGTAGGCAACCGGCACCGCCAAGTTGAGGTTTTGCCCATTGCTAAATGTAGCCTCGGCTACGCCAATTACTGTGCCCGAAGTGTCCATGACCGGGCCTCCGCTGCTTCCGGGAGAGATCGGGGCCGTCATCTGCAGGATCGAGTCAGCATCTACCGCCCTAAGACCGCTAATAATTCCCTCCGAAAAAGTTCCCTCAAGACCCAGAGGGTTCCCCACGACGTATATTTTGTCACCAACAACAGGGTTAGCGTCCGGTCCTAGACGAAGAGCTGGTGCCGTGCTGTTCACCTTGAGAAGTGCCAAATCAGTGCGGTCGTTGATCGCGAGGGTCCCTGCAATCTGCAGCTTATGTGTGTCGCCGACAAGTCTTGCTGTTCCGCTGTACGCGCCTTTAATCACATGAGCATTTGTTGCGATGACGGAGTCAGCGATGAAAAAGCCGCTTCCGATGCTCAGGGGCTGACCGTTTGAATCATTCATCTCTAAAATTACGACGGACTTGAATGCAGTGCGTGCGATATCGCGTGGTGATTGCCCTAGACAGAGACATGACGTCGAAAGGGCAACTATAGCGATGCGGACAAAGTTCATTTTTCCCTCGCTGATTGCGAATAATCTTACTCCTCTCGGTCAGACTGAAAGATGCAAGCGGGCAGAAGGGATCGACGGGAGGAGACGGCTACCCGCCGTTCTCATGCTTCTTCCACGCCCTATCAGCCACTGCTTATAGCGGAGGAAATCCTCACGACTGAGGTCGGAGAGAAGGGCCTTTTTAGTAACTCGGCGAAATTCGCTCAGCGTCTGCTTCATCAGGCCGTGCGACTCTAGACTCTGGCTGAGTTTGTAGTCATTCAGGAACTTCCACATCTGCGCGTCGTAATCGAGCTTCGGAAGTTCAGGTTTGATCTGAACTCCCAGCGCCTTGGCATTCAAGATAGACTTTTCAATCGCCGCAGCGTTCACAGCCTCGGAGGGGGCGGGTCCAATTTTCTTCCAAACCTTCTTCTTGCCTTCCCGGTAGCTGATGTAGAAGTTGCCTTCGGGGTGGCGCTCAGGCTTGCCATCTACCAACGCCCAGTGGGGCTTGATCTTGTTGTTTCGGCCCTTGACTGGCTTGCAATATTTCCAGCGATCGCCGACTTTGACGTATTTCCAGACCGAAACTTTGCGGTTCGCCATGCCTTCCCCGGACAGAAAAAGGAGCAAAAAAGCTGGCTTACCATAGCTCAAACGGTAGGGGAGCGGTAGGGTACGTCGGTCACTAGCGGGAGCGGCCTCTGTTTACGATGGTGCGGGCAAATCGTGGTGCCGGGAGGGGGAGTCGAACCCCCAAGACCCGAAGGTCGGCGGATTTTGAGTCCGCTGCGTCTGCCAGTTCCGCCATCCCGGCGCGGGAGCGCATCCACAGGTTAGCACACGTTTTCTCGCCGTCTCAAACCAAGCAAAAGGTCTTTGTGTGCATATCAGCGTCCCCCGCTGGCATCGAAGTTACGTCTCACGAAGCCTTACACTACCCCAATGTATCCTGGCGTCCAGGCAAGCCTCAATTCTGCGTTGATGCACGGGCGGCATGCTGTACGGTGTATGAATATTCGGTGACGGACCGGCGAATTTGCTGGCAGCTTTTGCCGACCGGATGTTCAATCTGGGACGAGCGCATTACAATGAACGTCGATCACCGTGGGTAAGCATCCTATGAGTACAACCGCGAAAACCACGCCTGCCAAAGGCCGACGTATCCCTGCCCGGACACCGGCGGCTTCCGACTCGCGTAATCATAACGGCGCTCAGAGAGCGCGAACGCTCGACGATCCCGCGCTCTACATCAACCGCGAGCTGAGCCTGGTGGACTTCCAGCGGCGGGTGCTGGAAGAAGCGCAGGACAGCCGCAATCCGGTGCTGGAGCGGTTGATGTTCCTGTCCTTCGTCGGCTCCAACATTGACGAGTTCTTCATGGTGCGCGTGGCCGGGCTGAAGCGGCAGATTGAAAAAGGCGTGAGCGAGACGGGTCCCGATGGCATGACGCCGGCGGAACAGTTGCGCGCCATCCGCGCCGCCGTCATACGCCTGTTCCGCAGCGCCCATGACTGCTGGACCAAGGAGCTTGTGCCTGCCCTGGACGGAGCGGGCATCCACATCAAGAACTATGCCGATCTGACGGAAGAGCAGCGCTCCACGGTGGATTCCTATTTCCAGCAGACAATTTTTCCCGCGCTGACGCCGCTTGCCTTCGACCCAGGACGCCCGTTTCCGCACATCTCGAACCTGAGTTTGAATCTCGCCGTCATGTTGCGCGCCGGCGAAGGCGAAGAGCATTTTGCGCGAGTCAAGATTCCCGATACGCTGCCGCAACTGGTTCCGGTGAGCGGCGCTGCCAAGACGAGAAGCCGCAACAAGCCTGGGATGAAGGAGCAGACCTTTGTCTGGCTGGAGCAACTGGTGACGGCAAATCTGGGGCACCTCTTTCCTGGCATGACGATCCTGGAAGCGCATCCCTTCCACGTCACGCGGGACGCGGATTACGAGATTCAGGACCTGGAGGCGGGAGATCTGCTGGAGTCGGTGGAAGAAGGCGTGTGGCAGCGCCGTTTCGCTGACGTGGTACGGGTGGAAGTCGACGAAGCCATGCCCGCCCCGATTCTCGACATACTCATCAAGAACCTGGAACTGGAGCGCGAAGACATCTACAAGATCAGCGGCGGCCCGCAGTCGCTGGTTCGCGTCCGCACTCTGACCAAACTCGACCGGCCGGACCTTAAGTTTGCCACCTTTGTTCCCGCTCTGCCGGCGGCACTAACGAAAGAGGGCGAAGACGAGGACATTTTCGCCAGCATCCGGCACGGCGACATTCTGCTGCATCATCCCTTCGATTCGTTTCAACCTGTAGTCGGACTTCTGCAACAGGCGGCGCGCGATCCCAATGTTCTGGCCATCAAGATCACGCTCTACCGCGTGGGACGCAACGCTCCGGTGGTGGACGCGCTCTTGGAAGCGGTGGAGAATGGCAAGCAAGTCGCGGTGCTGCTGGAGCTGAAAGCGCGCTTCGACGANNCTTTCCACCGGCAACTACAACAGCGTGACCGCGCAGCTCTACACCGATATAGGAATGATGACCTGCGATCCGGTGATCGGCGCCGATTGCACCGACCTGTTCAACTTCCTGACTGGGTATTCTGCCAAGACCGCCTACCGCAAGCTGCTGGTTGCGCCGGTGACCATGCGCGCCGGCCTGGAGCACCTGATCGAACGCGAAATCGAGCATCAGAAGAACGGCCGCGGCGGTCACTTGATCTTCAAGATGAATGCCCTGGTCGACAAGAAGATGATCCGGCTCTTGTACCAGGCATCGCAGGCGGGAGTGAAAGTGGAGCTGCTGGTCCGCGGAATTTGCTGCCTGATACCGGGAATTGCGGGCGTCAGCGACAACATTGCCGTGACCAGCATCGTTGGCCGGTTCCTGGAACACAGCCGCATCTTCTACTTCAACAACGGTGGAAAAGAGGAGGTATATCTGGGCAGCGCCGACCTGATGCCGCGCAACCTGAATCACCGTGTGGAAGTGGACTTCCCAGTGCAAGACAAGGAACTGATTCGCGTAGTTCGGGATGAGATTCTGGCCACCAACCTCAAGGACCAGGCCAAAGCAAGGCACATGACGTCTGAAGGAAAATACGTTCGCGATCCGAACTACGACAAGAAGGACGCTCTGAATAGTCAGGAAACATTTTTGGCCCGGGCCGCGAAACGTCAAGCGGGCGCAACATTGCCGCGACGGAAGTCGTGAGTGGTTGTGGCCCGTCGATGTCGCCTACGTCGGCTGGCGCAAAGGCATTTGCATTCCCTGGAGCCCACCACCGTAACGGGGAAACGCTCGCATCGCGAGTTACCATAGAGACTCCTGGGTTTGAAGGAGTGTCACTGCCTTCGTTTCCGGATTGCTATGCCAACTAGGCCGCGAACCATCGCCTACAAGCTTGATCATGATCGGCTGGCGCTGATGCGGGAACGTGTTGCGTCGCGCGCGCTGCGGGCGTGCGCCCTCCTGACACTCTGTAGCATCGGGCTGATTCTCTCCGGGACAACGGCAGCCCAGGTGTCGTCTCCGTCCGCGAACGGTGAAACCTTTACGCTGAGCGGTACGGTCGTGAACTCCGTAACCGGCGAGCCCATCGCACGCGCGCTGGTGCGGACGAACGGCGCAGTTCAGCGCACCGCCTTTAGCGACAGCGAAGGTCACTTCCAAATCGACGGGCTGCCGGCCGTCCAAGTCACGCTGACAGCGCAAAAGCCCGGCTACTCCACGCAGCACAACGGACCGACCAGCGGGGCGGGGTGGATCCAGATCGGCTCGAACACGAGCGCGGTGGCGGTGAAGCTGATTCCCCAGAGTGCAATCTACGGCCGTGTGACCGACGCATCGGCCCAGGCACTCGAACATGTGCCGGTACGGCTCACCGCCAGGAGCGTACGCGATGGGCGCAAGTTCTGGGAGCAGCGCGGCATGACAGAGACCGACGAAGACGGCCGCTTCCGCTTCCCCAACCTGACGGCAGGAACTTACTACGTGGCCGCGGGTCCGATGGTGGCAGAGCAACTCCTCGCGGCCGGCGAGAAATCCAAGACCGGCTTCGCCCATGTGTATTATCCGGGGGCTCCAGATCTGCCCACAGCTTTGCCGATACAGCTGAACGGCGGCCAGCAGACGGAGGCGGACTTCTCGCTGACTGCGGTCCCGGTTTATCAGGTTTCCGGCAGCATCTCCGGACATCTTGCCGACCAGGGCGTCGGCTTTCAGTTGCTCAGCTCATCCGGCGACGAGGTCTCGTTGCCAACCAGCTTCAATATGGAGACTGGGACGTTCAAGTTGGAGGGCCTTCCCGCAGGTGCTTACATTGTGAGGGCCATTTCGCAGGCCGACGGCCAGCCGCTGCGCGCCGAGAGGCTGGTGAACGTCACCGCTAATATCGAAGACCTGCGGCTGGCACTGGCGCCAACCGTCTCGATTCCCATCGTGGTTCGCACGGAAGCGCGGAGTTCCTCGACTGCGAGCGCCTCTCCGCGGATTCAGGACCGGCCGCCGATCTCCGTGCGACTGCTTCCGGCGGACCCTAACAATACCGAGTCGTTCTCCACCGTGCAGCGTGGAAGCTCCGCCATGGTGTTGCAGAACGTCGACCCTGGGACTTACACCGCCATCCTGATGCCTCAGCTTCCGTGGTACGTGCAGTCGGCAAGCTACGGCCAGAGCAACGTTCTGTATGACAACGTCTTCGTCGCGGGCGGCCAAAGCTATCCCATGGAGATCGTGCTGCGCGACGATAGCGCCAGCCTGAGCGGGACGATAAAAAGCTCCGATGCGAACCCGGCTCCAGCGACGGTTGTTGTCGTTCCCCAGCCTGCCGGGAAAATGACTCCTCACATTGCGCGAGGCGTGGGCAATGACTTCAGTGTTTCGGGACTGGCTCCCGGCGAGTATCTGGTGTTCGCCTTCGATAACATCGACGGAATGGAATATGGCAATCCTGACACCTTCGCGCCGTATGCCTCGCAAGCCGCTCATATCACGTTGACCGGAAGTCAGCGGGGACAAGTCTCGCTTGATCTGATACAGGTTGGGAAGGGAGATTGATCTCCGTGCTGGCCCGCATTGCATGTGCTCTGCTGTTGATCGCGGGCCTTCCTGCGCAGCAATTGCCGCAGCAAACGCAACCGCGCCAGCCGGTGACCACGACGCCATCGCAGCCGACTGCCTCGCCGACGTCAGTTCCGCAAGGCAATCGCATTGCCGGAACGGTAGTGAATTCGCTCACGGGTCAGCCAGTGCCATCGGCATCGGTTGCCATTGCCCCGATCACTCAAGGTGCGGACCGCGAGATTTCGAAGGCGGTCACCACCGGAACTGACGGACGCTTCTCCTTCGCTGCACTCGCCCGCGGCAAGTATTCGCTGATGGCGGAGGCGCGCGGCTTCTCACTGCAATATTTCGAGCACCACGATCCTTTCGCCACGGCCATCGCTGTCGGCCCCGGACTGGATACCGAGCACCTGGTCTTCCGCTTGCAACCGGACGCGTCCATCGAAGGCGAGATCACCGACGACAACAACGAGCCCATCCAGAACGCAATGGTGCGCCTCTTCCAGTCGAGTACCGAGGGCGGTCAGCAAAAGACCCTTCCCATGAATCAGGCCCAGACGGACGATCAGGGACACTATCGCATTGGACACCTGGAGCCGGGCACATATTACCTGTCGGTCGCGGCGCGGCCATGGTATGCGCAGAACGGCAATCCGCATCGATCTCCGGGTCATCCGAAGAGCGAGCCTCAGGCCACACAGGATGCGGCGGCGCTCGACGTTACGTATCCGCTAACGTTCTATCCCGGCACAACGGATTCAGCCAGCGCTACGCCGCTGCAGTTGACGCCTGGCGAGAAGGCGACGGCCGACGTCACTCTTCACGCCATTCCCTCCCTGCATCTTCAAATCCACACCGCATCAGCCGAAAACGCCGTGCTGGGCAGGATGGTTTTCCCGCACATCTCGCAGCGCATCTTCGAGGGTTATCTGGACTCCGTCTTCAACGCCCCGGATTCGTGGGTAGCGCCGGGCGTGATCGAGATCTCAGGGTTGGCGCCCGGCCACTACGTTCTGGAGATGCCGCTTTCGACCGGCGCCGGCGACAAGGGCGGCGGCCGCGCCTGGTATCGCGAGATCGATCTGGCGGGCGATGCCGAGGTCAGCGCAGCGGACGGGCCGGGCTTCGCCTCGATCAGCGGCTCCGTCTTTTTTCAGGATGCACACGTGCCGAGGCAGGCTTCCATTCAACTCACGAATCCGGAAACTGGAGAGACGTTTCGCAGCGACATCACGGACCGGGGCGAATTCGACTTCAAATCCGACGATGTCAGGCCGGGACGCTACATCATTGCTCTGGAAAATGTGAATGGGTTTTTCCTGCAAAGGCTTTCTGCAACCGGAGCCAAGGTGATGGGCCGCACCATTGAGGTTGGCAGCACGGCCAGCGTTCGCATCAGCGGCATCGCTTCGCGAGGAGCGGCCCAGGTTGACGGCACTGCCATCCGAGAGGACGAGCCCTTCTCGGGAGCGATGATTGTGCTGGTTCCGCAGGACCCCGCGAACAACGCCCCGCTGTTTCGTCGCGACCAGAGCGACAGCGACGGAACGTTCACGCTGCCGAACGTCGTGCCCGGACAATACACGGTGATCGCGATCGCCAACGGCTGGGACCTGGAGTGGGCCAATCCGGCGGTGCTGCAACCCTATCTGAAAAAAGGTGAGACCATTCAGGTGGCGGCGGGCGGCAAGATGCAGGTCAAGGTCCAGGTGCAGTGACCGAGCAGTCTTCAGACGTGCCGTAACTTGCTGTTATCTTAGTTGGGTTCGACACGCACTCAAGGAAGAACCGTTTGTGAGCGAGATTGCAGTCATTGGCGCGGGGGCATGGGGCACGGCAATTTCCGTTGTGCTGGGCCGCAAGAAGACGCACAACGTGCGGCTTTGGGCACACGAGGCCGAAGTCCGCGACAGCATTGCCGCGGCCCGGGTGAACCAGATGTTTCTCCCGGGACACCCAATTCCGGAAACCGTTCGCTGTACCAACAGCTTCGAAGAGGCGCTCGGCGGCGCGGAGATCGTGGTCAGCGTGATGCCCTCTCACCACACGCGCAGAGTCTTTCAGGCAATGCGGCAACACCTTCGACCGGACATGCTGTTCGTCAGCGCGACCAAGGGTATCGAGAACGACACCCTGCTGCGCATGACCGAGGTTATTGCCGAGCTTCTGGACAGCGGCGCCAACGGATTCCGCCCTCGCCTTGGCGCACTCAGCGGGCCGAGCTTCGCCAAGGAAGTCGCCAAAGGAGATCCGACGGCGATTACCGTCGCCTCAACCGACAGAGATCTTGCCGTCACGGTGCAACGGGAATTCAGCGATCCGCGTTTCCGCGTTTACACCAATGACGATGTTATCGGCGTCGAGCTGGGAGGCGCGCTGAAGAACATCATCGCCATAGCAGCGGGCATTTTGTACGGGCTCGACCTGGGACACAACACCGGGGCTGCGCTGATCACGCGAGGACTGGCGGAGATGACCCGACTGGTGGTTGCCTGCGGCGGAAGAGCTGCCACTATGGCCGGTCTGGCCGGGCTTGGCGACCTCGTGCTGACGTGTACCGGCGGGCTATCGCGCAATCGCAGTGTCGGCGTCGAGTTGGGACGGGGACGCAAGCTGGGTGAGATTATCGAAGGCATGCACGGGATGGTTGCCGAAGGCGTACTCACCACGAACGCCGCGGTAGGGTTGGCACGCAAAGCCGGCGTCGAGATCCCGATCACCGAGCAGATGCATGCCATTCTTCAGCAGGGTAAGAACGTGCAGGACGCGATCCGCGACTTAATGGGACGCCCGTCAACCAGCGAGATTGGGCTGGTTAGTGGTTAGAGCCTAGTGAGCGCTCGGAGTGGCAGTTGGTGTCAAAACCTGCGGCTTTGCGCCTGTCCTCAACATCTAAGTTTCTTCGGACAGTTGTGGCAGTTCATACATGCACCTATTCGATACAAAATGGAACAAACGAAAAGTAATCCGCGGTGGAGGGCCTGTTCTCACGGCCGGATCTTGCTGTGCGCAAGCGCCATGCTGTCCAGTTCGCTGGCGCTGGCGCAGGTCCAGAGTCCGGGCCTGACCCAGTTACCTTCGGCCGAGCAAATAATCCAGCGGAACCAGGATCCTTACAGCGGGTCAATACCGCAAGGCAAAGCGACTTCCGAGGTCATCGATCTGACCGTGGAAGACGCACTGGACCGGGGGCTGAAATACAACCTCGGACTGTACCTGAGCGAACGTGCTACCGAGCAGAGCCGATCCGCCCGGCTGCGTTCTCTCAGCGAACTCATGCCGGTGGTAAACGGCGGGTTCAGCGAAGGAGTAGAGCGGCTGAACCTGAAGGCTTTTGGATTCACCTTTCCGGGATTCCCGACCTCGGTCGGTCCTTTCGGTCTGACGGAGCTGCAGGCCAGCGGCTCCTGGAATCCGCTTGATCTGCACTCCATCAACAAGGTCCACGCGGCGTCGCAAAACGTCAAGGCGGCGGAGTTCAGTTATCGCGACGCGCGCGACACCGTGGTGCTGGCGGTGGGAGCCAACTATCTACTCACTGTGGCCAACGAGTCTCGTGTAACCGCGGCGGAAGCTGAGCTCAAGGCGGCGCAGGCACTGTATCAATTGGCGGTTGACCAGGAGACCGCGGGCCTGGCGCCGCAGATCGACACGCTGCGAGCGCGGGTCCAGTTGCAGACGCAGCAGTCGATCCTCATCCAGGCCCAGAACGATCTGGAGAAGCAGCGCATTGCGCTGGCGCGAGTCATCGGACTACCGGTGCGGCAAAAGTTCAGGCTGGTGAATCGCGTGCCTTATCACCCGCTGCCGGAGACGGAACTTGCGGACGCCTATGAGCGGGCGTTAAAGACGCGCCCGGATTACCAGGCAGCTTTAGCTTCTCTGCGGGCCGCGCAATACAGCCGGGAGGCGGCGTGGCAGCAACGGCTGCCGTCGATCGGATTCACCGGAGATTACGGAATTCTGGGTTACACGCCTGGTTCCATGGCGCCGAACTATACGTTTGCGGCAACGCTTGCCATTCCTATCTTCCAGGGTGGCAAGGTTGAAGCCGATGTCGGACAAGCTGAAGCGGTCCTCAAGCAGCGTCAGGCGCAAGTAGACAATTTGCGAGGCAGCATTGAGCAGGACATCGAGGACGCACTGCTCGACATCAAGGCCGCCGCACAGCAGGTTGAGGTGGCAAAGACAGGGCTGGATTACGCTCAGCAGACGCTGGAGCAGTCGCAGGACCGCTTCGCCGCGGGTGTGACCAACAACGTGGAAGTGATTCAGGCGCAGCAGCAGTTGGCGTCGGCCAACGAGCAGTTCATCGACAGCTTGTACGCCTACAACATCGCAAAGGTGCTTCTGGCGCGCGCGATCGGCAATGCCGAGCAGGCGGTGAAGCAATATCTGTCAGAGCCGGGAAGCGTGCTGCCCGCGAACCCGGGTGCTCCAGGCGCGCCGACGCAGGCGCCAGCAGCGGGTCCCAACGCTTCGCCAAATGCTTCCGGAGCGGGCGCAGACGTACACGCTGTGCAAATGGCGCAGCCATCAGCGGCCCCGGCGGTTCCAACAGGCGGCGAACAAACCGGCAGCGCTTCGACGGCTGCGGGTCAGCATGAAAAATGAAATACGCGGAGAACAAATGAGTCCGACCGAAACCGAGCCAAATGAAGTAGAACGTTCCCAGCCGCAAGGTGAAGCCCACGACGAGAGCCACGATGCGGAGCTGCGTCAGCGGCCCGAAGACCGGCGCGGTTTCTTTCAGAGGAACCGGGCCGCAAGACCCTTCGTGTTTCTGGTGGCAATTGTGGCCGTGGCGCTGGTGGGCTGGTTCTGGTGGGAGAGCCGGCACTGGGAAGACACGGATGACGCGCAGATCGACGGCCACATTTATCCCGTCAGCGCGAGGGTGAGCGGGCAGGTCGTCAAGGTGAACTTCGATGATGGCCAGGTAGTGCGGAAAGGCGATGTGCTGGTGGTCATCGATCCCACGGACTATAAAGTGGCGTTGGACCGCGCCCGCGCCGACTATCAGGATTTTCAGGCGCAAGCCGAGGCGGCACGCTATGGAGTACCGGTATCCAGCGTGGGATCCTTCAGCCAGATCCACTCCGCCAGCGCCGATATGGCCTCCGCGCAGGCCGGAGTGGCAGCGGCGCAGAAGCAGGCCGAAGCAGCTCAGGCCCAGATCGAGGAGGCCCAAGCTGACGCGGTGAAGCTCAACACGGACGTGGAACGCTACCGGCAACTGCTGAGTAAACGCGAGATCTCACAACAGCAGTTCGACGCCGCCACCGCTGCGGCGACCGCTGCCAATGCGACCGTCGAGGCGCGCAAAGCTGCCCTGCTGGCTGCCAACGCTCAGATAAAGCAGGCGCAGTCGCGGATTGAGCAGGCCAACGCCGAAATCAAGAATGCCCAGGCTACTCCCAACACGGTGGCTGCAACCAAGGCGAAGTCGGAGTCGGCGGACGCCCAGGCCTTGCGCTATAAGGCAGCGCTCGACCAGGCGCAACTGAATCTCTCCTACACCACCATCGTCGCGCCCGTCGACGGCGTGGTGGGAAAGCGCTCCGTGCAGGTGGGCTCCAANNATCGGCGGGGCCACGGGAGCGATCTTCAGCCTGCTGCCACCCGAGAATGCCACAGGCAACTATGTAAAAGTGGTGCAGCGTCTGCCGGTGCGCATCGACTTCGATGGTAACGACAAGCCGGATTTCAACAGAGATGGCTTGCTGCGTCCAGGGATGTCTGTCGTACCAGACGTCAAAGTTCGCTGAACCGCACACTCTTCGCAGACGAGGCACATCTGCTGCTGTCCTGATAGGCCTCCAGGCAGGCACCACGAAGATGGCGGCCGGGAAACAGCAGCGGCACTTCGCGTCTGTTCAGGTCGAGATATTCCCGAATCGGGATTACTATCATGCCTAGTTACTTGCGATCCCCGATTTCCTGCGGAATTTCAGTGAACAATCCGGACAATTGCTTCATACTCTGAGGTGACTGCACGAAGTTCTTTGTATGAATTTCACGACGCTGCCGAACCTAATTGCCCTAGCCATTTTAGTGGTAGTGTTCTGGGCAATCTCGCGCAAAGCCATCAGCGCGCAGGGACACCTATGGCTGGTAGGCTGGATCCTCGTGCTGGTGCATTTCGCCGCCCAGATTCCGGCAGCGGCCAGCGGGGCCTGGGGCCAGATAGTGACTTCCCTCAGTCTGGACTCGTTGATCCTGGCAGGCGTTGCCTTCCTGATTTCCGTCTCGGCAATCGCATCAGATCGCCAGCCTAAGTTCTACCTGGCCGTTGCTATTGCAGTGCCCGCGCTTGCTTATACCAACGGAGAAATCTACGAAGTCAGCCACCAAAGCTATTACTACTTCTGGATTGCGATCGGACTGCTGGCCCCCTTGCTGTTGTTATGGCGTTACAACCAGCGTAACCGTCTTTACGTCGCCGGCGCCGTGCTTGCCACCTCGGTGGCCGCTGCGTTATTTGCGTGGGGGGTAGCTCGCGGTGTCCCGGAGTTAGGCGTTCCCGGCATTCTGGCTGCCCTTAACTTTGCTACCGCCATACTGTATTGGAACCACCACAAGCGTGCCACCGCCGGAGTTCTGACGGCAATAAGCGGATTTTTCTTATGGGGAGCGGTCTTTCCCACCGCGGTTTTACTGCAAGTCTTTGCGCCTTCGGTGAAGGTTGAATCCGAAGTGTGGAACATTCCAAAGTATCTTGTCGCCGTGGGCATGATTCTCACGTTGTTGGAAGACCAAATCGCGAGAAGTACCTATCTCGCCTATCACGATGAACTGACCGACTTGCCCAACCGCCGCCTGCTGGAAGACCGCCTGGAGCAAGCCCTGGCCCAGGCCAAGCGCACGGAAAGCAAAGTTGGTGTGTTCGTGCTGGATCTCGATCACTTCAAGGAAGTGAACGACAACTTCGGCCATCGTGTAGGGGACATCGCTCTGCGGGAAGTGGTGGCAAGACTTGCCAGTCGCATACGCGCTTGCGATACGCTGGCCCGCTCGGGAGGCGACGAATTCACCGTCGTCAGCCAGGTGGACAATGCGCAAGGGGCACAGGTGCTGCTTTCAGCCCTGGAGTCCGCGCTTTCCGATCCAATCATTGTGGAAGGCAAACAGGTACGGACCGGACTGAGCATCGGGCTGGCGCTATATCCGGACGATGGCAGCGGCCCAGACCAGCTTCGAGCGGCGGCCGATCGCGCCATGTATATGGCGAAAAGGGCGTCACGCCAAACGGATGCGGTTGGCGTGAGCCCTGAGACTTCGTTCTAGGGTTGCCTACCCTTGGTTTTCGGCTTCCCAGAAGGGCCTAAAGCCAAAGATTCTGAGCGATACGGCGCCATCCACCTAGGTGCCAGTAGTAAATCACTTCCTTCGGAATGTGCAACAACTTGCCACTTCCGGTTATCTTGGCTTCAAAAACATGCTGAAAAATAAGCACTTAGGTAAGCCGGTATTGGTATCGAAAATGCACTATGAAGGTCACTTGGCCTTCTGTCCACCCGGTCCTTGCGTGGATAGTCGGCAAAGCCATTTCCCATAACCTTAGGTGAGACGACTATGAGAAAGATCGCTGCTGTCCTTGCTGTAGTTCTAGTGGCCGCTCTGGCTGGCTACGCCCAGAATTGCACCCAGACAACCCTGAACAACTACCTTGGCTCCGGCTTTTCGTGCACAGTGACCGACCAGACGTACTCGGCCTTTAACTACACCAGTGAATCAACCCCTGGTGGGTATGCGCCCCCGGCGGACGGCGTGACGGTGACTCCGATTACGACCCCTCAGAATCCTGGATTCCAGTTTACAGCCGGTTGGTACGCTTCGACGTCGTCAGGCATATCGTCGATGGACTCGACGTTCGAGTGGACCACGACCAGCGTCTCGCCGATCACCGACCTCAGCCTGTCGATTGCCGGCGTTGGCTTTACGGGAACCGGCTCGATCAACGTTGACGAAACCGCTTGCCTGGGCGCCGTCCTGCCCACTTGCTCGGGCGGCACCATCGTCACCCTCAATGTTTACGATAATTCCACCGGCAGCAAGCTTTTTGACGAGGTGAACTTTGCGGGAGTGAACGAAGTCTCCGTAGAGAAAGACCTCCTGGTAACGGCTGGCACGAATGGCAGCGCCGAAATTTCGGTACTTACCGACCAGTTCTCAGAAGGCTCGTCGACGGTTCCGGAGCCCGGAACGTTGAGCATGATGGGAATGGGAGTTGTGGCTCTTGCGGGTTTTGCGCGCCGCAAGATGAACCTGTAGTCAAGTCTTCTCACCCCTCAAGGACCCAGAGCCGGAGCGACAGCTCCGGCTTTTGATTTTGCAGACTCCGGCCGTTTCCCGAAATGTGGTAGGTTAGTTTTGCCGGAGGAAAATGTGAAGAAATGGGTTTTCCTGGTTGTCTGGGCTCTCGCCTCCAGTTGGCTGCTTACGGCTTCAGCCAGCGCGCAAACGGCTTCCTTTGCAAGTCAGTTTTACGGAATATGGTATCCCTACCCGCTGGGCAATCCCAACACTAGTTCGATTCGTTACGAGTTTCATCACAACGCCGCCACCGGCAAAGATGAAATGACGGTTGCACGCACTTGTCCGGGCGAATACCGCACCACCACTGCAAAAGTGATATCGCCGGTCGAGATTTCGGAGACCACAATCCACGTAATGAAGGGCGGTTCTGACGCCCAGACGGGCGAAGGCAATTCCGTCTGCCGCGTGAGCGTGGGAGCCGATATGATGAACTACACGGTTTCGGAGAACGGTGCGCGGATCACGATAACCGATCCGGGCGGCAATCCCGATATTTTGGACCTGGCGCGCCAGGATGTAGTGAGCGGAGCGGTGCTGCCGCCGAACCTTTACGGGAGCTGGCTGCTGCCCGCTTTCGACGAAAAAGACACGAGAATACAGATAAGGCTTGTGTTCTACAACAACGTGGACAGCAATAAGAGTTATGTCCGGCAGGTCATCAGCTGCTCCAAAGGCAACAACTCACTCATCGCTGAGGCGGATTCGGCGACCACCGTCAGCAACGACGAAATCACGATCATGGATTCCGCTTCCCACGAGGAGCGCGACGGATCTTTCACTTGCAAAGCGACCCTCGCCGCCGGAACGATGCATTATGTGCTTTCGCCGAATGGCGCAATTATGACTCTGACGAAACCAGGCGATAAGCCGCTGATACTGACGCGGGAACGCTAAGCAGAAAGTGTCGCCTATGTCTGTCAGGTTCCTTCGCATTGCATTGTGCCTGGTTCTGGCTGGTGCGCCGGCCGGTCTGTCCGTGCAAACTCAAATCCAGGCGCAGCAGCTTACGCAGCGGCTCATCCTCAAGGACGGCTCCTTTCAGGCGGTGCAAAAATATGAGATGCAGGGCGACCACGTGCATTATCTCAGCGCCGAACGTTACGAATGGGAAGACCTCCCGGCGTCGCTCGTCGATTGGGATGCCACCAGGAAATACAACGACGCTCTCACCAGCGGGAAGCTGCACACCAAGATCGTAGAGACTCCTGAGGAAAAGGAAGAACGCGAAAAAGAAGCCGCCAACTCGCCCGAGGTTGCGCCCGGCTTGAATCTTCCCGGAAGCGGCGGGGTGTTCCTGCTGGATGAATTTCAAGCAAAAGCCGAGTTGGCGGAAATCATGCAAAACGGCAGCGAGGTCAATAAGAACGCCAAGAAACAAAGCGTGCTTCGGTCCGCCATCAATCCGCTGGCCAGCAACAAGCGCGCCTTCGAGATCAAGGGCGAACGCGCACAGATCCAATCGCACGTGCTGCGTCCGACCATCTACATCGACATTGATGAGGGCGCGCCAAACGAGGCGGCGCTGACGGATCGCTTTCGCATAGTTCGGACCGTCGTGAAGAAGGACGCGCGCGTCATCGCCAACGTGAAGGTCAGCGTCGGCGGGAAGGTCAGCGAGCAAATCAGCTTCCTTCCGGCAAGCGTCTCCAAGCTGGGAACCGGCCAGTGGATCAAGCTGACACCAAACCAGGACCTGGCTGCCGGCGAATATGCCGTCGTCGAGATGCTGACTCCTGCGGAGATGAACCTGTACGTCTGGGACTTCGGCGTCAACCCGAATGCGCCGGTCAATCCGAACCTCTGGCAGCCCGTGCCGGCAAAGTGACGCGCAGCGATTACGAAGCCGAACGCCACCACCGATATTCCCCTCCGTTTGACACTGCAAGGCACACTTCTTATGATTCGGCAGGCAATCCGGTAGACTAAGTGCGGAAGCGAGGGAGAGCGTGGGCTCATTTGGCGAGCGGCTACGTCGGGAGCGGGAGATGCGCGGCGTCTCTCTCGACCAGATTGTCGCTACCACCAAGATTGGACGACGTCTGCTGCTCGCGTTGGAGGAGGAGCAGTTCGATCTGCTTCCCGGTGGAATCTTCAACAAGTCCTACGTGCGCGCTTACGCCAAGTGCATCGGCATTAATGAGGACGAGGCTGTCGCCGAATACATGCAGGCGGCGAACGAAGCTCCGCCCGACACGCGCGTCATCGCGCAACAACACGCTTCCATTCATTCCAACCGGCCCATGCAGCGCTCGGGTTTCCCGGTGCTGCCCGTTCTGATCCTGGTGGTCGTGATCGCCGGAGGAATCGGCGGCTGGAAGGTGTATCAAGACCGCCAGAACGATCGGGAGAAGCGGGCCGCGACCTCGGCGAACCCTGAAGTGTCCCAGCCGCCGGTGAGCGCGGCTGCGCCGGTTGCCGGCGGCGGTGGATCGGCGACGGATCAGGCTTCCTCCGCGCAGCAAGTACAGACTTCGCCTGCGAGCCCGGCTGCGACACAGCCCGCACCGTCCGCCGCTACGGCTGTTGCGCCCCCTTCCGAAGCTGCCGCGGCGCCGAAAGTCGCCACGGAAGATCCTTCCGCCAACCCAACCGCCGGAGCGCCGTTTGAAGTCGTCGTTCGCCCCAAGGACAGTGCCTGGGTCTCGGTCAAGGCCGACGGCAGTTATGTCGTTCGCGGCATCATCCGGCCTCCGGATGTGAAGACGATTCGCGCCACCAGTCAGGTCGTCTTCTACACTGGCAATGCGGGCGCGGTGGACGTAACCTTCAACGGCAAGAACGTTCCTTTGACGGGCGGCCCAAATGCCGAGCAGGTGCTGGTCTTCGACTCGCGCGGCCTGCGGCCTGATGCGCGACCGAAGCCGGCCGCACCATGAGGGATTCCAGTCGCAATGCTGCCGCGCAAATATCAATGAAAAACGTCGGCGAAAACGTGGTTCGCATTGAAGCGGAAGCCTTGCGCGCTCTGGCGGATCGCCTGGCCGGGCCGATGGCCGCCAGCTTCGACCGCGCCGTTGACCTGCTGTACAACTGCGCTGGGCGCGTCGTGGTCACCGGCATGGGCAA
>PLBE01000147.1 GCA_003134435.1 Acidobacteriaceae bacterium
GTTCAGGCGGTCTTCGACGCCGCGGACGCCCATGCGCAAGCCACGAATCAAGCCGCCGCAAGGCAGAGCAATCGGCTGGTTCTGCTGGATATGCCGGAAGTTCTTCCCGTGGAAGCGGCCGGCGTTTGGCAACGGTGGCAGGGAATGGGCCGGCCGTTGCAACTGGATCTGGGGCAAAGGGGCGCCCGGCCGAACGCATTGGAACTGCTTCTGGGCGGTATGCCCAACACTGCAGGCGGACTGACGGCAGGCCTGCTGGAGGTGGTCTGGAAGCGTCCGCAGTCTGCCCCGGCCGAGGTTTGGGTTGTGGATGCGGGCAGGAGCCTGGTGGACTCGGTGCTGGGGCTTGAGCCCGCCGGCGGCGCCGGGTCAAACGCAATTTTGCTGAGCAACGGAAGGCTGGATCTCTGTCGGCAGAATTTTTCGCATGAGATGAACACCATGCGCAAGGACCTTGCCGATGCCGACGCGGTCTTCGACCGGCTGCGCAAAGTCGACCTCACACCATGGTGTCCCACGGAGGTGGCCTCTGAAACAGCGGTGCGCGAGTTTTTGCGGTCGCTTTATCTGACCGGGAATGGCGCGGTAATCTTTGTCAATTCGTTCGTGGAATGGGCGGCCTCGGAAGCGTTTCGCCGCGCCCGGCCTTCGTTTCTGGCGGCGCAGTTTGGAGTGCGCAGCAAACCCAAGCCTTTTACCGGGGTGGCCGTGTTCGATAACCCGGACCAGGTCAATCCTCTTCCTGCCGTGGACGATTTGGCTGGCAGTGCGGTGGACGCGCGCATGCTCGCGCTCTACGTGTGGCTTGCCGCCTATCGCTACCCCGAATACCAGAGCTCGACGGTGTGCGTCTGCCTGGCAGAGAACCTTTCCCAGGCCTACGTGGTCGCTCCACCGGAATTTGACCTGTGGAAAGAAACCCAGCCGGTTCCACTGGCGCGCCTGGGCAGCGTGCTGCGCAGCTGGATGGCGTAAGGAGCCAAACAGGCTAAGCCGCATTGCAAGGTCCCTATGCCTCTTCCCTGCTCACCATTCGTTATTTGGGCAGCGTCTGGGCATGGTGCTATTCTGCGGGCACCTTGGCTGATACGCGGAACCCTTCAGGATGACGCATCCCCCCAGAGACAATCGAGGGCTATCCCGGCGGAAACTGCTCAAGAGCCTGAGTTTTGCGCCCCTGCTCCTGCGTTCTTCTCCATTGCATGGAGCCTCGTTGCTTTTCAACCCTTCCGCTGCCCGGTCGGGCCCGCCCTCCGAACTCCCATTCGCGGATGTCCGGCTGACCCCGCACTATCCGGCCAAATCTCCCTTGGCGGATGTATTGCGCCTTGTGGCTCCGGGTTCAGACGACTACATTACGGAAAAATACGCCGTTTTAATTGAAACTCTTCTTGAACAATGGAGCCGGGCTCTCAAGGAGTCAGTCCGCGGTCTTTCGTCGCTCGCGAATTCCTTGCATCCTTTGATCGAAGCTTCCCCGCTCCGTCCATTGAAGGAGACGCCGCTACGCACAGGATTCGGCGTGGATGTTGTGAAAAGGCAGTATGCCGCAGAGACCGTTGCCGGACGGGAGCGATTTCTCCAGGAGTTACAGGGGTGGCTGGGACAGGCTTCGCGGGTGCAGACGGCGGAATTCGAAATCTACAGCATTGAACAAATTGCCGTCTCCCCCCTGGCAGTTCGACTGCAAATCCGTTACGACATCGTGACCGTCGGCAAGGATGGTCGGCGCGAGGAGCGGGTTGGTTCGTGGCGCACCGAGTGGCAACGGGCCGAAACAGAGGCCTGGAGGGCGCGGCGATGGGAGACCGGCGAAGAAACGTTGAGCACCACGCATGGGCCCGCGTTTCTCGATGTCACCCACCAGGCTCTCGGCGGAACCGAGTCGTATTCGAAGCAGATGCTCCGCGGGGCCGACTACTGGCGCACGATCCTGGACGGCGCGGTAGGGGTGGACGTCTATTCCAACAATGGCGTGGCGGTGGGCGACTACGACAACGATGGCTTCGACGATTTCTATGTTTGCCAGCCCTCTGGGCTTCCCAATCGACTTTATCGCAACCGGGGCGACGGAACGATTGAGGACAGAACGGAAAAGGCGGGAGTCGGCGTGCTCGACAACACGGCGAGCGCGCTGTTCGCCGACTTTCGCAACATAGGCCTGCAGGACCTTCTCGTCGTTTGCGGCACCGGTCCGATGCTCTTTCTTAATCAAGGCGATGGAACGTTTGCGCGCAAGCGCGATGCTTTCAAATTTGCACAACCAGCGCAGGGAACCTTCACGCATGCCGCGGTCGCCGACTACGATCGAGACGGCCGGCTCGACATTTATTTCTGCACCTACATGTACTACCTTGGCCTCGACCAGTATCACTATCCGATTCCCTACTATGATGCGCGCAATGGACCGCCCAACTGCCTGTTTCACAACGAAGGCAACGGAAGTTTTGTGGAACGAACCGAAGAGTCCGGCTTGAACGGGGACAACGACCGCTATAGTTTTTCCTGTGCCTGGGGCGACTCCTACTCGAATGGTCTGCCGGATCTTTTTGTGGCCAACGACTTCGGCAGTTCTCAGCTTTATCGCAACAACGGAAACGGAACTTTCACCGTCGCATCGCGCGAAACCCATGTCGAGGAGGTTGGCGCTGGAATGGGCTGCAGTTGGTGCGATTACGACAATGACGGACATCAGGATGTTTACGTGCCCAGTATGTGGGAGGCTGCCGGACAGCGGGTTTCAGGACAGAAGCAGTTTCACGAAAATGCTGCGCCGAATATCCGCAAGCTCTATCAACGGCACGCACGCGGCAATGCGCTCTATCGCAATCAGGGAGACGGGACATTTCAAAACGTCGGTCACCAGGCCGGCGTTGAAATGGGGCGCTGGTCCTGGTCTTCGGACTTCTGGGACTTTGATCACGATGGCTACTCTGACCTCTATGTCGCAAACGGTTACCTTTCCTCTGTTGATCGCGACGATGTAGCGGGCTTCTTCTGGCGGCAAGTGGTAGCAAAATCGTCTGAAGACGCAACCCCCGCACTCGCTTACGAGCATGGATGGAACGCGATTAACGAGTTGGTTAGATCCGACCACACCTGGCATGGCTATGC
>PLBE01000074.1 GCA_003134435.1 Acidobacteriaceae bacterium
GAAGAGGTGTTGACTACAACCGCTGCGCTTCCTCTATCCTCATCGGGTTTGCCGCAGGAGGTCCAATTGACCAGCATCTTTGTCGTTGAGCCCGTACGCTGGGATCGATGTCCCGTGGCAGCATCCGATCCACTGTGTCGCGTGTGGTTAACGTTTCAGTCGAATCGGGGTCTGGCTAGGAACACGCTCGATGCATATTCACAAGGGCTTGAGGTTTTTCTACGCTTTCTCTCCTACGAAAAGTTGTCCCTCTCAGCCGTCACGCCGGTTCATATCGGCGATTATATAGCCAGGATGCAGAGCGACAACGGTTATCTGTCGAACGCTACAGTCCAGCAGCGGCTCACGGTACTCAGGCTGTTCTACACATACCTGGTCGAAGAAGGAGTCTGCTCGAAGAATCCCACAGCGTACAACGGAGGCCGCGCGCTTGTCCCTCGGCTCAGGAAGCTACCGTGGGTGCCGAATGAGGATGACTGGCAGACCATCCTTGCCGCGGCGGCCCAGGAGCCGATCCGCAATCGCGTCATGTTGACATTTGCTTATGATGCTGGACTGCGGCGCGAAGAACTTTGCAGTATTTGCACCAACGACATCGATCCTTCATGTCGCACGATCTGGATTCGTGCCGAGAACACAAAGGGACGACGGGACCGTATCGTGCCATACTCCGCCGCAAGCGGTGCGTTGCTCGCGCGGTATCTCGATCACCGGCGCACGTTCGCGCAAAAACGAGGTCCACTGTTTCTTTCTGAATCACGCCGCAACTACTCTGCTCCCATTTCTATCTGGTCCTGGTCGAAGATTGTTCTTAGAATCGCAAGGCGCGCCGAAGTTTCTCGATTCACAACCCACACGCTTCGTCACCTGTGCCTGACCGATCTAGCCCGCGCCGGCTGGGATATCCACGAGATCGCAACATTTGCCGGTCATCGCTCGGTGCAGACCACCCTCCTTTATATACACCTCAGCGGTCGCGACCTTGCCCGAAAGCTCGCCGCCGGCATGGCGCAGATACATGCCCAACGCACGCGCATGCTCGCGGAGACGACGGCATGAGCAGCCAGATAATTCTTGAGAAGAAGCGTCCGAAAACTATCGGACCATGGTTTGAAAGCCGAACACCAAAGCAACAGTCAGACTCATTCCGGCGAGCGCGTGCCCAGTGGGGACCTAAGAAGACTCTTCCAAGAAAGGCCGACGATGGGCCATGGACTTGGCCAATCAATCTGGAACGATACGACCGCTCTCCGCAGCTAACCTCAGTTGAAACGAACATGCTTACGCGGTATGCGGAAGAGTACAGGTTCTATCGCTATGGGCGAACCATGAACTTCGGAGCGGCTCTCGACCGGCTGGTTCGGCCACTCAACGACACGCTCGACTATACGGGAATCATCACGAATCGTCGGAAGTACGTTCTGCTTTTCTTGCTGCGCGAGATGGCCGAACGCAAACGATCTTTTTGGGGATGGACTACGGAGGAGTGGATCGATTCGATTGATGCCCGGCTCGCGCCACGCCAGCACGGAGTCGCCATTGCTTACGTGCTGTGCGGTTTTTCTGAGCTGCATCGCCTCAAGAGCGACCATGTCGTATACTCCTGCCTCGCACGAAAGGTATTCGGCCGCGAGCATACGAAGAACATCTCTGAGCGCGTTCGGGAGATGCTCTCGGAGTGGGGCTATCGGCCAGCAGGCACAAGCGATCAGGTGATGCGAACTATTTTTGAGTGTTTACTGCTCATCCGCTCGCCACACTTGAGAGACATCACTCTCGACCATCTGCGCAGCGTCATCGCGCGGCGGCCTCCCCGGCTCGGTACTTATTGTGCATTCGCAATCTCTCGGGTGCTCGCAAAGATCGGCGCGATTCCAGAGCCGATGGAGATCGTGCGTCCGTTCGTTGTCAGGGCAAACCTTCCCGAGATCACTGAAGGCGTACCTACAGAGTGGGCTCGCCTGTGCCGTCGCTGGTTGGATACATCTACCGTCTCCGACCGTTACCGGCGCAAGAGTTACTACTTCCTCTTGAACGTTGGGCGATGGTTGGCGAACGAGCATCCTGCGATCAACTCCCCGGCCGATTGGACTCGCGACCTTGCAACCGAGGCGGTTGCGGTCACGTGCCAGTGGCATGCTGGCGATTGGTGCACTTCCGACCCAGTTCACATCAAGAACCAGGGCCACACACTTAAACCGAGCACATATGCTGGGAGAATCTCTGCCCTTCGCGTCTTCTTTCGCGATCTGCAGGAGTGGGAGCTAATCCCTCGCCGGTTCGATCCGATCCGCAGCTTCGTGACGCCCAAGAGTGTGCTTGCAAAGATCGGACCGAACCCCCGCATCATAGCCGACGATGTTTGGGCCAAATTGGTGTGGGCCGGGCTGAACCTGACAGCAGAAGATCTCCCGAAACGCGGTCCTTTTCAACGGAAGCCCATGGAGAGCAGTTATCCGGTCGAACTCTGCAAAGCACTCGCCGTCACGTGGCTGTTCGCGGGCCTGCGAAACAACGAGATACTACGTTTGCGCTTGGGCTGCGTTCGCTGGCAGAAAGAGGATGTTTCCGTGCCAGCGAGTGGTGAGACTCTGGCCGGCGGCGCGGTGTGCATGCTCGATGTTCCGGTCAACAAAACCAGTACAGCGTTTACCAAGCCTGTCGATCCAATCGTCGGCCAGATGATTTCGGCGTGGGAGAAGGTGCGGCCGAATGGGGTGAAGCTGCCAGATTGGAAGACGGGCGAGTCGGTCGATTTTCTTTTTCTGTTTCGCTTGACAGTTGTCGGGAAGAGTTATGTGAACAAAGTCTTGATTCCCACACTCTGCCGCAAGGCGGGAGTTCCAACCGCAGATGTTCGCGGCAACATCACCAGTCATCGCGCCCGCTCCACGATTGCGTCTCAGCTCTTCAATGCCAAAGAACCGATGACGCTCTTCGAGTTGCAGGAGTGGCTCGGCCACAGCACGCCGGCCGCGACGCAGCACTATGCAAAGATCACGCCCATCAAGTTGGCAAAGTCGTATGCCGATGCTGGCTACTTCGCGCGAAACCTTCGCGCGATTGAGGTGCTCGTAGACCAAGAGATCGTCCGCAACGGGCGTGCTGCCACTGAACCCTGGAAGTTCTACGATCTCGGACATGGGTACTGCACCTATGATTTCTTCGACCAGTGCCCGCACAGGATGGCTTGTGCGAAATGCAGCTTTTATATGCCTAAGGGCTCGTCGCAGGTACAGTTGCTCCAGGGCAAAGCCAACTTGCTTCAGCTACGCCAAGAGATACCGCTGAACGACTCAGAATTGGCTGCGGTTGATGATGGAGTTGCGGCAATGGAAAAGCTGCTTGAACAACTGGCCGATATCCCTACACCGGCGGGACCGACTCCGCGTGAACTTGGGAATCGCGTGTGCGACGATAAGGGCTGAAGGGGAGTTAAGATAGCGGTCTGTCGACAAACAATAATGATGAGACGACGACGCCCACTGATTGCCTCTCCGCTCGAATGGCAAATGACCGCAGCCCCGGTATTGCCCCCGCCAATACCGGTTTTGGCAGAGCGTGGCGGCACCCAGCTCAGGGCGCCGCGTGCGGTGGTACTGGTGGACACTCGGGAACAGACGCCTTTCGAGTTCTCGCGCTTCTCTGGCTGGTTCGTAGGAGTCGAGAGAAAGGCTCTCAGAGTTGGAGACTACACCATCGCTGGGCTGGAGGACATCTGTGCCGTGGAGCGGAAGGACCTCGCCGACCTGATTCATTCCTTCACGGTGGACCGTCCGGTGTTTATCAATCGGCTCCGGCTCATGAGCGCCTTCCCTCATCGGCTATTGATAATCTCAGCCGCGCTCAGCCAAGTGAAGTCTCCTTATGCTCATTCCAACATTAACCCCAACTGCACTCTGCAGTCCCTGATCGCTCTCCTCGCCGGACTGAACGTTCCTTTCCTGTGCACCGAAACCCACGAACTCGGCGAGGAAGTCGTAGCCTCTTATCTGTACCAGATTCATCTATACGACTGGCTTGAAAGCAACGACTATGGCCGCTTTCTTGTCGACAACGATCTATAGGGCAGATGAAGTCGGGCGTCTCCTCACGAACAACCTTGATAGGCGGGCCGGGTGCAAGAATTCGAGCCTTGTGCGTTCACTCTCTGCCGCGGGCTGCTAGGGCTGCTGACCTCTGATCCGAAGCAAAACAAAACGCCCCAGGCTCAAAGAGTCATGGGACGTGAGTCGAATAGCCCTCCCCCGAAGTCTGCTCACAACCACTCTAACCTCTGGGTTGGTGCGCGTGAATGGCTCGGACAGGCTACTGTGAAAATGTTTTTCAGCCCGAGATGGGTTGTGAGCGCTATCGTTAACGACAGCTACTCCACAGGCGCGGCCTGAGCGACGCCGATTCCTGCCAATTCCCGACGCATCTCCACACGGAGGACGCGGTTGCCCAAACGAGGCCAAAGCTTAATAGGTAAGTTATTGTTTACATGAGGTATATATTTATTGACATTATGTAAGTTATTTAATACACTCAGCCTACCTTGAATTGAGGAGGCTGAAATGTCGTACCGAGAAAAAATCGCCTGGCTATCGTTGATCGCGATGGCTGTCGCCTATGGCCCGTACTTTATGTTTGTTGCGAGGGATCCTGCCCCCTGGGAGCCATTGCCTCACCTACACCCGCTTGGCCTGTTTGCCCTGGTATCGATTGTGCGGATGCTCATCCTGGGCGCTGGCTATCTGTATCTCCGCCTCGGCTCCCCCCGGGAGGAGCGCCCGCCACTGGACGAACGGGATCGCGCAATCGAGCACCGCTCGATCAGTGCCGCTTACTATGTGCTTATCGCCGGTATGATCCTGGTGGGCTGCTTCATGCCCTTCAGCTCCACCGGATGGACCATCGTCAATGCTGCGATTTTCTGGATCGTTGCCGCGGAAGTCGTTCACTACGGCGTAGTCGTGGCGAGCTATCGCGTGCAGGCATCATAATGATGCAAGGATCGATTTCTAATCGCATTCGCACCCTGCGTTTCATGAATGGCGAAATGTCGCAGGCCGAGCTTGGTCAGCGCATCGGCCTCACCCGGCAGACGATTGCCGCCATCGAGGCGGGGAAATACTCGCCGTCATTAGAGGCTGCGTTCCGTATTGCCCAGGTCTTCAACGTCCCACTGGGAGAGGTATTCCAGTGGGACGCGACAGCCGCCCCATTGAAGGCGTCGTAGTTGTCATGAACCAAGTATGCAGGTCAAATTGGCGTAACATCGCCATTGCGCTCGTTGACGGGTTGTGAGCGCTATCGCCGGTTTTCCAGCTTGACTCCTGATTCCACATAATGCACTTCGCCCGACTGTTTCCGGGCGAAGATCGACGCTTCCGTGAAAAAGACTCTGGAAACCAAGCCGCAGCTAATCCAGATTTCGGCGGCGTGGAATTCCCGCGAGGGCGCTCCCTTGGGACGGAATCAGTATGTGGAGTTGGAGATCANNNCATTACGACTCGCCATCGTGTCTTGGCCACAATCCTCCAACGTGTGTCCGCCCCATTAAAAAAAGCTGATTTGCTAACGGTCGCACACTACCTGATCGATCATCTGCCGCACAACCAAGCTCCAATCTTGGCGAAGCGGCATAAAGTCGAAACCGAGAAGATGTCCAGGACTCCGCAGGAGCTACTGGCGAAGAAAGTCGGCACGTATGACGAGTCTGCACTTTGCGGGATTCTGCTCGAAATCAGCCTCTTGGATTCAGCTTACCAGCGCACTGGCACGGCAAACGACCTCCTCACGGACGCTGCCAAGCGCTACCGAGTAGATGTCGAAAGAGTGCGAAAGGCTGTGGCAGCCGAGTTCACTTCCAAAAGGGAAAAGCTCAAAGCAAAAACAAAGGGCAAGGATGTTGCCTAGCAGAGCCGTTCAATCTAGCGGGGTGCTAAGAGTACCCCGCTTTCTTCTCTTTCACACTATCTCCCGGCACCAGCAAGACCGCTCCAGACGCGACGCTCTACAAACAGTAATAAAATAGTCCCCGCCGTTTCGTCGAGCTTTCACTCGATCTCACTTTGCAGTGTCCCAGCGTCCGATCCGCCTTGATTCCTCCAAACAAGAGTCGCCTACTTCATGTCCCGCTATACTGTTGGTCAGAACTGGACGGAGACGAAGCCAGGTATGAGCATCGAACGGGTTATCGTCAAGAACTACCGGAAGTTTGATTGTGCTGACATTTCCTTTCGTCCCCACTTCAATATCATTGTTGGGGACAACGAATCAGGCAAATCGACGCTTCTTGAAGCCATAAACCTGGCCCTAAAGTGTCAGATCAATCGCAGATCAGCCGCCTACGAGCTCCATCCTTATCTTTTCAACGCCAACTGCATTGCTAAGTATCTCCAAAGTCTAGCGAACGGAGATCGACTGCCACCTCCAGACATCCTCGTGGAGCTTTATTTCACAGAAAGCTCAGACCTCGCGACATTCAAGGGTACAAATAACTCGGTTATGGAGAACGCACAAGGAGTTAGCGTAACAATCTGCCTCGACGACGAACACTGCGGAGACGAGTATCGCGACTATATCGCCAAGCCTCAACTCGTAAGAACTATTCCCATCGAGTACTACAAAGCGGTATGGCAAACCTTTGCCGGCGAGACTCTCGACGCAAGGTCGATGTGTGTGCGTTCTTCTTTGATCGATCCGGGCTCAATATCCAACACCTACGCGGCCAACAAATACATCGTGGAATTCACACGCGACTACTTAACGAGGGAGCAGCAGGTCGGTGTCGCACTTTCATATCGAACGATACGCGACGACTTTGCCAAGGATTCGACAATTAGCAAGATCAATGAAGGGCTTGCGGCGAAAAAAGGTGTCGTGTCCGACAAGGCGCTATCGATTGGGATGGACATGACAGCAAGGGCAGGGTGGGAGGCCGGGGTTCTGCCGTATCTGGATGACATCCCAATAACGCTTGTCGGCAAAGGAGAGCAAAGCTCAATCAAGATCAAGCTCGCAGTGGAGGCCGCAATAGAAACGGGAAAGGGGTCGCAAATCATACTAGTCGAGGAGCCTGAAAACCATCTGTCCCACACTAGACTGAACCAATTGTTAGATCACCTAGTCAATAAGGCATCGGGCAAACAGCTAATCGTCACAACGCACAGCAGCTTCGTTCTCAATAAACTTGGCGTCGAGAACACTTTGATGCTTCACGGTAATGAGGCGATCACCCTGGAAGACCTCTCGGAACCGACTCGGAATTACTTCAAGAAACTTCCCGGCCATGACACCCTACGCATG
>PLBE01000153.1 GCA_003134435.1 Acidobacteriaceae bacterium
TTCAACAGCCGGCAGCTCATGTCCGGGCTCCACATAGCAATAGACAACAGTTCCTCGCGGTTCGTCGACTCCCACCGCGTGTTCCCAGTTCGTGCTGGCCAACTTCACGTACATTGGCAGAGTTTCTAGGCTCGAAGTAACGGCCTGATAACGCCATTCGCGAGTAGTGATTTTGTTTTCTTCCGCGAAGTCGCATTCTAAATCGCTCAAGAGTTCGCAGAACGTTGCTGCCTTCGCTGCAAATAGCGCGGCTTTGCCTCGATCATCATATGAACTTGCAGCGCGTTGACGCAGGAACGAAAGGAACTGAGTGCGTGGAACCGCGTCGCCAAGAATGTCAAACTGTTTGAAGGCTTCGTCCCATTCGATAACGTTGTATTCTTCTTGGAGCAACCTCAGGCCGTCGCGGGTACTGCCTTCATAAACGCCAGTAAGCTCTGAAAGGGCAGCGACAGCATCTCCTCGATCCCGCACTTGAAGGCCCATTTTGGAGGCAAGAACGACTCCTCGCAATAGGCGTCGCTGTTCACTTGAAATACTAGAACCGTGCTTCGCCTCCACCGAAGCGTACGCGTGTGTGATTGCTCCCTGTTGCCCACCCTCCTCAGCAGTCAAGAGCTCTTGCTGCAAGGCCTCTGACCACAAATCTACGGGGGACAGCCCCCATTTGGCTGCATCAGGAACAAGAGCATCGTTATGGCGTTCGATCGATTGGCCTAGGAGCGCTAGTGCCGAGCGCTCTTGCAAGTGCTTTCCGCCGGCCGCAAGGTAGAATAGGAACCAGGTCGAGTACGGCGTCAGAGGCCAGCAACCAGTACGAATGATTGTATGGAAATCGTTAAGATCGCTCCAGAGACGGTGATGGTGTGATTGGGGAAACCACCGGGACAAAGAATGTATGATTGCTTGAGACTCTCTTTTCGACTCTGGACGGCTGAATCTCGACAAGACCGCGTCGGGTTGTCGCTTTTCAAGCAGGTTGGCTATCAATGTCTCGAGATTGATAGACAAATATACTCGGCTGGCCGACTGATATCGGGTCACATATCTAAGGATCTCGTTCCGGTATTCAACCGCGATTCGTTGCACATAAGCGTTTAACTCAAACTGAATGAATCCAGAAAAACAGACCCGGCTGTTGTTGGCTTGGATGCCTTCAAACAAGTCTTGAAGAACCCCACTTCCTGCAATCTGACTCCTAACTGTTGCGAACTCCGTATACTTTCCGAACTCATCGAAAAGAATGACTAAAGATTGAAATGGTTTGTTGGGACCACAAAATTCTCGAACCGTTAGATCGATTATGTCGTGCACAGATTCACCACGAAGGGCGGTTAATGCCATGCCCCTGCTGGAGAAGACCTTATGAACATAGCTGTAGATCAGCTCATCTTGTTGTTCGAGCGCAGCCAGAACCTCTTCAATACCGTTCTTGGTGCAAGCCGCTAGAACCTCTTGCTTGATCTCATCGTTTCCCATGCGAATTAGCGTCGCTGCTTGAGAGAAACGAGGACGCAATTCATCTAGGGCACGCGTTTCTATGCTCCGTCTTGTCAGCTGACGGATGATCTGGCGAGTGATCTCATTTGTAAGATCAAAGCTCTTCATGCCGTTCAGCGCAACCACTAAACACGGTCTATTTGCCTCATGCAAAATAGCACGGATCTCTGCCCCAATGGCTTTGTCGGCTGCCTCAATTGCACTTAAAACACCGCGAGCTACTTGCGAGTCGGGATCGCTTAGAAGCGAAGCGAGCGACAGAGCAAGATGAGATTTCCCGGTTCCGTAGCCTGCGATCGCCAGAGTGAATGGTTGATCTTCTATTCCATAGGAACGACGGACGATCGAAAGAGCGAATGTTGCGGTATCGACTAATCGGTGACCGTGCTCAACACCTACATCCGCTTGGGATACACCATGGTATTGGGGGCCATGGAAGACGTAGGCTTCCGAAGCAGCGCTGGCACGTTGCTCGTCGGTACCAAACCAATCAATGTTTACAGCACCATTGAAGAGTTTGTCAGCTCTGAATCTGACTAGTTCTTGAAGGGCTTCGGGCATGTGTGTGCCTCATGGGAGATCGTCATAGATTCGTTTCCAGGCTAAAGCAGCGGGCATTGTAGGACGCAAAAGCCATGGCTCCATATGGCGATCAACCTCAACAATCCCCTTACGTTCCACCAGCTCTAGGGCGCGCTGGTGGTTCACAATGTCCCATCCGGGGATCGTTCGCCATCCAGCCTTTCGATCTAGGTCGGTGACAGAAACTTGACCTGCCGAATGAAAGTGGTCAGCAATCTGTTCTAAAATCCACGCACCGTAGCCGAAACCGAATTCTTCCGACACCGGGGCAGGCCTTCGCACGATATGGCCTGAGTTCTCAGACAAAGCTCCACACACACGAAAGGCTGCATCGTCTTCGTACATGCCGATCATCGGCCCGACTACTCCCGCCGATGCTACGCCGTATACCGAGCTGAGATAGAGCTCAAGTTGAATCCGCTCGAAATTCATGCCAAGGGACGGCAGACCCGGAAAGAACGTCTGATACCACACGTCCGCACCCCTGATAGGACCGCAAAGGTTCAGATGCGCAATCCATTGAGTGATAGGTGTCTTAAGAAATGGATCTTCCAACAGCACAATACGGCCAAAGGAAGTCAACTCTGGCTTCTTTACGGCGGACCGCTCTGCCCCCGCAAGCTGAATAAGGCCCATGGCTCGGCAGTAGTCAAGGATTGCTGGGACCTTTCCCGTCGACGTCCCCGTCGGAATCCCAGTTGCAGATGCAATTTCTTGGGAATCCCCTTGCCGCCCCGTGCCGGCATACTTCAACATGGCACCTATGTATTGGCGTTCAGGCTTAAAGGTCTTATGGAAGGTACGCGGTAGTCGTGAATCCCCACTTATTTCACTCATAGACGGCCATCCGCTCGGCGAAGGATAGGATTTTCACCCGGAACGCTTTGACTTCAAGTTTTCGTGAGGATTCATTCAGGCTCGGGCCCAGGGAATAACACTCACCCTTCTTTAGGGCAGCGAGTTTTTTCACCCACTCGTCCACCTTTTCCCCAGTAGTGACTGCTGCTATTTCCGCGTAGGCGCGCAGTTCCGTGTCGGCTGGTCGGAAGAAAAGCTTATGAGCAGCAAGGAATAGTCGGTCTTTCTCGTCTCGATTCAGGTTGCTCATAATCTGGGTTGCCAAGATGAGAGAAAAGCCAAATTTCCGGCCCTCTCGGAGCAATTGCGCAAGCGGACTCTCATCTCGATGATCCAAGTTCTGCACCTCGTCGAGGACTACGACTCGTGGCCTTGATTGATTTCCACGTCCGCGATAGTACCAATAAAGGTCAATGAGACTAAACTCCGTGACCAGACGCGCTGCGTCCTTCATGAATCCCGCGAGCTGAATAACGTGGCACCTGTGATCTTGGTCCAAGAACAGGCGATCCCAGCCACGCGGATCCTCGGCCCCAAATGGGTTCTGATCAAGGAATGGACGCAACTTACTTATCACGCTGTTCGCTGATTNNTCGTTGCCACTTGGCCGTTCCATTAATTTATCGAAAAACCGCGACTCTAAACCGTTCTTAACCGCCTGGTATAGAGCCGACTTCTGCTGGTCTCCGAAGTTATACACTTCGGAAAAAACCCCACTAACGCGCTGGGCAGTCGAAGAAGCTGTCTCGGGTAGTAATTCGCCACCAAGCGATTCCGCTTGTTGTCTGAATGGGTTTATAGCCAAGGGCTCTCTGCGAACGATGTGTTGAAGCGGTCGTAGGAGATCTTTGAACTCCGGTTCGAGTTGATTATCAAAAAATCCATTCGTGTAATCGACGATTAGCGAATTCTGCTGGGCGCGGCCAAGCTCAGACAGCAAACATTGAATTGTATATGTCTTGCCCATTCCCGAAGACCCGAAAATGAGAATATGGCGGTTATTAAGCTCTTTATGGCCTAATTCCCAGTAGACTTTTCGCGAACCAGGGAT
>PLBE01000207.1 GCA_003134435.1 Acidobacteriaceae bacterium
ATTTCACGCTGAGCCAAGACACAACAGAGTTCGAGGGTCTCCGCTTTCGAACTGCCGTGCACAATTCTTGTTCTCGCAGTAGATTCTCGCTTTTTCGATTCACGCCTTGTCACTTCCAATTCGCAACGCGGCCCACCTGCCTTTTGGCGCTAGCCAAAGCTAACTGAAGGTCTGGGGAATCCTTCCGATTGCACCTCGTGGGTGGGGACGTGTGCGCAGTGATCTCTTTTCCTATCCCGAGCTGACGGCTGATTCTTGATCCGCTACTAAGCGAAGCAATCTTCGCTGAGGATGCACCCGACCTTTGATCCAGTGGCCGATGCTGTTCCCGCAAGCCGGCAAAGGGAAGGAAACTCCGCGTATGAACGACAAGACTTATTGGAGGTATGGGGCATCGGTTGGCGTGGCGTTCCTGATGATTGCGTCCGCAGGACACAATCCGGCGGTTGGAAGTGAAGTGTCAAAATCGCGGCAACCATCGCCGATGATTTCAACGGTCCAAGGATCACTTGCCATTCCTGGACTGACCGTCGCGAAAGGAGCCTCGCGCGAATCGGTAATGCTGCAACTGTTCACCTTTTACGATCTCCAAAAGCTCAAGAGTGCTGAGGGCGAAGAGGATTCTTGGCTGATTAGCGAGAAGCAAGAGTCCGACAACTACGTGGGCGTCGTCAGTTTTGCCGCAGGAAAGGTCCGCCGCGTAGCTCGCTTCCGAAAATGGACGCAGGACGACGACTCGGTTGAACTCACCCAGAGATTTTGCGATCTGCTGGAGAAGCTCACGAGTGAGCGAGGAAACCAAGCAAATATCGTCACCCGAACCAGAGACAGCGGCAATATCTCGGTTCGGGCAGTGGAGTTGGTATTCGGCGACAAGCGCGTCTCGGTCAACGTGATCAGCCGCGACGACTCGGATTTCAAACAGACTGAAGTGCATCTCGATGAGGTCGTCCAATGACGAACCATTCGCGGAAACTAGCATCGCTGCAATCTGCTCGGCCCAACTGTTCAGCTCTTAAGTGTTGCCTTGGCTGACCTTAGCTCGACACGCATGGAGACAATATGAATTACAGAACGACTCTGATCATTACGGTTCTGCTACTGACCAGCATCGCTTCCTTCGCCAATGATTACGGTGCCGTCCGCGGCGTCGTTCACGATCCCCAGCATCGTCCCATTCAGAGCGCCATGGTGATGCTCAAAGGCAAGTCGTCGGAGTGGACAAAGAGCGCCACCACAGACACCAACGGGGAATTCCAAATCAATGGCGTCCCGCTCGGCGAATACTCCCTGAGCGTGGCCAGCAAGGGCTTCGCGCAAACTGAACAAGACGTCATCGTCATCTCGGGATCTGTGCCGGTGGTTCACTTTCAATTGAAAGTGGAGTCGGCCAAAGAGAACGTCAACGTCTCTGCAGCGCCCGCCATCGTCGCCACCGACAGTTTCACCCCCACCACCCTCATCAGCCGCCTCGACATCCAACGCACTCCCGGCGCTGATGGCACCAATAGCTTATCCATGATCACCGACTACGTTCCCGGCTCCTATGTCACTCACGATATGCTCCACATGCGCGGTGGCCATCAGACCACATGGCTCCTCGACGGCATCCCCGTTATCAACACCGCGATCGCGCAAAATCTTGGCGCTCAATTCGATCCCAAAGACATGGATTACGTGGAGGTGGATCGCGGCAGCTATGGCGCAGAATTCGGAGATCGTACTTACGGTGTATTTAACGTCGTGCCGCGCACCGGCTTCGAGCGCAACAACCAAGCGGAACTCGTCATGACCGCCGGCAACTTCTATCAGACTGACGATGCCCTCAGTTTCGGCAGCCACACCGAACGCTTCGCGTATTACGCCAGCGTCAATGGCAACCGCAGCGATCTGGGCCTCCAGTCGCCCGTTCCCCAAGTTTTGCATGATGCTGTCAACGGCTACGGGGGATTCGGATCGTTCATTTTCAACGCCGATCCCTCCAACCAGCTGCGGCTGATGACCTCCGCCCGGCGCGACTACTTTCAGATCCCATACGATCCCTTCGCCAATGACTTCGAAAACACGCAAGGCTATTCCAGCGTAGGACTCCGCGATGGCCAGCACGAGACCGATGCCGGTGTCCTGTTCAGTTGGGTCCACACCTTTAGTCCGCATCTGCTGACCACGGTTTCGCCGTTTTACCACTACAACAGCGGAGACTACGAAAGTAATCCCGGCGACATTCCCGTCGCCAGCACCGAAAACCGCAGTTCCACCTACCTCGGAGGTCAGGCCACCGCAGCTGTCAATTACAAGAAGAACGATCTGCAAGTTGGATTCCTCAGCTTCTATCAGCGCGACAATCAGTTCTTCGGCGCTATTTTCAACGACGGGAGCGGAAACTTACCGATCGCCGATCCCGAACACCCGACAGCCAATCTCGAAACGTTCTACATTGACGACAAATTCAAACCCTTTTCCTGGCTGACGCTCTCAGCCGGGATGCGCCCCACGTGGTTCTCTGAGGGAAACTTCGGGGCTGATTCCTCAGCGCCCATTTCCGAGTCCGCCATCAGCCCGCGCTTTGGCGCGGCGGTCACCATCCCTAAGCTCAATTGGACATTCCGAGCCTTTTATGGCCACTACTATCAAGCACCGCCGATCGAGACTGTCTCTGGGCCGGCCCTGATCAACTATGTCCAAGGGCAGCAACTGGGATTCATCCCACTGCCTGGGGAGCGCGACGAGGAACATCAATTCGGCGCCACCATCCCCTACCGCGGGTGGGTTCTCGACGCCGATAATTTCCAAACCAACGTGGCGAATTTTCTCGACCACAACAACATCGGAGCTTCCAACATTTTCTTTCCACTTACTGTTTCGTCGGCCTTAATCCGCGGATGGGAACTCACGCTCCGCTCTCCCCGCATTGCGCATCGCGGTCAGATTCACCTTGCCTATTCCAACCAGATCGCCGAGGGCAGCGGCACCATCACCGGCGGTCTCACCGATTTCACGCTCGCTCCCGGACTCAGCGCGCTTGACCATGACCAACGTAATACGCTCAACGTGGGCGGCGACGTTAGCCTTCCCTGGCGCTCCTATGCCTCGACCAACGTTTACTACGGCTCCGGATTCAGCAACGGAGAAAATGGCACTCCCGGC
Organism: Acidobacteriaceae bacterium; assembly: GCA_003134435.1. GTDB lineage: Bacteria > Acidobacteriota > Terriglobia > Terriglobales > Acidobacteriaceae > Acidiflorens. The sequence continues at coordinate 3,148 of PLBE01000207.1, forward strand.
TGGCCGTACCAGGGCGACTACCTCCCCGGTCACACCACTTTCGATCTCTCTATGGGCAAAGATTTCGGCGAACGCTTCACCGCTTCCGTTACTGCCCTCAACGTTGCCAACCGCCGCGTGATCTACGACGACAGCCTTACCTTCGGCGGCTATCACTGGAATCTGCCTAGGGAGATCTACGTGCAACTGCGCTTCCGGTTCCACTATTGAGCTGGAAATTCGAAGCAATGGATCCGAGGTGACAGCGTCGTGAGATCAGGGTGGACATGGACGATCGTTCTGGCGATTGGCGCACTCATTGTCGCAATCGGAGCCTACAGCTTTCGCTTGATGCAGTATGGCCTTAGTGCACGCGACAAGCCCAAGTCGTGGGAGACCCTGCTTGCTTTGAAGTTTCGGCGTGGTGCGATTCCCGCGAGGGCGAAGAACCTCAGGAACCCCAGTGCCAGCGACTCCGGAGACGCTGGTAGAGGGCCGGAATCACTTGGCGGATCACTGCGCTACCTGTCATGCGAACAACGGGGCCGGAGAAACAGAGATTGGGCGAAATCTATATCCGAAAGCGCCGGATATGCGTCAGACGGAAACGCAATCCCTGTCGGACGGAGAACTGTACTACATCATTCGCAATGGGATACGGATGACCGGGATGCCCGCATGGGGTAATCCGGAACTTGGAGATTCCGACTCAGACAGCTGGACGTTGGTGTTGTTCATTCGACACCTGCCTCATCTCACTGCGGCCGATGAGATGGAAATGGAGGAGTTCAATCCGAAGAGTAACGCAGAACGTGAGGAAGAACAGCAAGAAGAGAATTTCCTGAATGGAAACACCAACAAGGAGGGTGCTTCTCATGAACACTAGGAATGGAATCGCCGCACAGACGGTTCTGTCCTGCCTCAGCTGGAAA
>PLBE01000015.1 GCA_003134435.1 Acidobacteriaceae bacterium
CTCGGCAGTCAGCGACTTGTTTCGGAGTGCACAAAGCTACCGCGAGGAAAGAGTTCTCGTCCGCCGCGCTGCACTTGCAGATACGGCGCAAGGCAATGCAACAGCACTAGCGGCGATGGCTCCTGAAGATGCTGCCTTTTATGTAGCGCAGGCGACGCCCGATCCGGAGAGCGTACTCGAGAGTCTGCGTAGCAATCTTCTTGAAATGAAGACTGAGCGACTTGACTCCGCATCCTCGATCGCACCGGCTGAGACAGTGGCGGAAAACGCGGGCAGCGGCTCTCAACTCGATGTAGTGATCGACCGCGCTCCAGCAGCCGCTCCGCACGTGGACGCATTTCAGCCCTTGCGCATTCTGCTTCACGCGCAGGAGCCCGAGGGCTCTCTCGAGGTGTTTACCACGCGTGCTGTCCGCGATGGTGTTTTTGTGTCGCTGCAAACAGCGATGGTGGTCTCGTCGCCTCATAACTGGGATGAAAGCGCGGTGTGCATGGCTCTGACCCAGGCACTGTTGCCCGGCCTCACCACAGCAGAACTCGGCGTGCATTGGGAGAAGCGATCGAATGGTGCAGGAGACTATCTGGCTCTCGATGGCGCCGTGCAACTATTCCTCAAAGTGAACGAGGGGCAAATGCTGCTCTCCAACGACGCGGACCTGCTTGAGAAGCTTATAGCCCGCAGCAAGGTCAATGCAACCGGGGACAAAGCGGGTGTTACCTACATGGCTTTCTTTAGACATGCGCAGGAGCAGAACAATTTTCGATTACTCATGGCGCAGTTGGATTTGTCGGCGCATCGCAACGGCGCAGATCAGCAGGCGGGGTCGGCGGAGGAACACGCTCCGGCATTCTTCTCAAAGAATGTGGCGAGTCTGAGCCGCGCGTTTTCTAAAGTTGCTTCGGAACGAGTCGAAGAGGAGGCTCGCAGCGACAAAGTGATCCAGACTGTTACTTATCATTGGAGTCGATAAGGCGTGCTGTGCGCCGTTACAAATCGACTTTATGCCGAGCTTGCCTGGATCACTTTTGCGGCATATGCCGTACGTACTCGATCAGCTTTTGAATCTGGTCGCTATCAAGGCGAGTTCCAAAGGCGGGCATCAAGCCCTTCCCAGCACTGACGGTGTCTGCCAGCACCTTGGACGATTGCGCCTGGACTTCTTTGCCGCGCAGATCCTTGACGTGAAGACGAATGCCCAAGGTCGTTCCGGCGCCATCGTCGCCATGGCAAGGTGCGCATTTTTCTTTGAAAATGCCCGCTGTCGTTTCCGGCGTTGAAGGCTCTTGCGCAGCTGTGAACGAAGCGGCTGCAATGATTCCAAGAAAAACAATATGTGCGGTCTTCAGGTTTCCTTGAAGCCCCCACTTCCGAAGACGCGCAATCATTCCTGTTAAACCTTTCTTATCGTATGTCAACACTTCTGCAAATATCTTATAGGTCACAGGCCGCGCAGGCGGCTTATAGGCCAGGTACCGGCGGGCATCCTGGGAACTCAAGCAAGAATGTATTTCCGACATAGCCAAGATACGCAATTCCAATCTTGCTGGTGAAGAAACCGTCCGAGGTAAAGCTGCGCAGAAACGCAAAAAACTCCACGCCCTGGCTCAGGGCCTCATCTGTGGCTGCATTCTTGCGATAGGCGATGAGATCGAGAATCTCCTTCTGTTCTTGGGTCGTGCAGTCCAGGAACACTTTGTCATAGCGGTCTTGACAGGCGGAGTCAAGCCACATCAATCCGCCGCCTAATTTCAATTGATAATCCGTATTCTCGCTGGTGAGCAGATCGATGAACTCGGGTGCTCCCGCTTCGATGGCGCCGCCGCACTCCGCGTCCGCCGGGATGATAGCCTCGCACATCATGCGTATCGTCTTATACTCTTGCGGCGGAAAGTACTTTGCCGCGTAGCCGGTTGACGTGGCTCTTTCCGTCTCGATGATGTGTTGGGCATACTCCGCGGCCTCGAGCGGGATAGCGCGCAGCACGGAACCGGCCACGGCGCCCATGGTCAGCGACTTCAAAACGTTACGTCGAGTAACTTGGTCTGTAGCCATACGTTTGCTCTAAAGCTCTCCCTTCTTGGCCTGGTCCAGCAAGTATTCTGAGGTCCTCCACGATAGCGCCATAATACTCAGCGTTGGATTCTTGTCGGGATTGGTTACAAACGGAGCTGCATCGGCTACAAATAGATTTTTCACATCGTGAGCCTGGCAATTGCTGTTCAAGGCTGACGTCTTGGGATTGTTGCCCATACGCACCGTGCCCAATTCATGAATGATTTCGCCGCCGACCGAGATGGTCGACGTGGGTCTTCCGTGCCGGCCAAAATCGAGCACCGTTCCTCCACCGGTTTCAATGACGGAGCGAAAAGTCTGCTGCATATCCTCGGACATCTTCGTTTCGTTCTCGCTCCATTGCCAGTGAAAACGCAGGACGGGAATGCCCCAACGATCAACCACGTCGGGGTCGAGTTCGCAATAACTCTTTTCATTGGGAATCATTTCACCGCGCCCGGCGAATCCGATGACCGTTCCATAAGAGCTGCGGCATTTCTGCTTCAAGCTGGCGCCGTATCCTTCATACTCTCTGCAAACTCCATCGAATTCACCGACGCCGGGCATGCCGCGTCCACCGCCGAACTCGATGTGATAGCCGCGGAGGAATTCGTTCTTCTTTCCGAAGCGCCACCACGGCATGTACATGTGCATGCCGCCAACGCCATCGTGATTGTGCGCAGGCATCTTCTCAAGCTGAGGAAAGTACCCGGTCATGTCGCTGCCCACCGAGTCGGTCAGATAACGCCCCACCACGCCCGACGAGTTCGCGATGCCGTTGGGGAACTGCGCAGACCTCGAATTCAGCAGCAGGCGCGCCGATTCAACTGCACAACCGGAAACCACGACTAGATCGGAGAGTTGCTCCTGCAAGTGGCCGTCGCTGTCAAAATAGGCGACACCGCGCGCATGTCCATGATCGTCGGTGAGGATTTCCTTGACCATGCACTCGGCGCGCAGGTCGCAGTTGCCGGTTCCAAGCGCTACGGGGATCACCGTGTTCTGCGAGCCGTTTTTCGCATCCACTTCGCAAGCGAATCCGCAGCACCAGCGGCAGCGCATGCAGGGGCCGCGCCCGTTGTAAGGCACGCTATTGCGGGCCATGGGAATGTGGAAGGGATGCAGCCCCAGGCGCTTGGCGGCTGGCTCCAGAATCTCCCACTCGCGCCCCGGCGGCAGCGGCGGCATGGGCAGATCGCGCTTGCGCGGGCCATGGAACGGATCGCCCGAGTAGTCGCCGGAGACGCCGATCTCGTACTCGGCTTTCTCGTAGAACGGCTCCAGGTCGTCGTAGGAGATGGGCCAGT
>PLBE01000036.1 GCA_003134435.1 Acidobacteriaceae bacterium
GTGCATCCACGCAGCCAACTGACGCGAGTTGCAGACGATGAGATCGTAAGCGTGCTCATAGGCGAGCGCCAGGATCGGATGGCCGACCGATCTTCCATAAGGTGACAGATCGAGGATGTGCAGGTGCGACACAGTTCGAACGCCAATCCGGCGCAACTGGGCGGCGGCGGCGTTGAACTCCCCGGTGTGGCAGTTGACCACTACATCCAGCCACGCCAGGGCCGCAACCAATCTGTTGACGGCGCGGGGATGCTTTCGCGAGGCTGAGAGCGCGGTACCCTGGTACTCGGTTTCTGGATCCCACGCGCCGAATGCGGGGTCCTGGAGGAAGTTGATTGAAGCAATGGAGCTTCTGAATTCCGCGGGAACTTCAATGCGGGATTGGCCGATCACGTAGAGGTGAACTTGCCAGCCTGCGGAGCAGAACTGCTGGGCAAGATTATAGGCAACGCGCTCAACGCCGCCGAAACTGGCGATGGGCAGGATGAATCCGATGTTGCGCGTTGCAGGAGACGCGGACGGATAGTCGACCTCGCCGCCAAACGCCTCTTGAACTTTGAGATAGAGAGCATCAAGCGGAGGCACGCTAAGATCGCGCCATATCCAGGCTCGGGAAGCTGCAAAGCGGTAGCGTGACGCACGCCAGGAGCGGATCTTGACGAGGAAAGCCAATGCCACAGTGCCCTTGGGCTCGGCAGACAAGCCTGCCGTGTGAGGAATACTGAGAGTCTTGACGGAAACTCCCTTGGATTCGCTGGGAGACAACAGGCCTTCAATCCAGTTGGTATCGTCCTCTCGAATGACGGCGCGCAGGGTGTCCAGCCTGATTGCCAAAACATCGCAGTTAGCGATCTTTCCCCCATCCTTGATTTCAAAAGCGTCTCCCTGGTCCGAGTCAATCACCAGAGACGAGATGGCCATGTCCTTGAGAGTGACCTCAAAGTGGTAAAGCACCCAAAGGATCAATCCAGTCTGCGACATCAGAATCCACGCAGCGTGTGTCATGAAAACGAAAAAAGGAGGCAGTCCCTGACCGCCGGGAAAGACGATGTTCCGCCACAGTCGCTCGTCAATCTCCACATGCGAGATAGCGGTTGCAGAATAAGCATGGCCCGAGGTAAGCACCCCCTCGTTTGTATCTGTAAAGAGAATTGCGTAGCGGGGAGACTCCAATGTCTCCAGGTGCATCAGACCGCGCTGGCCGATGAGCGACGCATGCTTCCTGCGCAGCTCCGACCGAATCTCCTTGTCGTCGCGATGCGCCTGGCTGAGCATGCTTTCGCCTCGGTTTCGATATCGGAAGCCGAAGTGAGGGTGGTGTACACCGCGAAATCCCTTTTCCGCCGCTGTCAACCAGAAATCCCAGTCTTCGTAACCGAACCTCATGGTCTCGTCGAAACGGATTCCGGCATCGAAGACGCGACGATGGACCATGCTCCCGGCTTCACAGATGTTGTAGAAGGCATGGCGGAATACGGAGTAGTCCCCACGATAGTCGAAGTTCCGGGTAATGCCGAACATATCGATATTGGGGTAAATCCAACTGGTTCCCGGGTTGGCCTGAAGGCTCGACCAGGCGGCTTCAAGTGCGCCGGGAAGAATGGCATTATCGGAGTCGAGAAAATAGATTGCCTGAAGACTGGGAAAGTGGGCCATAGCATAATCGATGCCGGTGTTCCGCGCGGCGCTCAGGCCCCGATTTGGCTGGACGACATAGTGGACCACATCGGGACGGACCGTCTGAATGGATTTGACCTGGAGGGCCGACTCCTGGAAGGGGCAGCCATCGTTGACAACGACGATGCAGAATGAAAAGCCGCAGCGCTGGCTCAATGCCGACTCCAGCGCATCGGCAACCAACACGCTGTGCGCGAACAGTGGAATCACCACGGCAACGATTGGTTCATCCAACACCTTCGTCATCGGTCTAAATTCCTCCGCAGTTCAAGGCGGTTGAAAGGCTGTGCAATGATCCGCTGCGAGCTTAATCCCGATCATCTATGAGTTTGCCCAGAATCAGCAACTGGTGCCAGACCGCATGGCAGAAGTGCACATCCGGGAAATCCACAACCCTGGTCGAGAGATAGATGTCCATGGGTTCCCGTGCAGGCTCACTTAACATCAAAGCGAAAACATGCTGGCGAAGCTTGTCGGTCACCGGAAACCAACCACTGAAGGCATCTGAAGTAGCAAATTCATCGGGACTGGTTACCGGCTTCGAAACCGGACGAGCCCAGACGGCAAACTCTATCGGATGTGCCTCAACGCGCTGCACAGAGACTACACTTCTCACTCCGGTTGCCCCAGGAAACAATGCACCGGGTAACCGCACCAGAACCGCCCGACCTGGAAGAGGATGCAGGAGCGTGGGATCTCCGGGCACAAAAACCGGGAACGGAAAATCGGAATGATCGGTCAGCACAACACCTTGATCGAGCATCGCGCGCTCGACGGGCACCGCAGTCTCGTCCAGCACAATGCCGCTCGAGGTATACGCACCATCGACCTTCACGCTGGCGGAGACGGATTCCCAGGTAACTTTACTCTCTGAATCGATGGCGCCATCTCTTGCTTTGGAAAGGAAGTGAAGGTCCAGGAGATCCTTGCCAGGTTCGGGGATGGCCAGTTCGAATTTGAGGGTTCCGCCTTCGCCGGAGACTGAGCTCCACCCCGACCACCAGAACGGGCTAGTGGAATCGAGGCTGTCTCCGGAGAGCCGCAACTGGGCGTCGCAAGAAGAGACAGCAAGAGCCAGAAGCACGGAAGCAGGCTGCCGGGCTTCCACTGTCGCGACGGTCCGCACCATCCCTGCGCCGGACGGGACGACGGCGGCAGCCTTGAGGACTCGAACGCCAATGTCAACCAGGTGCGACGCAACCGTGCCGGCCGGGGCGGAGAGTTCGCACGCTGGAAAAACCGAGACGGAGCGGACCCGCCGACGGATGTCGAAAGTCAAATCAATCGCGTGCCACAATTCCAGCGTGTTCTTCCGAATGGAATCCAGAGTCACTGTTTGCACAGCGACCTGCAAGGAATTAATGAGGTCATCGAGAAGCCCTTCGCCATTGCTTCTCGCAATATCGAGCGCTTCGGCGAATCGGTGGAGTTCTATGCAGAATCGCACCAATCCCTTGATGGCCTCTTCGCTCTCCATTTCAAACTGAGAAGAGATGCGGAGCGCGATCTCCCGCGCTTCAGAACTCATGTCAGCCAGAGCGGAGCGCAATCTTTCACCTTGCGCGTTGTCAGCAAGCGAAAGGGCCTCGACGATGTGCTCCAAGGTCTCAACTTTCTGATTCCGATATGCCGAAAGAACGCGTCGACGGTTATCGACATCCGTGGACTGCGCGAGAATCGTCCGCTCCCTGGGGACAAAGAAGAACAGTGGCTCAGGGACGACTTCAAGATGCAGGCCTGCGAGCACAGATGTGGCCAGGAAAAGCCAATCTTCAATTTCCGGATGATAGGGATATTCGAAGCCCCGGCGTTCTGAAAAGCTTTGTCGCGCGATGAGAAATGCGTGGCTGCCAAAGCAGTTCTCGAATGCGCCGAGTTCCGTACAAGCTCCCAGGGGGACCTGGCTCAACCGGCCTTCCGCAAGTTCGATATAGCGGCCAAGGCGCTGGATCTGCATCCCCATCGTGGTAACAATCGCAGCGCCGCTGCTCATTGCCGCCGCAAGCATCGTTTCAATGCACTCGCGCCTTAAGAGAACCCCGCCCTCCTGGACGAATAGCAGGTAGCTTCCGGTGGCCTGAGCGGCAGCGGCGTTGCGCGCACTTCCCTTTTCCCCATATGCTCCAGCTACCCGATGAAATGGAATTCCTTGCGCGGTGCATTTGCGGCTCATTGACTCCGCAAACGCCGGGTTGGGACTGTCGTCGTAAAGGACGATTTCAAGACTGCGGCAAGTCTGGCGAAGCAGGGAATCAAAGAACGCATTGGCATCGGGCGGTAAAGAGGAGTGCACCAGGCAAATGGAAGCGGCTGGAACCTGCTCTGAGGTCTGCATCGGCGCAGTCGATCGCGGCGCAGATGCATCATGGCCTTTAAGTTCGCTGGGTTCTAGCGTTCCGTGGGCAGTGAAGATGAGCCACTGAGATTTGATTTGACCCTGCGGAATGGCCAGCCTGGCAAAGGGGTGGCCGTCTTTGAGAATCGCGCCAAGCCTTGAGGCCAGTTGTCCCGCTTCGGGGGCCACCAGACAGAGATCCCGGTATTCGGAAGCTACCAGTTCTGGGGTTCCACCAGTGCCGCTGGCAACGAAGGGGATGCCAAGCTCCAGGCACTCCGCAACAACACAGGGTGAATTCTCGACGTTGGACGGAATGACCGCGAGCACTCCCGGCCGTCTGAGGTAGGTCACAGCTTCCTGCTGGCCGAGTTTGCAGAGCAAGTGCAACGAAGATCGCCAGGGGCGCGCCCGCTCAACTACATATACTCCTGAATGCAGGCCGGCTATTTTGCCAAACTTTCCCATGAAAGTAACATGAATGTTAGCGAGGTTGATGTCCTTGTTGAGCAGGTCGATAGCATTGCAAAACAGCTCGATCCCTTTGCGCACCTCCAGCCTTCCAAAGAAGACGATTTCCTGAATGGATGCCGGAGCTGAGGCTGGCACCGAGGAGGGCTCGGCTTCAGGAAGAGTGATGATGTTCTGGATCACCAATACTTTGTCCGGCAGACGCCAGCCATTGGATCTCATCCAATCGATCATGTAGCGGCTGGGGCTGATTAACGCATCGGCTAACTCCACAGCGCGCCGTTCCATGTATGCGATGGCGATTGTGGTGCGATCCCAGAGGATCGAGTTGATCTTCAGAACCCATTCCTGCGGCCCGTGAGCTACAACATACATGCGCGGTGCGTTGTGAAACACACCTGTACGTTTCGCAAGCAATGAGTAGTAACCTTGTCCACCGCAGTCGTTGAAGTAGACGACGTCAAAGTCGCGCTGCTTCAAATAGAGATAGACACAATAACTCGCCGATCGGCAGTCATCGAATCCCCTGACAACCAGAGGGTCCGCTGGAACAAAGTCCAGGGTAATTCCCTTGAGACGGTATAGCTCCTGGACTTCAAGGAAGTTTCCGACCTTGAGGCGGGGGCCACTCGCGTCCGCATCTGCGTAGGCGACGGTGACTTGAAAGCCAGCGCCTGCCAGGGCCAGCGCCAGCCCTGTGTTAGCGGTGCCAATGCCTCCGTTCTTGAACAAGCCATGAAACTCAGTTGTGATGAGGCAAACCCGCGTTTGCGCTGGTTCGCCTGACTGAGGCAGGTTTGCAGAGGAGAAACCCGGCGTTCTGAAAGCTTCTTGGCCCAGCATAGCACCAAGTATATACACAGTTTATTGGGATTCATGAGTTGAGAAAGAAAGCCGATGCATCGGCGCATGAACAAGTGACCAAGTTGCTTGGCTAGCGACGCTTCCCAAGATGGAGGACTTGGGTTATATTCTGCTTGCATTCAAATTCCGCGTATGATATCCGGTAAGCTCCGGGGAAATCTCTCATCGACCTTAGGGTGTCTCCAAATGGATAAAGAACTGCTTGATCGCTACAACGACACCCGTTCGATCGCTGACAAGGCGATTCCCTCACTTTGCTATGCACCGCATGTGAACATGTTCTTCGATCAATCGGGCGACGTGCGGGCTTGCTGCTGGAATTCAAAATTCAATCTGGGCAATGTGCTGAGGGAGAGCATTGACGAGATTTGGCAGGGGGCGCGAACTCAAGCCCTGCGGACCGCCCTTGAGGCCATGGAGTTCGGTTCGGGCTGCATGGCGTGTGAGAGGCAAACAGCGAATGGCTGGATCGCCAACCCGCCCATGCGAGGGTTTGACAGGTTTCCGGTGAAGACCGCGTTTCCGGAATGGCCCCAGCGCATGGAGTTCTCCATCAGCAATGCGTGCAACCTGGAATGCATCATGTGCAATGGAAACCTGTCCTCATCGATCCGCGCGCGCCGGGAGCATCTTCCTCCCCGCCCGATGGTGTATCCGGCCTCGTTTTTCGAGTCGCTTCGCAAGTATCTTCCCCACCTGCAGCGGGCAAAATTCCTCGGAGGCGAGCCTTTCCTCGTGACAGAGTATTACAAAATATGGGACATGATGATTGCAGATGAAATTCAAAC
>PLBE01000178.1:0-1351 GCA_003134435.1 Acidobacteriaceae bacterium
CGGATATTCAAGCGTGCTATGAGTTGTGGAAAAGCCGAGGCGCCGAGTTCATCACGCCGCCGATACCCAAGTACGGCGAGATTCGCTGCTACATCCGCGATCCTGACGGCTACATTATCGAGGTCGGACAGAGCACTACCCTCACTTATGGTTAACAGTCGGGCGTACGGGACGCCGACTCGGCGCCTCATCGTTGCGCTTCTGTCGTTTTTGTTTTGAACAGTTCCTCGCTCTGACATGGAAAGGAGCACTAGGTGGAAGTCGCAAATGGACTGAAAGAGACCACGCGCGTGACCGTGCCTGTCGCCTTGAACACGCTTGGTGTGAACGTTTTTACGGCCCCGGGAAAGACGATGGTCGGCGAGCGGCCAAGGCCCTTTGGCGAAGCGCTCGGCTTCGACCCGATCACGTCGACTTTAATCTTCGGCGAGTACGACGCGGTGCTGGTGGACGCAATGGGAACGGTGGCTGAGGCCGAGGCTCTCGGGGATTGGGTCGCTCTGCACAACCGCAACCTGGAGACCATTTATATAACCCACGGCCATTTCGACCACTTCTACGGTCTGAGCATTCTGCTCGACCGTTTTCCGGGCGCTCGGGCGATAACAACGCCCAAAGCACTGAACGCCATGCAAATGTCTTTCACTCCCACGGTGGAGCGGTTAGCCCGTCGGATGTTTCCTGGCCAAATAGCCACTAAGTTGGTCCCACCTGAGCCCTATGAGAAAGACACGTTCACTCTCGAGGGCCACGAATTGCGCATCATCGAGCAGGGCCGCACCGATAGTCCCGATTCGACGTCCCTATACGTTCCATCGATCGGACTTATCGTCGCCGGCGACGTCGTGTACAACCAATGCCGCATGTACGTCGGGGACACGACCCCTGAGAGCCGAAAGAATTGGATCGCGGCGCTGGACCGGTTGGCGGCGCTGAACCCGGTGATGGTCGTCGCCGGTCACAAGAAGCCTGGCGCGCCTGACTCTCCCTCAACGATCCAGGACACCAAGCGTTACCTCGAAGACTTCGATCGGGTGCAGAAAACCGCGAAGTCCGACCAGGAGCTGTTCGATCAGATGACGAAACTGTATCCGCATTGGGTAGCCAATCAGTCGTGGTTGATGTTTGGATTTCCGGGGGCATAACCCACATCCGTCGTTTCAAAGTAGATGTGACTCAGCAGAGACTCGGGGGCAAGGGAGCTCGGGAAAACCCTGGAACTTTGCGAGCATTAAACCAACTGAAAAGGAGTCTGCATGCCAACGATTACCACCAAGGACGGCGTTGAGATCTTTTACAAGGACTGGGGTTCAGGCCAGCCGATCGTGTTCAGCCATGGCTGGCCGCTTTC
>PLBE01000178.1:1413-76220 GCA_003134435.1 Acidobacteriaceae bacterium
ATTAGCGCGGTGCCGCCGCTGATGTTGAAGACAGATGCCAATCCGAAGGGCTTGCCGAAATCAGTGTTTGACGATCTGCAGGCGCAGCTTGCTGCCAATCGCTCGAAGTTCTATCGCGACCTCCCAGAGGGGCCTTTCTATGGGTTTAACCGGCCGGGGGTGAAATCCGTTGAGGCCACCATTGCAAATTGGTGGCGGCAGGGGATGATGGGCGGCGCCAAAGCGCACTATGACGGGATTGTGGCCTTCTCGCAGACTGACTTTACCGAGGACCTGAAGAAGATCACGATTCCGGTGCTGGTGATGCATAGCGAGGACGACCAGATCGTTCCGTACGTGGCAGCCGGGCCGAACTCGGCAAAGCTGCTGAAGAATGGGACGCTGATTACTTATAAGGATTTCCCTCATGGCATGCCCACTACGCAGGCCGAGAGGATCAACGCCGACCTGCTGGCATTCCTCAAGAAGTGAATATAGGCGTGGAAACTCGGATACAAGAAACTGTTGTGAGTAGAAACGGCAGGGACAGACGGGACGTTCCCCAAGTTCGATGTATGCAATTAGTGGAGATCCCGTCTGCCCCGGGCAGATAAATGAAGTGGTTGATATTCGGATTCCCGCACATTTCAGGAGAATCCATTCGATTTCAAAAAGGAGAACAACATGGCAACAAAAGGAAAAGTCTTAGTACTAGTCTCGAGCGGTCGCGGGTTGGCCTTGAAAGATGGCAAGGTTTACACGGGCGCAGGCTACTATCTCAACGAGCTTACCGTTCCGGTTCGCGAGCTGATGAAGCAAGGCTACGAAATCACCTTCGCCAACCCCAAAGGCAACGCGCCCCAAGTGGATGTGCATTCAGAGGTCGTCGATTTCTTCGGCGGGGACGCAGCCAAGCTTGAGGACTATATGTTATTCCGCGACGGCCTGGCTGGGCTCAGAGATCCAAAGCGCATCGCGGACGTCATCGCATCGGGCCTGGATCAATATGACGCTGTTTTCGTCCCCGGCGGCCATGGTCCGATGATCGATCTTCTCGATGATCCCAATGCCGGCATAGTGATGAGACACTTTCACGAAGCATCCAAGCCCACGGCAGTGCTCTGCCATGGCCCGATTTCACTTCTCTCGGCGCTTCCGAACTCGACGGAGGTCGTCGCTGCGCTGGCGGCCGGCGATTCCGCTGGAGCACACGCTAAGGCTCAAGGCTGGATCTATGCTGGATATAAGATGACTATCTTTTCGACAGCGGAAGAGCAGCAGCGGGAGCCGCTTGAGATTGGCGGTAAGGTTCTCTTCTACCCAGACTTCGCCTTGCGTACGGCGGGCGGTGACGTAAGTGTGCTCGCTCCATGGTCGAGCTATGTCGTTCAAGATCGCGAGCTGATCTCAGGTCAGAACCCGTTCTCTGATCAAGCGCTTCTGAACCTTCTTCTACCGGCGCTCGAGGCGAACAACAAGCGAGCCGCTTAGAGCACATCCTCAACCGGAGGGGCGAGAGGGCCGGAGAGGGCAGGAGAGTGGGGCAGGCCGGGGGGGACGAGAGAAAATGGATTGGAAACGGTTGGTCGAGTTTGCGCTGCTGGGTAGCAGCGATTTGGAACAGTATGCCATCCTGCTGGTACGCGTTTCGATCGGGCTGTTCTTCGCCATCTCCGGGGGAAACAAATTGTTTGTCGCCGGCGGCACGAAACCTGTTTACGAGACGCTCGTTCAGGCCAAAGTACCGTTTCCCCGCCAGACGGCTTATTTCGTGGCGGGTGTCGAATTCGTTTGCGGATTCCTGGTAGCCGTGGGTTTTCTTTCGAGCCCGGCCTGCGCGGCTTTATTGATCGATATGATCGTCGCGACCGTGACCGAAGCGATTGCCACTCTGCCGAAAGGGCTCTCGCATCTTAGCTGGCTCGACGATCTGCTTTACCTGCCGGAAGTCCTGTATGTGCTCTTCTTTATCTGGCTCATTTGCTCTGGTCCGCGAAAGTTCAGCGTCGATTCCTGGCTCGCTGGCCAGTTGCTGAACTGATTTCGACGCAGGGTTGACTCCGCACAGCCCCTTTCTCATTTCCGATTTTTCGTTCGTGTCGTCTGTTCGCACAACAATGTCAAGCCACCAACAAGATCTTTCCGCCACCCTTCTCTGCCGCCGCTTGAGCCTCGGCTGCTTCCCAGAGTGGCAGTTTCTGGCTAATCGGGATGGCGAGCTTGCCATCGCGCACGGCCTCGGCCATGAACTCGAGCGTTTTCCTGTCGAATTTCGAGAATACGTGCACCACTTTTACAGACGGGTATTTCGCGGCGTTCTGCGGCACCTCTACAACCGATGCGTAGACTCCGCCCGGCTTAACCTTGGCGATCAGCTTCTCGGCGGTTCTTCCGCCGACCGTATCCGCCACCGCATCGAGCGTCGCAAGACTTGCAATCGCGGTGTCGTCGTCGGTTGCGACGGCCTGATCTGCCCCGATGGCCTTCGCTTGATCGATCCGGGCCTTTAACACCCCCGCAATCACGGTCGCTCCCCGCTGCTTCGCGGTGAATACCGCCGAGCGCCCGACATTTCCTATGGCACCTACGACCAAGACCGTCTGGCCGGCTTTGATTTCCGTAGCGGAAAGGAGCTGGTTGCCGGTCACCGTTACCAGCGGCAGCGCCGCGGCCTGGATCAGATCGAGACCCTTCGGGACCTTTGCCAAGACCGCCGCCTTCACGACACAAAGTTCGGCGTAAGTGTTGTCCGCCATCGCGAACACGGGGTCGCCAACGGAAAAGCCCTCGACTCCCGGCCCGATCTTGACGACAGTCCCCGCGAGATCGACTCCTATGAGCCCCGGGAACTGGAGAGGATAAAAATCCTTCGTTGATCCGGCACGTCGCTTGTAGTCGATCGGATTCACGCTCGAGGCGGCGACGCGCACCAGCACTTCTCCTGAACCCGGAACAGGGTCAGGGTAGTCTTCGAACTTCAGTACTTCAGGACCACCATATTGATGGACAACGATTGCTTTCATATTTGATCCTCTCGGGCTGTGCAGTAAACGTTGGCAAGCGAAACCTAGATGAGCGAAGCTAGACCTCAACTATCGCATCGCCAACCGGATCGAATGAATTTATGTCTCGGCACAACTCTCAAAATCATCCTCCCGCGCGAACTGGCGTGAGGCGTTGGTGCACAAACGATTTGACCTCACCTCAGGATAAGCTCAACGGGTTACCGCCTTCTTTTGAGGATGAAGGCCCAGTTCGTGCCACGACGTTTCCGCGAGGTTCACGTCGTAGTAACTCGCAGCTTTCTCGATGTTGGCGAACGCCAGAGCGCGATCGGCATCGGACACATCGATGACTTGATCGAAACGCGCGACTGCATTGCGGACATGTTGCGCGTCGGTCAGTGGTTCTTTACGCTGTTTCGGAAATGCGTAGACGCTGTCGGGCAAGTCGCTCTGCGTCGTCAGCCGCCCATGTTTCTCGTGAGGTTTCCAGGTTGCTTCCGGCATGTCCGTACCATCCTTATTTTTAGATGTCTGACTCTAGTCCCAGCGGAGTGCCTACCCGGCCCGCATTTCGTTTAGCGGCGATAGTCAGGCAGCGCGCTCCTGTTCAAGCGCTTTGACTTCGCTCAGTCTCCCGTTCTCCACGTCGAAAATAAAGCCGCGCACCGGGACCTCTTTTGCAATCCAGGGATGCGACCGGACTTTCTTGATCTGCTCTCGTGTATTTTCCTCGGGGTCCTTATAGGAGAAGAATCGCATTGAAGCCGGCGATGCATCCCCGGTAGGCGCTTTCAGCTTCGTGTTCATTTCGTCATTTGTGAACGTCGTGAACCCGCAGCCGATGTGGTTGAGGAGCATGATCTCTGTGGTTCCGAGCACACGGTTGGAAACAATAAGCTCCGCGAGAACATCTTCAGTAACCGCGGGTCCGCCGGTTCGGATTACAACCGCAGTTTTGGGCGTCGGACGCCCGAACGTCGGATCGTAATGTTTTGCGTAGTTGCAGTTTGCTTCTAGCGCCTCGTCAATGATGCTCAACGTTTTTCTCCCTACAGGCCAGCGCTGTGGCCAATCCCGTTCTTCTAAGCGTCGCTCTTCCGACGGAATCGGGTGCGATGGCGCCATTACACCCGAGGAGCTGCGGCGAATCAATTGGACGATGGTATCAGCGACACTTTTGTATTGGGTCTCGTGGAGCAAAGTGCGCCGAATCTAGCTCGACATCTCCTAATCGCACTTTGGTCGTGTATGCTACAGAGTCCCGGGCAGCCATCAGTCGCTGCGGTCCCTTGTGCTAGGCGCTTGCTTCCTCATTCTTTGCTTCACACACAAAGGCGTTCGGGATTCTCACTTCGGGCGGAGTGCTGAATTAACGGCATCGAGCAGAACCGTGTCGCTGAATGGCTTGAACAGGCATTCCACCGCACCCTGTTCGATCAGTCGCTGGCGGACCGTCATACCTACGTCAGCCGTAATGAAGATGGTCGGAATTGTTTTTCGTCGTCGTATCAGTTCCTGTTGAAGGTCAGGCCCGGTCATTCCAGGCATAGCGACGTCGAGGAGCAGACATCTGGTCTGGTCGATGCAACCGGACGCGAGGAACTCTTCCGCCGACGAGAACGCGCGGGCTGCAAAACCGAACTGCTGCAACAGGTCAGGCAACGACTCACGGACGGATTCGTCGTCGTCGACTACGGATACAAGTATGCGGTCGATAGCGCTCCTTCGTGGCAGGACTCCACAACTCACAATGCTCCACTTCCGGGGAGGCGTCCATTATCCTTTAGTATTGGCTTGTAGTATTGGCTTGCCGCGGAGGTGAGGGCCAGCGTACCTTCAGGCCGCAGCCGAACCGGTTACGGCGGGCGCCTGAATGTTGCGGATGCCGTCGGCGTGCGCTAGACCCGCGGGAGTACGAGGAATGGAGAACGAAAATGCGGCTCCCGGACCTTCATTCAGTGTCGCCCACAGACGGCCGTGATGCCTCTCGATAATGGAGCGGCTAACCGATAGCCCGATTCCCATGCCGTCGCACTTGGTGGTATAGAACGCGTCGAAAAGACGGTCCGCGGCCTGAGGATCAAAACCGATTCCCGCATCTTGCACCGTCAGACGCACCCGATCACCGTTGTCTCGCTCGGTTCTGATCACCAGTTGTCTTGGACGATCTTCGACAGTGCACATGGCGTCTGAGCCATTCCTAAGCAGGTTCAGTATGACTTGCTGCAGTTGGACACGATCACCTGTGATGAGCGGAAGGTCGTCGGCAAGTTCTGGACAGAGCACCACCCGGTTCTTTTGCAGTTCCAGTATGGACAGTGCAATCACCTCCAGAACGGCATCATTCAGGTTCACAGATTCGGTGGTGGGCTCTTTTTTACTAAAGAGGGCGCGCAACCGGGCGATCACCTCGGACATACGGTTGCCGTCACGAATCGTGCGCCGGGCAGTTTCGCGAGCACCCTCAACTTGGGGAGGATCGGCCCCCAGCATCCGCAAACAGGTACTCGCATTCGTGATGATGCCGGACAGCGGCTGGTTGACTTCGTGCGCGATAGACGCTGTCAACGCTCCGAGACTCATCACCCGGGCCACACTTGCAAGTTCCGATTGAGCCTTGTCACGTGCTTCTTCCGCCAGCCGGCGCGCCGTGACATCCTGAACCGAGGCCATGTACTCCGACTGACCATTCTGGTCACGGGTCGAGTGAGCGACTGCATGCATGTACTTGATGGATTGGTCTGGCATCAGCAAGCGGTACCGCCATTCAAAATCGTGGCTCCCCTCTCGGGCCTGGTCCACCAACTTCATTTTCTCGATCAGAGTGACGTCGTCGGGATGGACTCGGCTACGGATCAGTTCAAGCGTGACGGGCATGCCGATCTCCAGTTCGTAAATGCGATAGAGCTCCGCCGACCAGGTGATTTCGTCTGTCGCCGGGCGCCAGCAATAGCTGCCGATTTGGCCGAGACGTTGACCCTCCGCGAGGAATGCCTCGCTGCGCCGCAACTTCTCCTTGGCGCGTTTCTGGTCGTCGATGTCGGTGGTCGTACCGACGAATTTGAGGACTCTTCCTTCTGCATCGCGCAAGACCACGGCTTGATTAAGGTGCCAGCGATAGGTGCCGTCCCGAGCGCGGAGAAACCGGGTTTCCATTGCAAAACCTTGTCCCGAGCGTACTCCCTCCCAAAAGCTCCTCGATGCTGTTTCGCGATCCTCGGGGTGGACAGCGCTTATCCAGGCGTCGGGACGTGACCGGACGAAATCGAGGGTCTGACCGGAGTATTCAAGCCAAACTCGATTCACGAAATCCGGTGTCCCATCAGGCTTGAGCGTCCAGGCGGATACAGGAAGACGCTGCAGCAGCCCAACCTGCAGTTGCAGCTCTGCGTTCGCAGCGGTAAGTTCGGCCGTTCGTCGCGCGACCCGCCGATCGAGTTCGTCGGCGATACACTTCTGTTGGCTCCGGAGCCGCGCTTCCTGAAGGCCGATGCACGCTTGACTTGCCGCTACGTTCAGGAGAAGTGCCTCGGTTTGTTGCGGAAAACCTGCTCGCTGTGCCGCCGCGATGATTACGCCGAGTTCGCCCTGCAGCCCTAGCGGCAGAGGCACCATCGAAACCTCTCCATCCCCCATAAGATTCCGAAGCAGCGGAGGCCATTTCGGCGAGTTGTCTCCCAACGAGTGGTTGAGCGCCTCGCAGATCTCGTGCGCCGGGGGCATGGGGCCAAACGATTGCGCGACCCGTACGATCTCAATGGGTGTCTCGACAACTGAGAGGTTCAACCGCACCGAGACGAGATCCAGACGAAGCATACGCATGAGCGTGTTCAGCAAGGTATCAAGGACCTGGGATATATCCCCGCCGCTCCAGAGGGCAGGAAGAGCAAGCAGGCAGACAAGATCGTTGATGCACCGTTGAAGGCGCTTGATCTCTCCGGCGTCTTGTTCGTATTGGACGTCCATATCAGGCAGCCGTGGAGGATGAGGAAGACCGCATGGCCCGACGTTCACGGATCTCGGGCAGGAACTCCTCGGGGGGCAGAAAGAAGGGATTTCGTTGCAGAATGCCACCGATGATGACCATCGGATGCGTCCGCATAATGTCAACCACCGTGTCACCGCCGAACTTGCCTAGATGGTAGGTGCAGATGACGGCGTCGTCGTGGCGACGCCATACGTCATTCACTCGAGATTCGAACTCAACGAGGTCGTCAATGTACGATCGATCTTCAATCGCCCAGTCCATGCGGCAGCAAATACGACTGAGCGGGAAGCCCCCCTTAGCGTTACCGCTCGCCATTTGCTCGAATGCCGCCAGCATCCGATCCTTATCGAAACGGCCTTCCCGAAGATAGGCCTCGGTGTTGATGCGAACCTCGAGTTGTCCGCTCTGCTCGGCAGCTGCGGGGTCGATTCCGACTGCGGCCAATCGTCGCAGATGGTCATGACGCTGATCCGGATTCACGACGTGGACCGCCTTGTCGCCAGACTCGAACCCGTCCTTAATGAACGGCAGCAACACGCGATATTCCTCATCGTCGCTGTTAAAAAAAGCGCAGACATGTCGTACTTCGCCGAGTTGGGAGCCGCCAAGGGATATCGGTGCGGCGGTCTTCTTCACGGTGTCTCCTCCCACGGGGCTTGCCCGTAAACGCATGTTTCTATACCGGCGGGGTTCACCTCATTCAGCTCATCCGCCGCCTCCGCAAATACTTTAAGGAAGGCCTCTGCGAATTCTGCGTCGTCAGAAATAATTACGACTGTGAACATGTCCGTTACGCCGCCGTGATGACTGCGGGTGCGAGGCGGAGCCTTGTGGCCATTTTCACGAGGTCGGCAAGAGAGCCGGCCATCATCTTTTGCATCACCTTGCCTCGGTGTGCCTTCACTGTGATCTCGCTGATACCGAGCTCCCCGCCGATCTGTTTATTTAGCAGGCCTGAAACCACCAACGCCATTACCTGTTGTTCGCGCTGAGAAAGCGAGGAGTAACGGTTCCAGAGCACTCGCATCTCCGCCGCCAAGTTAAGAGCAACCTGGCTACGTTCAAGGGCTGCCCGGATAGCGGTCAACAGCACGTCATTATTGAGCGGTTTCGTCAAGAACTCGACAGCCCCCGCCTTCATGGCTTGGACGGTCATGGGGACATCACCGTGGCCCGTGATGAAGATGATCGGCATGTCAGTTCGTTCGACGGCGACGCGCTTTTGCAACTCGAGGCCATTGAGGCCAGGAAGAGAAACATCCAGTACCAGGCAGTTCGGCACGAGAACAGGTGGCCGGGTCAGGAATTCATGCGCAGAAGAGAAAGTCTGCGGCTGCCAGCCTTCGCACCGAATCATTAGTTCTAGCGATTCGCGCACGGAGATGTCATCGTCGACCACAAAGACGATTGGTCTTACGTCGAACTGAAGTGGTGCCTCCAGCTCATGGCAAGTTGCGTGGGTTGAACTCATGTCTCACTCCTCAATTTGCCCTAGGGAATCGTCCCGGTGGGAGAACCGTAAGGCTGAACGAATGGTCTGGAGAAGCTGTTCGTCGCTAAAAGGCTTGCCTAGGAACGCCGCAGCGCCCGCTTGCACCGCTCGCTGACGGAAATCTTTGCTTTCGTAACCACTGATGAAGACGATAGGAATTCCACAGCCCGCGGCAGCGAGATGGCTTTGAAGCTGTAGTCCATTCATTCCCGGCATCTGCACGTCAAGGACTAGACACGAGGTATCGTGCAAATGTCCCGACCTCAGGAAAAGTTCGGCAGACTCAAAAGCTGCCGCTGGAAAGCCAAAGGACTCGATGAGTAGTGTGGTGGTCCTGCGAACCGACTCATCGTCGTCAACCACCGAGATCAGATTCTCCGTCACTCTGAATCCCTCACTGGCCCGAGGGTATTCGGAGCGGCAGCAGGAATCTATTGGGTGTTGGTAGATTTAGATCCTAAAAAGGATGATGCGGGTAAGCTTTCGCTTACGAGGCTCTTTCCGAGCGGCCTCTGAGCTTTTCGATCATTCTTACCAAGTCGACAAGGGATTCCGCGTGCATCTTCTCCATGGCCCTGCTGCGCTGGACCTTGACTGTGCTCTCCGCAGTGCCGAGCTGGCCAGCAATTTGTTTATTGAGCATGCCCGAAACAAGCATGGAGATTACCTGCTGCTCGCGAGCGGTTAAGGAATCGAAGCGCCGTTGGAGGTCAGTTACTTCTTTCTCCTGTTGGCGCCGGCTATCATCCCGCTCCAGTGCGATGCGAACCGCATCCAGCAAATCCTGGTCGCGAAACGGCTTCGTGAGGAATTCGACCGCCCCAGCCTTCATGGCGCGAACACTCATCGGGATGTCGCCGTGGCCGGTCAGAAATACGATTGGTATACGAATATTTCTCACTGCAAGCTCGCGCTGAAAGTCGAGTCCACTCAACCCAGGTAGTCTGACGTCCAGCACGAGGCAACTGGGCGCGTCTGGTAGCTTTCTATGCAAGAAAGTGTCAGTGGAGCCAAAGCTCTCAACCTGTAGCCCCACGGTGCTCAGGAGGAATTTGAGCGAAGAACATACCGATGGGTCGTCGTCGATAACAAAGACGATGGAAGCAGTAGTCACGCTGGACTCCCGGAACCTACGGGCAGCGTGAAGGAAAACACGGCACCAACGGGAAAATTCGGCATGGCCCAGAGGCGCCCGCCATGGTTTTCAACAAGTGACCGGCTGATCGACAAACCCATTCCCATTCCGTTTGCCTTGGTCGTAAAGAAGGGAGTGAAGATGCGATCTGCTCCTGCTCCAAGGCCAGCGCCCGAGTCGCGCACCGCAACCAGAACGTCACCAGACTCGTCAATCTTGGATTCCACGCAGAGTGAGCGCGGTTGATCTGTAACAGGGATCATGGCTTCAATGCCATTCGTGATCAAGTTCAGCAGTACCTGTTGCATCTGAACCCGATCCGCCAACACCAGGGGGAGTGCCTTCGTCAGTTGGCGTTCGAGGCGAACTCGATTCTCATAAAGCTGACGGTCAGCTAGAGCCAGCACCTCGTGAATAACATCGTTTATATCCAGCCTGTTCTTTTCGGCAGGTTCCTTCTTTATGAATCCGCGGATTCGAGCAACAACCGCGCTCGCTCGATTGCCGTCCGCAACGATTTCCTCAAGAGCCCGACGCAGAACCTCGGGCTTGAGGTTATCAGCGGCGAGCAGTCTCAGGCAGGCACTGCTGTTATTGGTTACCGCGGTCAGAGGTTGGTTGACTTCGTGGGCGATGGACGCCGCCAGTTCGCCCATGGTTGTCAGTCGGGAAACCCGAGCAAGGTCCGCCTGCGTCAACTGCAATGCTTGTTGTGCTTCTTTCCAATCATGCAAATCCACAACGCTCCCAAACCATTTGATGACCCGCCCTTCCCGATCACGCAAAGGCAGAGCGCTGGAAATACACCAACGATATGCGTGGTCCGCAGCGCGCCGGCCGCGAAATTCGTACTGAAAGGGCTTTCC
Source organism: Acidobacteriaceae bacterium (assembly GCA_003134435.1). Taxonomy (GTDB): domain Bacteria; phylum Acidobacteriota; class Terriglobia; order Terriglobales; family Acidobacteriaceae; genus Acidiflorens. The sequence goes on from PLBE01000178.1 coordinate 11,879, forward strand.
GGTTGAAACCGCGGCCCTCCACGCTTGCTCCATATTTTCAATCTCATCCGGATGAACGGACTTCATCCAGCCAGCACCTTGGACCTGCTCCGGGGATAAACCTGTGTAGTCCAGCACGCGCTGGTTACAGTAATCGATCACACCGTCTGAACCGGCGCTCCAAAGCATCTGCGGAATGGTCTCAGTTAACTGGCGCAGGCTTCGCTCACTATCACGCAGTTTGTCTTCCGCATGTTTTCGTTCAATTCCCTGAGCAATCAAGTCCGCACCAGACGCCAGCGTCTCTGTCGTTTCTGGCGTGACCGGTTTCCGAGAGAACATGGCCAGTACGCCTATGGTGCGGTCTCCGACACTCAGTGGGTAACCTGCGAAACTAGCCATCCCTTCTTTCTCTGCCCATGCTCTGTCAGTGATTCGAGGATCATTGAGGACATTATTGGTCAGATGCGGTTTTCGTTCTTGTGCAATCATCCCAATTTTGAATTGTCCGATCGGAATGTGGCTGTGAGGTCCGTCAAGGTGCGTGTACATGCCTGCACTGGCCTGCAGGTTCAACACTTTTCCATCGTCACTCAGGGTCCAAATCCTCGCGAATGCCGCATCAAGATGGCGCACGATGGCTTCGCTGCACTCACTCAAGATTGTTTTCAAACTTGCTTCCTTACCGAAAGCCATGCTCACATCAGCGCGGACAGCGATCTGGCGGGCATGCGCTGCTCGCAGTTCCTCGGCCTGCTTTCTTTCGCTGATATCGCGGATAAAGCCGGTAAATACCTTATGACCATCTCTAGATAGCTCTCCAAACGAGATTTCCACGGGGAATTCTTGGCTATTCTTGCGCAGTGCGGTCAGTTCAGTGCCTTGCCAGTCGATGTGCCGCTGGCCGGTAGCCAAATAGCGGCTGAATCCTTTCTCGTGCAATTTCCGCAAGAATTCCGGCATCAGGATGGTCAACGGCTTCCCGATCAACTCCGACGGATCATAACCGAAGATTCTCATCGTGGCGGGGTTGGCAAACAGAATTGCACCGCGCTCGTCAATGCTGATCACGGCATCAGGGGCAGTTTCGACCACGAGGCGATAGTTCTCTTCGCTGTAGCGTAGGGCGGCCTCTTCGCGTTTGCGTTCGGTAATATCGGTGACCACGCCGCCGATGGCGTAGATTTTGCCTTCTGCAGTGAACAGAGGAAACTTCTGCACAATCCTGGTGTGGAGTCCGTCTTCGTAGCGAGCCGCGTCTTCAAGCTTCACCGGCTCGCCCGACTGTAATACTTCTCGATCAACGGCTTGAAACGCAGCAGCTTGTTCGGCCGAAAACAGCTCATCATCGGTCTTGCCGTTGACTTCATCGGGGATGTGAAAGGCTTTCTTGAACGCCTCGTTGGCATAGACGTACCGACTCTGCGAATCTTTCACGAAAGCCAGGTTCGGGCTGTTTTCAAAGAATGCGAGCAGCAGCTCCTCGCTTTGTTGCAGCATGGCCTCAGCCTGTTTACGTTCATGAATGTCCTCGCAAGCGATCAAATTTCGCAAGGATGTTCGCAAGGATGAGTCGCGGCCACGGGTTGGGGTGACGGCTAGGACCTTCCTAATCAAGAACCAGCGGTATTGGCCATCCGCCCGCCGGATGCGTGCCTCAGTTTGGAATGGTCTCCCGTCGGCCAAAGCCGCGGTTAGTTCGTCAGTGAACTTGACAGCATCATCTGGGTGAATCGTTGCTTGCCAGACCCTTCGATTTAATTGTTGTGTCAGGCAACCCGTATACTCCTGCCACTGACGGTTCACGAACTCAACGGATCCGTCGGGCAATGCACCTACCGCGGGTGTCGGCATCGTTTCGATAAGATTCCGAAGATCCGGCGGATCGATGGTTTGGGCACCGCGTCCTTCAGTGGTCATGTCTTTTGAACTCGTGGACAGTCGAGGAACTCTTGTGCGGAAGAGAATGTCCTTGGGCGCCAGCCTTCACAGCGGATCAACAATTCCGGCGACTCGCGCACGGAGACGTCGTCGTCGACAATGCAGACGATTGGTATGACTGGCTGCATTTGCGGCCACCCCATTTCATGGCCAAGTGTGTGCACCTGAACTCAGGCTTCACTGCACAGTAGACGCATTACGCCCCACGGTTGACGGGAATTCTACAACGACAACCCAATGGAAATCAACGAGATGAGGATCGTGCTGCGTTTCACAGCACCGGAGCGCGAGGTTCTGTTCCCGTAATGGCCGATGAGCCCATGGGAGTGACGCGAACTGTGTCCCCCAACCAAAGTATCGGCGATACCATCGTCCAATTGTTCGACTACGAAGCTTCTGTTCTCATGGCTCGCGTGGACCGATTCAATCGGGATGCGGACGGCCGAGAGCACAATGAGCATGAAACATCGAACTATTGATGGTCCTCACAGAAGAAAGCATCGATAAGTAGACATTTTGGAAAAGAGCACATCGTATGAAAGGGTTCACTTATCTGTTGTTTGGCGTTGTGGCGCTAGCTGGCGTGGTCGTCTACATGGCTCACGCCTCTGGACGATCCGATGGAGAGGCTGATCCGGTTTTCGGAATCACAATTCCTCCCGGATACCGCGACTGGAAGCTGATCTCTGTTGCCCACGAAGAAGGCAATCTGAACGATCTTCGCGCCCTTCTGGGCAACGACGTAGCGATCAAAGCTTACCGGGAGGGGCGGCTGCCGTTCCCGGACGGCACAATCATTGCACGCCTAGCCTGGAGTTACGTTCCGTCCGAGGAAAACAACAAAGTCTTTGGCCGCACCCAATCTTTCGTGGCCGGACCGGCCACGAACGTTCAGTTCATGGTCAAGAACTCCAAGAAATACGCCGAGACGGGTGGTTGGGGGTTTGCTCAATTCAAAGACGGCAAACCTGCGGACGCGGCACTGCTCAAAACCTGCTTTCCCTGCCACGAGCCTGTCAAAGCTCGTGACTTTGTCTTCACACAGTACGCACCTTAGATACGGGGATGGTCCCATGGACGAGAAAGAACTGTTTCGCAATTCGGCCTGCGAAGAGCAGATCAAAACGGCGGAGCGTGAGTTATCGGCGTTCGTTCGTGCGGTGACGGAATTGTTCGGTCCGGAGCAGGCCAGGCTTTCGGCAGAAGACTGGCTACTCGAATTAGAACGAATGGATAGCCCGCCTCGAGCCACGCGTCGCGTGCCGCGAGCAGTCACCGTAGTAGCCTCGGCTCGATTGGCAAATCGGGAGACTCCAGCCTTGGATCATCGCGCGCTTGCGAAATCGGCTGATGCCAAGGGCTCGCCGATACTATCGTCTAATTGTCTCGCATCGGTGCTTATGGTGTGATCGCTGATCGCACGCCGATTTCGCTCACTGACGCATATTGAATGGAGGAACCCCAATGAGACGCTTCACATTCTTGTTGATTGCGGTTGCGACAACGGCCGGCCTTGTCGCAATCATTGGCCCTGCCCCCGGTCACGCGGACGAGAAATCCGCTTCCTACGTTACCGAAATCCCGCAGGGGTACCGCGACTGGCAGTGGGTCTCCTCGGCCCATGAAGCAGGCAACCTGAACAGTTTAGGTGGGGTCCTGGGAAACGATGTAGCGATCAAGGCCTATCGCGAAGGCAAACTCCCGTTCCCGGACGGCACGATCATTGCTGCTTTGCATTACCGTTACGTCCCGTCGGAGGAAAACAACAAAGTCTTTGGTGAGGCTCAATCTTTTGTCCCCGGCGCTCCCACGAACGTTCAGTTTATGGTGAAGGACTCAACCAAGTACGCCGCAACCGGCGGCTGGGGGTTCGGTCACTTCGCGGGCGGCAAACCTGGCGACGCGGCGTTTATGAAAAGCTGTTTCCCCTGCCACGAGAAGGCCAAAGGAAGCGACCTTGTCTTTACTCGTTATGCACCTTGATGAGCGGCAAGGCACAGCTTGTGTAGTTCTAACGATGTGAAGGTTGGCTGAGAAACAAAGGCAGCACAAGGAAATCCATAACACGGGAGAAAATGATATGTCGCACCACTACTCTGGTCCGGACTTTGGCTTTCCCCACGGGGACGCCCGCCTCGACTTTACTGACCTGTATGCCTTCCCCAAGCCTGGGGATTCGAGCAAGTCCGTCTTTATTATGAACGTGCACCCATCGGTTGGTGTAAACCCACCCGGGCCGACTACGGACGAGCCGTTCGCGACGGAAGCGCTATATGAGCTGAAGATTGACACCGATGGCGATGTTGTTGCCGATATCGCGTACCGAGTGCGATTCAACTCAGACAAGGAGGGAGCGCAGACCGCAACCTTACGACGGATCGAGGGCGCGCAGGCCGCCAGCACAGGTGAAGGCGGGCAAGTTATCGTCGCGGGAGTGCCGGTGTCGACGGGGTCGCAGACGCATGTGGCCGAGGGCGGGGACTATCGCCTCTTCGCTGGCTGGCGCAGCGATCCATTTTTCTTCGACGTGGAGGGCGCCCTGAACAATCTGCAGTTCACCGGTAACGACTACTTCGCCGACAAGGACGTGTGCAGCATTGTGCTGGAAGTACCCAACTCTGCCTTGGGCTCTGGAAAGGTGAGTCTGTGGGCGCGCACGCTGGACGGGGCAAGTGGAAAATTGGTACAGGCGGATCGCGGCGCGCGGTCGAATCAAACTCCCTTCCTTGCCAGCGAGCAGAATACCGCCTATCTCGCCGCGGAGCCAGCGAACGATGCCCGTTTCGTCCCGGTATTCGCGCACGCGCTGGAGCACACCGGGGGTTACACGCAGGCGGAAGCAACCCGGGTCGCCGGGACCTTGCTGCCGGACGTGCTCCACTATGATCCCACGCGGCCGGCGTCCTACCCGAACAATGGCCGGGCACTCACCGACGACGTCGTGGATTTCTTTCTCCCTCTACTTACCAATGGAAGAGTAACGCGAGATAACGTAGGGCCTCACACAGACCTGCTCACCTCCTTTCCTTACGTCGGCTCGCCGCATAAGATGCGATCCGCGGAACGGGTGGCCGCCTAAGCTGGGCAGAAAGGAACTTTCATGAAGTATTCGACTCTCTATCGCGCGATAGAGATCGACAGTCTCTCTATCGCCTATCGTGAGGCAGGTCCGAAAGATGCTCCGACGATTCTGCTGCTGCACGGTTTGCCGTCTTCCTCGCGAATGTTCGAGCCTCTTTTGACCCGTCTTTCCGATCGTTATCACCTTGTCGCGCCCGATTACCCGGGCTTCGGTCACAGCGACTGGCCGGACCCGAGACAATTCGCGTACACCTTCGATCACATCGCGGAAATCATGAATCACTTCACCGAGGCGCTCGGTCTCTCCCAATTCACCCTCTACATGCAGGATTACGGTGGCCCCGTCGGCTTTCGCATGATATTGGCCCATCCGGAGAGAGTCGAAGCTGTCATCGTCCAGGACGCGGTAGCACACGACACCGGTCTCGGCGAGAACTGGAAAACCCGACGCGCCTTTTGGGCCGATCGGGCTGCCAACGAGAGCGCGCTGCGCACAAATCTCCTGTCGCTCGCAACCACGAAGTCCCGCCACGCGGGGAACGATCCCAACGTGGAGCGCCACAACCCGGATCTCTGGACCGACGAATTCTATTTTCTAAATCAACCCGGCCAGGCTGACATTCAAAGCGACCTCTTCTACGACTATCGCACCAACGTCGATTCCTACCCGCGATGGCAAGCATGGATGCGCGAGAAGCATCCGCGCCTGTTGGTGATCTGGGGTAAGTACGAGTCTTCGTTCGACCCCTCCGAGCCAGAGTCCTATCGCCGCGATGTCCCAGAAGCGGAAGTCCACATCGTCGATGGCGGCCACTTCGCCTTGGATACCGCCGCAGACGAAATTGCCGCACTGGTCCAAGGATTCGTCGGTTGTTCACGCCAGGGCTCTGCGGCGCGGCGCGCAGGGTGAAGCGGCACTTTGAGAGGGACGGTGCTCGGCAGTGTTGGCTTCGAACCCCTAAAACGAAAGCTTATTTATGTCGGTCAAAAAAACAGCGATCATAACCGGAGCATCAGGGGGTATCGGCGCGGGTTTAGTCGAGGGGTTTCTGAGGGAAGATTATAACGTCGTCGGGACTTCTCGTGAAGCCAATCGGTTCTCTCGATGCTATTACCCCTGGTTTGGCGCAGGTTGTTCACACGCCTCACCCGCCACAAGGGCCGCCCGAATCTGGCCCCCCGGTCTCATTCGCGCGCAGCGGGATTACCGCCGCTTGGGACCCGAAATTCACGAGCTTGCTTGAACTGGCAGAAGCATGCGACGTTCCGGTCAGATGGTCGTGTCGGACTGGAGTCTGCCATACCTGCATAACTGGTCTGATTGGCGGATCGATTATTTATAACCCTGAGCCACTGGAGCGGCCCGCTCCCGGGAACGTGCTCGTATGCTGTTCCCAGCCAAGCGCGGGCGTCGCACTCGATCTTTGATAGAGAAGGATCGTTGAGAAGAACGGGAGGAGTCCAATCATGCGTTCTGATATTGTGCCCGGAGGTATTTTCCCCGACTACGAACTGCCCGATCACACGGGCACGCAGCGCAAGCTCAGCGAGCTACAGGGCGAGGACCCGCTGATCCTCACGCTCGCGCGCGGCCACTACTGCCCAAAGGAACACCAGCAGCATTTGGAACTCGCCGCGTTCTACCCGAAAATCGCAGTGGCCTACACTCAGATCGCCACGATCGCCACCGACGACCACCATACTCTGCAGGAGTTCCGTGCGTCAGTCGGAGCCCAGTGGACATTCCTTTCGGACCCAGACCGAACGGTTCAGAAGGATCTCGACATCCAGGAATACACCGACCCCGAGCACAATCCGATGATCCCGCATACNNACAGCATCTATAACGGCTACTGGTTCTGGGGGCGTCCATCGGCTATCGATCTTTGGCACGATCTGCGTGTCGTGACCAGTGAAATCCGTCCAGACTGGGATCTGAGCACTCCTGGACTCCGCGAAGCGTGGAACGCGGGCGACCTCTCGCGTTTCCACGGCTGGAACAAGCGGGCCAGCGGAGAGAAATGAAGCCGACTGCTTCCCCAAGTCTGTGGCGACCGCTTCGAGTAACGGTTTTTCGCAATCTGCTAATCGCGGACGTCGTTTCAGACGCCGGCGCTTTCATGCAGAACGTTGGCGCAGCCTGGTTGATGGTCTCACTCGGCGCCGGGCCGATTTATGTTGCGCTGACGCAGACGGCCGCCTCCTTGCCATATTTTCTACTGGCTCTTCCAGCGGGCTCGGCTGGCGACATCTTCGACCGCCGTAAGCTGGTTCTTTTCACCGAGTCGTGGATGATGGGTGTCGCGTTGATTCTGGCGATCTTGACCATCGCGGGAGCGATGTCGCCATGGATACTCTTGGCGCTCACTTTTGCGCTCTCGGCGGGAGATGCGTTCGAAGCGCCGGCATGGCGTGCAATCCTGCCCGAATTGGTGCCCAAGGAGGATCTGGCAGCGGCTTCTGCGCTCAACGGAATTGAATTCAACCTCGCCCGAGCGGTTGGGCCGGCGCTCGCTGGCGCGATCATATCTGTTGCCGGTGTCGCCGCAGCCTTCATCGCAAATTTCGTTTCGTTTTTCGGCGTCATCCTTGTGGTTGCCAGGTGGAAGAGGTCTGTGCGGAGAAGGAGCGCGCCGCCGGAATCTTTTTCTGGAGCTACCGTCGCGGCAATTCGATACGTACGGCACTCTCCCGCAATCCTGACGGTATTGCTCAGAACCGGTGTAGTAATGTTCTTCACCAGCGCCCTCTTCGCATTGCTGCCGACCGTTTCTCGAAACATGAATCAGAGTGCAACCGGCTATGGACTCTCGCTGGGCTGCTTTGGTGGCGGTGCGATCATCGGTGCTTTGGTCATGCAGTCGGCGCGTGACCGGTGGGCGGTGGAGCCCATAGTGTCGACCGGCGTCGTGAGCTTGGGGCTAGTGATTCTGGCGATGAGTGGGTTGCACAGATTGAGCACACTGGCTGCAGTTATGTTGGTTGGCGGTGCGGCATGGGTCATTTTCATTTCCCTCATCAACGCCCTTGTCCAGAACCTTGCGCCTGATTGGGTGAGAGCACGAGTCCTCGCCATCTTCATTCTGGTTTATCAAGGGAGTTATGCGCTCGGGACGGCGGCTTGGGGTGCCGTCGCGCAACGAGCAGGCGTTGGAGCCGCGCTTGTCTATGCTGGAATGGGGACCATCGCCACCGCAGCAATTGCCCTTTTCGCGCAACTTCCCGATTCTACCGCAGATCTGAGTCCCTGGAACCACTGGCGCATGCCGGTCGTCATCAAGGAAGTTGGGGCTGATGTCGAGAAGGGACCGGTATTGGTCACGATCGAGTATTCCGTCAGTCCAAAACGGACGCAAGAATTCCTGGATGCGATGCATGAATATGGTCGAACGCGGCGTCGCGACGGCGCGTATCAGTGGGCAATCTTTCGCGATACTGAAGTCGCGGATCGTTATCTGGAGACATTCCTGGTGAACTCCTGGGCAGAGCATCTGCGTCAGCATGAGAGGCAGACCCAAGCCGACCGTGAGTTGGAACAGCGAATAAACAGCTGTCTTTCCGGAGAACCGATGGTGCGTCATTTGATCGACGCCCATGTGGCAGAAACCTGATCGGGCGAGCTTCAGGCGTGACCGGCTGACGAGTATCTCGCAAGGAACTAGTGACGGTTTTTGACAGGGAACTCCGGTATGCTTGGCGGAATGCAAGCCACGACGGCAATTCCGGAGATTGAATTCCAGGATGTCTCCTACCGTGTGGCGGGCACACAAGTACTTTCCGGATTTAACCTGCAGGTCCAGAGTGGAGAAACACTAGTGCTGCTAGGGCGCAGCGGGTCCGGAAAGACCACATTACTCAAGCTGGTCAATCGCCTGTTGACGCCCAGTTCCGGCGACATCCGGGTGAAAGGATTGTCCAATGCGAAAGCAGACGTGATCGGTCTGCGTCGCAGCATCGGCTACGTGATCCAGGACGTCGGATTGTTTCCTCACTTTACGGTCGAGCGGAACATTGGGTTGGTTCCGAGGATCGGAGGCTGGCCCGAAGACCGAATTCGTGCACGTGTGCAAGAGTTGCTGCAGTTGGTGGGCTTGGCAGCTGATCTGGCGTCGCGGTATCCGCATCAGCTGTCGGGCGGGCAAAGGCAGCGGGTCGGCGTGGCGCGGGCGCTGGCGGCAGACCCCGAGATACTCCTGATGGATGAGCCTTTCGGCGCGCTCGATCCACTGACGCGCGATGAGTTGCAGCGCGAATTTCTTGCCCTTCAGCAACGACTCCACAAGACCGTTGTATTTGTGACTCACGATCTGCGCGAGGCCTTGCGGCTAGGAACGCGGATTGCGTTGATGGAGGCGGGCCGGCTGGTCACGGTGCTGACGCCGCGGGAGTTTCTGCAATCGAGCGATCCACTGGCGTCCGCTTATGTAAGAGCGTTTGGCGAAGGTTTAGAGTCGGCCGCAAATCGGGGCACGTCATGAATGTCTTTCGCTACATTTGGCAGAATCAAGGTCAGGTGCTGGAACTTACGTTGGAGCACTTGCGGCTGGTCGGTTTTTCCACGCTGTTCGCGATGCTGGCCGGAATACCATTGGGAATTGTGATCGCCCGCCGGCCGCGATGGAACAAGCCAGTGTTGGCCAGCGCCAACATCATCCAGACGATTCCCAGCCTCGCGCTGTTTGGTTTTCTACTGCCGGTGCCATGGCTGGGTGAGCGCTCAGAGCGGCTCGCGATTTTGGCTCTCACGCTATACGCACTCTTGCCCATCATCAGGAACACGTATACGGGAATTCGGGGCGTCGATCCTGCCGTAGTCGAAGCAGGGCGAGGCATGGGACTCACGGAATCACAGCTTTTGTTTCAAGTGGAACTGCCGCTGGCGGTGAGCGTGATCCTCTCGGGTGTGCGCGTGGCGGTCGTCATTTCGGTCGGGCTGGCGACAATTGCAGCGGCGATTGGTGCCGGGGGTCTAGGAGAATTTATTTTCCGCGGCTTGGCGATGGTGGATAACCGAGTCATCCTGGCCGGAGCGATTCCAGCCGCAGTTTTGGCGCTGACGGCCGATTTTGGCGTGGGATGGCTGGAAAGGCGAATGCAGACGCGATGACGGTTCCGCGATTGAATCCAGGAGGGTTGACTCGAGGACGGTTGTTTATCGCGGCGCTTCTGTCGCTGACGTCTTGTGCTCCTTCGCATCACGATCGCATTGTGGTTGGCTCCAAGAATTTCACCGAGTCGTTTATTTTGGGCGAGCTCATCGCGCAGCAAATAGAGACTCGCACCCACCTGAAAGTGGAGCGACGCTTCTACCTGGCCGGAACGTACATCTGCCAGCAGGCGATTCTTGCGGGGCGGATCGATGTGTATCCGGAATATACGGGCACGGCGCTTACCGCGATTCTCAAGCAGAATGCCGGCTTCGATAAGCAGGATGTGTATCGACGAGTGAAGAGCGAATACGAACATCGTTTCGGATTGACGCTCGGACCGTCTCTTGGCTTCAATGACACTTTCGCAATGGAGGTCCGCGGAGAAGACGCGCGCCGCTTGGACCTCAAGACTCTCTCGCAAGCGGCAGTGTTCGCTCCGCAATGGCGTGCCGGGTTTGGTTACGAATTCATGGAACGGCCGGATGGATATCGAGGACTAGCCGCAACCTACGGGCTGCACTTCGCGGAACAGCCGCGCATCATGGATCTGGGCCTGCTGGCGCGGGCGCTGAAAGATCGCCAGATCGACCTGGCCGCCGGGAACGCAACTGACGGGCTGATCCAGGCTCTGGATCTTTTCGTACTCGGAGATGATCGCCATTATTTCCCTCCGTATGAAGCGGTGCCAGTCATACGCAGGCAGACGCTGGATGAGCATCCGGAAGTGGCGCGGGCTCTTGCGGAGTTGGCGGGTAAGATTTCCGACGAAGAGATGCAACGGCTGAATTACGAGGTCGATGGCCAGCACCGCGACGCGGCCGACGTGGTGCGCGAATTCCTTAGAAACAAAGGACTCGTGCGGTGATCGACCGCGATGGCGAAGCTTCGACGACACATTTTAGGCGAAGTGCTCAATTTCCAACGCCCCCTGCAGTGTGAGCACTGCGTTGCCCTTGAGGACGACGCGGTCTCCGGCCATTTCACACTAGAGTTCACCGCCTCGCTCCGATAATTGGCACGCGTGCAAAGACAATTTTCCCAATCGCTTTGACCAATAAGGAGTCAGCGCGCAATGGGCGAGCCCGTCACGGGATCTTCCGGAATGCTGTAACTCGGCTTGAAGTAGCGCGTTACGAAATCGACTGTCTCTTCACGTGCGGTGACTGCCACAACGAAAGGATGGAGCAGTTCCAAGAGGGAGGTTATTTTCGGCAGCGATCTTGCGCAGAATCTGGTCATCTAACCAGCTTTCAAGAGGGCAGACCGCTTGGGGGATTTCCGCGAAAAGGCTCGCGGGTGGATGCGTTCATGCGAAAGAGCGGAAGGCGCATTGCCCAATTGTACTGGTCGCAGATAATGGTCGGCTGGGACGTCGGTCGATGATTGTCGCCGGGCGGATGAAAATCCCTGAGACCTTCGTCTTGTCGGGACCCAATCGGAGCCTACCACGACGAACTCGGATTGATGGCGGCGTTTAATCTCAATCTACTGGGCCGGGTCAGGCGTGAACTCAGGGCTGATTTTGATTCGCACGAATCGCGCGCTTGGCAAGAATTAACTATGAGGCGCGGAGTGTCGGGATGCGAAGCGGCAGGTCGTCGGCATTCCGGCGGCCGAAGTCGTCGTAGCGTTCCAGGAGGGAGAGACCATATGGACGGAAAGCAGTCCTTAATCACTCAACCGACGATGTGGTCAAGAGAGAGCGCGCCTCGGTCTTCCGCCGCGAAGTCCAATGAATCGATAAGCAGTGGTCTTCTGCCGAAAACCTGCTTATTGCCGAGTGATCGCCACGTGAGTCAGAAGAATTGCACTCAGGGTGCTCCGGACTTGCGCCATGCCCGCAGGTTGAGAGCGCTCATCACCATGCAAAATATGTTGGCGGGGATGAACCCCATTTGAGCTGTTTGGAATCCGATGACGCACACGACAACGCTATTGACGCCGGCCAATGCCCAGCCTTCCCAGCACCGCCGCCCCACCAGAACCGTGGAGGCGATGGTTAACACGCAAGATAGATAATCGAGCCGAAACACAGATGAAGACCTCCTGAAACATTGTGAGTGAAAGATAGGCATTTTGGCTGTGATGCCGACCTTTTGTTAAATGACCTTGGTTACTTGACCGGAAAACAAGTTGGCTTAAGCCGGAGAGAGCGATGTCCGCAGATCAAGATCAAACAAACGGATGCGCATGTGTGCGAAGACTGCATTAAAAACCGGCGATAGGTGGGTTCATTTGCGCTTGTGTCTTAATCTGCGGACATGTGGCGTGTTTGCGAGTCATCGAAGGACAAGCACGCCATCAAGCACTTTCACCTGCTGACCGTCGACGATGACCCCGACCCGCGTCCAATCGTTATTGAGCTTCACTCGCTCATAGATAGTTACCTTGATCTCACCCACAGAAACCTCGATATTCAATACGGGGATTTCCGGGCGAACCAACAATTCTCTGCGGGGTGGAGATCCCGCATGTAGTTCAACTGTAGTTCTACGGGCGACGGAGAGTTCAGGAAAGCGTTACGAATCAGCAGGATGGAAAGGTGTTGGTAGCGCTACCGGGAATCGAACCCGGGTTTGAAGATTGAGAATCTTCCGTCCTAACCCCTAGACGATAGCGCCACTTGGGATGAAATGCGACGAAGTCCGATTATAACAAAGCTTGTTCTACCCCAAGCAGATGTTGGTGTCCCGGTCATGGAGTTTTTTCCCGAGATCTGGAGCTGACCGCAAAGTATTGCAAAATGTATTGCAGCGCGCCCTTCGGACTGACAATTCCGTCTGAACTGCCTTGACAAGAGCGGACCTGAGCGGGATACTCAGTAAGGCGAATAAAAAGCGAATACGTGGATCTCGCCCGGGCTGATTCTGCCCTCTGCGTTCCCTGACAATTGTGAGAAAAAATATGTCTGCCTCTCCGGTTTTTTCATCGGCGGCCATGGGCCGCCCTTTTATTTTTTCTGCGGGCGAGAAATCCGCAAAAAAGACCGCGGAAATTCTGGCTCAAGTTGGCGCCGTTTCCAAACTGGCCGCGGTCGTTCCCGCCTCACGCCTTGATGTTTGCCTGGCACCCGAAATGATTTCGAGCGGGATTCCGCAACTAGACGCGCTGACCGGCGGACTGGCTCGCGGTTGTCTCACGGAAATCTGCGGCACGGCTTCCTCGGGAAGAACCAGCGTATTGCTTTTCGCGCTCGCCCGCGCTACCCAGCGCGGGGAAGTTTGCGCACTGGTGGATGCCAGCGATGCTTTCGATCCAGCGTCTGCCGCGGCTGCCGGCATGGAGATGAGCCGCTTGCTATGGGTGCGATGCGGAGAAAAACATCCGTCGCGCAGGCCTGCTACGGCGGCACGAACCAGCGGCAAGAAACTCGGCAATTCTTATCCGGCCATGTTTTCAGACAATTTGTGTCATTTGTATCAAGGGGTGCCTTGGGGCATAGCACAGGCCAGGCGCGGGGAAACGCAGCTTGGGCAAATGCTGAAAGTCACCGACCTGCTGCTGCAAAGCAATGGTTTTGGAATGATTGCACTTGATCTCGGCGATGTTCCGGTGTCGAGCGCGCGGCGAATTCCATTGGCATCGTGGTTCCGCTTCCGTCGTGCCATTGAGCATACGACGACTGTTTTGCTGGTCGTGGAACAACAGCCCATTGCAGGCAGTTGCTCGTCGATGCTGGTGAAAGTATCAAGCGCCCGGTCTCGGGTCTCGGGGAAAAAACTGGCAGCTCTCAGCTCTCAGGAATCAGGGAATCGGCCGGTGCAGGCAGAAGTACATCCAGAACTCTCGCATACGAAACTATTGGATCAGTTCGAAATTACGGCTGAGTTGGTGCACTCGCGTTTGCAACGAACTTTAGAACGAAAGCCGATGCAATCGGCGGCAAGTTTCAACAGTCGCGCCGCATGGGCAGGATAGTTCGCAGTTTCCTGTTCTCAGTTCTCAGACTCGAGTCTTCATGATTTTGTGGTCACGCAATGCATGAGTCTTTACTGACTGGTTTTCATGTTTGCCTGTATCTTCATCCCCGACTTCTGCGCCCAAGCGATCATTCGCTTGGAGCCAAAGTTGCGCCTGTGCCCGGTTGCGGTACTCATCGGGCGGGCTCCGCTGGAGAAGGTGTTTGCCCTCAATGAAAGAGCGCGTCAATCGGGGATTGACGTAGGCGCAACCAAATCGCAACTGGAAGCTTGGGAAAATCTAGTGTTGCGCACCCGCTCGGAGTCGCAGGAGACATCGGCACACGCCGCGCTGCTCGATTGTGCGCAATCATTTTCTCCGGAAGTGGAGGACACATCCTGCGGCACTGTGATTCTGAACCTTGCCGGGCTCGAGCCGATGTTGGGCCCGCTGCAGAAGATTGCCCGCGACCTGTCGCAGCGCATCTTGGAGATGGGACTGGAAGCGAACATTGCGGTGGCTGCGAATCCGGATGCGGCTTTGCTCGCAGCCCGGGGTTTTCCCGGTGTGACTTTGATTCCCGAAGGGCGCGAAGCGGAACGTCTAGGAGATCTACCTGTGGATGTGTTGCTGGAAAGTTTTTTCTGCGAAGGGGAGCAGGCAGCGCACTGGATTGAAACCTTCGATCGCTGGGGCATTCGCAAGCTGCGTTCATTGGCGGCTCTTCCTGAAGTTCCGGTCAGCGAGCGTCTGGGGCAGCCGGGAGTTCGACTGCAAGAACTGGCGCGGGGGGAGATATCACGCGACTTGCGGGTGCTCGAACCGCAATCGATCTTTGTCGAGAGTGTGGATCTGGAATATCCCATCGTGCTGCTGGAACCGCTGGCTTTTCTAATCAATCGCATGTTGGAACAACTATGTGCGCGCTTGAGTGCGCGGGCCTTGGCGGCGCAGGAGTTGCAATTGACATTGGATCTCGCGGGTATGTCATCGGATGGTTGCGAATCGTCCGGGCGCGCACTGCCTCGAACATTTATGCGCAGGCTGCGGCTGCCTTCGCCCATGCTGGACGCAAAAGTTTTTCTTAAATTATTGCAACTCGATTTGCAGGCTCATCCTCCGGGAGCGCCCATTGGGAAGGTTCATCTGTTGGCGGAGCCGGCGCGTCCGCGAGCGTTGCAGAGTGGATTGTTCCAGCCGGTTTTTCCCGAGCCCGAAAAACTGGAGCTAACGCTGGCGCGCATTGCAGGCATTGTAGGCGAGGGAAGAGCGGGGTCGGTGGAATTACTGGATACGCACCGTGCAGATGCGTTTACGTTGCGCCACTTCGCACCCGCGGAACCGGGATCAACGCAGTCAGTGAAGCAGCCTACAAATCGACAGAAGAACAAAGACATGTATATGTCAGGAAATGGCAGCGTCTTCGAGTGTGATGA
The DNA here is from genome assembly GCA_003134435.1 of Acidobacteriaceae bacterium. GTDB lineage: Bacteria > Acidobacteriota > Terriglobia > Terriglobales > Acidobacteriaceae > Acidiflorens. Next base: position 27,366 of record PLBE01000178.1, read on the forward strand.
AAAGTTCCACGAGAAGCGCGAGGAAAACGTCAAAGAAATTATCCAGGATGAAAAAGGCGCGGTGATTGCCCTGCGCCTGTTTCGTCCGCGGTTGGACGCAATCGTTACTCTGTGCGAAGCGAAGCCGGTGCGAATGCGATGTCCGGTGCGTGAAGATATCGCCGGCGAAATCGTATGGACCGCCGGTCCCTGGCGGTCTTCCGGCGATTGGTCGGAACAGGAAGGCTGGTCGCGCGAGGAGTGGGACATCGCAATCTCCGCTGATTCAGGACTTGTGTTGTATCGCTTAGTGCAAGACAAGTTAAGTGGGACCTGGTTTGTGGAAGGGACCTATGACTGAGAGAAAGTTCTCAGTTGCCGGTTCTCAGTTCTCAGCGTTATCAGGCCAACTGAAGAACTGAGAGCGGAAAAAGCCGATGTACGTTGAACTCCACTCCCGCTCCGCGTTCAGCTTTCTCGAAGGGGCTTCGCTTCCCGAGGAACTGATTGCGGTGTGCTCGAACCTGGGCATGACGGGGATGGCCTTGCTCGATCGCGATGGAGTGTACGGCTCGCCACGCTTTCATCTCGCCGCAAAAAAAGCAGAGATCAAGGCGCACATTGGGGCGGAAGTGACGTGCGCTTCGTTTTCACCGGGCGCGGAACCTAGCCCTGCCTGTAGGGGGCAGAGACCCGTCGCGACAGAAGAACAATGCCACGGTAGATTCCGGCTTCCGCTGCTGGCCGCTTCGCGCGCGGGGTATCAAAATCTCTGCCGGCTAATTACAAAAATGAAATTGCGAGCAGGGCGTAAAGAAGGCGCCTTCGCGTCGGATCTTGATTTTATCGAGCATGGCGACGGTTTGATTTGCCTCACCGGTGGAGAAGAAGGACCGCTGGCTGCCGCACTCAAGCGAGGTGGCCCGCAGGCGGCATTTGAAGCGGTGAAACGACTGGCGAAAATGTTTGGGCGATCGAATGTCTATGTCGAATTACAACGGCACTTTCATCGCGAGGAAGAATATAGAAACCGGGTTGCGATTGAGATCGCGGAGGCTTTGCAACTGCCGCTACTGGCGACCAATGGCGTGAACTATGCCACGCCCCGGGAGCGCGAGTTGGCGGATGCCTTCACCGCGCTGCAGCATCATCGCACGCTGGCGACTGCCGGGCGTCTGCTGTCGAGGAATGGCGAGCGCTATCTTAAATCTCCAGCAGATATGCGAATGGTGTTTGCGGATTTTCCGCAGGCCATCGCCAACACGGTTGAACTTTCCTCCCGGCTGGAGTTCACGCTGAACGATCTGGGATACGAATTCCCGCGCTATCCCGTGCCGGAGGGGGAAAGCATGATTTCATTTTTGCGCGAGCGCACGCGGGAGGGAATGCAGAGCCGGTATGGGCGGGCGGATGCGGAACTGAAAAAGCGGGCGCGGCGGCAGATTGAGCGCGAGTTGAGCTTGATTGAACATCTAAAACTTGCCGGCTACTTCCTGATTGTGTGGGATCTGGTGCGTTTCTGCCGGGAAGAGAAGATTCTGGCGCAGGGTCGCGGATCGGCTGCCAATAGCGCGGTCTGCTACGCGCTCGGCATCACGGCGGTGGATCCGATTGGCATGGAATTATTGTTCGAGAGATTTCTTTCCGAGGAACGGGGCGAGTGGCCGGACATCGATCTCGATTTGCCCAGCGGCGACGAGCGGGAACGTGTAATTCAGTACGTGTATCAGCGCTATGGACAACGCGGCGCGGCCATGACCGCCAACGTGATTACCTATCGCAATCGGATGGCGGCGCGCGAAATGGGGAAGGCGCTGGGATTCGATGCGGAGACGCTGAAGCGAATTTCAGCGGCGGTGGCCACCTGGGAATTCAAGGACGAGAACGATGCGCTCGATCGCCGTCTGCGCGATGCCGGGCTCGACCTGAAGCATCCGCGAATTCGCAAGTATTTTGAATTGTGTCTGGCCGCGCAGGATTTACCGCGGCATTTAGGGCAGCATTCGGGCGGAATGGTTATCTGCGAGGGGCGACTGGATTCAGTGGTGCCGCTGGAACCGGCTTCCATGCCGGGCCGCGTGGTGGTGCAGTGGGATAAAGAAGACTGCGCCGACATGGGCATCATCAAAGTCGATCTGCTGGGCCTGGGCATGATGGCGGCGTTGAAGGATTCTCTTCAATTGATTCGCGATCATTATCACGAGGAGGTGGATTTGGCGCATCTTCCGGCGGATGATCCGGTGGTGTATTCCACGCTGCAAAAAGCCGACACGGTGGGGATGTTTCAGGTGGAGAGCCGGGCGCAGATGGCGTGCCTGCCGCGCCTGAAGCCGGAGCGCTTTTACGACATCGTGGTGCAAGTAGCGATCATACGTCCGGGGCCGATTGTGGGAAATATGGTCAATCCATTTCTCAAGCGGCGGCAGGGCAAGGAGGCGGTCACGTACCCGCATCCATCTCTTGAAACGGTGTTAGGCCGTACGCTGGGCGTGCCGCTGTTTCAGGAGCAGTTGCTGCGCATGGCGATGATCACCGCCAATTTTACGGGCGGCGAGGCGGAGGAGTTGCGCCGTGCCATGGGCTTCAAACGTTCCGAGGCGCGAATGAAAGTGATCGAAGAAAAGCTGCGCGCCGGTATGACGCGCAACGAAATCCTTGGCGAAACGCAGGAACAGATCATCCAGTCGATTACTTCGTTCGCGCTTTATGGATTTCCGGAATCCCACGCCGCGAGCTTTGCTTTAATTGCCTATGCCAGCGCCTATTTGAAGTGCCATTACCTGGCGGCGTTCACGGCGGCGCTGCTGAATAATCAACCCATGGGTTTTTACCATCCCTCGACGATTGTCAAAGACGCGCAGCGGCACGGATTGAAAGTGCTGGCGATGGATGTGACGCGGTCGGATTGGAAGTGCACGTTGGAGCCGTCAACTATCAGCCATCAGCCATCAGTACGCCTCGGCCTGAAATATGCGCGTGGGTTGCGCGAGCCGTCGGGGCAGGCGCTAGTCCGGGAGCGCAGTTTAGCTCCGTTTGCTTCGGTTCAGGATCTGGCCCGGCGGGTGCCCGAGTTGCGCAAGGATGAATTGACGACGCTGGCGGAAATCGGAGCACTGAATGAAATTGGAAACTCACCACGGAGGTACCCTTCGGCTGCGCTCAGGGCAGGCTCCGACACGGAGAAAAGCATTGAGAGGAATTCTTATTCAGCGGGTCTCAATCAAAAGAATTCTTCCGTGTCTCCGTGTCTCCGTGGTGAAAAGCTGTTTCATCGGCGCGATGCGCTGTGGCAAGTCGAGCGTGCGGTGCGCTGGTCAGGGCCTTTGCTGGATGAGCTTCCAGAGATTGATGGAGAATCTCCACTGGCGGCTATGACGGATGAAGAACGGTTGGTGGCGGATTTTCGCGCCACCGGGCTGACGGTGGGGCCGCATCCCATGCAGTATCGGCGAGAAGAGATGAAAAGGATGGGGATTTATCGTGCTTGCGATCTGGCGAATCTTCCGAATGGACAGCGTTTACGAATCGGCGGATGCGTGATTGCCCGCCAGCGTCCGGGAACGGCCAAGGGGATGATGTTCATAAGTCTGGAAGACGAAACTGGAATTGCCAACGCGATTGTCGCTCCCGACCTGCTGCAGAAGAATCGTGTGCTGCTGATCTCCGAGCGCTTTCTGATGATCGAAGGAATTCTGCAGAATCAGGACGATGTGATCCACATCCGGGCGGAAAAAGTCTCGCCGCTGCGCATCACGCAGGCGGAAACTGCCTCGCACGATTTTCATTGACGCATACGCGGCTAACTGAGGCCTTGAATAGCAGGGTCAGCTGGGACGAAGCAGGCCCTTCGCTTCGCTCAGGATGACAAAATGAGGGGCTGCGGTACTTCAGAGCTGTCAGGCGGTCGAGAGCTTTCTGGCGTTGTGGCGCAGAGAGCGGCCTTCGGACAGGCCGTAGAGTTCTTCCGCCAGATTCTTGGCATGGTCGCCGACGCGCTCCAGCGCCTGGGCGGCGAGAAGGATGTCGAAATTCTGCTGGCCGGTCGGGCTGTTGGGCTCGGCCAGGTGTCTCTGAAACAAGGAGTGGCACAAGCGGTCGACGTTCGGATCGGATTGCAGAACAGTCTGGGCATGTGACACGTCACGCTTGAGGAAACCCTGATGAACCTGCTCCAGCATTTCACAAAGCAAAGAAGCCATCTCGATCAACTGGCGGGAGTCGGCGGGCGGCAATTTTTCGCGCCGGGGCTGAAGTTGCATCACCGCACTATAGGCGAGGTCCCCGATGCGTTCGAGATCGGTGATGAACTTCAGACACGCGAGCAGTTCGCGTGCCTTGGCTTCACCTACGCGGGTGATGGCTTCGGGGAGTTGGTCATCGATCTTGCGCTCGATCTGGTCGAGTTCCTTCTCGCAATCCTTGATCGCGAGAAAAGCCAGGCGCGAACCGTCGGCGAGATACTCGCGAACATTGAAGACGGCGTCGCGGGCGATCAGGCAGCCGCGGACGACCAGGGCCGTGAGTTCGTCTTCGGCCAAATCCTCACTACTGCCGCGGAGCCGATCTGGACGTGGGAGCGATTCCTTAGCCCGGGATCGGGTCGGGGACGGGCGGCGTTTCGGTCGTGCTTGCGGGGGAGATGGTTTTCGGGCCATGGGAAACTTGCGCTCTTCCAAACCAGATACTCAGCTGCGAAGAAAATAGCATAAAGCGAGAATGTGAATGGAATGTAAATGATTCCGCTACTTCTTTTCCAGCATGGAGGCCCGCTCTTCGGCGCGTTTCGCCTCTGGCTCTTTGCCGAGACCACGATAGGCTCGCGCCAGCAGCCGCAGGGCCTTGGCGTCATGCGGATTGGACTTGGAGAAGGATTCGAGATCGGGTAAGGCTGCGGCAAAATCGGATTGTTGAATTTGCGCTTCCGCTAATCCGAGGCGCCCGTCGTTGTTGTTCGAATCGACCAGCAATGCCGCCTCGAACTGATCGGCCGCGTTCTTCGCGTCTTTCAATTGCAGGTAGACGCGACCCAGCAGCAAACGGGCTGGCATCTGACTGGGAGCCAGTTTCAGGCTTGATTCGAGAGCGTCGCGGGCGCCTGGTAAATCGCCTGATTTTTCCATGGCTTCGCCTAGTTCGAAAGACACGGCGGAATCGTCGGGGCGCAGTTGACAAGCGCGCTTCAAGTGGATGGCCGCCTTCGAGAAATTTCCGGCCCCGAGTTCGAGTTCGCCGAGTTGGCGGAGGGCGGTGGGAGAGGACGGGTCTATCTGCACCGCCTTTTCGAGGAACTGCTGCGCATCACTTAATCGGTTGTCATCACTGGCGAGCATGGCGCGGTGGAGCAGGTTCTGCACATCGATTTTGTCCTTGGGGTCAGGCAAGGTTTCCGCAGCCTTGCTGGCATCGCTTTGCGGGGGGAGTTTGGCCTCCCACTTCTCCATTTCGGCGCGGATGCTTCGTTTCTCAGGGAGGTCGACAGCGTAGAGGTTCTTGAGTTCCTTGGGGTCCGCATGCAGGTCGTAGAGTTCGGGACGAGGAGCAGCGATGAGCTTGTCCTGGGCGGTGCGCAAGGCGCGGAGTGGGGCCCATCCCCAGCGTAGGGGATAGTCGGTCTCGGCGAAAAGGGAGCGATCAGCGGGAGTTTGCGCGCCGCTGTTTCGCGTGCTGCTCGTTCGTCCAGCATCTGTTGGCAGGTTGTAAACCTGCTCGATCAGGGGAAGCAGCGACTCGCCATTCAACTGCGGCGGTATGGATACGCCGACCGCTGCGAGGATCGTTGGGAGAATGTCAGTGGTGCGCACCTGGGCATCAATCACGGAGGAGGGATGCGAAGTCCCCGAGACATTCAAGGGCATTTTCAGAATCAACGGGATGTGCAGGGTTGAGTCGTAAAGAAACAGGCCGTGAGTTTCTTCACCATGTTCGCCGAGTCCTTCGCCGTGATCTCCGGTGACGATGACAATGGCGTTGTCATAGACTCCGGCATTTTTCAAGAATGTGATCCAGTGCGCTAACGCGGAATCAGCATAGGCGATTTCGCCGTCGTACAAACGGTCTTTGTATTTCTCAGAAAATGGTGGCGGGGGCTCGTAGGGATCGTGGGGGTCGAACAGATGGACCCAGATGAAATGAGGTCCGGTGCGGTGTTTGTCGAACCAACTCTCGGCGTGGTCGACGACTTCCATGCCGCGGCGTTCGACGCGGCCCCACCGCTCTTTGTTTTTTTCTTGCGGGTCTTTGCCATCACTTTTGGGAAAGTTGTCGTAGAAATCGAAGCCGCGGTCGAGGCCGGGAGCGAGCGTGTTGCTGTCGAGAATCACGGCTCCGATGAAGGCGGCGGTTTGGTAGCCATGCTGCTTTAGCAGCTCCGCTGCCGTCACATGCTGCGGCAAAAGCGGGACGCCGAAATCGGTGACGCCGTGTGCGCTGGGCAGAAGGCCGGTCAGGATCGTGGTGTGGGAAGTATTCGTGATCGGGCTATGGGTAAACGCTTGCGTGAATCGCACGCCATCGGCGGCGAGCGCGTCGAGTGCGGGAGTGTCGATCAGTTTGTATCCGTAGCAACCGACGTGGTCGGCGCGGAGGGTATCAATGGAAATCAGGTAGACGTCGGGCGAAGCACTCCGCGCGGCGAGCGTCTGGTTAGCCATTTGGCCCCAGGCAATACCTGCCAGCAGCGTGAAACCGGCGATGATTTGGACGATTGTTTTCATAACTTCGATAGGTTCTTTAATGGTTGCGCCCGGTGGCGGTTCCTGCCGAGGTCGGTTGCGCCTTTGTCAGTTCTGCGAAGTGGGCTCTTTCGTTTTGCGCTTCACCGATCCGGCCAAGCTTTTCCAGTAGATTTGCCAGTTGATCGTGCGGGCTGGGATCCTTCGGATCGAGTTCTGCAGCGCGTTGCAGAGAGATCTCGGCTTCCCGGTATTTTCCACTCTCGAACAAGGAACGGCCTAACTGGTAGAGTAGCGCGGAACTCTCCCCAGACCGTTGCAATTCCTCCCGGTACTCACGGACTGCTTCGTCATAACGGCCGAGGCTGAAGTAGGCGAATCCCAGATGATAGTGTCCCAGAGGGATGGAGGGATCGAGTCTTAAGGTTGCTTTGAATTCTTCGATCGCCTGCGGACTACGATTCGAATTCAGACAGGCGCGTCCGAGCAGCATATGGGCGAGTGCATTAGAAGGATTGAGATTGATGGCGGCTTCGAGGTCGTCAGCCGCTCCGGTGTAATCGGTCAGGCTCAACAGTACAAGGGCCAGGTCAACGTGGATGGCGGAATCCTTCGGGTTCAAGTCACGGGCTCGCACGAGTTGCTCCTGGGCCTGCTTGGAATCTCCCGTCTTGAAGTAAGCTACGCCTAGGTAGTGACGAAATTGAGCGTCGCGCGGCCAACGCGAAACGGCTTGTTGGCCAAGCAGGACTGCCTGTCGCAAATGATCCGAATCCAAGTCATGGAGTAACTCATGACGAGTTTGGGATTGAGTTTGATTTTGCGCAGGCGCGGGCAGCGCCAGAAACGTCAGGCAGACAGAAATAACAGTCAGGATGAGTTGTGCCGCCCTGCCCGTGATGTTATTGATTATCATAGCAACGTCTTGTCATCGTATCGTCTTTTCGCGGGCAGTCGCAATGCGGTATGGTTAGTCTCTCGTTGGTTTGCACTCGTTATGGACCGTGGAAGTGTATTGCGGGTTTGGGTGCCTCTCGTTGGGGGTCTGTGGGGTCTGGGCATGCTGTTTCAATATGGACCGGGGCCACGCGGAGTGGTTCGCTCGATCGGGTTGTCGCTCGGCCTGGTCGGCCTTGCTGGAGTGATTGTCTCTCGTTACACGCTAGGGCGGTCGTTCTCCGTTGCCCCTAAAGCGACGGCACTGGTCACCAGAGGCATCTACTCGCGGATCCGCAATCCTATTTATCTTTCGGGGATGATCCTGGTGACAGGCTTGGTTCTCATCGTGGGACGGATTGAGGGGCTGGCAGTTTTGTTGGTGCTCATCCCGATGCAGATGGTTCGGGCGCGCCGCGAGGCTGCTGTGCTGGAAGGAAAATTTCGCGATGCTTACCGTGAATACCGCAAGCGGACGTGGTTTTGACGTTTCCGCGCCGGTCATATGGGGGCTGATGTCACTGGCCAACTTGATGGTTGTAAAACGTTGTGGCAAGCAGTAGCCTTGAAAGAGTCATCGGGTTCATGGGCACATATAGCGAGGTTTACGATGTCTCGCGCACGCGGCGTTGGGCTCACGATTCTGCGCCCAATTATCACGAAATGGGGTGACGCCTATCACGGCAGAGCCTCCCCACCCGGCATCTAATTGTTGCAGCCGCAATTCTAGCGGCGTCCTGTTTTGATAATCCGTTCGTAACTTAAAATTCGGAGGCACGTCTATGAGTCCTGTCATGGAACCGCCCAAAGTAAATGTTGGAGCGGACTACACCAATCAGATTCTCAACCTCGTCAAAGCGAAAAACCCAGCTGAACCGGAATTCCATCAAGCGGTGATGGAAGTATTCGAATCCTTGAGGCCCGTGTTGGGGCGCCACCCGGAATATCATGAAGCCAAGATCCTGGAACGAATTACCGAGCCCGAGCGGGTTCTTATGTTCCGGGTGCCCTGGTTCGACGACCAAGGCAAAGTGCAAGTCAATCGCGGCTTCCGCATCGAGATGAACAGCAGCATCGGCCCCTATAAGGGCGGACTGCGCTTCCATCCATCGGTGAACCTCGGCATCCTAAAATTCCTGGCGTTCGAACAAGTGTTCAAGAACTCACTGACTACGTTGCCCATGGGCGGCGGCAAGGGCGGAAGCGATTTCGATCCGAAAGGCAAGAGCGACAACGAAGTGATGCGTTTCTGCCAGAGCTTCATGACTGAACTCTGCCGTCACATTGGGCCCGACACGGACGTTCCCGCCGGCGATATTGGCGTGGGCGGACGCGAAATCGGCTTTTTGTTTGGCCAATACAAACGCCTGCGGAATGAATTCACGGGCGTTCTGACCGGCAAGGGCCTGGCTTGGGGCGGTTCGCTGATTCGTCCCGAAGCCACGGGCTATGGGTGCGTTTATTTCGCGCAGGAAATGCTGAAGACCCGCAAAGACACGCTGGAAGGCAAGGTGTGTCTGGTTTCCGGCAGCGGCAATGTCTCGCAATACACCATCGAGAAGTTGCTCGACCTAGGTGCGAAGCCGGTGACGGTGTCCGATTCGGATGGCGCCATCTATGATGCTGACGGGATCGATCGCGACAAGCTTGCCTATATCATGGAGCTCAAAAATAATCGGCGCGGCCGCATCAAGGAATATACCGACAAATTCAAGAAGGCCATCTACAGCGCGACCGACAAGAAGCTTGACCACAACTGGCTGTGGAACATCAAGGCCGATTGCGCCTTCCCGAGCGCCACGCAGAATGAGATTAACGCAAAGGACGCGGCCAATCTCATTAAGAACGGCGTGAAAGTCGTCAGCGAGGGAGCGAATATGCCGAGCACCCTGGAAGCCACCAGGATGTTCCTTGACGCCAAAGTCCTTTACGGACCAGCCAAGGCCGCCAATGCCGGGGGCGTGGCCACTTCCGGATTGGAAATGGCGCAGAACAGCATGCGTATCTCCTGGACCCGAGAGGAAGTCGATGATCGTTTGCATAAGATCATGATTGCCATTCACCAGAACTGCTACGAAACGGCCGAGAAGTATGGCACGCCCGGCAACCTGGTAAACGGCGCCAATATCGCGGGCTTCCTGAAGGTCGCGAATGCGATGCTGGATCAGGGGTTGGTGTAAAGCCGCGGTTGGCGGAAGTAGTAAAGAGCCGTATTTTGAAGAAGAACGACGCGGGAGGGAACGATTCCTCCCGCGTTTTTCTTGGGTGGTTATTTTCTCTGGAGGAAATGGTTGCAAATGGCCTGCGAGTGCGGCTTCTAATTTTCAAGTTGGCGGCGTCAACTCGCGAGCTGAAGCAGCAATCTTCGGCTGCGCGCTTTCATTGCTGGCGTGCCGGTACGATTAGCCGCATGCAGAATCTCCCTCACCTGGGATCGAATGGTTGGGTGGTTCTGTGCCAGGTCAGCAAGTCCCTGGAGCGCGAAGGTCTTCACAATGGAGCTATGGTCTTCGAGATAGCTCTCGAATGAAGAAACGGCTACTTGGCGTTCCCTGGCCGTTAGCAGGAGTCGCGGAACCATGACCGCCAGGTGCCAGCGCAATTCCTGTTGTTCGGTCGTGCTCATCAGGCGGAGCAGTCTTTTCTTAAACGGCTGAAGGAGTTGACGATGCTTACGCGTGACTTTCTCGATGGCGTCCGCCGACCGCATTCGGACGAGGGGATTTGTGGACCACATGCCTTTGATAAGTTCAGGGAAGAGTTTTGGCTGCCGGGACACAATTGTGGCAACGTGGTTAGAGCGGCCGATGGTTCGGCGATCGTCACCGTCGAGGAGAGCGAGGATTTGTATTCGCGGCATCGTGTGCTTTATTCCGCGGTAACGCTCGTCAAGAAAAGGTAGTAAAAATCGACGCCCCGGGCGAATGACTCGACGCCGATGCGCTCGTCTTTGCCATGCGCCCGGACATCATCGCGGTCGTATTGTTCGCCCGATACACAATACGTTGGCATCCCCGCAGCATTGGAGTAAACGCCATCCGACGCGCCGGTGCTCATGGTGGGGAGGACGGGAATGCCAGGCCACATTCTGGCCACGACCTTGTCCAGAGCATCAAACACTTCTCTTTGCGGAGCCGGGGGCACGAAACTGTGCCGGTCGGAGCCGTGATCGAGCAGTACATCGTTGTTTTCGCGGAACTGCACTTTGATGGTGGGATGCGTGCGTTTGGGATCGGCCACGACTTTCTCCAACGTGAGGCGGATTTCCTCCAGCGTGTGTCCGGGTTCGATGCGGCAGTTGATGTTCGCCTGGGCCATTTGGGGCAGGGCGTTGTTGGCATGGCCTCCACTCAAGCGCGTTGCGACGCAGGTGGTGTGCATGGTCGAGTTATCGAGCGGGTCTTTCGACAAGCGAGCCACCGCTTCCATGTCTGGGGGATTTTTCAGCATGGCCTCGAGATCGGCGGCGCGCTGTCCGGTTGCCAGCTTTACCTGCCGTTCATAATAGGCGCGAGTGATGGGATTCAGTTCGAAGGGGAACTGGTAGTGCTGGATCCGCGTCAGCGCATCCGCCAGTTCGTAGATCGCATTGTCGCGCCGCGGCAGCGAGCTGTGGCCGCCGGGATTGGTGGCGGTGATTACGAAATCGCCGTAGAGCTTCTCCGTGGCGTCCACTTCCATCATCAGGGGCTTGCCGTGGTCCGCGAGCACTCCGCCGCCATCGTGGTTCAGCACGAAGTCGGCATCGATCAGTTCACGATGATTCTTAATGAGCCAGTCGACACCATTGGAGGTGCCACCTTCTTCATCGGCCGTCAGTGCCAGAATGACGTCGCGGGTGGGCAGGTATCCTTCTTTCTTCATCCGGATCAGAGTGGCCGCCATGATCGCGTCGCCATCTTTCATGTCGCTCGAACCGCGGCCGTAGTAGTATCCGTCTTTCTGGATGAACTGGAATGGGTCGGTCGTCCAGTCTTCGCGGCGCGCTTCGACGACATCGAGGTGTCCGATGAGCAGCACCGGCTTGTGCTTGCCCGATCCGTGGAGGCGCACTACGAGGTTCTTTTTGCGAGCGTTAGAATCCGGCCCCAGAACGCGGATGTCGCTCTCGGGAAATCCGGCGTCGCGAAAGCGCTGCGCCATCGCTTCCGCGGCGGCGGTTACGCTGCCCACAGAGTCAGTTGTGTTGATCTCGATCAATTGCTTAAAAATGTCGATCGCTAATTGGCGCGTGGCCTGGTCCCCGGACGATACTGCCTGCGACTGCAGCGATACCGTAAGCACAAGGGAGGCTACCAAGTTTAACCAGCACTTTTGAAAAAACACGTTCCACTCCCCAAAGAAATCAGGCAAATGCATATTCCTTGCGATGAGGATGAAAGCTAACAGATTCGTCGGGCAAAAGCCAAGTTTGGAGGATTCGGAAAGCGGGCGCGACTTTTGAGTTGCAATGTCGAACTCCCTGACGCTACCTTCACCAATGATGAAGGGCCAGCACGATCAACGGGTGAGAATCGCTACCGCGAGAATGGGACTGCTCTTTTGCATATTCTTTCTGATTGCTTGCGGCCTGGGTTACCCGGTTCTCAACCGTTTCGATCCGCGCCAGACGCCGGGCCTCTCCGACGTGAGAACGTACGCCGCGTTGGTGACCGGAACGGCCAGCGCTGACGCCGGGCACGTCCGCTTTCGCGTGCTCGTTCCATGGCTCGCAAGACCCTTCTACCGTTGCGCGCAGGGACGATTTGCAACCTGGGATCCGGTGATGTTCGGACTTCTCGTTGCCGATTCTCTCTTGGTTGCTGGAACCGCCATTCTCATTTTTATAATGGGAGGCATTCTTGGGCGTCGTCTTGTGAACCATGACGTGGGCAGGTCCGCGATCGGCATAGTTGGCGCCTTGCTCTTTCTGGTTAACTTCGCCGTTCCAAATCTTCGCCTGGTCGGGTTAGTCGATGCGGGGGAAGGCTTCTTCCTGCTGGCACTGCTCTGGATTTTGTCGGCGGGTGAACTTTGGGCGTTGCCCCTGATCGCTATGTTGGGAACACTAACGAAAGAATCGTTTGTTCCGTTCAGCATTGTGCTCACATTGGGTTGGTGGTTCTCGACCAATGTCGCTCGGCATGAGGGCGTTGCTCGCAGTCGGCGTTTTTCGTCGTCGCCCTTAGTGTGGATTCCCGCCTGTTGGGTGCTAAGTGTTGCCACTATGATTGCTCTGCAATGGTGGATCTCGGGAGGGTTTGTAAGTCCGCTGCAGTTTGGTTTGGCTCTTCATCGCGGCGACAGCTACTTCAGCCATTTTGGAAGGTCACTGCTCGATCGGAACCTGTGGTACATCTTTTTGTGGCTTTTGCCGACAAGCATCCCGAATCTGACGCGCCTCCCGAAGTCCTGGACCATTCCAGTTGGCGCGATGGCAATAATGGCTTTTGGATTGGATGCCTATTTTGGGGGCGCACCGGGTACCGTGGCCAGAGCGCTCTTTAGTGTCGCCGGCCCGATACTCAGTCTGTCGTCCGCGTTATTTCTGTTGCCGATTCAGAGTCAGAGTCATGAGGCTGTCGGTCGTTCGGGGAAGTAAGGCCGTATCCGCCAACGCGGTAGCCTTACCGTTCCACTAGTTCTCGCTCCTGGCGTTTATTCCACAGGGGCGCAAGAATGCTCGATTGCAGAACTTCTGACTCGGCTTTCACCCAGTCCTCAAGCTCTTGTCCTTCTACCTGTCCTCGCTCATGGTAGAGCTGGCGTGCCCGCAAGCGTATCTTTCTCTCCAGCAATTCCACCATCAGTTTCTGCCGTTCAAGAGTTCTAGTTATGCTGTCCACTGAATGACACCCCACAATTCTTTGTCTAATGACGATTATAAATGGTGAAGTGTTAAAGGGTCATGAAGAGGAGAGTTACCAAAGGGATATCGGACAGGCCTCGGTCAGGCAGATGAATCTTTAGCTTGTCCCGTAAGTGAGAGGAAAGTAAGGATGTTTGTCAGTGCGGCAATATGGCGTCGGTCAGGAATGCGAGGCGATCCACTTAGTGGGTTGCCTCTAACTCGAGTACGACGAAAGAATCTGGCTCGACTTTCCTGTCGGGTCGCGGTCCCACCTTGGCGGTTACGGTGAACAGCTTGTGCGTTCCTGGGTCGAGAGCCATGGTTCGGGCAGCCTTCTGGGTGGTCACCGTTTGCTGCACGCTAAATTTGTCGGGATTATCTTCCTTGATTATCGTGATCGTACCGTCTCCCGCCGAGGCAAACGCTAAGCCCAGACCGGCATCGAATGCGGTGGCGTCGCAGCCCTCGCCGATGACAGGGCTCGCCAGCAACTTTCCGCTGTCGGCATCCACTACCGCCATTTTCTTATTCCCGCTGCAGCCGGCAAACAGACGCCGGTTCTTGCGATCTATCGCGAGGCCCGTTGGCTCTTCGCAATCCGTCAGTTTCCATCGTGCCTTCACGGTGAGCTTCTGCGGGTCGAGGGCCACCAACTCTGAGGTATCTTCGATATTCACGAACACAGAGCCCTTTTCGTCAGTGGCGGCAAACTCCGGCTTGCCGCCGAGTTCAATCTTACCCGCGACTTCGCCCCTGGACGCATCCACAGCGGTGGTGTCATGACTTTTGCCGTTGAACGTAAAAACGCGCTTGGAAAATGGGTCATACAGAATCGCGTCGGGTCCGCTGCCGACCTTGATTTTCTTTTCAACCGCCAGCGACTTCAGGTCGAACACGCTCACCGTATCCTCGCGGCCATTGCTGGTAAATCCACGCCCGATCTCCGAGGCTAGCGCCACTCCGTGTACGCCGGGCGTATCCGGAATCTCGCCCACGAGCTTACCTGATTCAGTGTCAATCACCATCACCCGGGTCGATCGGGCTATGAACAAGCGATGGCCGTCGCTATCCGCGGTCAAGTAGTCCCAGCCACCATCGCCGCCGAGCTTCCACGTCTTGACGACCCTATAGTCCGAACCTGTTGTCAGCGCCGCCAATGTCGCGGTGGTCACGAGCAGGAACAATGCACGCAAGAAAGAGGAAAAGTGCTTTGCTTTCGGTAATTTTATGGTCACCACTCAATAGTAATTCAAAGTAACGATTCTCTCACGCGGGCTGCCACGACGCGGCCAAATCCGGCCTTTAGAGTGATCCCTGCGATTCCAAACGCTATCTACAATTGTGCAAATTATTGCCGTCGACCTGTGCCCGTCGCCGCAAGCCGTCATCTTGCACTGATAAAGTTTGGTACCGGGCTTGCTTCTACCTTAACCGGAGGAGCTAAGATCGACCGCCCGGCTCGCGGAAGATTCCACGCTTTCTCCGAAATCGGGAGACCCGCGATGAAAAAGACTTTGCTCGTGCTCTGCCTACTTTCCACCAGCGCCGCATTTGCGCAGTACATCGGCGGTGGCGCGGCTTCGTATATCAGCAGTGAACCACAGATCTACCAGGTGCCGAGTCATCCGGCACACGCAGGCTATGCGCCCATGCTACAGGAACAAAGCGTCCTCGCCTCGGCGAGTTACAGTTCGGCTCAAGGAGACAGACCAGCCTCGGACTTTCCTCAACCGCAGGCCGTTTCTCTCGGCGCTTTCGCCCGCCAGGTCCGGAAGGAACACGCACTGCTCAAGAAGTCCCCCGTGGTCTATGTAAACCAATGATAACGGCATTTGGGAGGCTCTCAATGAAGAAAGCGGTATTGGCTATCTGCATCGTCCTAGTTTCAGCTTCGCCGGGCTTTGCTGCTACTGTCGGCAATTCCAGTTTGAAGGGGACTTATTCGTTTCAACTGGGTGGTCCTCACATGGATTGGTGGAGCGCATCCATCACTTGTTACGATCCGCATGGGAATCCTTACACGGTAAGTGGCGGAGGGTCTGATGTAAGTAGCGAGTCCATTGTCGGTACTATAACATTCGATGGCAAGGGCAACCTTACCGGCGCTTATACGAAGTACGGAAGCTTCGATCAAGCGGCTTCGAATGCAACGATTTTACTCAGTTGTAGTCCGGGCGTTGGCAACAGTGGTTACGCGGTGTACGACCCGCCGAGTACGGGTACGTTTAAGGGAACCTATTCTGTCCAATCGAACGGCACAGGAGCGCTGACGCTAGCGCTTTCCAGCGGGGAGAGCGTTGGCTTCGTTCTTGAGCTGGGGGGAACAGCGGCGGTTCGGACGAGCGTGTTTCTGACAGAGTTTGATTCGACAACCAACAAAGTGGATGTGTCAGGGTCGGCAGTATTGCAGTAAGCTCACGGTCACGGGAGCCGTCAGGCTCCCTTGCGCCGCGTTGCGGTCCACTTACTCGTGTTTTTGGGTACTCTTAAGCATCAGGACCACAATTCTTCCATCGGAGTGAAATCCCCCACCCGTCGCCGTTTTCGCCTCGGTAACCGGGTGCGGGGGAGTCACGTGCCCTCGCGCCGCCACCAGTCCCGTTCCGGAGAGCGTGTCATTGACATACTCCCGCTCGCCGTCAATCGCCGGGTCGATTTTGTGGGTCAATCCGTTATTTCTTTGATCGCGCTCGAAGCCGACGTCGTGGGTTGCTGCGACGCACCAGAGCGGTCGTCCATCGACGGCGTATGGCGATTTCCAGACCCGCAAATGATTTCGCGACATAAATACCCGCACCGGCTCGGCATGTGCGAACCCAAAATCCTGTGGACGATCGAACAGATAGAGGGTGCTCATGGGCATGGTGAGATAGTCCTTTTTATCGAAGGTATCCTTCAACCCCGACAGCACCGTGCTGCCCACCGACTTGTCCACCTTGACCCACTCGGCAGCCGTGAACGTTTTCAGCAACTCTTCTTCCGTTCCAACGATCAGGACATTCACCATGTCTCCCGGGCTGTGGTTCTGGTCCGTGACCCGGCGCGGAATCGACTGCAGCATTTCTGGAGTGATCGCCGGGATGGTGGTTTCCCGCGGCCCGCCGACCGCGCTCGCATCGGGCGTGCCCATCCCCGGACTCAATACTTCGATCTTCACCCGAAAGCTGCCGGTAGCGCCCTCCGCATCCCGCATGCCCTCGTTGATTCCAAGAAACAGCCGCCCTGCGACTGGGGCGGTATAGGTTAGGCTCGTCCCCACCTCAAACGGCTCGGCCGCGTCACCGGACCCGAGCCGACCAATCAATTCCCCATGAGCTCCGTTCGGTACCGCATATTCATGAATCACATCCGCAAATCCGCGATGGATTCCTGCCGGTCCAAACTGATTGCCTTTGGCAAAGGTGATCGTGCCCTCGGCCGTGATCCGTAACTTCTCGCCGCCGCGCAAGTCGATTTTTGTGTCCGTCCACTGCTTCGCCCCGCTCACTTTGACGGTGTGAGACGACTTGGGAGAGGAGTCGCTGTTGCCCCCCGCCGTGGTCGCGGCTGTCGTCCCGGCAGCTTTCGAATCCAGAGCCGGTTGCTGTCCGGCGCGAGCCGAAGCCGCGTTCGCCATCGCCGTTGCTAAAATCCACAAAGCGATCGTCGCGATCACTCCCGTTATCGTCATATTCATCGAAGATTCTTCCCTCACCGGTGGCTATCCTCCGATCTGCGTAAGAAGGAAGATGTTAACCTAAGAGAAATTGAAATGACCATCCTGGAATTCACCGCCGTCGTAGCCGTCGTTTCCTTTGTCGCGGGACTTCTTGGATCGCTCACGGGCTTGGGTGGAGGGGTTGTTCTCGTTCCCCTGCTTACAATTTTCTTTCATGTAGATATTCGCTATGCCATTGGAGCCTCGCTTGTGTCCGTGATTGCGACTTCCTCCGGCGCCGCCGCCGCNNAAGCCGCGCCCGCCGGCGCAGCGCATTCTGCCTCCCGATCCGCTAGCCACCCGTCTGAAGCTGAATGGCAGTTTCCCCGACCTTGGAGGCGAGCGCAGTTACAACGTCCAGAATGTTCCGAGCGGCTTCAGCCTAATGTTCGGCGCGGGCGCGCTCTCCGGATTACTTGGAATCGGTTCCGGAGCGGTTAAGGTCCTCGCGATGGATCAGGCGATGCGGGTCCCCTTCAAGGTTTCCACGACCACCAGCAATTTCATGATTGGAGTCACCGCAGCCGCCAGCGCCGGCGTCTATCTGAGTCGCGGATATGTGGATCCCGGCTTGTCGATGCCCGTCATGTTAGGAGTTCTCGGCGGATCACTGCTGGGGAGCCGAATTCTAGTTAAGGCGGAAACCAAATCGCTGCGTTTGGTTTTCAGTCTGGTGATTCTTTTTCTGGGCCTGCAAATGCTCTACAACGGACTCTGGGGTAAAATCTGATGCCCGTCGACCAAGCGCCCGTTCCCGAAGTAAAGCAGCCAGCGCGATCTCAGCCGCGGTCGTGGGATGATCACCGCATTGAAGTCATCCTCGGCAACCTGCTGCGCAGCGGGGTGATGCTTTCGGCCGCGATCGTACTATGGGGAGCGTGCATCTACCTATCCCGTCACGCCCACGAACCCGCGGACTACCGCATCTTCCGCGGCGAGCCCTCCGACTTCCGCACTATTCCAGGAGTTATACAGAGCGTGATCAACGGGCGCGGACGTGGCTGGATCCAGCTTGGGTTGCTGCTTCTCATTGCCACGCCGATTGCGCGGGTAGCGTTCTCAATTGTGGGATTTGCCCTCGAACGTGACCGGATGTATGTGACCTTCACGCTGATCGTGCTTGCCATTCTGCTTTTTAGTTTGTTCGGCTCCGGCGTGTGAGTCGACGGCAACCGTGAAAGATCTCACGGGAGGATTCGCTCGGTAACGACTTTTGCCGTCGTGATGGCTTGTCCGACATGCCGCTGGGTGTGGTCGGCGACATGGACAAGCAAGCCACCCACGGTGGCGGGCAAACGTCTGCTTCCAACAAATCGCGTATCTTCAAGATTCGACGCCGCCAGCGCGCGCACTCGCGGAGCTACGGCTGACAGCGCGCTAGTGAGCTCCGCGAACAGCTCCTCGCGCGTTGCCCCCGGAGCGAGCTCCGTGCGCAGGCGTGCCAGTTGTTCTTCGTTTAAGCCGCGCCCCTCGGCGTAGGTCAGAAGACGATCCAGGCTGCGCGCCAAGTGCCGAATGTGGAAGGCGACCGGCGCCGCCCCCGCTGGGCGCGCATTCAGTGCAGCGTCTGACAGGCTTCCACACCACTTCCATAAATCTTCCTCCGCCAATTGCAGTGCATGCAACACGGCGCGGCCGACGGCCGGAGTATCCGTTTCGGTACCGCGCAACCAGGGCTCGATTGATGACATAAACGTCGCTAAGACTCGGGCAGCGGTTCTACCGAGGCCAGAGCCAGCCGAAAGTGCCAGCGGTCAGCAAGGCATACACGAGTCCGTCAAAGACTTCCTTGATGGTTGACGACCAGGTCTGGCCTTTCCAGATGCCATTGCTCAAGTTTCCCAGACCAAAGGCAAGGAAGGCGGCGGTTCCGGCCACGCGAAAAACAGCCAGATACCGTATACCAGGCGGGACCGTGTGTCCGGTGAGGTAGGCAACGAAGAATGCGATCAAGAGGCAAAAGACAAACCACTGAATCAGAAATTTCGGCATCGAGGGTGGTCCGCTGGGAAGGATAGTGATGAACCCGACTGGCCCCTGCGTATACTTCTCGATCATGGCGGGCGACTTCATCTCCTTGGGGGTGCAGTGGGGGAAGACCTAGAGGCCCCGCTTGAGGGCGGCGGCGCGCAGTCCAGCGACTACTTTGTCCTCGTCGGGGAGTTGATGGTAGTCGCTGCGATGATAGGGAAGCAGCATGTGCATGATGGAACTGGCGACGAAGACGATGACTGCCGACAGCAGGATGGGGAGCCAAAGAGCAGCGAGAGGAACCAAGTGCGGCCTCCTTAAGGCGCAAACGGCGAACGCTTTGATTTTGCAGGCGAGGCTACGACAGTGGGTAGGCTGCGGTCAAGCGGGTTCGAACTCCGGTAGTGGTGCAGTTTGAATCCGGGTAGTGGGTCAGTTTGAAACTGCACCGCCACCGCACCGGTCTTGTCGCTTGCTGCCATCCCTGAAGGTATGAGAGTATCGCGGGATGAGAATCGCCAAGGGCAAGGGCACCGATGCTCTGCAACAAACTATTCTGCCACTAGCCACCTGCCTACTGGTGCTCGCTATCCTCCCGCATCACAGATTCGGCTTGACCGATGTAAAGGTGATGGCACTAAGCGCTGCCCTAGCGACAATTGCAGTTTTCGTCGTTCCCTACCTGTGGAAACGTCTCTTCGGGCGGAACAACTCAAATTCAAACTGACCCATTACCCGAATTCCCTGTGTCTCGGCCGGGACTCTTGATGGGCTGGGGCAGGTTTTCTTGGGCTGCACAGGACTTGCATTAGCGGATGGGAAGAGCGTACATAAGCCCGCCCTTTGTCCACAGGTTGTTGGCGCCCCGTGCCAGCTTCATCACGGAGCCGGAGCCGAGGTCGCGCTCGAACATCTCACCGTAGTTACCCACGGCCTCGATGACGCGTGCCGCCCAAGCATCGTCGAGTCCAAGGAATCCACCGTAGCCGCGGTGGACGCCGAGCAGCCGGCGGATGACTTCATCGTCGCTGTTCTTCATTTCTTCGAGATTCGCCTGGGTCACTCCGCTCTCTTCGGCTTGGATCAAAGCTTCGACTGTCCAATTGACGATGGCGGCCCATTGCGTATCTTCGAGGGTATATGCTGGCGCCAGTGGATCTTTCGCGACGACGTCGGGAAGGATTTCAAAATTCCTGGCCACGCTCTTAAACCCGAGTCGCTCGTAGCCCAGTTGCGACACGTCAGCGGTTACGGCAGCGCAGTTGCGGGTCACGAGCGCTGCTTCCATCTCGCCTTCCTCCTGAAACGGAAACGGAAGAAATTTGATCTTCTCGCGCTGCATGTAACTTGTGAGTTGGGTCTCGATCTCGGTGCCGCCGAGGAAACATATTTTTTTACCTGCAAGATCGTGAGGAGTAGCGACACCCATCGTCTTATTCACAAATAAAGCTTGGTAGTCATAGAAGATGGGCCGGGCAAAGCCAAAGCCCTTGTTGGCGGAATTTATGTAGTTAGGAGTTGCGGTGGCGAGGAGAGCGATCTCGCCGGACTTCAGGGCTTTGAGGGCGTCCTGCTCGTCGCGATAAGACATGACGGTGAACTTGGCGTTGGGTCCGAGCACAGCCACGGCCACAGCCTTGCAGATGTCCGTATCGAAAACGGCATGGTTCCCGTGCGCATCCTGGGTGGAATATTCAGGCTCTTCAATGTTGATTCCGCAAGGGAGTGAGCCGGCGGCTCTGATTCGATCCAGCGTAGCCCCGGCGTGAGCTCGGGAAGTAAGACCGGCAATCAGCAGTAACGTTAAAAATAGAAGGGCGGAAGCTCTAATCATTCTGATCGGGTTCCTTCCAACGACTAAAGTGGCATGCCAACAAGAGTCCGGCGACCGGAAAGCAAGTCCGGTCGCCGGAAAAGCTGAGATATACCTAGTTGGACGGCCAGCCGCCCAGATACGGAGTACCAGGGTTGGTGCTGGGACGCGGGTTGAAGTCCTGTGGAGCCGGATCGAGCAGTCCATTGTTGGTGTAGTCGGTGGGAGTGATCTGCAGTACGCGGCAGCCCTGAGCGCCATAGTGCGGCAGAGTGGTAACTGTCGCTGCGGGAATCGCAGCATAGGAAGCCGGCACGGGCGCGGTTTGGCCCAGCAGGCGGCCATTGTCGAAGGCGGAGAAGAGGTCTCCCACGCCCGGAGTGCCGGCGTCGGAGGGCCCAAGGTAGTTTTGATTGTACAAGCGCTGGCCCAATGCGCGAGCCGCGTGTTCGTCGGGGAGATCGGCCAGTGGAGTGAGGTTGAAGAGTTCGTCGATGAATCTGATGATCGAGCCATGCTCGGTGGCTTCATGGGAGATTCCGTGAACCACGCTGTATGGCGAGATCACGATTGTGGGAATGCGCGGACCCTGATCGAGAGCGGTGCCGCTCGGATCCCAGCTACGAATCGTAGGCTGAGTGTGATCGTAGAGGCCATCGGTCTCATCGTAGGTGATGATAATGGCACTCTGCGGCCAGTAGGGGCTGGCCGTGATCGCGTTGATCGTGTCCGCCAGAAGGGCTTCGCTGATCTGGGCATCGGAGTATCCCGGATGGTCGTCGTTGCCGGCGTAAGCGGCCTTGACGGCGGGGCTGGGTGAGCGAGGAATGAGACCATCCAGATTGTTGTACCCGCCGCGGACGTAGTAGACGCCGGGTCCTGGGAGCGCGTTGATGCTGATGGCGTTGAAGAAGTCGCCGAGGCCTTTCATGTGGGCGGCGGTTTCGTTGGGATTGTTGGCTTCATACCCGAAGTACTGCGGGGCATCGTGATGGGCGATGTAGCTGGTGTGGGTGGTCTGACCCGGAGGGTCGATCGGCTCGTGATCGTAACCTAACTCGTACCAGGCCCAATTGACGGGCCCGCTCGCGCTGCCGGCGAGTTTCTTGATGTCCTTTTGCACATCAAGAAGGTCGAAGGCAGGGTTGAGGTCGCTGGCGGTGAGCGTTTCGACCTGGTTGCCCATGAAGGAGAGGGGCAGACTCGCAAACGTCAAGTTGGAAGCAGGATTCGTGCTGGGAGCTCCACCGCCCTCCGTGGGCTGCTTTTGGCCGGCAGGCGTCGGATCGAGAGCAGATCCCCAGAAGGGCTGCGGATCGCCGGTTACGGGCAGGGCTGCGTTCGTGGGATTCACATTGTTGCCCAGCCCCGGATGCTTGATCCACTGGGTTACACCCGACTGGCCAGCGATCATGGCGATGGCGTTTGGCGTCGAAGGGCCAATCACGGTGTCAAAGAAATTGTCGAACAGCGTGAAGCGGTCGGCGTATTGCCAGAGGAAAGGAGCGGTGTTGCAGTCGACGTGGCCGATGACCAATTCGCCCTTTTGCACTTGCTGCTCAGTTGGGGCCGGTCCGGTGTAGGTCGTTCCATCGGCGCTCAGCGTCCCCGACAGGCCTTCTTCGGTGAACGCATAGCGGTCATTCTGGGCGACATTGTTGACCAAGTCCAGCTTGGCATCGATGGCGGCGTGTCCGTGATTGACGGAGTCGGTATCCTCGGGATACAGGAGTACGTTGCTGCCATTGATGTTGGTAATCGACTGAGGGATCAGAAAGGGCGAGATGCTGCCGACGGTGCCGTCCGTCTTAACGATCGGCTGAACAAAGCCCGGGGTCTGGGCGGCGGGTTGGGAGAACAGGCCCCGAGCGCCAGGATAAGTGCCGAAGTAGAAGTCGAAAGAACGGTTCTCCTGGAAGAGAACGAAGACGTACTTGATGTTTTGCTGGAGGAGAGCGAGCTTTTGAGCGTGGGTGAGACTCGGCTCACTCTCGATGCTGCGGGTGTAGCGGGCGACTTCAGCGCTTGACTTCGGCGCGATTTCGACAACCTTCCTCTGGTCGGCAAACCCGTCACTTGTGGGATTTTCCGCGAGCGTGGGGAGCGGCTGCATCATCAACGCAGCGATCATCAGCGAAGCCCAACCGGCCTTCAACCGTTCTACGGTGTTCATGTCTTGTTCCTCTCTTGTCATTGGAATCTTGCGAACGCCTCTCAACTGGCGCGGTTCTCGCCGGTCTCCGCTGGGCGGGTGGCGATCCGGGGAAGACAAAGTTTCCCGGTCAAGAAATAGCAGAGGCGTGTGAACCGGAAGTTACGCTGGCGTGAAAAGTCGGCAAGCCCTGTGCAAAAGTAAGTTCCTGAGAAACGACATGCGGACTCAGGTCAGTATGGAGTCATCGAGGCGTTTGCCGCGGAAATCGGCTGCATGTTGCACGAACGCCACGATCAGGGGATGCGAATGGTCTTCGGTGGAGGAAAGTTGCGGCTGGAATAATGTCGCTATGAAAAATGCGTGTGCCGGAGATTCAATGGCGCGGCATGCCTCGTTCGAGCCACGGGCTACTACTGGAAAGCCCGCCTCCATCGCCATCCATTCGAACTCCGGATTCACCTCGTAGTTGCAGAAGAATTCTTCCTCGATCATCTCTTTTCCGTAAAACGCCGCGAGGAAAGAGCCGGGACGGAGACGGATCTCGCTCACTTTACCGGAGAGTCCGGGTGCGTTCGGATCGCGATTGGGAACGGAACAGGCGACGGGATAGATGACGATGTGTTTGGCGTACGGATCTTCTTCCGCGGTGGTGGCGTCGTGGATACCGAGGACGTTGCGGGCGCACTCGATCAGCGTGTACTGGAACCCTCCACAAGTGCCGAGGAAGGGCCGGTCGTGGACTCGGGCATACTCGATACCTTTCAGCATACCGTCGAAGCTGCGATAGGGACTGCCCGCCGATGCCCACAGCCCATCACAGGAATCGAGGACGGCAGCGGCGCCCGGTTCGAGAAGCGACGGGGTTGGAAGCCAAAGCGATTCCACCATGACTTGGAGTTTCCGAGCGGCGTGCTGGAGTGAATTGTTAGTGGCATGGTGGGAACGGAGTTCAGGATTAAAGTCGCCGAGAATCCCGATGCGGAGGGGTTCGGTCACGAGTTCATTCTAAATTAGGAGGGGCGGGGCATGGCGTAGTTCGCTGCCAGTTGAGGCTTCGGACCAAAGAGCCAACGGCTTAGCAGGGGACTAATCATTTTCTGTCAATGTTTTGTCACCGCAACCGTATCTGAACGATCAGAGCGTAAAGGCCGAGAGCTGTGATGGCGGCGCCTCCCCAGACCAAGGCGGCCGACTTCCGGGCGAGCGCGCCGAGCGATTCCTTCTGACTGCGGAAGGAGATCGCGAGCATATTGTCTGCGCCTTTCCTCAACAAGAGGGGCGGAGTGAGGCTGAAGCCAGCGGCGGTGGTTTGTTTTTCGACGGCAGTCGTTTCCCGCGGATGACTTGTTTTCTTACAGGAATCGGCGTCCGCCGAAGTCGCGGTGGGGGAAACAGATTCTTCGACGGCAGCACTCGGCACTGCGACGGGCGACCAAACGTCTGGTTTAGCGACGCCCGCTCGGGTGAGCGCGGCCGCGATTTTCGCCTGCTGGCCCATGTGTTGACTGCTGGAAGCAGCCGCCCCAAACGCAAGCCGGATGACTTGTGGCGCAGGAGGCGGAGCCGTGAAGCGAGTTGCTACTGAGTTGAGCACAGGGTGGTTGCGGAGGGCCGCAGCTGAGCGCACCTCGATGCCCGGATTTTGCGCGATGGTTCCGGCAACAAAGAGCGAGTCTTCGGGCTTGATCAACCGTTCTTCGATGCGCACGCGGCGGCCCGGAATCACGGCGTGGCGGGAAAGAAAAGCGGCGACACGCCGGGGAACCTCATCCCGGTTCGGGGAGAAGTTCGAGCAGAAGAACGAGGCTTCATACTCTTCGCAAAAATCGTGATGCAGGTCGAGATCCGCCCCGAGCGGTTCGATAAGCAACTGGCCGGTGCAATCGTCGATGAAGAAGGGCACGTGCAGAGTTTCTTCCGCAACTTTCCGCCACTCTTCTTTTTTCTGGCCGGCGCGCTCCTCCCACGCGGTGGTGCGATAGAGGAAGCAAGGCTTGCCCGTGATCGGTGACGAAATGCTGTCGGGACCGGTTGCGATGCCGTGGACCTCGGCCAACCCCGGAGCCGCGGTGCTGATTTTAGAATTGCGGGTTTTGAGCAGTAAGCGCTTGCGGACAAGCAGTTGGGATCCGAGAAACAGAAAGCAGGACCCGCCAGCGATGGCAAACGAAGAAACAATCGCAAGGTAGCTGATCGAGAGGAACAGAGAAAGACAGGCGGTCAAAGTAGCTTTCCAGTAATAACTCGAGGATTCTCAGTATGACGATCTCAATATGAGGATAAGCAAGATATTTCAGAAACAACATGGAGAAAGAGGCGGAACAAGCTTACCGAAGTAATGAAGCGATTGAGGGCCAGGTGCTCCAGCATTTTTACGCTGAGGTTTTAGACCGAGGCTATGCGCTGACTGGCCGTGCATTCAGAATTTCCACAACGGCTGCCATGGCCGCGTCGACCTCGGCGTCGGTGTTGTAGAAATGTGGAGCAAATCGGACTCCGGCCTTCGGACGCCAGTCCACGAGAATGTCGCGGGCGAGCAATTCGCGACTCACTTGCTGGGAATCGGGCATGTCGATGGAGACGGTGCCGCCGCGTATTTCAGGGTCGTGCGGAGAGTTGATGCGCCATCCGTGCTGGTCGGCGAAGGCGATCAGTCGAGCGGTCTGGCGCTTGGATTTGTCCCGGATTTTCTCTAGCCCAGCCTCGCGGATGATTTTGAGGCCCGGGCGCGCCGCTTCGATCGCGGGGATGTGCGTGGTTCCATTCATAAATCGGAACGGAGGATCAGCGTAGCGGATAGGGCCGGTGGCAAATTCAAAGGAATTCTCGTGCGCGAACCAGCCAGTGAGCTTGGGCTCTAATTTCGTGCCGAGGTCGGGCCGGACGTAAAGGTAGGCAACGCCGGGACCGCCGCACAACCACTTGAGCACTCCTCCGCAGGCGAAGTCGGCATGGAAAGACTGGATATCGACCGGGACACTCCCGAGAGACTGGAAGGTGTCGAGCACAACGTGAGCTCCGACTTTGTGCGCCTTCTCGATGATGGCCTTGGCGTCGTTAATGTAAGAACTGCGAAAAATAACGTGCGAGATGGGAACGATTAAAGTGTGGTCGTCGATGGCATCGAGCAGACGCTCGGTTGGAACCGTGATGCCGTCGTCAGTCTTGACCATGCATACTTGTGCGCCATATTGGCGCTGCGCTTCCCAGAAATACATGACCGAAGGGAAGTTCATGTCGCTGTAAACGACTTTGTTGCGCTTGCCCGAGAAATCGAAACAGGATGCGACCACGGCCTGGCATGTGGTGACATTCTGGTGAAGAGAGACGGAATCTTTTGGGGCATTCATCAGGGCGCCGATCTCGTTACCCACTTCGAGGGCGAGCATCCACCAGCGTTCCTGCCAGGCGCGCACTCCGCGGCTTGCCCAGACGTCGGCATAGGCATGGAGAGCGTCATAAACGGCGCGAGGCATGGCTCCAAGCGAGTTGGAGATCATGTAGTTGGTCCGTTCGAGGATGGGGAATTCAGGGCGGTAGGTGAGAAGGTCGTCGGGCATGGAGGACATTGT
This sequence comes from Acidobacteriaceae bacterium, assembly GCA_003134435.1. Lineage (GTDB taxonomy): Bacteria > Acidobacteriota > Terriglobia > Terriglobales > Acidobacteriaceae > Acidiflorens. Next base: position 53,990 of record PLBE01000178.1, read on the forward strand.
AATGCGGGATGACGTCGCTTTATCTCATAAGCTTTTCGCTCCTAGACTTTCGCTTTGCCTTTTCCCTTTTTCGCCCATCCAGATAGAGAGCGGAGCTTCGCTCCGCGGGGCGGACGAGGGGTCCGCAACTGCGCGGGCGACTTAGATATGGGGGCGGGGCTCGCCCCCACGTAGCTTAGGCTGCCTGAGAAAGTTTTCCAGTCAGTGCGGCCAAGAGACGGGCTCCATCGGGACTGCCAAGACCGGTGCAAGGATCCCATCCGTCGGTTGCGCTAAAGGCGCCGTTGTTGCCTTCAGTTACGTCGTGGAATCCGGAAGTTTCGACGGCCTGGGCATAAATCAGCGGGTTGAGGAATCCGACTGATTTCCCGAGTTTCTGATTGATGCGCGCAACCAGGGCGGCCCATAGAGGAGCCACCGCGCTGGTGCCGCCGAAGACGCCACTTTCGCCATCGACCAGAATGTTGTAGCCGGTGTTGGGGTCGGCGTCGCCAGCGACATCAGGTACGCCTCGACCGCCCCCTTGTACCGAAGGCAATGGAACCCCGAATCCATCCTGCCAGTTGGGAAGGGGAAACGAATTGCTCACTCCGCCGCCCGTTGCCCCGCCGCCAGTGGATTGGTCGTTCCAGACTTCTTCGTTGGTAATCTGGCCGTTCGAAGCTTGCAGGGTGGTACCGCCGCAGCCCAGCGCGAACGAACTGGAAGCCGGAAAATCGACGTGGTTCGTGCCGTCGTTGACGCCATCCGACGAACCGCTGTCACCGGAAGCAACGCAGACGGTCACGCCCATCGCCGCTGCTGCCTGAAAGGCCTCGTCGAAGTTGGTAAGCGCCTGCATCGTCCAGCCCGATTCAGCCGAGCCCCAACTGATGGAAATGACGGACGGTTGATTGGTGGTGTCGTGCACGGCGGTTGTAATTGCGTCCAGAAAGCCCTGATCGGTGTTGGGGGCAAAATAGACGACGATTTTCGCGGCGGGAGCAATGGCGCCCGCCACTTCAATGTCGAGCATGACCTCGCCGTCAGCGCTATCGGGGGTAGTTGGACTATTTGTGCCGCCATCGACGGACACGGAGATGACTTGCGGCACATTGATGTTAAGTGAGCCAAAATAATTGGTCAGGTCGTTGAGTTGAAAGCCGCCACCTAGCTCAATGATCCCGATACATTGGCCGGTTCCATCTCCCGAGGGGTAATCGTAGATCTGGGCGATCTCATTGGGGTCGTAAGAGGTGGTCGGGTTGCTGGTCTTGTGCTTATGCTTGTCGGGTGCAGCCATGCGCCGGAAATGGGGTTCCGCCTGGGGCCGGTTGTCGAGTCCAAACACTCCTGTGATGATGTCGGCATAGTCGCTGGGCACACTGATGGCGCCGATGCGGCCGCGAAAATTTCCCTTGGGGTGGCTGTACTCCTTGAGTTCCACGTGAAAGGCTTTTTGGAGATTGGTCACGGTTCCTGAAAGCATCACGGTGCGGCGGGCAAGTTCGGTGCCGTTTTCGTGAACCTTGAGGCCAAACTCCTGGGCGAACCTCTTCATTTTTTCGAGGTCGGCAGGATCGGCGCCATGGGTTTTCTCATAATCGGCGCGCGACATCTGCTTAAAACCGGGTTGGGCGAGAGCGTTCTTGAACTCTTCGCGCTTCGCCTCCGACTTGGAACGGATGCGGATGGAGACTTCAATGGTTTGGTCCGGATGCGAATTGTGGATCAGGCGAGCACCGCGGACTGGCTTACGTTCACTGCCTGCGAGGATGTTGAATTTTCGAGCGGAAGTCACAGTTGCTCCTTCGTTTCGGGGGAACAGAGCGGCACGGAACTAGTCGCGACTGGGAGTCGCAGAGGCAGGGAAGTCCGGAGTCGTCCTGCCGCTGAGATGGGCCCGAAACTGACTGAATATAGCAGAAAAAAAAGAGGGGTGTGGCTGCGAAATTGGCCGGAAAAATCGAAAAATGGACAGTCGATTCCCAAATTGGGAAGGCTCATGGCAGTCTCAGGTTCTTTTCCAAAGCTCTATTCAAAGCGCCTGGCCGAAGGATGAAGTAAAGAACGGTCAGGGCGATCAGCAAGGCTAGTCCAGCGATCAGGTTGATGCGGGAGTCCCACCAGGTCTTGCCGATCGAAGCGGCGACCACGGCGAGACCGATGATCGATCCCGATTGGCCCAGCGGCGAGCGGGCGGGGATTTCATCGCACTGGGTTTTGGTCAACCGACGGCGGAAGTTGATGTGAGCGGCGAGCGAAATGACCCAGGAGAGCAACATGCCGAAAAAGGCGCCGCGAAGAATGTACTCGAAGGCCTTGGCGGGGGCCCAGCGTTCAAGCACCAGGGCGACGACGATTCCGTAGGAAGAGACGAACAGGGCCCAGGCAGGAGTGCCGGAGGCGCTCAGGCGTCCTAACGCCCGGGGAGCCCACCCGGTGCGCGCCAGCGAGAACAGCATGCGCGAAGAGACGTAGAGCGCAGCGTTGGCTCCGGAGAGGGCGGCAGTCAGGACCACGAAATTCATGAAATGCGCGGCGCTGGGTAAGTTGAAGGACCGGAAGACGCTTACGAAGGGGCTCTCGGTGACGCCAGCACGGTTCCAGGGCATGATGCCAACCAGGATGATGATGGCTCCCAAATAAAGGAAGGTGAGAGTCAGAAAAGTCCGGCGAACGGCGCTGGCGATGGCTTTGGCTGAGGTGGATTCGCCAGAAGTCACGGCCACGAATTCGACGCCGCCGAAGGTGTAGATAGCGAAGGTGATTGCCAGGAGCGGGGCGGCGTGTCCCAGGGGGAAGAATCCGCCGTGGTGGGTGTATTGGGGAGTGGCGCGTCCGGTGAGAAGCAGGGCAGCGCCGAGGGCGACGAAGGCGGCGATGACCGCGACTTTGATCATGGCGAACCAGAATTCAAAACGGCCGTAGCTATGGACGCTGAGAAGGTTGATGGAAAAGAGGAAGGCGGAGAATGCGAAGACCCAGACGACAGGAGAAACCTTTGGAAACCAGAGCTGCATGTAGGTGGCGGAGGCAACCATTTCGGCGCCGATCGAGACGGCGATGCCGAGCCAGTAGCCGGCGCGGGAGATGAATCCCGCCCATTGGTTGAGATAGAGGTCGCCATAGACGCCGAAGGAACCGGCGGCGGGATGGGAGCTGGCGAGTTCGCCGAGCGCGAGGGCGACGGTCCAACTGATGAAGGCGGCGAGGACGAAGCTGAGGATGACGGCGGGTCCGGCGAGTTCAATCGCAGCGGCGGTGCCAAGGAGCAGTCCGGTGCCGATCGAGCCACCGACAGCGACCATGGTCATCTGTCCAGCGGTGAGTTGGTGGCGCAGGCCGGATTCCGGGTTTGCAGGAGCTGGGTTGAGCGAATTGGGAGTGGAGGATGAGGCGGGCATGTTGATTCGTATTCGTATATCAGAAGCGGGAGGGAAGGTGGCGGGAAAAAGGTGAGGGCTAGGACGTGGTAACGGAGTGGTTCTCCATCAGTTCCGAGTTGGGCAAGGCGGCAGCAGGGCGGGCGGCGACGACGCGGTCGCGCCCGGCGCGCTTGGCCTGGTAGAGAGCTTCGTCGGCGCACTTGAGGAGCAGGTCGACACGATCGGTAGTTTCATCGAAGGCGGCGACGCCAATCGAGATGGTTAGCGGATCGGTCACCCGATCGTTGTGCTGAACGCAGAATTCCTTGAGGCGAGTGCGGATTTCTTCAGCGCGCAGGGTAGCTTGGCGCAGGGAGCATTCGGGGAGGATGAGGGTGAATTCCTCGCCGCCGTAGCGGCAGGCGACATCAGCGGCCCGCACGCTGCGCAGAAAAATCTCAGCGACAGCGGCGAGAGCTTTGTCGCCGGCAGAGTGTCCGAAATTGTCGTTGTAACGTTTGAAGTGATCGATATCGAGCATCATGATGGCCAGGGGGCGGTGCTTGCGGCGGGCGGTGTGAAGTTCGCGGTCAAGGAACTCCTGCATGTAGCGGCGGTTGTAAAGCCCGGTGAGGGGGTCGCGGACGGCCTGGAGGCGGAGAGACTCCCTAAGATTGACATTGGCAACCGCCAGCGCGATGTTTTCCGCGACAGTGGCGGCGAGGAGACGGCGGCGAGCGAAGGCATCGCGCTCAGAGTCGGAATCTCGAAGGTCGAGGGCGGGCGCTCGCGGAACTGCGCCCTGATCGTCATTCTGAATGATCAAGGTTCCAAAGGTGTCGCCATTGGCGATGAGAGGAATACAGACGGAGGGACCTTCACCGAGTAAGTGGGAGCAGCGCGGTTCGGAGCGTCCGCCGGGATGAACATGAGTGCAGCCACGGCGAAGCGCCCAACACTGTTCCGGTGTGAAGATCTGGTTGGCGGGACAGAGGACTCCCCATTGAGCGACGGACTCAGCGCGGTTTCCGGATGCGCTGAGCAGGGCGATGCAGCCGGACGCACCGGTGAAAAGGCAGCGCAAACGCTCCGGGATGAGACGAAAGACCTCTTCGCGGGAGGTGCAAGCTTGGAGAAGGCTTCCGAGTTCGCTGACCTGGGTGATTTCGGAAGTTTGCTTGCGGGCATCATCGAGGAGTCGGCCGACTCTTTGGTTCGAGACGGTTAGCTGCTTTTGCGCCGCCTTGCGCTGGGTTATTTCCTGGTGCTGATGGAATTGGGTGAGGGCCAAACGAAGTGTGAAAGCGAGCAGCGATGCGGCGATGGCTACGTCGGTGAGGATTTCTCCGTGCGCCTGTTTCCACCGATCCATGAGTAGAGCGATGCAGGAAAGCATGGCGACGAGGACCAGATTGGTGCCGAGGAAGCTGATAAGACTGTTGGGCTCGGGGGCGGACTGGGGTTTTGGCGACGGTTTCCAAGTAAGGGCGATGAAGCCGGCGGCAACTTGAGGAACCGTCCAGCCCAGGTCGAACCATGTGGTTGCAGACGAGGATTTGTGGACGTAGATCCAGTCCCCAACGAAGGTTGCGACGGCGCAGACGAGGAGGAAGACGGCTACCCGCAGGAACAGATTGCGAGTGCCGGGGACGCGGGCGAACTGCAGGCGCACGAGGGCGGCGATGAGGAGGAGCAGGCTCTGCGCGTCGCTGATGCTGACATCGTGCATGAGCGCGTCGGCTGGCAGCATGCGCTGGGCAGGCAGGAAAAAAAAGGTGGAGTAGATGAGGCCGACCACAACCGCCACTTGAAACAAATCGAGGAAGATCTCGAACTTCAGGCGCTCCGGCCGATGCGACTCCGAGAGGAAGAGCATCATCAGGATGGGCGCGCCGTAGAGGCAATAGAGCAGGCTGCGGGTCGACTCCGATAAGAGAGATTGTTCGAAGAGAGTGTCCCAGGCCTGGAGTGCAGTGGGTACGAGCAGGACCACTAGAACCACAACAAACAGAAACCAAAACAGGGCAATCGTTCCCTGGGCGCGGCGGAACGCAAGCCAGGTGCAAGCGATGGCAAGCAGGCCGGAAAGCACGATGATGGACTCGGAAAGGCTGGAGCCGAACTGGCCTGTGCCAAAGACGAGGAAGCCCAGCGCTTGAGTGGCGATGAGGGCGGCGAAGAGAAGGCCGACAAACCAAGGCTGGCGCAGGCTGGCGAAACGACGCAAGGGGGAGTCGCCATCCCGCTCGAAATTGATTGGGTTCACCGACAAGGGGAGACGCTTCAGTCTCAATATTTCAATAGTTGATATCGGCAGAAGCGGTGGAAAACTCCAGATCTTCTGCCGTTCCGGCGTGAAACCTGCGATTTGTCCAGTTTCGCCCGGCTGCAAGCAAGGTGCTGGAGCGGAACCGTGAAAGATGGTCCTGTCACGATGGGAACACAGCCGGAAACTCACGGAAGCGGGAATCTGGCGGACGGTGTGACTTTCGTAATCACTTCGCTGAGTAACCGCGTTGCCGGTGCCGGGGGTGAATCCTAGAATCAGGACGGGAGTCTCCGTCCCAAGTCCGCCCCATGCCAGAAAATCCCAGCCGTGCCGAGATCGCCCGCCGCGTCGAAAAGGCGGAGAAACTTCTGCAGAAGGGGAAGACCGCCGACGCGCTGGCGGAATATCTTCAAATCCTGGAAAGCGACCCGCAAAACGATAATGTGCGGCAGATGGCGGCGGACTTGTGCCTGTCGTTGAACCGGGGAGCGCAAGCGGTGCGGTTGCTGGGAGATTTATTTGAGCGGCAAGTGGCGGCCGCCGACGCGACGCGGGCCAGCCTGACCTACAAGAAGCTGGCGCGCTATGCCAATCCGACCTGGGAACAGAAAGTGCGCTTTGGGCAACTCCTGGAGAACTCCAACAAGAAACTGGCGATCGGGACGTACGAAAATGCTTTGGAAGACCTGCAAAAGCAGGGTCAAAAAGAAGAAGGACTGCTGGTATTGCGGCGGATAGTGAGCCTGGAGCCGTCGCAGTCCAATCATTTGCGGGCGGCAGAATGGGCGTCGGATCTGGGCGAGCATACCATGGCAGCGCAGTCCTTCCTGCAGTTGGCGGAACTGGCCGAGACTGCGGGCGGGAACTCCAGCCAGTGGTTTGAGCGGGCTTACACGGAGAATCCGACAGATTCGAAGATCGCGGTGGCGTACGGCAGAAGTTTACTGGCGCGGGGCGAATCCGGGGCGGCAATTTTTATTTTCGAGCCGCTGGTACATGCCGGAGAAGCCTCACCGGAGTTGCGCGACCTGTATGCTCAAGCGCTGCTGGCGGCGGATCGTTGTGTGGACAGCGAGCCGCTGATCTGGGAAATGTTCGAGCATAACCCCTCACGCATGCACCAGGTGGTGGATCTGATCGGAACCATGATCGATTCCGAATTGGATGCGGAAGCGGTGGCGCTGGCGCGAAAGCTGGAAGCATTTCAGCGGCGGCGCGGGGAACGGCGATCGTTCATCGGGACCATGCAGGAACTCCTGGCGTCGCATCGTCCTTCGGCGGACATGCTGGAATTTCTGGCGGAACTGTTCAACGCCTCGAACCGGGAAACGGATTACGCTCAGGCGCTGTTGAAGCTGTTCGATCTGTATTGCACGAAACACGATTATCAGAAAGCGGGCGAGAGTTTGGACCGGGCCGCGGAAGTGGACCCGTACGAACCCGGGCATCAGAGAAGATTGGCGATGCTGCGCGGCAAGATCGATGATCAGCGCTTCAACGTGATCGCATCGCGGTTTGCGGCGACGGTGAAGAAAGAAGAGCAGGAAGCTATCCAGGTCAAAGAACCGACGCTGGGAGCGGCGGCGTTGCAGGATCTGATGCTGCAAGCCGAGATTCTGGTGCAGTACGGGATGCGGTCGAAGGCGATCGAGCGTTTGCAGCGCATTCAGGAACTGTTTCCGCGAGAGGAAGAGCGCAACCAGGAGTTACAGCGACTGTATATCGCGGCCGGAATCGAACCGCAGTATGCCAAGCCGGTACCGGGGGCTGCCCCAGTTGGGTCGGCAAAGCCTGGCGATCCGTCTGCCGTCGCAGCCGTGGCGTCAGCGCCAACGGCGGCGAGTGAGGCGTCCGATGTCAGCAGTCTGGCGCGGGTCGCGGAAATCACGCGCAAGCTTTACCACCAGGGGAATGCGGAAGGAGTCTTGAAGACAACGGCGCAGGAAATTGGATCGAACTGGCGGACGGCGCGTTGCATCGTGGCCCTGCGCAAACCCGGGCTGCCGCCATCGAGCGTGCAGGAGTATCACATGGATGGTCTGACTCCGGCGACTTCGTCGTCGCTGGTGAGCCTGGCGGAAGCGGTGCAGGATCTGGCGGTGGCGCGGGGCGCGGTGACTTTGGGTGGCGTCAGAAATGCACCCGAATTGATGGCAGTGCGCAACGCGGTTGATGAGTTACAGATTGAATCGCTGCTGGCGCTGCCGCTTACGGAAGGCAACGACCATATTGGAGTGCTCATCCTGACTCAAAATGCACCCCGGGCGTGGCAGCCTTCGGAGGTGCTGGTGATTCGGACGTTGAGTGACCAGGTGTTGATTGCGCTCAACAACGCAGGACTGCGACGGCTGGTGAAAAATCTCTCGGTAACCGACGAAAAATCCGGGCTGCTTACCCGGGCTTCGTATCTCGATCTGCTGCAGGCGGAAACCCGGCGCGCCTTGCAGCAGGGTACGACGGTGACTGTGTTGCTGATGCAGTTTGGACGTCGCAGCGCGCTGCTCAAGGAATACGGCGAGCCGGCGGTGGCGGCGGCGATGGAGCAGGTCGGGCAGGTCGTTTCATCGAACATCCGGACGAACGATCTGGCGTTCCGCTATGAAGCGACGACGATCGCTGTGGTGCTTGGCGACACCGGCGAAAAAGAAGCTTTGCTGGCGGTCGAGAAATTGCGGCGCCTGCTCGGCGAAGTGTGTTTTCCGGGCAAGGATCAGGGAGTCGAATTCAGCGCCGGCCTGGCGCAAGGGGTCATGCGGCAGCATTATGATCCGGTGGACATCGTGACCGAGGTGGCCAACCGCGCCGATCACGCTCTGGAGCAGGCGGTCGCGCAGGGCGCGGGTGCGGTGGTATGCCAGGCGCCGCAGTTCGCTGCCTCGGCGGCGGTGGCGTAGAGCCCGCGCGGCGCGGACACTGTCCGCGGAAGGGTAGCAGCGACCGCAAGTTTGGGGACAGGCGGTCCAGGACTAGGCAAAAGGCAAGGACAAACAAGAATCGGCAGCAAACCAAACCAGCTGTAGATTAAAACCAAAGGCAACGGCAGCGGACAAGAGCGTCCGCTCTACACAAGCAAGGGCCAGCGCAATACAGGTGCGGAACTTTCGCGCCATCTTCGTTTCCTGCTGTTAAACTCTCAGGTTGGCTCAATGCCAGCGCACTCTTCTGAACAAGTTGGTCCTCATGCTGAAGCCGGGAGACACTGCAATCGTCAGCGGTGCGCGCACGCCCTTTGGACGTTATTGCGGGAAGATCAAGGATTACACGGCGCAGGAACTAGGCGCGGTGGCGGCGAAGGCCGCGATGGAGCGGTCGGGGATCGATGCGAAGGAATTCGACCATGTCGTCTTCGGTAACGCGCAGCAAACCACCAGCGACGCGCTGTATGGAGCGCGGCATGTGGGGTTACGGGCGGGATTGCCGATTGAGACTCCGGCGCTGACGGTGAATCGCCTGTGCGGCTCGGGGATGCAGGCGATCGTCAGCGCGGCGCAGATGATCCAGACAGAGGAAGCCAGGATAGTGCTGGCGGGCGGCATGGAAGCGATGTCGCAAGCGCCGTTTGTGGTTCGCGGGCGCGAGGGGTTTACGCTGGCTCCGGGCGGCAAACTCGAAGACTCGCTGATGGCGGCGCTGTTCGATTCCTACTGCGGGTTGCAAATGGCAAACACGGCGGAGTTGTATGCGGAGCAGCAGGGCATCACGCGGCAGGCGCAGGATGAGTTCGCGCTGCGCTCACAGCAGAAGGCCGAGGAGGCGTACAAGGCGGGGCGGATTCAGGAAGAGTTGACGCCAGTGCCGCTGCGGAATTCGAAGGGGGAGGCGACGGGAGAGACTCTTGCGGAGGACGATCACCGGCGTCCGCAGACGACGATGGAGGGTTTGGCGAAGCTGCGCGCGTCATTCGGGAAAAATGGGACGGTGACGGCGGGGAATGCGAGCGGGATTGTGGATGGCGCGGCGGCAGTCGTAGTGATGTCGCTGGAGCAGGCGCAGAAAAGGAATCTGAGTCCGTTGGGACGGGTTGTGAATTGGGGGATTGCGGGCGTCGATCCGAAGATTATGGGGAGCGGTCCGGTTCCGGCGACGAAGATTGCGCTGCAGCGCGCGGGGCTGACTTTGGATTCCATCGACTTGATCGAAGTGAACGAGGCCTTCGCGGCGCAGTACCTGGCGGTGGAGAAAGAACTGGGGCTTGATCGCGAAAAAGTGAACGTGAACGGCGGAGCGATTGCGCTGGGACATCCGCTGGGAGCGACCGGAACGCGCCTCGTGATCACGCTGCTGTACGAGTTGCGGCGGCGGAAGAAGAAGTACGGGCTGGCCACGGCGTGCATTGGAGGGGGGCAGGGGATTGCGATGGTCGTCGAGAGCTTTCAGTGAGCGGTTGAGAAAAACTTTGCGATCCCATTGGGTGTTTGCCCTATAATTGGCATGTGCTCACGGAAGAAGACAAACAGTGGATTAGCGAACGGTTAGAGAAGGTGGAAACCACACTGCTCACCGAGTTTCACAAGTGGGCGTCTCCCGTTGAATTGCGTCAGCATCTTGAAGAGGCGCGTGGCACGTCCGACTAAGTTCACTGTCGGTCTCTTAAAATTGAGGCCATCAACCGGGGACTGCGCCGTCCATGCAGAACTGCGACAACCCACAAGGGCTCTTCGTCGGGCGCGTAGGCAATCAGGTATTCGCGAACCAAAAGAAACCGCAGAGGCAGATGGGTGAGGTCAGGTCGTTTGTGACCTTGACCTGGAAAAGGCACTGCCCCGGAAATGGCAGACAGGATTTCCGCGATCACGCGGTCGGCAGCGTCCAGGTTATCCACACGAATGAATTCCCAAATCTCGTCGAGGTCAAGGCGGGCCTCCGGATGGAAGGCATACCGGGTCATGAACCTGGCTGCGAACGGCGAGCGGCGGCGCTCTTGTCGCGGAAGTAGGCTTCGACTTCGTCGCCGGAGAGGGGCTTCACTCTGCCGCTCTTAAGGTCGTCGTAGCGGCTGTTGAGCATGGTTCGCGTCTGGGCAATCTCATCGAAGTAGCCTTCGATCACATCCTGCACAAGCTCGTCGGCGGTCTTGCGTCCGCTCTGCGCGGCGAGGTCCTTGAGCTTCTTTTCGGTCTCGGGGGCGAAGTGGACTTCCATAAGTTTAGGGTACGAAAAAATGTGGCTTGGGGCAAGGCAAATGGGTTGCAGAGAAGGCCGCGTTCTGAAATTATCTCGGAATCCCCCGGTCTCGAAGGGCGCGCGACCGGGGGCACCCGGCTGTAGGACGTTTGCAGAACTGTTTTCAGCGGCATAGAATCGCCGGTCGAATGGCTGAAAGCGATGACTCAGTCACCCAACCACTTAGAGCGGCCCGCGTGGGGACGCATGTTCGGTTACCTGATTGTGTGGTCTGCGCCCGCAGTCATCATTGTGATAATAGGGGCTATCCAAAGCCTCCTGTCCCACCGGTCTCATTTTCATCCTTACCCTTCTGGGGATGAGCAGTTGGGCTTCGGCTTCTTCTACGGGGCTTGGACGGTGATCCTTTGGAATTACTTTGGGAAGAAGGAAAAGGAAATAGAAGAGAGACGGCTCAGGGACGAAAACATCTGCGCTTTTTGCAAAAGACAAGTTGAGGAAGGTGATCTAGTGTTCTCCATGCAATTCCGTAGCTTTGTGTGCAGCGAGTGCTTGCCGTCGCCAGAGTCGTAGGGATTCGCCTCCATGACCCCAGTCATGCCTTCGAGGTACAATGGGATCGGCAACAGCAGTGCGGTAAAGCGATACCCAAGCCAGACGCTCCGCCAAGTTCTGATTCGCCTCAAGGCCCATAACCTATTGGTTGGGCCTTTTACTTTTCAATGAAGGAGTTAACATTATGGACGATAATAAAATCATCGCGGCAACCCTAACAAACGCCTACTACGAAGGTTCAGTTCGCGAGACCGTTGAGCCTGAAAGGGTCATAGAGACCTATCAAACTTTCCGAAGACTGCTCCGGGATCAAGACAAGAAGGAGAAATTAGTGCCCACGGCCTTGAAGGGCCTTGCGGAGAGCGCATTAGCGAGTGCCAAGAAACGTGCGAGCTAAAATAGTTGAATAATCCTTGCCTCGCTGGGCCTCTGTCCCAGCGGGGCGGAAGGACTTTATGGAGATCAAGAAAGTCGGCGTTCTCGGTTGTGGCTTGATGGGTTCCGGCATCGCGCAGGTCTGCGCGACGGCGGGTTTCGACGTTACCGTGCTCGAAGTCGAGCAGAAGTATCTTGACAAGGGGTTTGCTGGGATTGAGAAGTCGCTGGCTAAGTTTGCTGAGCGGCCGGTGGAGAAGGGCGGAATCAGTCCACAGCAGAAAGACGAGATTCGCGGGCGGCTTCGGGGGACTACGAACAAGGCTGATCTGGCCGATTGCGACATTGTTATTGAGGCGATCATCGAGAACGTTGAGGAAAAGAAAAAGATGTACGCGTCGATCGATGGCGTCGTGAAGAAAGACGCGATCTTTGCGTCGAATACTTCTTCGATTTCGGTGACTGAGCTGTTGACTTCGGTGAAGCGGCCGGAGCGATTTATCGGGCTGCACTTTTTTAATCCGGTGCCGCTGATGAAACTGGTGGAGGTGGTGAAGACGATTGCTACTTCTGCCGACGTTTATGAGGCGGCTTATGAGTTTGCGAAGCGGCTGGGAAAGGTTCCGGTGCGGACTTCGGACAAGACGGGATTCATCGTAAACCGGCTGCTGGTGCCGTATCTGCTGGATGCGATCCGGGCTTATGAAGAGGGCGTGGGATCGATCGAGGACATCGATGAGGCGATGAAGCTGGGCTGCGGGTATCCGATGGGGCCGTTTACGTTGCTTGATTTTGTCGGGCTCGATACGACTTACTACATTACCCATGTGATGTATGACGAGTTCAAGGAGCGGCGGTTTGCGTCGCCTCCACTGCTGAAGCGGATGGTGATGGCGGGGTGGTATGGTAGGAAGTCGGGGCGCGGGTTTTATGATTATGCGGACCCAAGCAAGCCGGTGGCGAACAAACTATGATTTCACTACGGAGACACGGAGGCACGGAGGAAAGATCAGCGATGATAAATGTCGCGGCGGTGCCCGACGCGGACAACGACGACTAGCATGCGGTCGTCCTTGAGAGAGCAGATCAAACGGTAATCTCCGACCCGGTATTTCCAGAACTCGCGCAATGTTCCCTGCAAGCGCTCGCCGACCTTCCGCGGATCGTCGAGCGTTTCTATCCGCTCGTGCAAGAAGCGGAGGATTCGGTCCGAGACGGTCTTGCCGAGCTTTTCCAGTTCGCGGCGGGCGCCACGGTCAAACTCAATCTTCCAGGCCATGTTGGCGCATGATTTCCTCTAAAGGAATTGTCTTTGCCCGGCCCGACTCAATGGCGTCCATGCGCTTTTCGGCCAGATAAATATCTTCAAGGTTTTCGATATGCTGGAGGATTGCCTCACGGGCGTAGTAAGTTTTGGTGCGGCCGGTGCGCTTGGCGAGGCGGTCGAGACGCTTTTCGATCTTTTCGGGAAGGCGGATGGCTAGCATGGGATCCTCGCTGCTATACAATTATAGCAGGCGAGCCGGCCACGCGTATGTGGCGAATTTAAAGGGTGGACGCTAGAATCCCATGCCGGACGTCTGCCGAATCCCACACTTGCGCACAGTTCGTGCAAGCGTGGGAGACCCGGCTGTAGGTCTTATGAATGTTGTGTCGACAGCGAGCGAAGATGCCACTCGGATCCGTATGAAACGGCTGGGCTGGGGATTGCTCGTAGGGGCGACAATCGGTTCTCTACCTTTGGTAGCCAGCAAACTGAATGGTGTAGTGCTACTGCTCGTGGGCGAGATTCTCGGGTGGCCGGGCGCTATCCTGGCACTCGTGCTCGGTGGCTGGAATGATCGCCCATTCACGCTATTTGTGTATTTCTTGACGAATCTACTACTCTACGTCGGATTGACTTATTTCTTCTTGAGCATTGCGCGAAAAGCGGAAACGGCTGAAGCAGCAAAGCTCAGTTTCGATCTTGTGAATTCTTTGCAGGTTTCAAATCCATGACCTACGAAAACATACTTCTCGAAAAGAAAAACGCAATCGCCTACGTCACCGTCAACCGGCCCAGGGTCCTCAACGCGCTCAACATGGCGACCATGGAAGAGTTGCGAGTTGCGTTCAGCGACATTAAGTCCGATGCCTCGATTCGCGTGGCGATCTTGACTGGGGCGGGCGAGAAGGCTTTCGTGGCGGGCGCCGATATTGGCGAACTGGCTAAGCAGGATGCGGTCTCCGGCAAGGAGTATGCGCATCGGGGCCAGGCGGTTCTCGAACTGATCGAAAATCTTGGCAAGCCGGTGATTGCCTGCATTAATGGATTTGCGCTGGGCGGCGGATGCGAACTGGCGCTCGCTTGCACCATGCGTCTCGCGAGCGACAACGCCAAGCTGGGGCAGCCGGAGGTGAAGCTGGGGATTATTCCAGGATATGGTGGGACGCAGCGTTTGCCGCGTCTGGTGGGCAAGGGGCCGGCGATGCAGATCGTGCTCGGCGGAGAAGTGATCACGGCGCAGGAAGCGCATCGGATCGGGCTGGTGAATGAAGTGACGTCGTCGGCGGAGTTGATTGCGCGGGCGGAGGCGATTGCGGCTAAGATTATTGCGAACGCTCCGCTGGCGGTGCAGTACGCGATGGAGGCGGTGAACAAAGGGATGGAGATGAGTTTGGCGGAGGGACTGTTTCTGGAGGCTTCTTTGTTTGGAGTATGCTGCGCGACTACGGATAAGGCGGAAGGGACGGCGGCGTTTTTGGAAAAGCGGCCCGCGCAGTTTCGGGGTAAGTAAAGTCAAAGGCTTCCCCAGAGGGGACGCAGAGGCACACAGCATTCACCACGGAGACACCGGAGTCACGGAGAAAATCTCTGAAGAAAAAAATCAGTTCCGAGCGGCCTCCCAAGCCTGCGGTTGCGGCTATCGAAGGCAGGCTTAGCGGCGCGGGAAAGCGGTTCGCAATTGTTGTCTCGCGGTTTAATGCGTTCATTACGGAACGACTTTTTCAGAGTGCCTACGATGGGCTGGTTCGTTCCGGGGCCAAGAAAAAAGACATCGCGTTGGTTCGGGTCCCCGGGGCGTTTGAAATTCCCCTGGCCGCTCGCACGCTGGCCGAGACGAGAAAATACGATGCGATCATTTGTATTGGCTGCCTGCTGCGTGGGGACACGGCGCATTACGACGTGATTGTGAACGAGGTGACTCGGGGGATTGGGCAGTCGGCGCAGGAGACTGGTGTTCCGCATGCCTTCGGGGTGTTGACTTGCGAGACGCTGGAGCAGGCGATTGATCGGGCTGGATTGAAGATGGGGAACAAGGGGCTGGATGCGGCGCTGGCGGCGGTGGAGATGGCGAATCTGAAGAGCGTCGTTCGTCGTTCGCCGCTTGCTGTTCGCAAAAGCAGAGTCAAGGGCGACAGAAACAAGCGTTGACTCCCCTCACGGTGTAATCCCAACCTGTACACTAAGAGCGAATCGCGAACGACCAACGACTCGCGACTCACGACCAACGACTGCCCATGGGCACCCGCCGCAAATCCCGCGAACTGGTTCTGCAGATGCTGTTTCAGGCGGACATGGGGAAGCAGACTTCGGAAGTGGTGCGGAAGACGTTCTGGGCGGAGCGGACCAACGTTGACGAAGAAGTGCGCGGGTTCGCCGACGATCTGTTTCGGGTGGCGATTGAGCGGCGGGCCGAGATTGACGAGCTGATTGGAAAGCACACGCAACACTGGCGCATGGACCGGATGGCGACGGTGGATCGGAATGTGCTGCGCGGGGCGGTAGCGGAATTTCTTGGCTATCCGGCGACGCCGAAGGCGGTGGTGATCAACGAGGCGCTGGAAATCGCGCGGAAGTTTTCCACGCCCGAGTCGGTGCAGTTTATCAATGGAGTTTTGGATAGTGTGGGCAAGGATGTCGGGCCGTAGTCTCTCAGCCGACCCAGTTAAGACCTGGGCTTCTCGCTTCGGTGGCATTTTCCGCAGTTTTTTGAAGGAATCCCTGAGCAAAGTACTCGCCGGATGGGCAGCAGTGTCACTGCCAGAGCCTTTCACGGACAAGAGTGTCCGGGCCAAATCTGGTCAGAGATTTCCCGTGCTGGGACGGGCGAGGGCGCCCGTCCCTCCCTGTGGTCGCGGGCGAATCACTGGGGTTTGATGGCGATCAGGTTGGGGAGACAGAGGGGCGGGTTCGAGCCTCCCTGGCTGTTGCACATATTCATGTCATTGCCGTCGTTAATGTTGACGTAGGGGACTTGCTGGTAGTCGCCGGACTGAATGGTGCCGATGCTGACGGTTCCGACGATGTGTACGGAGCCGGCGGAACAGGGTTGGGTGGGATCGCCATTCGGGTATTGGTCGCAAGCGGCGACATAGACCTGGCTGCCGTCGGTGGAGGCGGAAGCGGCGAGAGGAGTGCTGGTGCCACCGAGCGGGTCATAGAGCGGAATATAAGATGTGGTTTCGTTGCTGACGTTGAAGACGAGCACAGCGGGGATATTACCGCTGACGATGATCATCTCCGTGCCATCAGCGACCAGTTGGGCATAGAGGGGATTGATGTTGCCCTGACCGAGACTGATCGGCGGGCTCTTGGTGAAGCTCTGGAGAGTGGGCGGATTGCAGGTGAACTGGGGGATCGGACTTTCGTAAGGAATGGGAACCTGGGTGAACTGATTCGCCGTCAAGACCTCGATGGCGGTATTGACACCTCCCGGTGGAGGCGGCTCCAGGGCGAATATGTTCTGCGTTAAACCCAGAGGTCCAGCTTCAAGGACCGGCGACGGGAAGATTGCCAAGGGCGAGTTGGTGGTGGCGATACTTCCGATGTCTACGCTTGCCGGGCCGGGCAAGGGCAGGGAACAGGTGGAGTAGGCGGAGACCGAACCGGCAGGCGACCCTACCACGTAGGCGAAGCTGCCATCCGCGGAAAAGGCAAGCTGGGTTGCCGGGGCTGCGAGCGCCAACGACCGGACCGCGTCGACCGTGGAATATACATACAGGTTGCCGGCATCGGTGACGATGAAGAGCTTCAACTGATCGGGAGAGAAAGCAGCGGCGGTGGCGGTTTCGCCGGGGATGGTGATGCTGATGGGGGAAGAACTGCTTCCGGTGTAGAGGTAGACCTGGCTGGGGGTAGAGACTGTGTCCGAGACGACGACCAGTTTGCCGTCATTGGAAATGGTGAGCAGTTTGCCACACAGGGCGACGTTGCAGGGAGTCGAAGAGTTGGAGACCAAAGAGACGGTCGGCGTGCTGGCCGTGAGATCCGCGAACATCAGCCCCTGATCGCTGCCCAGGTAGACGCGAGCTGCGGACAGATGGTTGAACATCATGGAGTTGGGGGTTCGGGGCACGGTCAGGATTTTGCCGATGGGTGTGGTTCCGGGGGTCACAGGGAACATGACGCTGGTGCAGCCAAGGGCCTGAAGCTGGCAGCCAGTGGTCGCAACCCATGCGGTATAGGTGGGCGGCTTGTTGGCACTAACGTTCACCGAGATCGACCCATAGCCGGTCAGCCCATTGGGCAGGATTCCATCGCTGGCGTAAACGGGGAGTGCCGGTAAAACGCCGATATTGCACGTGGGGGGAGTGCAGGAGGCGAACAGAGTGGCGCCGCCGAGGTTGTTGCGGGCGGTCGCGGTGTTGCCGCCGGTACTGTTGGTAGCGGTGCCGAAAGCGATCACTTCGGGATTGGTGGTGCTCCAGGTAAGAGGCGGGTTGGTGATGGGGGTGCCGGTGAATTTGTACAAGCTATCGATGGCGGTAGCGGTGACGGAGACGGTGGCGCCGTTGGCTACGGTGATGGAGTTTCCTGACTGGCTTTGACCTCCGATCTGGAGATAGACGGCTTGGATCAGACAGGTGGTGAATGGATAAGCGCTGCTGTTGGCGCCGGAGACGCTGGCAAAGAGGTTGGTGATTCCGGGCGCTTTGGCGGTGACCTGGACCTGATTCAGGAGATTGGGCTGGGTTTGGGACACGATGGGAACAGCGGTGACCACACCGGCGTTGCTGGAAGACCAGGTGATGGGACCGACGGTGTTGGTGATATCCGTGGTGCCGCTGTAGGCGGTCGCCGCGTAGTTCCAAGTCTGACCCTGGGAGAAGCAATCGTAGAGCGGCGGACCCTCGGGGTCGAGGCGGCTAACCTGGAGGCTATCAATGTGGGAGTGCACATAGACGGTCGTGGGCGCGCTCGAAATGCCGTTGGTGACTGCCTGAACCAGGGCGATACCGGAACCGCCCGGGCTGCACATGGTGCCAGTGACGTCCCAGGTTCCACCGCAGGCGCTTCCGCTATTGTTCACGGAAAGGGGCGCGGGTCCGGTGGAACCTTGGGGAACGCTAACCACGAATTGGATATTGACGCCAAGGACGGCGCCGCCGGCGGAATTCTTGGCGGTGGCGCTGAAATTTAGAGTGCCGCCGACGTCGATGGAGGTGATGGCGCTGGGGCTCAGCGTGACCGTTTGCACGCCTCCGTTGGCGGGGGCACTGCTGCTCTTGCCCAGGCAGCCGGTGAGGCTGACGACCAGGATAATGGCCAGCGCAAGGGGAATACCGGAACGGCTACGATGCATGAACCCTCCTCGCGTCGGTTTGCCAGGCGCGAGCGTAATAATGTGGTGAAGCGGAAAACTGTCAGTGTAGAAGGTCATTGGGAGATTGGGCAAGGCTTCCGGCAAAGTTTTGCGGCTGATGGATTGCAGCGGCAACCGAAGGCGCAAAGCATAGCGCCGGTGAGCCAACCGCCTCCAGCTCCGATTCGAAAGGCCTCGTTTTCTTCGATGCGCGTTAGAGTGGTTGACGATGTGCAAGGTAGTTGTTATTATCAAACGGTTCCGCGAGTTAAGTCTGGCTTGCCTGTGTACGGCAGTTCTGTTGGATGCGCAACCTGCGCTGGTGACAGGCTCCGGTAAAATGTTGGCTGAGCTTTGAAGAAATACGTCCCCGGTGGGAAGTGAGACCGGGAACGCCCTCGCTGAAACGTTCTGCGAAAACCTTCGCGCCCGGGGGATGAGTTTAAGACCGGGGATCACGCGAGGCTATGCAGGAGAAGCAGGCGAAACGGAACGCCTCCGAGCTCAATCGGAAACACGGTTGAGGTAAGGCGTGGCGTCACCGTCGTCGGCATATTAGTCTGAGCGGGAAATAAAAAACCTCACCGCACGAGTGTGCGGGGAGAGTATGGCTGGGCGCGACAGCCCGTGCCAGCAATGAAGCGGGTCAAGCTGCGTTTCCGTGCAAGGGTGTGGCTGCAGTGGTCACGCTCGGCGGATCGAAGTCTGCGGCCTACGCGAGATTTGCGGTAGAGACGCGGTTGGCCGCGTCTGGGAGTGGTGAGAGTGCCTACTTTTAATCAGCTGGTGAAATTTGGCCGCGAGAGGCCCCGGTATAAGACGGCGAGTCCGGCTCTGCAATCGTGTCCGCAGAAGCGCGGCGTGTGTACGCGCGTGTACACCCAGACGCCAAAGAAGCCGAAC
Source organism: Acidobacteriaceae bacterium (assembly GCA_003134435.1). Taxonomy (GTDB): domain Bacteria; phylum Acidobacteriota; class Terriglobia; order Terriglobales; family Acidobacteriaceae; genus Acidiflorens. The sequence continues at coordinate 73,129 of PLBE01000178.1, forward strand.
TCAGCGCTGCGCAAAGTGGCGCGTGTTCGGTTGACCAATGGAATTGAAGTGACGACGTACATCCCCGGTGTTGGCCACAACCTGCAGGAGCACTCGATTGTGCTGATCCGCGGAGGCCGCGTGAAAGATTTGCCGGGAGTGCGTTATCACGTAGTGCGTGGAACGCTCGATGCGACCGGAGTCGCCGGGCGCAACCAGGGGCGATCGAAGTACGGCACCAAGCGCGCGAAGAAGGCGTAGGAGCAAGGTTTCAAGGGTAAACGCTGCGCCCAGGTTAGCGCCCACAGGTTAGCGCCCAAAGGATGGGCGCGAACCCGGGGCACCGGGCCAGTGAGATCGCGGCGAAATGGAACTGAAAGCTGAGAGCTGAAGAAACATGCCTAGAAAAGGACATATCGCAAAACGGAAGACCGAATCCGACCCGGTGTACGGGTCGGACCTGGTGACGAAATTCATCAACTCGATGATGTGGCAGGGAAAGAAGTCGACTGCCGAAGGCATCTTCTACAAGTCGCTTGAGAAATTGCAGGAAAAAGGTGGCGACGAGGCTTTGAAGTTATTTACCAAGGCGGTTGAGAATGCGAAGCCGTTGCTGGAAGTGAAGACGCGTCGCGTCGGCGGCGCGAATTACCAGGTGCCGATCGAAGTCGCTCCCGACCGCCGGACTTCGCTGGCGATCCGCTGGATTGTGAGCTATGCGCGGGGCCGTGGAGAGAAGGGCATGATCGAGAAGCTGACGAACGAACTGCTCGACGCCTCCAACGGCAAAGGTGCTGCGATTAAGAAGAAAGAAGATGTGCATCGCATGGCGGAAGCGAACAAGGCGTTCGCGCATTACCGCTGGTAGAGACGCTGTTCGTTGCGAGAAGCTGATTTTCAGAGCCCCAGAAAGAGTAAAGAGACGTGCCCAGAACAGTCCCATTAGAGCGTTGCAGGAACATCGGCATCATGGCGCACATCGATGCCGGGAAGACGACGACGACGGAGCGCATCCTGTTTTATACGGGAAAGACGCATCGTATCGGCGAGGTGCATGAAGGCACGGCCATCATGGACTGGATGGAGCAGGAGCAGGAGCGCGGGATTACGATTACGTCGGCGGCGACGACCTGCACCTGGCACGACATTCGTATCAATATTATCGACACGCCCGGCCACGTCGACTTCACGGCCGAGGTGGAGCGATCGCTGCGGGTGCTGGATGGCGCGGTGGCGGTGTTTGACGCGGTGCACGGGGTGCAGCCGCAGTCGGAAAAAGTCTGGCGGCAAGCCGACAAATACGGCGTTCCCCGGATTTGTTTCATTAACAAGATCGACAAGATGGGTGCGGATTTCGAGCACGCGGTCGATACTCTGCGCAAGCGCCTGAGCGCGAAGCCGGTGGCGATTCAGATTCCGATTGGGCAAGAAGACAAGTTTCGCGGGGTCGTCGACCTGATCGCGATGAAGTCCATCATCTGGCCGGACGACACCATTGGCGCGGAATATCAGGTAGGCGATATTCCCGCGGATCTGCAGAAAAAAGCGGAGGCTTTCCATACCCAGTTGGTTGAAACCGTCGCTGAGAACGACGACGAAATTCTGCACAAGTTTCTGGAAGGCGAGGCGATTTCGGCGGACGAACTGAAGGCGTCGCTACGCAAATCGACGATCGGGCTGAAGTTGTTTCCGGTGGTGGTAGGAACGGCGTTCAAGAATAAGGGAGTGCAGCCGCTGCTGGATGCGGTGGTGGACTATCTGCCTTCTCCGCTCGACACGAAAGAGACGCACGGGCTGGATCCCGACAACGGAAAGACGATTACGCGCAAAGCCGACGACAAAGATCCGTTCGCGGCGCTGGCGTTCAAGATCATGGCCGACCCCTTTGTCGGGCAGTTGACGTTTATCCGGGTCTATTCGGGACAGTTGAAATCGGGTGAATCGGTACTGAACTCGCGCACTCAGAAGCATGAGCGCATCGGGCGTCTGCTCAAGATGCATGCCAATAAGCGCGAAGACATTCAGGAAATTCTGGCGGGCGACATTTGCGCGGTTGTGGGTTTGAGAAATGTCAGCACGGGTGACACGATTTGCGAAGAGAAGCATCCGATTACGCTCGAGTCGATCGTGTTTGCGGTGCCGGTAATCTCGGTTGCGGTCGAGCCGAAGACGAAGGCCGATCAGGAAAAGATGGGTATGGCGCTGGCGCGACTGGCGCAGGAAGATCCGACCTTCAAGGTGCACACCGACCCGGATAGCGGACAGACGATCATCAGCGGCATGGGCGAGTTGCATCTGGAGATCATCGTCGACCGCATGATGCGCGAGTACAAGGTCGAAGCCAACGTCGGCAAGCCGCAGGTGGCGTATCGCGAGACCATCCGCAAGCATGCCGAAGCGGAAGGCAAGTACATCCGGCAGACGGGTGGCCGCGGCCAGTACGGCCACGCCAAGATTTATCTCGATCCGAACGAACCGGGCAAGGGCTACGAGTTCGTCAACGAAATCGTGGGCGGCACGGTGCCCAAGGAATTCATCAAGCCGATCGATCAGGGTATGCAGGAAGCCATGGAAGGCGGCGTTCTGGCCGGTTATCCCATGGTAGATATCAAAGCGACGCTCTACGACGGCAGTTATCACGATGTCGATTCCAATGAAATGGCGTTCAAGATCGCCGGTTCGATGGCTTTTAAAGAGGCGGCGCGCAAGGCGAGTCCGGTGATTCTGGAACCGGTGATGGCGGTCGAGGTGGTTACGCCGGAAGATTATGCCGGGACGATCATGGGCGATCTGAGTTCGCGGCGCGGACGCATCGAGGGCATGGAGCACCGGGCCGGTTCGCAGGTGATCAAGGCGATCGTTCCGCTGGCGGAGATGTTCGGGTACGCGACGCATATGCGTTCGTCGACCCAGGGACGCGCCGAGTACTCGATGCATTTTGCGCGGTATGAGGAAGCCCCGCGTCACGTGGCGGACGAAATTATCGCCAAGACGCAGGGCAAGACGGCGCCTCGATAGGTTTGTGGTGGATCATCCGCCGAAAGGCGGGGCAGTGAAAGAATCAGGTCGACAGGGATAAGCGACGGAGCGGAGAGCAAATGGCGAAGGAAAAA
>PLBE01000092.1 GCA_003134435.1 Acidobacteriaceae bacterium
GCATTCACGAATCGCAACGCGTTTCAAGGGCGCTCGGTTCGCCACATTGACGACCTTGATTTCTACCGGATTTTGAATGCCGCGGGACTCACTGGGGCCGTCTGGCACCAGTCCCCGACCGTTGACGACGTCGTAAGCGGAATGGTCGTTCCTAGCCTGGCCGTCGAGCCGCCGCGAGACCCGTTTCGACCGCTGACGGTCGTACCTGACGGCACGGGGTACCGGCCAACCGGGAAGGCGATCGATGTTTTTGAGGCCGCCGCACTTCAGGAAAGAGCGCGTGCCGATCATCAAGATACGCTACGGCTGGTTAAGGCGATGGCAGAGTCCCGTGGCGGCAAATGCCATTTTAACAATAACGTTGATTTATTGGCGTCGTTCGGCGAACGTAAACTACTGGTGGAGGCCAAGAGCCTCAACATCCCAAGCGCTGCAGTTGACCGTATGCGTTACGGCATGGGCCAGCTCTTCGACTACGGAGTGAGATACCGCGCGGAGATCGGGCGCGCGCAGCCTGTTCTTGCGTTTGGCGCGATGCCATCTCACGAGGTCGGCTGGATCTCGACGATCTTACAGGAGTCTGGCGTTGCTTTCATTGCGCGGCAGCGCGAAGCGCTGCTACCGATGAACGAGGCGGCGAGAAACCTACCGCTCTTTTCCTAGGGCGTTGCCGTCGGCTGCTTGGTAGAAAATCCGATGGCCGCGTAGCATATCCGAGCAAACTAGGTAAGTAGCGAATCCTGGATAACGTCAGGCGAACCATCGAGCAAAATATGCTCATCCTGCGCGGAAGGCTGATCTGAGAAACTCAGCAATAGTTCGTGTGACCCGAGCTGAGCGCTGCCAACGCGCGTTTTAAGGTCAAACGAGAGGACTAGGTAGTCGCCCACTTCTACGTCTGAGGTCGAGAACAGCCGCGAGAGGCTCCATCCAGCCGCTCCACGATTTCTCATGCGCCAGATTAACGCCGAGGATGCGTTCCTAAATTCAAACTCGCCACTCACGAGCTCGGAAAATGCGCTCGGGACTGAGTATACCCCAGATCGATGCATGCCTGCGGATATGCAGTACCCAAACCAGACAAGGCCATCCTTCCAGCCATAATCAACGAGAACGCTACCCTCTCTGCTTTTTCGGCGACCGAGCTCGAGAACAAGGCCCGGCGGAACTTGCGTCCCTCGAAGGGCGTAAACTCCCTCCGCTAGCCGATCTATTATTGGACTATATGAGAGGTATTGATAGAAGCTGTTCCGATTCATCCCCAGTTTGAGGCATTCGACTTCTAGCTTTTCCCTAGAGCAGACTCCACCATGCGCCGAGAGAACTTCATGCAAAGTCTTCTCAATTCCAAAGAGCTCGTATTGCGGGGCATCATGTGCTAAGGAAATGCGCCCGCTGGATTCTACGAAATCGGCGAATGCTTTGCATGCCGCCAAAATGACACGCTTCGGCGGTGTAATATCAATGCGAATGCTTCGGGCGAGACCTGCCCGTATTTCGCCAACGTGAAGAGATTCCGCAACACAGAGCATTTTCCGCACATAGTTGCGCAGCCGGTTGCGGCTGGTTTGAAAATAGAACCATGAACGGTCCTCGAGCCACACGATCTCGCCATCGGTATTAAGAAGCGCAGCCACCTTCTCTTCGGGGAATCGCCGGGCATCAAGGTTTAGCCGACTCCTCACCGCCGGTACGCTGCCAGCACCATCGTGGCTGCAAATCGCCTTCGCCTCGGAAACGATGGTCCCAACTGCTTCGAGATCAATTGCACGGCAAGCAGTAGCGCCATCATCTAGCAGATCAATATCGAATTGCCTGCTAAAGAATACATTGGCCGCGCATAATCCTTGAATGTCGAATTGGCCGCTCAGTAAGCCGGCAGCGCGAAGATCCAGTTCGAGCGATGTCACGCTGGCTGGCAGGCGCTGGCGCAGAAACCGTAAGGACCTCTCTAGAACAGGCATATAAGCCGTCGTTATCACGCGTCCGGCTGTCTTCTTTATGATTTGGCGTACGCGCTCTCTCGTTAGATTTACGGAATCCCCAACGCTCTGAAGTGTTGCCCCACCGCTTCCATCGAAGCCATAATAATGCATGAAAACATTGACGTTCCTGGGCGAACCTGCGAAAGCGCAAACGGCGGAGAGCTCTTCATCGGCCGCATACGATTTCAGGGTAGAAATACAGCTAAACAGCGCGCTCAGGTCCCTAAGGAGGGTAGGATCTCGCTTGACCTCAAGTGCGCCCAGGCGGAGTTCGATCGCTTCAGCAAGCGACGTTGCTCTCGGCCAAATGCGCTTTACAGATGTCCCAAGGCGCGGGTCATTACTCAGTATCCGCTTTGAATCGCGGAAGCGGGCGATCTTGCGTAACAGGCCTCGCGTTCGCTTTTCTTGAGAAGCCAATCGAACGCGAGCAGCGTCTTCCGCCGCGGTGTTGTCCGGTTGCTCATCTGGCAAAGTCTCAAGCACAACCAGGAGCTCGAGCAACGATCTTACCCCAAAGTTCTTAAGCGCCATGACATCCGCAATCGTGCGATCCACGAAGCCGTCGTCCAAAGCGTGACCGAGGCCTCGCCACAACTGATTTGCTGTGCGACCCCTGGTCTTTTCGAGCAGCTCGCGCGTGACGGTTGGGTCGACAGACCTCAGCCGCAAATCCCTGATGGGCCCTCCTCGCGCTGGTAGAAGTGACTTGACGCGCGACAATATCTGCTCAGCCAGTTCAATACACTTCGTATTGTCCAGGATATCCCACACTTTGGCCGACAGGTCTGAAAGGCTGTTAATTCCAGCGTCCCTTATTTCAGCCGAATCAAGGTAGGCGGGAACAGGAACGTCTAGCCACGGCGCTAGAAGCTGCGGCGCAAGTGTATAGCCCTTAGCGGGATAGCTCACCGCGAAGTTGGCGTTTCAGGCCGTGTCAACTCAGCGCTCACCATGCTGGTCTGCTCTCGGGTTGGAGCTTCGTACCCGGCAGTGGCGCAGGTTTCTTGAACACCAAATCGTCGCCACTGCTGATGAGCGCGCGAGATCCGCAGGATGGCAGATCCGGGTATGCCATGAGGGGGTTTTAGGCTAGTAGCAGCTATACGAATTTGTGTAGGTGTTCAGATAGCACTGATACGTCTGACCGTTTGGTCCATAAGTGGTTGTCGAATGTGTATAGGGATTTCGGTATGTCTGGTAGACTTGGCCGCCGGGTGCGTAAGTCGTACTCGAATTCGTGTAGGGATTGACGTAGGTCTGCGAAACGCCGCCGTTCGGGCCGTATGTCGTGCTGGAGTTCGTGTACGGGTTCCGGTATGTTTGGTAGGTCTGTCCGTTGGGGCCGTAGGTCGTGCTTGAGTTCGTGTAGGGGTGGTAGACGGTTTGATACGTACGGCCGTCCGACGTATAGGTCGTGCACGTATTTGTATACGTGGAACAATACGTCTGATCGGCCATCGCCGAAGCAGTCGTGGCAACTAGGAGCGCCGCGAGCATAAGAATCCTCATGTTCGAAAGCATACTCCTGATACGTCAGCTAAGCAAGCGCTAGCTAGGCTGGATGGCCCATCGGACGTAGACGACCGCTCTCGTGCCCCGCCGCCGAAAGCCTTGCTCGCGGAGACCATCAACATTGCGCCGACTGGATGGCCGGCGTGCTTGCCGTTTTGGAAAACATCGTCTTTAGATCGTTAGCGATGTCTTTGATCCCGTCGCGCATCGAGTCGGCCGTGTTCCGCGTTTTCTCCACGGCAGTTTCGATCGCGGTGAGGTTGCAGTTCAGGGTCTTGAAGTTCGCGACAGCTGCCTCTATGCGGTCCAGGCACTCGCTTATGAATGCGGGATCGAAGCTGCTATCCAGAGCGGCATCAACCAGAGCGGCCGCCTGCAATCGCGCAATATAGTACGCCATCTCCAGCAGCGTACGGTAATTCTCCTCATCGGTGCCCGCAGCACCAAAGGCTTCGAGATGCACGATGATCTTGTCAGGTCCGTACATGGAAATCGGCCGCGTTGTAATCGTCGGGTTAGCGAGGATCCCGATTGCGATTCGAGCGTCTCGGTTCTCCTTGACGGTGTCCAAGAGACGACAGAGGCTCGTTACCGTGTCGCTCTTACGGTTCTTGGCTTCGACGGCTATCCGGGTTTCAGTCCCGTGCGTGAGTCTTGGGTCGATGACGGAGACGAAATCGCCGGCCTTGTTGTTCGGAATCAACCCATGTACGAGAGAGCAATCTTCGAAGCGATCCCCGATGTGACTCGCAAGGGCGCCAAGGCTGGCGCTGACAAAATTCTCGAGGTCGTATCCCTTATGAATCGACACGTCTCGTTGTGCGTGCAGGCGGACGGCGCCCCCGATCTGCTCTC
>PLBE01000105.1 GCA_003134435.1 Acidobacteriaceae bacterium
TCGCCGAACTCGTCTGCTCCAATTCTCTAAAGTCCGAGAGCGAGAACACGGCACCCTGGCTGCTGAAAGAAGAGATGAGGCGGGCCGGCTCTCTATTGCTGGAGATGGCGCGAGAAACGGCGGTGCCGGCAGGGCACGCGCTCGCTGTCGACCGGGCGGAGTTTTCGCGCAAAGTGACAGGGGCGATTTTGCGCGAAGGTCTGATTACAGTCCGGCGCGAAGAGTTCAAGGAAGTCGGCGACGAGGGACTGGGTATTACGATCATTGCTACGGGTCCGCTCACTTCAGATGCGCTGTCGCGGGAAATTGCGCGGTTGAGTTCGGCGCCTTCATCTTCTCGCCCTTGTTTGGATTTATCTCATGCTGACTTTTCGCCGTCAGGGGCGCCCCCGCCACACAATCTTTATTTCTATGATTCGATCAGCCCTATTGTGGAAGCCGATTCCATCAATATGAGCAAAGTCTACCTGGCGGCGCGCTACGACAAAGGATCGGCGGATTACATTAATTGTCCAATGTCGAAAGAGGAGTACGACAGGTTTTACGATGCCCTGCTGGAAGCCCAATCCGCGGAGCAGAAAGACTGGGAAAATCTGAACTACTTCGAGAGCTGCCTGCCGATCGAGGAGATTGCGCGACGGGGACGGGACACACTCCGCTTTGGGCCGATGAAACCAGTGGGACTGAAGGATCCTCGCACCGGAAGAATTCCGTATGCGGCGGTGCAATTACGGCAGGAAAATCTGCGGGCGGATTCTTACAACCTGGTGGGATTCCAGAATCATCTGAAATTTGGCGAACAGGCGCGAGTGCTGAGTCTGATTCCAGGCCTCGAAAATGCCCGGTTCTTGCGCTACGGGCAGATTCACCGCAACACCTATATCAACTCTCCCGCGCTGCTGCAGGGGACGCTCCAGATGAGGACGCATCCGGGTGTGCTGTTTGCGGGGCAGATCTGTGGCGTCGAAGGCTATGTCGAGTCGATCGCGACCGGGTTGATGGCGGGAGTGAATGCGGCTACGCTGGCTTGCGGTGGCGAACCTTCACCGCCGCCGCGAGCGACGGCATTCGGCTCGCTCGTGCACTACATCACGCAGGCAGAGAGCAAGAATTTTCAGCCCGCCAACATCACGTTTGACTTACTGCCCCCGCTCGAACGCAAGGTCCGCGACCGCAAGGAACGCCATCGGCTGCAATGTGAATTGGCGCTGCGGGAGTTCGAAGCCTGGCTGCGGCGTGAGCTTCAACCGATCCCGGTGTGACATTGTTCCATGAGACGGAACGAAACTAGCCTGTCTCCCGTACATCTCAAGAGGGAGCCGCGCTTTCATTTTTCAGCGAGCCGCGTCGAACCTTCAGATGTCATTTCGCGATCTCATCCAGGACGTTTTCCGGACCCTGTGGGCACACCGCGTGCGCACCTTGCTGACCATGTTTGGGATCGCATGGGGAGTCGTGTCGATCGTCCTCATGGTTGCGGCTGGTGAGGGCCTGCGCGTCGGGCAGGAAAAGCAAGCCGCAACTCTGGGCCGCGATCTGATGATCGTTTTCCATGGCCGCACCAGCCTGCAGGCCGGCGGTACCCGGGCTGGCCGCCTGGTGCATTGGACGGATTCCGATATTCCGCATCTGCAGGAAGAGGCCTCGGATTGTCAGTATGCCATCCCGGAACTGGAGCAGGACACGGTCCGTTCGCACACAGCTTACAATGCGGCGGCGTTTACCGTAACCGGATCGACGCCGGAATTTGCCGAGATACGCAGCCTCGGTGTCGGCGAGGGCCGTTTCTACGATGAGCAGGACATCGCCGAAGGGCGGCGGGTGGCCTTTCTTGGCTCCGATGCGAAGAAGCAGCTGTTTGGCAGCCGCCCATCTCTCGGCCAGTTGGTCTACCTCAACGACATCCCGTTTACTGTGGTGGGCGTGATGTCATCGAAGAAGCAGGATTCGAGTTACGACGGATGGGACATCAACAAAGTCTTCATTCCTTTTTCGGCGATGCGGCGCGACTTCCCCGACCGGCCTCCAGGTACGCCTTACACCTTTGACCAGTTGCTGGTCGTGCCGCGCTCGGTCGAGCATCACGAAGCCTGCAAAGGAGAAATCCGGCGGGTGCTGGCGCGACTGCATGACTTCGATCCCAGCGACAAAGAAGCCTGCCCTATCTGGGACACGATTCAGGAAGCGAAAGCATTCCGCACCATGACCGACGGCATGAAATATTTTCTGGGCGCGGTGGGGATTGTTACGTTGTTTCTCGGCGGTCTCGGTGTCATGAACGTGATGCTGGTGGCGGTGCAGGAGCGGACCCGAGAGATCGGAGTTCGCAAAGCGATGGGGGCTCCGGCCAACAGCATTCTGCGGCAGTTTTTTTTGGAAGCGCTGATCGTGGCGCTGATCTCGGGCGGCGCCGGCCTGCTCCTGGCGTTCGCTCTCTGTGCGCTGGTCGACTTGCTGCCAATGCCGGATTTCTTCGCCGGCCTCCTGCCCACCTGGCAGACGGGAGCATTAGCTCTGGCGGTGCTGGGAACCATCGCCATCTTGTCCGCCTTGTATCCAGCGCGTCGCGCGGCGGCCATCGACCCGATTGAAGCCTTGCGCCATGAGGCGGGTGGCTAGCATGGGCATGATGTATCAGATTATGAACGAAGCCTGGGCGGCGCTGCGGCGAAACCGAACTCGCAGCGCGCTTACCATGCTGGGGATTGTATGGGGCATTGCCACGGTCACGCTGCTGATCGCATATGGCGGGAGTTTCCGTGAGATTCTGGTCAGCGGCTTTGACGCTTTCGGCAAAGGCGCCGTGATTTGCTGGCCGCAGCAGACCAGCGAGCAACCCGGCGGCCAGCGCGCTGGCAAGAAAGTCGTGCTGGAGCAAGCCGACCTCGACATGATCAAAGAGACGGCCAACTATGTGCGCCACGCTTGTCTTGAAACCGTGCGGCGTCCCGGCATCTCCTACGGCAACCGCATGGTGGGCACCGCTCCGGTGCGCGGGGTGTGCCCGGAATACGGTGACATGCGCAACGAGCAGCCTTCCGAGGGGCGCTGGATCAACTCGCTCGACGAACTGGAACGGCGGCGCGTCGTGTTTCTGGGAGCGCGTGTGCGCGAGCAATTATTTGGCGGACGCCCAGCCGTGGGCGAAACGGTTGACATCGCGGGAGTGCGCTTCACCGTCATTGGCACCATGGATCGCAAGATCCAATTGAGCAACTATTTTTCCAGCGATGACGAGTCGACGTGGATTCCCTATTCGGCGGCGAACGATCTTTGGAACGCCAAGTACGGCGAAGTTCTGGTGTTTGAACCCATCGCGCCGCAGTTCGAACAGCGCGCCGAGGCGCAAGTGTTGGCCGCGATCGCGACGCGACAGCAGTTCTCGCCTACCGACAAGAAAGCGATTCAAATGTTCGGCCGCGAAGAATTCCGGCCGGTGATCAACGGCATCACCATCGGCCTGCAGGTGCTGCTCATTTTCATCGGCATACTCACGCTTGGCATCGGCGGGGTCGGGGTCATGAACATCATGCTCGTGTCGGTGGACGAGCGCATTCGCGAGATCGGGTTGCGCCGGGCGCTGGGGGCGCGGAAGTGGCATATCAAAGCGCAGTTTCTCGCCGAGACGCTGCTGATCATGTTGCTCGGAGGCGCGATCGGAATCGTGGTTTCCTATCTGGTTGCGGTCGCTGTGGGGACGCTGCCGCTGATGGGTCCGCTGTTTGAAGACACATCCGGAAAAGCCGACATCCACCTGAAAATCTCGTTTTTTACGGTTTCAGTTTCAACCATCGTATTACTCTTTGTCGGCGTGCTGAGCGCGCTGATTCCCGCAGCCCGAGCGGCGAACCTGGACCCCGTGGAAGCGCTGCGCTATGAATAATAATGACTCGGATGATTCATGATGATGTAGCCCCGCGCTCTATTGCCCCCAATTCTCGTCCCCCGTTTGACGCCAGTTGTCTCCACGCGATACCTTGACCACGATAGCCTGAGGTGATTTTTGCCCTTCTCCGCCGTGGATTGCGTCCAGCCCGCACTGCAACACACGCGGGCGCAGTTATTTACCCGTTTCCGCTTTGGCCAATGGTCGCGGCTGGCGCTGGTTGGAATTCTGGCGGCGGAACTGCATGTCGGCGGTTGCAATTTTGGAAACTTCGGCCAGTTTGCCCCGCGCCACAAAAAGCCAGATCTCGGATTTCTGCCGTCGGGAACGTCGTCTTCGTTTCTGTCGCCCTTCGATTCGGCGCACCTTCCGGCAAGTATTTCGGAGCACATTGCGCAGTTTCTGGGATTGATCGTGCTCGGCATCGTCGTCTTTTTTATTCTAGGGTTCATCTTCCTCTATATCAGCAGCGTCTTCCGCTTCATTCTGTTTGACTCCGTGTTGCGGAAAGAATGTTCGATCAGCGAGGGCTGGGCAAAATGGCGTCGAGCGGGCGGGCGTTTCTTTCTGTGGCAGATTGTCTTTCAGACCGCGCTCTGGCTGTTTCTGCTGGTGCTGATTGGAGTGCCCCTGGCCCTGGCCTTTGCGGCGGGCTGGATGACCGATATTAGCGATCACGTCGGGCGGCTCATCCTGGGAGTGATTTTGTTCGGCGGGGTCTTCGTATTTTTCGTCGTAACAGCCGCGGTTGTACAAGTCCTCGCGAAAGATTTTCTGGTGCCGCTCATGGCTCTGGAGAACCTTGATTTTGCGGACGGCTGGCACCGCTTGTTGGCCATGATGCGGCCGGAGAAGGCACGTTACGCAGTTTACCTGCTGCTCAAGCTGGTACTGTCGATCGCCGCAGGCATCCTGTTCAGCATCATTGCAATCATTCCCGCAATTTTTGTGGTAGTCCCGGGAGTAGTCGCCGTGCTGGCGGGAAGAGCGGCGGGGATGGGATGGAGCGTGAGCACAATCAGCCTCGCCATCATTCTCGGGACCACGCTCATACTTATTCTGATTTACCTGATCGCACTGGTAAGTGTGCCGGCGACGGTATTCTTCCCCGCATTTGCGATCCACTTTTTCGCCGCGCGCTATCCAAATCTCGACGCGCTGCTGAATCCAGCCCCGGTGGCGCCTCCGGCCCCGGAGTTTCCTCCTCCGGTCGAGGAAATCCCACCGCCGTTTGAGCCGCCTCCACTGCCGCCTTCGGCCGAACCCATCGGCTGATCTTGCCGATGGAGCGCCGCCCGAGCCGCCCGCGTCTCTCCACTATTTTTGCGGCATGTCCGGCTGGCGTCTCCAACTGAAGCGGCGTCCGATGATGCACTTCACGATCAAATGATCGGACGAATTGGAAACGTCTACGCCCGCGCCAAAATTAAACTCCCAGTTGGGCGACACATTGAGGTCGATCACCGGAAAAATCTGCTGCGACTGTTCAGAAATGGGATCGAATTGTGAGACCGGACCAAGAGCCCCGTAGTATTCGAAGCCGCCCGCAATTTTCTTTGTGAAATCGAAACTGACTTTCACGTTGGGAGAAAATTCCCATCCTCTTCCCGTGTTGTGCCCGTGCAGGGCGCGGTCAAACGCCGGATTGAAGTCGAAATACCAGCGCCCCAGCTTCTTGTCGACGATGGGGCGAAGCTCATAGTTCCAACTATCCTCGGAAAACTTGCGACGCTGGTAGCCGATTTCCTGGGAGATGCTCAAGCCCACCGGCAGGTGCCAGGACTCCGGAGCCGTTAAGCGCGGACGAATGTGATCGCCCACCCAGTTCCAACCACCGCCGCCCGCGCCGCCCGGCTGAATGCTGGAAAACAGATAGAAACCAGTTTCGAACCAGTCGGTCCAGCCTTGCGTAATCTCCAGGGTCTCATGCTCGGCATGATTGCTGGGCAGCACGCCGTTGATCACTTGCCTGGAGCCGTCCACAGTGAAATTGGAATGGATTTCAACCATGGTGACATCTTTCGGCGTCGCCTCGGAGGAATAAACCTGGATTTCGTAATTGTCCTGCGCGCGCGATTGCGAAACCACGACAATTAAAAAGAGAGCGAAAAATAAACTTCCGAGCCTTACCCGCGAGCGATTTGTCACGTTGATCTCTGTTTCGCAGAACTGGAATGACGAAAGCGCTGCATAAGTCATTCGATTCTATCGGGTCACCGCTCGAAGCAGGGAATTCGTAGCGCTCCACCCTTGTCATCCTGAGCGAAGCGAAGGACCTATGCATTCCGCAGCCTGGTACCTGGAACTCTCAGCACCGCACGGGTGTCCAATGTTTCAAGACACGCGCGTGCCTGAGAAAGGAATACCGAATGGGGTTCTCAGGCGGTGGTTCGTTTTCTACAGGTCCAAAGATGAACGTCACTCCTTTGATTGACGTTCTGCTGGTGCTCATCATCGTTTTCATGGTGGTTGTGATCGAGCAGCGGCCAACCGGATTGCAGACAGAGCTTCCGCAGTCTAATGCGGAAGATTCCTCGATCCCGCCGCCGCAGCGGACAATCGTGATTCAGATCCGTCACGCGAAGCCGGGAGCGGATCGTTCTCAGGCAGAACATCCGCACGTTATGGTCAACGAAGAAGCGGTGGAATGGGATCGCTTGCGCGAACTCCTGCGCGACATCTTCGCCATTCGCGTCGAGCGCATCGCCTACGTCGAGGCCGACGACGACATCGATTTCCAGGACGTGGCCGACGTAATCGCAATTGCCCGCATCGCCGGCGTCGACCGCATCGGCCTACTCACCGAAGACGGGAAGCATCTGCCGATGCCGAGCGGGTCGGCGATCGCATAACCCTGAGTTACTTCCCCGATCGAATATAAGTATTCTGAAATACCGTCGTGCACACGCTATTCTGACCGACGGAATAATTGTAGGTAGTCGTTGCCAGGAACGAATTGACGTCAACGAAAGTGAAGATGGTGGAAAACGTTCCGGTTTCGGGCGTTCCTCCCGAAAAGCGAGTACTTGTATAGTCGCCGGACCACGTGTCAATCTTAGTTGCCGGCGTCTCCGGAAAGTCTAACTCTTGGATGAAGCTGCCTTGTGAGCCATTGATGGAATGGCGCTCCACCGCGCCCGTCTTTGCCGGGCCGGGATAATAGAAGTAACTGGAAAGGTAAGTGCCCGGCTGCGCGCCGCAGGTTCCACCATTAGTAGCGTTGGCCGAGACTACATAACTCGATACGCCGTAGATGCCGGCGATCGGAGTGGCTGCGGTGGCGGCGCTCGCCAGATTTGGCACGGCCAACGCCGCAAACACAGAAACCAAAGCTAGACACTTATGTGAGGTTAGATTTTTCATGACTCCTCCGTGCAAGGTGGGGCAATCCTGATTGACCGGAGTGTAGCGCTGTGCTTGGGGTTAGTCAAGAACGTGTGCTGCAGTTACGACACAGCTCTTGCTGCCCGTCAAAAACCGCGACTCTAGTCCCGCGCCCGGTTCTTGATCCAGATAGGCGAGCCCATAAATCCAAACGCCGCCCGAATCTGGTTTTCCAGAAATCTCTGATAAGAAAAGTGCAGCTTCACGGCCCTGTCGGTGAAGAGCACGAACGTAGGCGGCGCCACTCCCGCCTGCGTCATATATTTGATTTTCACGCGCTTGCTCACAGGAACGGAAGCGCGATCAAAGTCAACCGTCTTGAGGAAGCGATTCATTTCTCCGGTAGTGATGCGCTTGCGCCGCTCGGCGGCCACCTTCTCGATCAGCGGAAGAATTTTCTCCGTTCCCTTCCCAGTGTGCGCCGAGATAAACAGCACCGGCGCGTAGGCCAGAAACTTGAGCCCGTAACGCAGCCTCTCTTCGTAGAGAGCGCGGTCCTGCGGGCGCTTCGCATCCTGAATGCGCGCGGTTTTTGACTGGCTGACCGCCCGCTTCTCGCCGCTCGCCACCAGATCCCATTTATTGACCAGGATAATCACCGAGCGTCCACTCTCATGCGCATAGCCTGCGATGTTGGCGTCGAGCCCGCTCGCGCCTTCGGTAGCATCGACCATGAAGAGCACGATGTCAGCGTCTTCGATGTTCTTGCGCGCCATGACCACCGATAGCTTCTCGGCCATCAGATGCGTCTTGCCTTTGCGGCGAATGCCGGCCGTGTCGACAAACCGAATCTTGCGGCCCTTGTATTGCACGACCTCATCGATGGAATCCCGCGTCGTGCCGGCAATGGGCGAGACAATCGCCCGATCGATCCCCGTGAGCTCATTCAGCAGGGTTGACTTCCCCACATTCGGGTGACCGATGATGGCCACCCTTATTTCATGCGGCTCCTCGGGAGTGGGTGAGGTCTCCCCCGTGCCGTCCTCCGCGTCCTCGGTGCCCCCCGTGGTTGCGCTTTTGACCCTGGGAATCACCTTAAGAATGGCGTCAAGCAGATCGTCGATACCCCGTCCATGCTCAGCCGAAATCGGAAACATATTCCGCATGCCGAGCCCATGGAATTCGTCGATCAGACCGTCCTGCTTGTCCGAATCCATTTTGTTGACAGCGAGAAAGAGCGGCTTGCCGGTGCGCGCCAGAAGTCGAGCTAACTCGCGGTCGGGGCCGGCAATCTCTGTCCGCGCGTCAACGACCATGACGATAGCCGCCGCTTCTTCGAACGCGACCTTGGCCTGCCGGAAAATTTCGGCGGGTATGAAGTCTTTGTCGTCGGGAACAATGCCACCCGTATCCACGACACGAAAAGCATGCCCCAGCCATTCAACTTCGCCATAAAGCCGGTCACGGGTGATGCCTGGTTCGTCGCCGACGATGGCGCGCCGCGATCCGGTCAGATGGTTGAAGAGCGTCGATTTGCCCACGTTCGGGCGTCCGACGATGGCCACAAGTGGCGATAACTTCTTCTTGCTCAATGGGTATCTTTTCTGATCCCGAGTCGGTGAAGATCTTACTGAGAACTGAGAACCGGGAACTGAGAACCGAGAACTGTTAGCTATTATAGAGACTCCGTGCCTTCATCATCCCATCCCGTGTCTCCCGCTGCGGGATTCTCGCTCTATCAGTTCTTCGCGCCGGGCGGGCTGCTGTCGAAGACGCATCCCGCCTATGAGTTTCGCCGCGGTCAGTTGCAGATGGCGCAGGCCGTGGAAGAGGCGCTCGAAGAGAAGCGGCATTTGATTGTCGAAGCGGGCACGGGCACGGGCAAGACGCTGGCCTATCTGTTGCCGGTGATCCGCTCGGGCAAACGCGTCATCATCTCGACCGGCACAAAAAATCTCCAGGAACAGCTCTTCTTCAAAGACGTTCCAGCGCTCGAGCGAGCCCTGTTTCCTGACCAAGACCGGAGACTCAGCGTCTGCTACATGAAGGGGCGAAATAATTATCTGTGCCGCAAAAAACTGTTTGATCTTACCGACCAGCCCGTGCTCAGCGGATTGGAAGAAGTGGAGCATTTCCGCGCCATCGCCGCGTGGGAGAAAACGACGCACACCGGCGATCGTTCGGAACTCGCCGAACTGCCCGAGGCCAGCGCGCTCTGGCACAAGCTCGATGCGGGGGCCGACACCTGTCTCGGCCAGAAATGCAAGGACTACGACCGCTGTTTCATCACCGAGATGCGGCGGCGCGCGGCGGAGAGCGACATCATCATCGTCAATCACCACCTGTTCTTCGCCGACCTCTCCATCAAGCTCGAAGCCGAGGGCGCGCCCGATGCCGGCGTGCTTCCCGAATGCGGGGCCGTGATTTTCGACGAAGCGCACGAACTGGAAGACATCGCCGGCAGCTATTTTGGGATTTCCGTGAGCAACCTGCGGATGGACGAACTGACGCGCGACGTGGAGCATATGCTGCAGCGGGAGAAACTCTACACTCCCCAAATCTCGGGAGCGATTCACTCGCTGCGGGAGCGGTCGCAGCTGTTTTTTTCGCTGCTGCCCGCGAACGAAGGACGGTCTTCCTTCGACTCCCGGCGCGAGTTCCTGGAGGAAAATGGGGAAGAATTTATCGCCCTGAATCAAGCGCTGCACCGGATGGGGGCGGAGTTGGAGCAACTGCCGCAGAAGCCTGAGGAAGTGTTCACACTGGCGCGACGAGCGCAGCAATTGCAGGTACAACTGCGCTTTGTGATGGAAAACGAAGATCCCAACACCGTTTTCTGGATTGAGCGCCGGGGATTTCGCGGAGCTCCGGGGTCGCGCCGCAAGTCTTCAGCATTCGCAGAAGAAAAAAGCGCGGGCGGCCGCAGCAACGTTTTTCTGCAGGCAACTCCGATCGAGGTTGGCCAGATTTTGCGCGAGTGCCTGTGGTCGAAGCTGGAGACCTCGGTGCTGACCTCGGCAACGCTGGCTGTGGGCGGGGGATTCGACTACATTCGGCAACGGCTGGGGCTCGATCATGCGCGCGAATTGGTCGTCCCCTCGCATTTCGACTACGAAAGCCAGGCGATTCTCTACGTTCCGCCCAGTCTGCCCGATCCGCGGACACCCCAGTTTGCGCCGGAGGCCACGGAACTGATCCGGCGTCTGCTGCAGATTACACGGGGACGCGCGTTCGTTCTCTTTACCAGCTACGCGCAGATGAATGATATCTACGAGCGCTTGCTGGGCCAGTTGGGTTTCCCCATGCTCAAGCAGGGGGACGCTCCTAAATCGGCGCTGCTCGAGGAGTTCCGGCTGACGCCCAACGCTGTCTTGTTTGGCACCTCTTCATTCTGGCAGGGTGTGGATGTGCAGGGAGAACAACTGAGCTGCGTGATCATCGATCGCTTGCCGTTTGCGGTGCCCAGCGATCCGGTAGTGGCGGCTCGCGTGAAGGCCATCGACGCCGCCGGCGGTAACGCTTTCTTTGAATACCAGGTGCCGAGCGCGGTCATTACCCTGAAACAGGGATTCGGGCGATTGATCCGGTCGCTGCACGACCGCGGCTTGCTCGCTTTGCTCGATAACCGGATTCTGAAGAAGCAGTACGGGCGAGTGTTCGTCGAGAGTCTTCCCCCTTATCGCAGGACCACAGACCTGAAAAGAGTGGAAGAGTTTTTTGGGGCGGAGCTGCAATGAGTGCAGTTCGTGTGGCGGCGGGGCTTTGCCCGGCCACCACACCAGTGCAGCAAACAACTCCAATAACAACTACTCCGCCGCTACTGCCTCTTTGTCGACAACTACCTTCAGGTGCGTGGTCACGTCCTTGTGCAATTTCACGGGAACGATAAACTCACCGATGGTCTTCAACGGTTCGTGCAACTGAATTTTCCTGCGATCGATGTGGAAGCTCTTCCTTTCCAGCGCTTCGGCAATATCGCCAGCGGTCACGGATCCGAAGAGCTGGTCGCCCTCGCCGGACTTGCGCAGGAACTTGACCTCGAGGCCGTCGAACTGCTTGGCGAGGGCTTCGGCTTCGGTTTTTTCCTTGGCAGTACGGCGCACGGCGGCGGCCTTCATCTGCTCGATGACAGTCTTGTTGGCGACGGTGGCTTCAATCGCCAGTTTCTTGGGCAGGAGGAAATTCCGCCCGTATCCCTCGGCGACTTTCACTACCTCGCCGCGGTTGCCCAGCTTGGGCACGTCTTCTTTCAGGATCACTTCCATGATGACTCCGTTTCGTAGGTAACCTGGTCGTGAGTCGCTTCTCATTGGTCGTCTGCAGATTTGCGAACAGTCTACCAGTCAACAAATGTCGTCTTTGCCGCGAACGACGAACGACCAACGACGAACGACCGCTTTGAACTTACTGCGCGCGTCCGGCAAAGGGCAGCAGGGCGATATTGCGCGCCTGCTTGATGGCCCGCGACAGTCGCCGCTGGTGCGGCGTGCAGACGCCAGTCAGGCGGCGGGGGGTGATCTTTCCGCTTTCCGCCACGAACTGCGCCAGCAGCCGCACATCCTTGTAATTGACCGCTTCGATTTTCTCCACGCAGAACTTGCAAACCTTCTTGCGCCGGAAAAACTTGCGCCCGCCTTCGCGTGGACCACCGGGACCCCCGGCGGGACGCGGACCACGGGGTGGGCCGCTACGCTCGGGACGATCGCCCCCGGTGCGCTCGGGACGGCTTTCGCCGTGGCTTGACGACGCGCTTGGTGCTTTTGTTTCTTCTGCCATAGTGCTCCTGCTTTCTAAGAATTCGTTGCCGGCCAAACCCGCCAGCCCGGTGGGGCTGGTGCCCCATGTCTTTACTCTTGTCTCTCAAGCCTTGCCCCGCGGCGAAAGCTGCGCCCTGTACAAGACTTATGCGCTTCCGTTCGCCGCAAGCGAGCGGCGCGTTAAACCGGCGCTGAGGCCGGGGTCTCGGCGGTTGCTTCCGGCGCCACCGGAACCGCCGGCGTTACTGGTGTTACAGGCGCCGGTGCGGCGACGGGTTGAGCGCTGACCTTCTTTTTCGCGTCGCGCAGTTTCTTGATCTTGTCCAGGCGCTTCAGTTCTTCGTCGGTGCGCACCGTAAGGAACTTGATCACGGGTTCAGTCACACGCAGGCGGCGCTCGACCTCGTGGACGACCGCGCCTGTGGCTTCAATCAACATCAGCACAAAAATGCCATCGTTGAACTTGCCTACCCGATACGCCAGACGCCGCTTGCCCCAGACTTCGCTCTTGGCGGTGCCGCCCGCCGTAGTCACGGAAGATTCGAGCGTTGAAATCAGTTTGTTCAATTCCTCTTCCACCATGTCGGGGCGGACGATAAACATCAGCTCATAGCTACGATTCATGCGTTATCTCCAAACTCTCTTAAGTACAGTCGTTCATCGTTCGGGACTCATCGCTAGCACCTACGCTGGCTAACGACGGAAGAACCACGATCCGCCTTCACTCATCAGCTTCATTCTTGCGATTGAAGCGGTTCATTGCCGCCGCCGGTCCCTCTTGCAAAATCACTCCGACCGCCTGCGCTCCCACTTCAATTAACTCGTCTACCGCCTGCTCCTGCGCCTTGCGGAAGGGCGAGAGCAGATACTGCACACTGTCTGAAACTTTGCGGTCGGGCGCAACTCCCAGCCGAATCCGCAAAAATTCGTCGGTACCGAGCGCGCCCAGGATGGACTCCATCCCGTTGTGCCCCGCCGAACTACCCCGCTGCCGGATCCGAATCGTCCCCAGCGGCAGGTCGAGTTCGTCGTAAATCACGATCAGGTCTTGCCTGACATCCACCTGATGTTCCGCCACCAGTTCCCGCACCGAAAGCCCACTAAGGTTCATGTAGGTTTCCGGCTTGGCCAGAAGCGCCGGCGCACCGGCAATCGTGGCCCGCCCCGTCAGGGCGCGGCACTGGCGATTTCTGACTTCAATTCCCCGGTCATTGGCGATCCGATCGATCGTCAAGAATCCGAGATTGTGCGGCGTGAACTGGTACTCGATTCCAGGGTTGCCCAAACCGACAATCAATTTCACGAGTCAGCTCTTAGCTTCGGTGCCCCAGGTTCGCGCTCGTCCTTTGGGCGCTAACCTGGGAGCGGGCCAGCAGCTATTTCTTCTCTTTCTTCTCGGGCTTCTCAGCCTTCTCGGGTTTGGCCTTGGCCTTGGCATCGCCACCGGCTTCGGCTTCACCCTCGACCTCCTGCTTGCCCTTCTTGATGACTTCGGGTTCAGCCGGACTTGCCGCCGCCTCGGCCACCGCCTCTGGAGCCGCAACCACTTCTTCCTTCACCGTGGTGATGTGCGCGATCATCTGGTTCTCTTCGGTCAAAAACTTCAGCTTGTCGCTGTGCGGGAGATCCTTCACCCGCACTTCCACGCCGAACACCAGATGGCTGATATCCACTTCGATGTTCTTGGGAATGTCCGCCGGAAGGCATTCAATCTCGATGGCACGCAGCAACTGCTCCAGAATGCCGCCTTCGGTCTTGACCCCCGCCGCTTCGCCTTTGAGGACGACCGGAACCGTGACCGTCAACTTCTTATCCATCGCGATGCGCTGCAAATCTACGTGGAGCAGCGTGCCCTTGATCGGTTCGAATTGCCAGTCGACGATCATCGCCTTCACCCGATCGCTGTCGAGCGCCAGATCGAAAATAGTGTTGTGTCCGCTCTCGGAGCGGAGGATGCGCAGGACCTGCCGCGGATCCACCGCGACCGAAGCGGAATCCTTGCCCGCGCCGTACACCACCGCTGGAATCTTGCCGCTGACGCGCACCCGCCGCGCGGCATTCTTGGTGCCTGGCTCGCGCTTCTGCGCTTCCAGAATGCTGATATCGGTTGCTGTAGCCATAATTTCGTCCTCGCTGATTCGCTGTTCGTCGTTCGCCTTTCATCGTTCGCTAGCCCTTTCACTCCAGGACGATTAGCGAACGACGAACGACGCTCCTAAATAAAAAGTCTGCTCACCGAAGTTTCTTCGTGAATGGACTGGATCGCCCGTCCAATCAGCCCCGCGATCGAAAGCACTTTGATCTTGGAGACTTGTTTGGCCGCTTCGGTGAGCGGAATCGTGTTGGTCACGACCACCTCGGTGATCGGAGAGTTCACCAGATTTTCCACCGCCGCGCCCGAAAGTACGGGGTGCGAGCAGCAGGCATATACGGTACCCGCGCCATTTGCCACCAGCGCCTGCGCCACCTTTACCAGCGTGCCCGCCGTGTCGATAAGGTCGTCGATGATGAGACAAGTGCGCCCATGAACCTCGCCGATCACGTTCATCACTTCCGCTACATTCATCTCGACCCGCCGCTTATCGACGATGGCCAGCGCCGCATCCACTTTCTTGGCAAAAAAGCGCGCCCTCTCCACTCCGCCCGCGTCCGGCGAAACCACCGTCAGATTCGGCAGGTTCAGTTTCCTGAAGTAATCCACCAACACCGGCGAAGCGAATAGGTGATCCACCGGAATATTAAAAAATCCCTGCAACTGGGGCGCGTGCAAATCGACAACCAGCGCCCGATCGGCGCCCGCGGTCGTGAGCAGGTCGGCCACCAGCTTCGACGAAATCGGCACCCGCGGCTTGTCTTTGCGATCCTGGCGCGCATAGCCGTAGTAGGGAATCACGGCCGTGATCCGCCGTGCGGACGCCCGCTTCAGCGCGTCCATCATCAGCAACAATTCCATCAGATGCATATCCACCGGCTGGCAGGTGGGCTGCATCACGAACACGTCGGCGCCACGCACGTTCTCCTGAATCTGCACGTAGGCTTCGCCGTCTTTGAAACGCGTGACCAGAGCCTGTCCGCGAGTCAAGCCGAGAAAACTACAAACCTCATCGCAAAGCGCCTCGTTGGCCGTTCCGCAGAAGACTTTGAATCGGTCGTCGACGCGGGCGCGTTGCGGCTTGCGTTCCGTTTTCTCGTCCACGACCGGCTTTTTTTCCGGGCGTGTCTTATCGGCCGTCGTGCTTTCGGCGGTCGTCTTTTCGGCAGTCGTCGCAACGGTGGCCATAGTTTGAGTTCTCAGTTCCCGGTTCTCAGCTTTGGGGCTCCAGGTTCTCGACTGAGAAATGAGAACTGGCCACTGAGAACTGGTTGTCTTGGCTGGGCCGCTAGGATTCGAACCTAGACAAAGTGCTCCAAAGGCACTTGACCTACCATTAGTCGACGGCCCAGTGAAAACGGATCTGACTGGCTGATTGCCTTCAATTGTCGTTCAACAATTGTCGTTTCACAACTGTCTTTTCTCGAACCACACATCGAACCACAATTTCCCGCCAAAGCTTCCAGAGACCATCGAATCACTCAAAAAATCTCTTCCAATACTGCTGGCGCGTCAACGTATTTGTCGCCACCGCCTTGAGTCCCTGCTCGCGCAGACGCTTTACCGCCTTAGCGGCGTCGGCTGGCGACGGAAACAGTCCGTACAGGGTTGACCCTGACCCGGAGAGCGATGCATATAGCGACCCCGCGCGCTCCAACGCACACTTCATGTCACGCAAATCGGGATATTGAGGAAAGACGACTCTTTCGAAGTCGTTTTCAATCCCGGTACGGACAAGGTCGGAAAGCAAGTTTCCGGCCCGGCTCCCACCTTTTGCGGAAGCACCGGTGTTGGGGTAACTACAAAGCCACGCGGAAAGCACGCGGCCAACCTCAGTCAGTCTATCGGACCCTTCCAACCGCGTCAATCGCTCAACACCAGAAACCGCTCGCGTAGCGGACGCCCTCGTCCGTCCAGCCGAGCCCAGTTCGGCAGCGTTTTCCCTCTGCATCAGCGCATCCCAATCGCCGAACGCGCGCGCGGTTGAGACTCCGACGTCGGGCGTCACTACTACCATGGGTACGGAGGGAAAATCGGGGAGCGGATAGACTTCTTCGCCGCGACCTACACCCAGGGTAGTCCCACCCACGAGAAACAACGGCAGGTCCGACCCAACTTCAGACGCGATCCGCAACCGTGCTGGGCTGGAAAGTTTCTTTTTGACCACCGGCGTCTTTTTCAGCGCGAGCTCAAGGGCAAGCATGGTGGCCACGGCATTCGAAGACGCCGCGCCCAGCCCGCCCTGCACGGGAAGACGCTTGTCGATCTCGATCCTGATGCGGACTCTCCCCGTGCCGCCGAGTTCGTCGAGCACGCGCTCGGCGATGCGATAGCAGGTGTTCGACGAATCCAGTGGAACCCGCGGATCTTTATTGGCGTTCGGGCAGACGATCTCGATTCCGCCACCCCGCGAGACGGTCACCCGGATCATGTCATGCAGGGCGATCGTCTGGTATACGGTCCGCAGTTCGTGATAACCGTCGGGCCGCGCGGCTCCGATATAGAGTCCGAGATTGATCTTCGCGAAGGAGCGAACGGCGATGGTCATAAGCTAACGAATTGCAGGAACAGGAAGAGGAATTGTATGCGCGTTGCAATTATGGGGCGACATTATCGGCGACATTATCTTGGAGCATCTACATTATCTGGCATTTATCTTGACAGACGAGGCGGTCGGTTATAGTATCTATCTCCAAGTTCGCCCTCTTTTGGGCTAGCTGGAATTTCATGCAGAGTGGCTGAGGGACGAGCCCTAAGACGCCACGGCAACCGGATCGGGATCATATATCTCCATCGCAGGTGCCAACTCTCGCCCGGTAACGGGGACCATGAGATTCGGGTAAGCGATAATTGATTCGCATTTCCCGAGCCTCTTTTCCCATTCGGAAAAGGGGTTTTGTCGTAACTGGGGTAATTTTCTACCCGGCTCGTCCCGCAGTCACAGAAAGAAGCAGCACCATGGAGACGAGCACGTACCAGCTCCGCTGCCGCGAATGCGGCAAAACCTGGGGCAATCAACCGCGCAGCATCTGCGAAGACTGTTTCTCGCCCCTCGAAGTCACCTACGATTACGATTCCCTGCGCCCCCTGATTTCTCGCGATCTGTTCGCCTCCCGCGGGCCCAACATGTGGCGCTATCGCGAACTCTTGCCGCTTCCGGCGGGTTACCAGCCCTCCCTCCCGGTTGGGTTCACCCCCCTGGTTCGCGCCCCGCGCCTCGGCGAAAAGATTGGATCGCGCAGCCTCTTGATCAAAAACGACGCCGTGTGCCTGCCCACCTTGAGCTTCAAGGATCGCGTGGTGGCGGTCGCCCTGGCCAATGCGCGCAGCTTCGGCTTCGACACCGTGGCCTGCTCGTCCACCGGCAATCTCGCGAACTCGGTCGCCGCGCAAGCCGCTCGCGAGGACTTGAAGGCTTGGATCTTTATTCCATCCGATCTCGAGCCCGCGAAGATTCTCGGCACCCAGGTCTTTGGCGCGGAACTGGTGCGCATCAACGGCAGCTATGATCACGTCAATCGCCTGTGCTCGCAGATTGCCGATGAGCACCGCTGGGGATTCGTGAACGTCAATCTGCGTCCCTATTACGCCGAGGGGTCAAAGACCGTGGGCTACGAAATTGCCGAGCAACTGGGCTGGCGCCTGCCCGACAACATCGTGGTGCCGATGGCCGGCGGGTCTTTGATTACCAAGATCAAGAAAGCGTTCGACGAACTGATTCTGCTGGGCCTCGTCGATCCCAAGCCGGTAAAGTTTTTTGGCGCGCAAGCCACTGGCTGCTC
This sequence comes from Acidobacteriaceae bacterium, assembly GCA_003134435.1. GTDB lineage: Bacteria > Acidobacteriota > Terriglobia > Terriglobales > Acidobacteriaceae > Acidiflorens. Next base: position 17,842 of record PLBE01000105.1, read on the forward strand.
GCCTATTTCCACCGCCATCAAGCAGTACAGCACCGAGATCGAGCCGCAGCGTCCCAAGACGATTGCGCGTTCGCTCGCCATTGGCAATCCGGCCGATGGGCATTACGCGTTGAAGGCCATCACCAAAAGCGGGGGATGGTCCGAAGATGTTTCCGATCCCGAAGTCGTCACCGGCATTCAGTTGCTGGCCGAAACGGAAGGCATCTTCACCGAAACCGCAGGCGGCGTCACCGTTGGAACCGCGCGCAAGCTGATCCAGCAGGATCGCATTCTGCCGGATGAAACTACCGTCCTCTGCATCACCGGCAACGGACTCAAGACGACGGACGTGCTGGCGGACCGGTATCAAGCGGAAACTCCGATCGCTCCCAAACTGGCCGAGTTCGAAACGTATCTGGCGGCGAAGGCCGGTACGCTGCCGGCCGTGGTCGCGGAGGCCGCTACCGCCGTCGTCGGTCGATAGATAGTCGTTCGCAGTTCGCTTTGCGCTGTTCGCTTTCGCTGAACCCGCATGGTGCAGTCAGTCACGCCCGCGAGCCTCGCACGATTAGTCCTTGCGCGACGAATGGCGAACAGCGATCGACCGCATGATCACTTTGCGGGCTCTTGCCCGGGAGGGTTCTTATGAGCATCACTGTTCAAATTCCAACCGCTTTGCGGCGGCTTACTTCCGGGACGCCCCGGATTGTTTGTTCGCCGGCGAATCTCACCGAGCTGTTCTCCGAGCTCGACCGCCAGTTTCCCGACCTCAAGCCCCATTTGCGGGATGCCGCCGGCGAGACGCGCCGCTTCCTGAATATTTATGTGAACGAAGAAGATATCCGCTTTCTGGGCGGCGCTTCCTATTCGTTCCAGGACGGCGACGAGGTACTGCTCGTGCCTTCGATTGCCGGCGGATCGCAGTAACCGCGACACCAATCAGGACGACACAAAATGTCGCGACGCAACCTGGTTAATTGACCCCCTTATGGAGTCAATTCGAACACCACACCAGCCTGGCTCGATCCGCCTGCGAAGGTCCTACGGAGCGTTTCCTCCTGAATATTCTTGCACCGCGATAATAGGGGGATAAAGCCGTTAGACGCCGAATCCATTGCTGGCCATGTCGCCCTAACAAGTTTGAAGCATCACAAGCCCTTGTCGTGACTTCGCGCCCGCTAATTGCCCACAAACCGCAGATATAAGTCGCGATCGTCCCGGCAGGTCTCCGCCATGTGCTTCACCTTATCCCATGCTTCCAGCTGCGAGTCGTCGCGAACTCGATCCTTCACCCGCTCCCATTCCTCAAGGAACACCTTCATCTGCAGGTGATTGAACACCGTTTTGCCAAATGGATCGATGCCGCTCAGCAACCGGAAATCCGCATGACCCGTGGCCGGAACCACTCCGTGCAGCATCACCCACTCGCTGCGCTCACCGAGATCGTCTTCCAACTTCACGACCAGCGACATGCTCATCCTCGCTCGAGCTCTGCTTCTCGATCACTGCTTCTCGATCCGTGCTCTTCGATCGATGCATCGCTACTGGCCGCAATGTAACAGGGCGGACCGGGCTTGTCCAAGCACACTTCGGTATCGATGGTAACTCAGGCGGGTAACTCAGGTTGGTCACCCCAGTACGCGGTCGCGCCCCCCGCCCCTCGACTCCCGCGCTAGGCTTCCCCAACCTGCGTTCCGTGCTGGAAGTTATATTGCAGAATCTTCGCCGCCAGCGCAGGCGTTACTGCTTCTCCTTCTCCTGGACTTTGCCCTCGCGCTGCCACTAAACGCACGACTTCGCCGCGGCAAATCACTTCGGTTGCCGCGAGCCCCGCGATCTCCGGCGGCAGCACCAGGCTGATCTCCAGTAGCGCGTTCGGCTGGAGCAGTTCCTGGGATTGGAAAAGCAGTCCGGAGCGGCTGATGTTCTCGGTCGTGCCCGGGCGCCAACTCTTTTCTCCCAGCGGACGATAGCGTAGCGGAAGATGAAGATTGAACCGGCGCGCTCGAAACGGCGGAACCTTCTTTTCCAGAGCACTGACGCCGCTGGATGGCATCGCCGCCAGCGGAATCGGTTCGGAATCCAGCACCTCGCGCACCCGGTCTTTCAGCGCCGGCAGGCTGAACGGCTTTTGCAGCAAATTAACGCCGGCATCAAGCGTGCCGTCCTGGCCGACCGCATTCTCGGTGTAACCCGACATATAAAGCACCCGCATCTCGGGCAGCAGATTGCCGATGCGCGCCGCCAATTCCCGCCCATTCATTCCCGGCATAATAACGTCAGTCAACAGGAGGTCGATTGTGCCCTGGTGGCCATCGACAATCTGCAGTGCCGCCGCGCCGTCTTCCGCTTCGAGAATCTTGTAGCCCTGGGTCTCCAAATACTGCCGAGCCAGGCGCCGAAGATTAGTTTCATCTTCGACCAGCAAAATCGTTTCCTGCCCGTGTTCGGCGCGAGGCAGGCCCAGCGTCTCCGGCACCGCCACCGCGTCTTCACGGCCATCTACCCTGGGAAAATAGGCGCGGAAAGCTGTGCCGCGTTCCGGTTGGCTGTCGACAAAAATAAATCCACCGCTTTGTTTCACGATGCCATACACCGTCGAAAGTCCGAGGCCCGTCCCCCTGGCGCCCTTGGTAGTGAAAAAAGGCTCGAAGATGCGCGTCTGGGTTTCGTTGTCCATGCCGACGCCCGTGTCGCTGATGGCGAGCATGATGTAGTCGCCGGGGGTCAGTGGCGTATGCGTGCGCGCAAAGCTCTCGTCGAGCGTGACGTTCGCGGTCTCGATCGTCAACTTTCCGCCCTGCGGCATGGCGTCGCGGGCGTTCACCGCCAGGTTCATGATCACCTGATCGATCTGCCCAGGATCGGCGCGCACCGCGCCCAGCGCGGCATCCGGAATCATTAACAGATCGATGTCTTCCCCGATCATGCGCGTCAGCATTTTCAGATTTTCGCCCACCACCTCGTTCAGATCGAGCACCTTTGGGGCCAGCATCTGCTTCCGGCTGAAAGCCAGCAATTGCCGCGTCAGCGAAGTCGCCCGCTGCGTCGCGTTTGAGATCTCCTGCGCCGGACCCCGCAAGTGAGCGTCCGCTCCAATTCGATCCAGCAGAAATTCGGAGTAGCCCGAAATCACCATCAACAGGTTGTTGAAGTCATGCGCAATCCCTCCCGCCAGGCGCCCAATCGCTTCCATCTTCTGCGCTTGCCGCAGTTGCATTTCGAGCGTTCGCGTCTCGGTGATATCTTCCATGAAAATTTCGAAGCTGCCGCCTTCTTTCCCGTTAGGAATCGAGCGTCCCGATATTCGCGCCACGATGCCCGCCCCATCCTTGCGCACGCATTCCGTGGTGAGGTTGTTGAATTCCTTTCGTCCGTGAAAGTAATCGGCGGTTTGAAACCACTGCTGCGCATCCGCATACAGGCTTCCCAGGTGCCGCCCCGTTAGCTCGGCCGCGCTCTCATAGCCAAACATCGCCACCATCGCCGGATTTGCGTCCTGCAGAATGCCCAGCGCGTTGCAGCGGCAGATGCCATAAGGCGCGTTCATCACTAGCGACCGGAAGTTGCTCTCCGAACGCCTCAAGCTATCCTGCGTCGCCCGCAGCGCCGCATTGAACCAGCAGATCAGCAACGCCACCGCAAAAAACATGGCCAGGTGCGCGATCGCCCGCCGGTACTCGCCCGGTGTCTGTCCGCCCGACAACGAATAGTAGGCGCTCACCGTCAGCGCAAAAGAAGTTGCCGCCAAGCCCGGCTTCCATCCGCCGTACCACGCGCTCACCATCACCGCTACCGCAAACACCACCAGACGGCTTTCGGCTACGTCGGAAAAGAATAAGGTGGGAATCAGCGCCAGAACCGTGCTCAACAGGGCGAGCCCGTAACGCAAAATGGGAGCGCGCGCCGGAGCGACGACCAGGTTGCGGATGAGGGGGAGTTTCATTCGCATGGGCCCATCCTATGCGCGCATCGCGCGCACAGCGAGTTACTGCAGTCCACCGTCATTTTCCTGACGGCAGAGTGGCCAGAGGTACACCCTCCCGCGAAGAACAAGTGCAAGGTGCGGCGGGCGTCCTCCCCCGGCCGTCAAAATATCGGCCGGGCAAGATGCTCTACCCTCCATGTATCCTTCGACGTTTAGGCAACTTTCGTGCGAAGCGAACGCCTTGGTCCCAGCCTAATTCAGATGACGCTCCCGGCCAAACTCTCTTGTACAAAAAGCCAGGGGAGAACATAATCCGGCAACACCCCGCCAACAGTACTTGCCACCAGCCCCGCCGAACGACGAAACTAGCCAGGCAGCACAGCGGAATCGCGCAGGCATATCGAAAATGAATATCGGTCTCTTCGGCGGCAGTTTCGATCCCATCCATCGCGGACNNCCGCCCCACAAACAGAAGCAGCCCCTCACCCCCTTCATCCATCGTTATGCCATGGTCGCCTTAGCCACGCAGGACGAAAAAACATTCGTCCCTTCGCTCCTGGAAGCCCCGGAATTCCCCCAGACCCAGCTAGGCGCGGATGCCCCCATCCGCCCAGGCGAGCGCAACTCGCCAGCCCCCAACTACTCGATCGACACGGTTCGGCGTCTGAAAAAAATCCTCAAAAAATCCGACCGCCTCTTCTTTCTCATCGGCATCGACGCCTTCCGCGATGTGGCGACCTGGCGTGACTCCCGTGCCCTGCTTGGCGAATGCGATTTCATCATCGCCAGCCGTCCCGGATATTCCCTGCGCGACGTGGCCGAGTCTTTGCCCGAGCAATTGCGCCCCGCTGCCGCCGTCACCCGCCCCTTCCACAAGCAGCCGGCAAAAGGCGATCTCGTTCTTCCCGGAGTCACCTTGCACCTGCTGGAAGGGATCAATCAAAGTGTCTCCGCCACCACCATCCGAGCCGCCGCCGCCCAGGGCAAGCCGCTCACCCGCTGGCTCGACCCCCGCGTCGCCGACTACATCAGGAAACACGCCCTCTATCGCCCCAAACACCCGTAGGGACTGACGCTCACTTCTGTCGAGCCGACCGCAGCGCGGCCGTTTGCCCGCCGCATAGCAGTCGCCGGGTTACAATCAATCAGCCTGTGAAGAATCGGCGGATGAAGCTCAGTATGAAGAAGAAGGACGATCTCAAACTGCAAGTGAGTGAGGCGATCCTCGCATGCCAGGACAAACAAGCCGACGATGTCGCCGTTCTCGAACTCGAAAAAGATTCGGGAGCTTTCACCGACTACTTCGTCATGTGCAGCGGCACCAATCCTCGCCAGATCCAGGCCATTGCCGACGCTGTCGATGAGCGTCTCGAGGCATTAGGCCTTCGCGTCACCCACTCCGAAGGCTACAAACAGGCGGAATGGGTCCTCCTCGATTATGTCGACTTCGTCGTCCACATCTTCTCCGAGAAGGCCCGCCAGTTCTACGACTTGGAACGCCTCTGGAAGTCGGCCAAGCGCCTCGAGCCCGCCGCATTGCTACCCAAGCCCAAAGCCCGCAAGTCCCCCGCCCCCAAGAGCCCTGCTCCGAAGAAGCGTATCAAAAAGAAACCCTAGCCCAAAGCTCGCATACGGACGGACGCCCTCGTCCGTCCAGCCGAGCACAGCTCGGACCGCCGATGGCTGAAACTTGAGTGGATCATAGACAACTCCATGAAGATCAAACTCGCCTGGATCGGTAAAACAAAGGCCAAAGAGCCCGCCATCCAGGCTCTAACCGACGAATATCTGAAACGCCTCTCCCACTATGCCGATGTCGACGGCGTGGCCTTGAAAGACGAATCCGCAGTCCTCGCGCTGGCCGCTCAAGGACGGTTCAAGCTCGTACTCCTCGATTCCCGCGGCAAACAGCTCTCGTCCGAAGAGCTCGCTGCCTTCCTCGATCGCGAGCAGATCGCCGCGATTCCCCTCCTCTTCGTCATCGGCGGCAGCGACGGATTCACCGAAACCGCCTGCAAACATGCGGCGTTCACCCTGTCCCTTGGAAAGATGACGCTCCCTCACGAGTTGGCCCGTGTCGTTCTGGTCGAACAGCTTTATCGCGCCTTTACCATCCTCAAGCGTCACCCCTATCATTTGGGACATTAACTTTCTGGTAACTGGGCAGCGTCCTGTAAGCCCGATTTCACCCATTTTCGCCCTTTGCCGCAATATGCACTTCCGGCAGCTTTCCAGCGGCGCGAATACGGCTTACTGTGTTTCTAGACATGCGAAACCAGTCTGAATTTTTCCCCGAGGCCCTCCCCCTATGAAAAACCCGTACGACGTTTTACGAATGAAGGAGCAAGAGTTGATGCGGGTCCGCAAGGAAATGGACGCTCTGCGGATCGCCGTGCGCCTGCTGGCCGCCGAAGATCCAGGCGGTGCCAACGGCCAAAGTCAGCCCAAACTCCACCAAGTCGTCGAATTGCCCTAGAGTTGTCCTCCCCCGATGAACTCCCGGCGGACGGAAATCAAACCGTCCGCCTCCCTCCCCCTTAACTCACTTCGTAATTTCTCGATCCCCGCTCGGACGGCTTCATCTCCGCTGATCTCCGCTTTCAAACTACAAAATCCTCACTCGCCGCGTACAATTAGAAATTCAGTCTTATGTCCGATCTGCGTCGTGGTCTAATCATCGTCAATACGGGTCCCGGCAAGGGCAAGACCACCGCAGCCATCGGAACCGCATTGCGGGCCGTAGGCCAGGGTATGCGGGTCCTGATGCTGCAATTTCTAAAAGGCTCGTGGCATTATGGCGAACTGGACGCGGTCAAAGCCTTCGGAGACAAGTTCGTTCTCAAGCAGATGGGTCGTGGCTTCGTCAAAGTCGGCGCCGAAAAACCCGACCTTGAAGATGTCCGCATGGTCGAGGACGCCTGGGCCGAGGCCGAAAAAGCAATCCAGTCCGGCGATTGGGACTTGGTCGTCCTCGATGAAATCAATTACGCCATCAGCTACGGTATGCTGGATCCCGCAAAGGTGGTAGAGGCTCTCAAACACAAACCGGAAATGGTGCATGTGATCTTGACCGGTAGAAGCGCCCATCCGACAATTGTCGAACTCGCTGATACCGTCACCGAAATGCGTCAGGTCAAGCACGCCTACGAAAAAGGTGTCATGGCCCAGCGAGGAATCGAGTACTGAATTGGTAATTTGAATCCCTCGGTCTGCTCGTGAGTGGGGTTTTCAAATTACCAGATTACACAATTACCGGATCACAAATTTCCCATGACTTGGTTCAAACGACAATCCGGCGAGTTAGACACTTCCGGCGTGAAAAAAGTCCGCACCGAAGGTTTGTGGGTGAAGTGTGACGGCTGCCGCCAGATTATTTGGAAAAAGGACCTCGAAGAGAATCTCAACGTCTGCCCCAAGTGCGACAAGCACTTCCGCATCGACGCTCGCGCCCGCCTGGCGCAGTTGCTCGACGACAATCAATACGAGGTGTTCGACAGCAATCTGGCCTCCACCGACCCGCTGAAATTTGTCGATCTTAAGGCATACTCCTCGCGCCTGAAGCAGGCGAAGACCGACACCGGCCTCACCGACGCCATCATCAATGCCCATGGCAAGCTCAACGGCCGGCCCGTCATCGTGAGCTCCATGGAATATTCCTTCATCGGCGGCAGCATGGGAGCCGTGGTTGGCGAAGTCATCACCCGCGCTATCGAAAAGGCGATTGCAACCCGCACGCCCATCATTATCGTCTCCGCCTCCGGCGGCGCCCGCATGATGGAAGGCGTCATCAGCCTGATGCAGCTGGCAAAAATTTCCGCCGCCCTCGCCCGCCTGGACGCGGCGAGAGTGCCTTACATTTCGGTCTTAACCGATCCCACCACCGGCGGTGTCACCGCTTCTTTTGCCATGCTCGGAGATCTCAACATCGCCGAACCCGGCGCCCTCATCGGTTTCGCCGGCCCCCGAGTCATTGAACAAACTATCCGCCAGAAACTCCCGCCCGGTTTTCAGCGCTCCGAATTTCTCCTCGAGCACGGCATGCTCGATGCCGTCGTCCCGCGCAAGGCTTTGAAGTCCTACATCGCCCGCGCCCTCGATTTCATGGCCCAGGCGGCCTAAGGTCGCTCGCCGTTCGCCAAGCCCGTCCTTGCCCTCATTGGGGCGCGTGGGAGAGCCCTTTGATGTCAATCCTCCGCCGTCCAATGAGAGAGAGTCGAAACCCTTGACCGGACTTGCTACCCTGAATGTACCCGCCCTCGCGAATAGCGAACGACGAGTAGCGAACGACGAACAGCGAACCTCGACCCTTGTCCTACGAAACCGCAGTCGCGCAGATGTACGCGCTCGGCCACGAACTGGCCCAGACGCCATCGCACAAGTTCGACCTGTCCCACATGCGCGTCCTGCTCTCGGCCCTCGGGCATCCCGAAAAGCGCGTCCCGACCGTGCTCATCGCCGGTACCAACGGCAAGGGTTCCACCGCCGCAACACTGTCATCCATCCTCCAGGCTTCCAGCCTTAAAACCGGACTCTATACTTCGCCTCATCTGGTTCGCATCAACGAGCGCATTCGCCTCGATGGCCAGCCCATCGCCGACGACGATTTCGCCATGATCCACGACGTGGTCGGCCGCACCGCCGAGCGCCTGGTTTCAGAAGGCGATCTGCCCTGGCATCCCAGCTTCTTCGAAATGTTGACCGCCATGGCCTTTGAATATTTCGCCCGCCACCGTCCCGACCTGGTCGTCCTCGAAGTCGGCATGGGCGGACGTCTCGATGCCACCAACGTCGTCGACCCGCGCCTCAGCATCATCACCGATATCGCTCTCGATCATCAGAAGTATCTCGGCGAAACGGTCGCTGAAATCGCCCGCGAAAAAGCCGGCATCATCCGACCCGGGGGCGTCGTGGTCACACTGCCCCAATTGCCCGAAGCCAACGACGTCATCGGCAGCACAATCTTGAACGCCGGTGCCCGCGCCGTGAATGCCGTACCCTACGTCCCTCCCCTGTCGCCCGGAAGTGACGATTTCCTCGCACTCGAGACTCCCGATCGCTCCGGCTTGCGTCTGCGTTATCCCATGCAGGTCCTCGACCAACAGATCCTCGTCGAATCGCCACTGGTCGGCCGTCATCAACTGCGCAATCTCGCCCTCGCCATCGCCGCCGCCGTCGAACTGCATCATCAGGGAACAACCCTCATCACGCCAGCGTCCATCGCCCAGGGCATCCGCAAAACCCGCTGGCCCGGCCGTTTCCAGACGGTTCCCGCCGCCGGAGACAATCCCGAGTATGTCTTCGATGTAGCGCATAATCCCGCCGGAGCCTGGGCCTTGCGGTCCACCCTTTCCGCTGCCTACCCCGATGCGGCAAGCACCAGCACTCCCCGCCCCGTCACCATGGTATTCGGCGTCATGCGCGACAAGGCCATGCAGGAAATAACCGAGATCCTGTTTCCCATTGCCAGCCACATCATCGTTACCCACGCCAATAACCCGCGCGCCGCCACGCCCAATGAAATTCGGCAGGCAGCCGCCCGTGTGACATCGGGCACCGATATTGAAGACGCCGCCGATGTACCGTTGGCTCTGCATCGAGCCCGCGAGATCGCCGGAAAATCCGGCCTCGTAGTAGTCACCGGTTCGATTTACATTGTCGGAGAAGCGATGCGAAAACTATCTGTCCGCATCTAAGCTCGTGTGGCCTGCGGGCGCCCTCGCCCGCGACATGTGATGGGAGGATGTGATGTCAGGAGTGACGTCAGGAGAATTACCGTCTTGAATAAAATCGCCACCACCGCCGACCCGGAAAAAGAGCGCACTGATTTTCGCTCCCACGATTTGCGCTCCGACGATTTGCCCTCTGACGATCTGCGTCCAGCCCCCACTCCCACCTGGACCAAACCGCATCCCACGTCCAGTTCCCCGACCCGGCATGGCTGGCTCAGTCGCCTGCGCTCCTATTTCATCTTTGACCCGCTCATCTGGGCCTACACCCTGATTCTGGGCACGCTTTCACTCCTCTGCTCCTTCTTCGACCGCAACGGAAGCATCCAGCACAATCTGGCCCGCCTCTGGTCTCGCCTCATCATGAAGACCATCTTGTCCCCAGTAAGAGTTACGGGCATGAACGCCGCCATCGACCACTCCAAGCCGCGCGTCTATGCGGTCACTCATGCCTCCGCGCTCGACATTCCCATCCTTTACGTCTATTTACCTTTTCAATTTCGAATCATCTTTAAGAGTGAATTGCTCTCCTACCCCTTTGTCGGCTGGCACCTCAAACGGTCGGGACAAGTCTGCATCAACCAGCAGAATCCCGCGGCTTCCATCGGCGCCATTAAATCCGCTCTGCGCAGCCTCCGCCGCGGCATGCCCCTGGTCATCTTTCCCGAAGGCGGCCGCACCCGCGATGGACAACTGCAACCTTTTCTTCCCGGAGCATTTTTTCTCGCCATCAAAGCCCAAGCCGAAATCGTCCCCATCGCCTTGGTCGGTACCTTCGATCTGCTTCCCATGAACACATACCACATCAAGTCGCAGCCCCTGGAAATGCGCGTCGGACAGCCCATCCTCACCGCTGGCTTGACCGTGAAAGACACCGAAGAGGTATCCGCCAAAGTAAAGTCGGCCATCGAAGCCCTACAATCCGCGCATTAATACTGGAGTGGTGACGGGCCGACAATTTACTTGCTAGACTGGACGGACGATGGCGTTCGGCCCTGCGCCAGCTAAGGAAGACCAAGAAAAGCCGCGACCCGCGCTGACAACAACCTACCTCATCCGTCATAATCTTCTATTCTTTCGGAGGCGTCATGAGGGCCCTGGGTCTCGTATTCTTACTTCTCGCTATGCATGCATACGCTCAAACTGCTGCCCCTACTCCCGCCGAAGCGCAGGAGTTCATGAACCACGCCGAGGCCCGTCTCGCTGACCTCAGCATCAAAGTCCAGCGCGCCTCCTGGGTCCAGGAAAATTTCATTACCGACGACACCCAGGCCATCGCCGCCGATGCCATCGATGAGGCCACCGCCGCCACCACCGAATTGGTCGAGCAGGCAAAACGCTTTGAAGGCCTTCAGCTTGCGCCGGAACTTGCGCGCAAATTCCTCCTGCTGAAGCTCTCCTTAACCGCGCCCGCTCCAAAAAATGCCACTCTCCGCCGCGAAATGACCGACATCGGCGTTTCCCTCGATGCCGACTACGGCAAGGGTAAGTTCTGCCGTAAAGACGACGACTGCCTCGACATCACCGCCGTGGAAAAGTTGATGTCCACCAGCCGCGATCCCCAGGCCCTCAAAGAAGCCTGGCTGGGATGGCACTCCATCGGCGCACCCATGCGCCAGCGCTACGCCCGCTTCGTCGCGCTCTCCAACCAGGGTGCTCGAGAAATTGGATTCAAAGATACCGGAGCCCTCTGGCGCGCCGGATACGACATGACCCCGGAGGAGTTTTCCGCCGACCTCGAACGTCTATGGAACCAGGTCAGGCCCCTCTATCTCTCGCTCCACACTTTCGTTCGCTGGAAGCTCGCCGAAAAATACGGCCCCAACGTCGTTCCCCCCAATGGCCCCATACCCGCCCACTTGCTGGGTAATCCCTGGGCGCAGGAGTGGGGTAACACCTACGAACTTCTCGGAGTACCCGAGGACAAAGGCGGCCGCGTCAATGTCACCGAACTCCTCCAGAAGAAAAAGCTCGACCCTAAAGCCATGGTCAAATTCGGCGAAGGCTTTTTCACTTCGATGGGCTTCGCCCCCCTGCCTGATACTTTCTGGCAGCGCTCCCTCTTCACCAAGCCCGCCGATCGCGACGTCGTCTGCCATGCCAGCGCCTGGGACCTCGACAACCTGGATGATCTCCGGGTCAAGATGTGCATCCAGATCCGCGGCACCGACTTCGTCACCATTCACCACGAACTGGGACACAATTTCTACCAGCGCGCCTACAAAGATCAGCCTTTCCTGTTCAAGAACGGCGCCAACGACGGCTT
>PLBE01000198.1 GCA_003134435.1 Acidobacteriaceae bacterium
AAAGGGAGCCAGTTTAGCCGGTTTAGATGTGAGCCAGAGAGCGTGGCGGTGGTCGCGGAGCACAGGAATGCGGCGGCCGCCGACGTCGAAGACAAGCAGTCACGATTGCGAGTTTGTTCCCAGCCAGTGATGGTTAGTTCATGAAGGCTTCTCCCGCGCCGTCCACTCGAGGCGTAACTGCGGATCCGGGCTGTGTTTGGTGTCCCGCCTGACCGACTCGATAACCAGGTAGAGTTTGTCCGCGCTATTGACCTTTCCCGACACGCAGTAATGGTGGTCTGACGTGATGATTTGGGATTTGGTGAAGTCGTAGAGGCGGTAGACCCGGCGGGTGGAGTCGTCCTTCATGAGGAACACGACACAGCTGCGGTATTCCATACGCGAGAGCAAGAGCAGATGATTGGCGCTGAAGTTGAACATAAGGAATAAGGAGAGGAGGACCAGGGAGCGGAAGTTCATGACTCCCGCCCCGGCCGACAGCGCCGTTGAGGGGTTACCCGACGGACTCCTCCGTGCGGGATATCGTCACAGAGCGGCGCCTGATGTGAGCCAACCGAGGTGATTATTCGGAGGAAGGCTGGCTCTTATTGCCCTTGCGAAGGCTTTCACCTGCGAGGAGGAAGATCTCGGAGTTTTCCACCAGACGGTCGGCGATAGCAGTGGCGATGGTGGTGTTGTAGAGGATGTTGCCCCAGTCGGAAAAGGCTGTGTTGGTCGTAATGAGCGTGCTGCGCTTATGGCTATGGCGGGTGGAGATGACCTGATAGAAGAGGTTGGAAGTCTGTTGATCGAGCGAAAGATAGCCTAGCTCGTCGACCACCAACAGAGAGGGTTCGGTATAGATCTTGAGTTTGCGAATCAGGGAATGATCGACCTGAGAAGCCAGGAGATGGTTGAGCATATCCATGGCGGTCGTGAACAGCACGCGCTGGTTGGCCTGACAGGCGCGCCAGGCGATGATCTTGGCCAAGTAGGTTTTGCCTACGCCGGGATTGCCGATGAGACACACGCTGGTGCCGTTATGCAGGAAGTCGAGATCGAGCAGACGAAGGATGCGGGGCTTGAGCTGGAGGCGCGACTTGTGATGGTTAAAGGAGAAGGTATCGATCGAAGGCATGCTGTGCAAGCGGGAAAGCTTGAAGCGGCGTTCGATGGAACGCTGGTTACGGGACTCGAGCTCGCGATCGACGAGCGCTTCCAGGGATTGGGCAAGGCTGAGATTTTTGGCGGTGGAATCAGTCAGCATCTGATCCAGTTGCTGGCTCATGATCGTCAGGTTCAGTTGATTCAGTTTCTGTTGCAGTGAGGTCATCGGAGTCCTTTTTGGAACGTAGTATGAAAGAGTCGTAGTCGGCCAACGACAGTGGATCGGTAGCCAGTTCATTGAGTTGTGGGTCTTGGAAACGAAGAGGAGGCTGCACATCGCGCCGCATTCGTTGCTGACGGAGAAGGTTGGCAATGTAATCGGCGCCAAACGCGCCGGCAGCATGAGCTTGGGCTATCGCGGCCGCCACGGCGTCGGGTCCATATTCACGAATGAGGAGGAGCAGTTCGCGGACTTGCCGGGCCAGCGAGCGGTCGGTATCGGCCAGACGACGCAGGTAAGACTCTGAGGCCGGACCGAGCAAGCTAATCAGGCGCTGTTGTTCGGCCGAGCGTTGCGCGGCCGCTAACTGGGCAAACAGTTCTTTTTGAAAACGTGCGGCACCGAAAGTCTGCCCGCGCTGCCAGCAACGAGCGTAGGAAACGATCTCCTGATATTGGTCGTAGATGGTGACCGCGGAAGCGTCGGCCTTGATGGTGAGGTGGCGGCCGACATAACGTGGCGGCACACAGTAGCGGTTACCATCGAACGACAGCCGGAGATCTTTGTGGACCAGAGCTTCTGCTCTGTCCCGATAATCCGGTGTAATCACGGGTAAAGCTCGCAGAGCCTCGGGCTGAAAACGTGCTTCGGGAGTCTCTCCAGTTTCGCGATGGCGGCGTTGGTTAGCGACCTGTTCGAGCCAGCGGCGCACCTGCGAGTTGACATCGGTTAAATCGGCAAAGGTGCGCAGCGGCCAGAAGTTCTGCCGTAAATATCCGACTGCTCTTTCGATTTTTCCTTTTTCCCAGGCCGCCCGCACATGACAAGCGCGTGGCAGGAAACTGTATTCGCGGGCGAAGGCCAGAAAGCGGGGATGAAAACGGACTAAGTTTCCGTCGTGCTCGGCGACAGCGGTGGCGAGATTGTCATACCACAGTTCGCGTGCGATTCCTGTCATCGACTGGAAGGCGTGGATATGACAACGTACGAAGGTCTCGAAGCTCTGGCTGTGCGTAAACTCGACAAACAGTTTGCGGCTGTGACATTCCACGAGACAGAAGGCATAGAGCTTGCGCGCGTGACCCTGGTAGAGAAGGGCACCGAAATGACCCCAGTCGATTTCGAAGCGCTCCCCCGGTCCTGGCTCCATGCGCACATAGGCACGCTTGGCCGCAGTCTGCGCTCGCACCCGGTGTAAGTAATCTTTCAGGATACTCAGGCCACCGGTGAAGCCGAGCGGGCGAAGCCGTTGCGCGATCACAATGGCACTCGCCTCTGCATCTTGCTCCAACAGTTCGGCGATGGTGGCTTTGAATGGATCCAGTTTGCTGGCACGTTGCCGGCGAGCCGCGCTGCGTGCCGGTGTGACCAGATACTGGGAGATGGTTCTGCGTGCCAGATGGAGATGACGGGCAATCTTGCGCACCGACCAATGCTCGGACCAGTGCAGGCGATGAATCGAGTTGATTTGTTCCGTGGTCAGCATGACTCTGCTGCAACCGTATAAAGCCAGTCGCATCCGCAAGCCATAGGGATGTTCTTGTCAAGACGCCCCGCGGTCCTGCGAAGAATGGCCAAGTGACGGCAAAATCAGGACTTGCGCGGAAGCTAAGTTGTTCTTGTCAAGATCGCCCAGTTTGGACCCCAACAGCCAAACCTCTGAAACAGAATGCTTTAGATCCAAAGCTAAGTTGTTCTTGTCAAGAAGACGCCGCCGCAGACGTCGCTTCAGATCCCGCTGCCGCTGACGTTCACGGTTGTTTTCCACTCGTTGCGGATTCTGCCGCCGCCACTGTTTCTGATAGTCAGGATGTTCCTCTCGCCACTGCTTCTGACTTTCCAAGGCGACCTGGTGATACTCGGCGTCAGTCGCAAGTTTCTTGCGGTGATAATCGCTGCGGCGCCGACGTTGGCACTCCGCCCGACCGCACACGCTTTGTTGAGGACGATAAGCGGAGGGTAGAAACGAACTATTACAGTAAGGACAACGGCGGGACTGGCTCAAGCCGACTCCTCAGAGGATCATTGGGATGAATCCCTGAGGAGAATCGAAAACTCGAGTGGTACGCAAGCACGCGGGAAAACTAATTTAGAAACTGATGTAGAGTTCCTACCGCGTCCCCGTCGACCGGGGCTCTCTCTGGATCACTGGCTCCGGCCGGGACCGGCTAAAACGGATTACTTTTTCGCCGGCGTTAACA
>PLBE01000026.1 GCA_003134435.1 Acidobacteriaceae bacterium
GCCTCCGATGAGAATCCAGTGAAGGAGACAGCGCGTTTCATGATTTCAATGACCGGCGATATCAATAACAAATACCTTGCGCAATTGGGGGACAGACGGTATTCGGAGCCCATTAGCTGCGGCAACTGCCACCGTGGACAGATCGATCCGCCAAGCTTTGAACCGAAGTCGCAGCAATAAGTTTGCCGATGGCACCCAGGGGCCGAGCGATAGCGATGGAAGATAGGCAAGCAACAAGGGCAACGGCTACCGGAGGAAATTCTGCATGAAGGGAAAATGGCTTCAATTCAGGATAATCCTTGGTCTGTGCCTTTCTGTGGTCAGTGTCGCGCAGGTTCCAGTTCAGCCTGTGCAATGGACGGGGACTGTGGTCCCGAAGACGGCCGTGAGGGCGGAGGCGAATATTGTCATCGAGCTCTCGGCAGAAGTTCAGGAGGGATGGCATGTCTATGGTCTGGCTCAGTTACCTGGCGGGCCAACGCCTCTCCGCGTCACACTCGATGCGAATGAAGTCGTTCAGACTGCAGGCGCGCCGACAGGCAGTTCTCCGGTAAAGAAGCATGACACGGCCTTCGATCTCGATACGGAAGTTTACAACGGTCGATTCGATTTGAATTTGCCCGCAAGGGTCAATCCACATTCCTCTGCCGGCAGAGACTTGATCCCGGTAAGCGTCCGCTTTCAGGCGTGTAACGACCGGGTATGCCTGCCGCCGCGGACAGTTCACTTGTCAGTACCAATCGAGATATCGGAGTAAAACTTACCGACAGGAAAACCATCCACTGCTATTTTTCCTCTTGACCTGAATCGTGTTCTAAGTTAGGTTTCATAATATGATTGTCCGATCCACCCAAGGTTGTCGACGCTTCTCGCTTCTCTCAGAAGAGATGGCGTCGTCGCGCGGGCCTATGATTCGAACAGCCTGATCAAGGCTAGTCGGCAGATCTCGGACAAGACCCTCCATCTCCCCAACACTCTGAACGTCTACTCAACGTTTCATTCCCCATCCTGTTGCCAAATGGGAAGTACGCTTCCTGCTCGCAATCGGAGTTAGTCACAGGTTGAGTCGAAATGTATTGGATCCTCAAACAACTCAGGCTTTGTTGTCCCTTCGCTTAGTCGCCCATTGGCGAATTGGTGGTTCCGCATTGTCGATGGCTCCGCTCGCGAACCGCGACTGCGTCTGGAACCGCACCTGATAAGTCCGCCAAGTTCGGTTCGCGCCGCCGGCATTCTCATGGGACGCTTGAACTCTCGATGGAGTCCAGGCGCCCTGATGGCGAAGCAAAGAGTATCGTCGGCTTACTCTCTGACCGCTAAACCGAATCGGAAGACGAGAGGCGGTCTCGGTTGAACTCATAGGCCGCCTCTACGAGACAGACACGTCAAGCTTGGGATGGATCATGATTCACGAAACTGACGATCACGCTTCAGAGGACGACAGACTCCCTCGACACAATCCTGCTTCAACGGGCGCGTCGTTACTTTCGACGCAGCGTGGAACGCGTAAGTGGCGACGGAGATTGGCGTTTGGCACAGAGCAGTCGAGTCGATTGCTGGTTTTGCTTGTTGCGGTTTCTGTTCTGTGCCTAGGCTGGGTCATTGCACGCGCATATGGCCAGATCGCTGTTCGAAACCAGGGCTATGTTCCTTACAGCGATGCGCCCATCAACTATCGCTCAGAGGATCTGAGCGACCCGGTGGCCATACTGCAGCAGGAACTGAATCAGGGAAAGCAAAAACTCAAGTACGAGCCGAAGTTCGGATATCTCAAATCCGTATTGAAGCTGTTGAAAGTTCCTGTCGACTCTCAAACGCTGGTTTTCTCGAAGACAAGTTTTCAGTATAAGAAGATCTCGCCGGAGCATCCCCGTGCGCTTTATTTCAATGACGATGTTTACGTTGGCAAGGTGCACGATGGCAAGGCAATTGAAATTGTCTCCTTCGATCCGATGCAGGACGCTATCTTCTATCTGCTCGATGAACACAAGGCGGACAAGCCAGTGTTTCAGCGGGCTGAACTGGACTGCACGCAATGCCACATTGCCGCGGGAACACGCAATGTCCCCGGCGTACTGCTTCGATCCATCTATCCCACCGCAACGGGTACACAGGCACTCTCCAGCCAGTCTTACATCACGGANNCAGGAAAGCCCCATCAAAGACCGTTGGGGTGGTTGGTATGTGACCGGCAAGATAGCAGGCCTGCCGCACATGGCGAATGCGGTCGTCGAAGACAAGCAGACAACGGGTCTACCGGATCAGGGTGCCTCAACCAAGCTCGTTTCACTTCCCAACGCCTTTGACTCTTCGGCTTATATGACATCCCAGAGCGATGTTGTGGCCCATCTTGTGCTGGCGCACCAGACGCAAATGCATAATCTCATCACATTGACGAACTACAAGACGAGGCTAGCTCTTTATGCGGAGGCTGCGAAAGATAAAAGTGCCGGCCAGACTGCGGATGCGCCTCTTTCGGAGAGCGCTCGCAAGCAGTTTGAGCGTCCCGCCGAGCAATTGCTCCGGTATCTGCTCTTCGTCAATGA
>PLBE01000056.1 GCA_003134435.1 Acidobacteriaceae bacterium
CTGTTGGGTATACGCAAGGCAGCGGAAGTGGCACGATTTACGGCACGGACCAGGAATCGAAGTCCAGCCAGCGCATGTTCAATGCGCACTCGAACTATCAGATCGAGGGCTTCCGGCTTAACGCCTTCTTCACTCACAACAGCTTCAACTCCGAGTTCCCAGAGTTTTTGGCGGGCGAGCAGGATCAGTTTCAGAATTCTAGCGGCCACGACTTCGGGTTCAGCGCGATTCATGCCCTGCCCATGCGTGGAACCTTTTCGGCCAGTTACGATCGCGCATCGGCCACCAGCAATTCGATGGCAAACGAGGCGGCAAACGAGGGTACCTCGAATAGCTCGAGTTACACCGACGATAATGAATCGGCCAGCGTCTCTTTCAGCCCCACGCGCAAGTTCAGTTTTAACGTGAGCCAGAACTACGTCGGCAATCTGTCGGGCTACCTGACCCAGAGCCTTAGCAGTAATGGCATCCCCCAGGAAGAAGTGGGGTTGGGGGCAGGATCACATTCCGTGACTCTCGGAGCCGGCGCGAACTACCAGTTCACAAATTTTCTTTCCAGTTCGCTTCAAGCCACCTATTACGACCAGTTCTACTTCGGACACAGTTATACGGGCGAGTATCTCGCCGGCACCGTAAACTACAACAAGCGGCTGTGGGATATGTTGAGCTTCTCCGGTTCCGTGATCGACAGTTCCAACGGCCAAGGCCAGAATGCGCTGGGATTTATCGGCAACGCCAATTTCTTTCGCGGTTTCGGACATTGGGCGACGTCGGGCCAATTCAGCTACGCGCAGAACGTGCAAACCGTGCTCATCACCTATACAACTTCCTACTACCAGTACCGGGCCAGTCTGACCCGCCGTTTGCCGAAAGGGCTGCAGTGGACGGGATCGTTCAGCGGAAGCCACAGTGGTTTGACGAACGACCCCGGCAGCAACAGCAGCAGCCGGGGCTATGCGACGGCGTTGAGCGCACACCGACTGTCGATCAATGGTGTCTTTTCACAGTCGAGTGGAGTCTCCGTGCTGGGCGTGGGAGGGCTAATCGTGCCGAATCCGACGCCGGGATTGACCAATTTCATCATCTCCAACGGGTCGAGCTACGGCGGCGGCATTACCGTAAATCCAGTTAGCCGGCTCTCCATTACGGGGAATTTCAGCCGCGCCATCAGCAACACCTTCGCCTCCACCATCTCGCACAACGACCAGCAACTATACAACGCACAATTGCAGTACCATCTGAGAAGGATCGGGCTGCAGGCCGGATATCTGCGCTTCACGCAAGGCATCAGTGCAATCGGCGCGCCCGCCACCACGACCTCGTTTTACGTGGGAATGAATCGATGGTTCGACTTCTTCTAGAGATGCGGGGCAAATCGATCTTGCGCAAGTCAGATTCGCGGAAGTCAGGGTGGTGCGGACCAGGATTTCGCGCGGGACTGGCGGTTGCCGTTCTGGCTGTTTTTCTGTCGGTTCCCAGTCTGGCATCCAAACGTTCGAAAGACACGCTCGCTCCACCGCCGCCGCCCGATTTGCTGCTGGATGGTGGCCGCAGACTTTCGTTTGAGCGCAGTTTCAGCCTGGAACGGGAGGTCAAGCCCAAGCGCAGTTTCTGGACGCGGGTTGTCGACGTAATCGCGGGGCAGCCCGATTTTCACTACCTGGTGAGTCCCTACAGCGTGGTCACCGACTCTCGCGGACGGATTCTTGTGACCGACCAGGGCGCGGGCGGAGTCCACATTTTCGACTTCGTCCAGCAGAAATACAAATTTATTTCGCGCCGCGATGCCGGCAAGGATCCGATGCTGACGCCGCAGTGCGTGGCAGTCGATGCGCAAGACAACATCTACGTGACCGACTCACAGTCCGGCAAGGTGTTCGTGTTCGACGCGAACGGCAAGTACCAGCACGCCATCGGCAGCCTGAAGGGTGGCGAGGGATACTTCAAGCGCCCCACGGGAATCGCGATCGATTCGGCGGCGCAACACATCTACGTCACCGACACGCTGCGCAACAAGATTTTCATGCTGGACATGCAGGGCAGCGTGCTGCAGACCATCGGAAAGACTGGAACGGGCGACGGCGAGTTCAACTTTCCGACCGAATTGCGTCTGAATGGCTCGGACCTGGTGGTTGTGGACGCCATGAATTTCCGGGTGCAGGTGCTCGACCGCTCGGGCGCGTTCCGCTACGCGATTGGCAAGGTGGGAGACGGGGCAGGATGGATCTTCCGGCCCAAGGGGATTGGCTTCGATTCCGAAGGCCATCTTTATATCGTCGACGGCTTGTGGGGCATGGTGCAGGTCTTCGACCAGGAGGGCCGGTTGCTGTATTACTTCGGCCAGAAAGGCACGGGCGACGGAGAATTTCAACTGCCGGCCGGCCTGCAGATCGACAACCAGGATCGCATCTACGTGGTGGATTCCTTCAACCGGCGGGTACAAATATTTCATTACTACGGCATCGCACAAGCGGCGGAGGGGAGAAAGCAGTGAGGAAGATCCTGACGCTGGCCGGCGCGATGATGATGATTCTGGGGCACGCTTTGATCGTGGCACAAACTCAACCCAGCCCCGATGTGCTGGGTATGCACAATATGACCCCGGCAAGCGGTTCGGGAGTTAAGTACCAGGGCGCTCTGGGTTGCACGTTTTGCCACGCTCCCCACAGCGGATTGGGCGCCGTCTCCCCGCTGTGGAATCAGAAGTTGTCGACACAAACTTATACCCCATACACCAGCACAACCTATATCGAACAAGGCAAGACCCAGCCAACGCTCGGAATTACCAGCAGTCTCTGCTTGAGTTGTCATGACGGCACGGTGGGAGTTGGACAATCCTATGTGTATGGCACGATCCCGACGACTGGCTCATTGAACAGCATCGACTCCTTCGGAACCACGTTGACCGGTTCGCATCCCTTCAGTCTGGTGACTCCGTTGAAGGATGCCCCCAACCTGGTGGCGTCGCTGGTGTCGAAGGGAATCACCGCCGATCCAACCGGGGCCGTGAAGCTCATCAACGGCAACATCGAGTGCACCAGTTGCCACTCCCCGCACGTGCAGGGGATCGACAAGATCGCGCAGAATTTCCTCGTCCGCGACAGCTCGAACGCGCAAATGTGTCTAGCGTGTCACGATCCGAACCGGGTGGTGCAAGGGCAGGTCAACCCGCTGGCAGGCTATACGGGAAATATTCATCAAACCGCGACCAACCAGGTTTCAGCGGACGGTCACATCGGTTCTTATCCGACGGTTGGAGTGAACGCGTGCACGTCCTGCCACCTGTCGCACGATTCGGTTGCGCCCGCGCGACTGCTGCGCCCGGCGACACCGGCCGCTCCGGGAACCGATCCGGTTACCCAGGATTGCATGACGTGTCATAACGGCGGACAGTACTTGTCCCCTGCCCCGGCGAACATCATGGCCGAGGTGGCGAAGACCAGCCATCCTCTGCCCTCTGGAGTCAACTACCACGACGCGGCTGAACCGGTGCTCTTGAATCACAACCGTCACGCGACATGCGTCGATTGCCACAACGCTCACGCTTCCAACCAGACGGCGCAATTCACCGTTCCACCGATACTCCGTCCTTCTCAAGCCGGAGTCAGTGGGATTAGTGCAGCCGATGGTTTTACCGTATTAACTCCGGCCATCAATCAGTATGAAAATTGTCTGCGCTGCCACGGTACCAGCACGGGCAAGCAGCGGCTTATCCTGTATGGATACGCCCCAACCCGGCAAGTCTCGGCGCCAGACCCGCTGAATCTCATTCCGCAATTTGCTTCCACCGCAACTTCCAGTCATCCGGTGACCCACGACAGCAACAGTTCTCTGCCGCAGCCCAGCCTGCTTGTGAATATGCTGAATATCAATGGAACGACTTCCGCGCGGCTGGTGGGCACGCGCATTTTCTGCACCGATTGCCATAACAGCGACGACAATCGCGAGTTCGGCGGCTTGGGTCCGAATGGGCCGCACGGATCCGTCAACTCGCACATCCTCGAGCGCAACTATCAATTCAGTCAGGCGGCAAACCCGGGGGGGGTGGTTACCAACCTTTTTCCCAATCCCGACCTGACGGTGGCCGGACCTTATTCCCTGTGCGCAAAGTGTCACAACCTGACTCAGATTCTGTCCACTACTTCCAGCTTCGCGCAGCACAGTCTGCATGTGTCCCAGTACGGCTTCACTTGTTCGGTATGCCACACCGCGCACGGGATGGGCGCAACCTCCCCAACCGTTACTGGCGAGCGGTTGGTGAATTTCGATGTCCACGTGGTGGCTCAGAATGGCGCCGCGCCCATCTCCTACCACCGGGCAACCAATACATGCGCGCTGGTGTGTCACCAGGCCGCGCACAATCCAAACGGCTCCGTCTCGGCGCTTGGGATGCAGTCAATCGGCGGAGTGAAGAAGTAGGAAGCTCATCGGGTGGCCGTTGGCAGAAGCACGGTCACTATCCACGGTCACTATCGTGGTAAACAAGTCTGACTCTTCTGCGCAGATTCCAATTGCAAGAAAAAGCCCCGGGATATGGGCGCAACCGTAGGCTACCACTGCCGATCAGATTCCGTGCGTTCAAGGAGATGTCCATGGGGACAACGGCACGGACCCGGACCATCGTCACCCGCCTCCGATGAAAACAGAAGTCAAGACAGAGACCGCGGAGCTTCGGGAAATGAGGGCTGGAAATTTCCTTCCAGCCCTTTGTCGCGTTTATTACACCATTTTTTACTGCACTATCAAAGTTGCCGTAGTAATCGTCACCGGGCTGGGCTGGGCAACCGTCGTTCCTTGAACCTTGACGTTGTACGTCGTAGAACTCGATCTCGAACCGGAACTGCCTCCGCCACAAGCGCTCAGCAGGATCAGGAAAACACCGAGCCCTGCCAGCAACAGCCAACGGCGCCGTTTATTCCCCAATCCGAAGCTTGCAAACATAATCCCGGCCAGCGGCAAAAAAGAAAAAGCGAAGTAAGGACTTAGGCGCGTTCCGTTTGGCTTGTTCAGAGATGCCGAGCCGGAGGGAACAGTAACGGTCAGCGTAAACGGAACCGGCAAAGGACCCGGCGTAATCGTAGCCGGCGAAAAGGCGCACGTGGCATTGGCTGGCAATGAACTAGTTAAACAGGAAAGGGTGATCGCGTACCGCGGATCGCCGGTGTCCTTAGTCAACTGAATCGAAAACGCTGCGGTTCCTCCGGCAGACGTGGTCTGAGGCGCAGGCTGGGCCGCAGTCGGCGGGGTGATGGTAGGAATCAGTTCGCGAATGCGCGAGTTGACCGTGTCGGCAACAAACAGGTTGCCGCTAGCGTCGCCAAACAGGCCCACCGGGGTGTCCAGGGCCGCGCTGGTTGATGGACCTCCGTCACCGGAGAACCCCTGCGTATTATTCCCAGCCACGGTGGCAATGAACCCCGACGCTCCGACCACCTCGCGAATTACGGAATTGTCCGTATCCGTAATGAAAATGTCACCTGAGATGTCGATGAACACACCATCAGGAGCATCGAGCAGAGCACTGGTAGCCGCAGCGCCATCGCCGGAGTATCCCGGAATACCGGTTCCAGCTACGGTTGCAATATCTCCGGGCGGGATTGTCACTCCAGCAACCGTAACCGCCTGGGCACCGGTGTTGACAACGCGGATCCGGTTATCGCCGGTATCTGCAATATAGATGTTCTCCGCAGAATCGACGAAGACCGCGCCCGGAAAACTGAGCTGCGCAGCCGCCGCCGCTCCGCCATCGCCGCACGCCGCGTTGGTTTGAGCACACTGCGTCCCATTTCCGGCCACCGTGGTAATGATCCCGCTCGACGCCGCCACTTCGCGAATCACGTGATTGTCCGTGTCCGCGATGAAAATATTCTCTGCACTATCAACGAAGACGCCAAATGGGCTGAAGAGTTCCGCGCTGATGGCGGGTCCATTGTCGCCGAGGTAACCGAATGTACCGTCCCCAGCCACGGTAGCAATATCGCCTGCCGGGATCGCGACGCCGGCGANNTAAGGATTGTTGAGCTGCGCGCTGGCAGCGGGTCCGCCATCGCCGCAGGCGGCGGTGGATGGATTGCAGGCCCTACCATTTCCAGCCACGGTTTGAATGTCGCCGCTGGCCGCCACTACTTTCCGAATGACCGAGCTGATCGAGTCTGCAATGAAGATGTCGTCCGAGGCGTCGAGCGATACACCTCCGGGGTAATTCAATTCCGCGTTCAGGGCTGGACCACCGTCTCCTGAATAGGCGAGTGTGTTATTTCCGACGACGGTCTGGATGTTGCCCGACACGACCTCGCGGATCACGAAGTTATCAGTATCGGCGATAAAAATGTCGCCCGAACCATCCACATAAATCTGGTTGGGGTAGTTCAAATCCGCGCCCGTAGCCGCCCCGCCGTCGCCGGTATATCCGAAAGCACCGAGAGTTCCGGCCACGGTTGTGATGTTGACGCTCCCGGCCGCTACTTCGCGAATCGCGGAATTATTCGTATCGGCGATAAAAATGTCTTCCGTGCCGTCAACGAACACTCCACTGGGCACACAGAGATCTGCGGAGATCGCCGGCCCGCCATCTCCCGCGGATTGACAAGCTGTACCGCCTTCCGACTGGTAATAGGCTCCGGCCACGGTTTGAATGTCGCCGGCCGCGATGACGATCCCGGCAACCGTCACCGATGCGGTACCGGGGTTCACCACTCGGATAAGGTTGTTATCCGTGTCAGCGATGAAGATGTTTCCCGAGCCGTCCAGGAATACAGCCTCCGGCAGATCAAGCTGCGCACTGGTCGCAAGCCCGCCGTCTCCGGCATAACCGCAGGGTGTTTGCAGCGCAGGATCGCCCGCGACGGTAGATATATTGCCCCCGCTCACCTTACGGATCAGGCAGTTATCCGTATCCGCGATGAAGATATTTCCCGAGCCGTCGACAAAAACTCCGTATGGATCATAAAGTTGCGCGCCGGTCGCCGGTCCTCCGTCCCCCGAGTAGCCAGGACTCCCGTTGCCTGCCACGGTCGTGATATTGCCGTTCGACGCTGTGACCTCGCGAATCACGGAATTCTCCGTGTCGGCGATAAAAATGTTTCCCGTTGCGTCGACCACCACGCTTTCAGGACCGTTGAGCGCTGCGCTGGTCGCGGGTCCCCCGTCACCGGAGTAGCCGCGAGTTCCATTTCCAGCCACCACCGTGACGTTTCCGGTGGTATCGACCTTCAAGACACGACTGGAGTAGGAATCCGAAATGTAAGCATTGCCCGCCTCATCCAGCGCGACATTGCCCGGATACCCGATGCTGGCGCTAAGCGCCGCCAGATTCTTCGGGCCGCCGCCAGCGACTGTGCTGATGTTGTATTGGGCCAGCAAGGTGTGGGGCGCAAACAAGACGAGCGCGAAGAAGACGACAGCGACAGCAAGTAAGCAGTGGGAACGCATGGTCACTTCGCCTCCTGGCCAGAGATCCGATCCAGCCGGACCACGGCGGTGCTCTTTCTGTTCCCTGGGCCACTCAGGCCCAGGATAAATCGTGGCCGCAGCCCTTTTTGCCACTGCTCGTATTCCGAGCGAGGGATGGTGAATTCCTGTGTTGTATCCGCGGACGCGTGCGCCGGCAGCGTAACCGCGCAGGCACTTGTTCCACCCTTACTTGGGCGGGAATTGTCCCGGAGAGTCATTCTCTGGATAAATAGGCTCAGCGCCCCATGGTTTACCAGGTGAATGCGCATCTTGATCTCTGCTTGAGGACCAAGACTTGTGTTTTGCACGACCTGATAGGAGCCCGTCACCAGTGGACCGTTGCTGGCGAGCGCAATTTGGACCCCAAGGGCCAGCGATACGATGACGATAAGCCGTCGCGTACCGACACAAAAAGTTCTGTAGCTCATGTGAACCTACCTTCCCGGGCGCCCTCGCAGGCCAACCCCCGCTCCGATGCCATATATCGCAGTGCTGGGCGCACCGCGCCAATTCCAGGGCTTTCTCCCGGAGTGGCAATCACGATGCCAGCGTAGCACGATGACTAAGCACCATGCTGCCAATGACTTGCACCAGCAATCCGGAGGAGATGAGGAGTGACCGCAGCGGCAAAACGCGCCCTTAGTGGGGAGAATGCCCCGATGCGTGCACCGCGTCCTTGAAGGAACATCGTTCGTCTTCAACTCATAACTGGCTAAAACCAGAGCTGCAAACGCCCCAATTGACTCGATCTGCAGTTTTGGCAATTCCGGTGCACCCGGGTTCGCGCGGGCTTCTCGAATCTGCCCAGCCTACAATGAAACAGATCACAGGCCCTATCCGAAACCGATGAACTCCAGCCCGCGAGCCACGGATCACCCAAACACGGATCGTTTGAACGCGGATCGTTCGATCGGAGATCGTTCGATCGGAAATCGTCCCAACTCGAATCGCGGTCGGTTCGATACCGCGCCCCTGCGAATCGCAACGCTGTTGCCTCTGTTCGCCGCCGCTGCGCTTTTCGAAGCTAAGAACCTCTCTGCTCTCACGGCGCTCTCCAACAGCGATGTCTGGCTGCACCTGCGTACCGGAACCTGGATGCTCCAAAACCACGCTGTGCCGCAGACCGGGCTTTTCTCACAGTCGCCGGACTTTCGCTGGACCGCCTCCACCTGGGGCTACGATCTGCTGGTTGCCGTTGCCTTCAGGATGCTGGACCTGCGTTCCATCCCGGTCCTGGTAATGATCTTCAAATCGGCGCTCGCCGTGGTCACGTATCTGCTGGCCGGTGGCGTACGCGGAAGATTTTGGACCGCAGTCGCCCTGTCGGCCACGGTGCAATACATCCTGGGCGGGGTTTTGCCCGGTCCCACCTACTGCTCCATGCTCTTGTTCGCTGTCGAATTACTCCTGCTCAACCAAAGCCGCGCAACGGATAGCGTCCGTCCACTTTTCTGGCTGCCGCCACTTTTTCTGCTCTGGGCCAATCTTGACAACCAGTTTGTGTTCGGACTCTTGCTGCTTTTGCTGTTCCTCCTGGCATCGAACATTCTCGCATCGAACATTCCGAATCTCGCAAGTCCCCTTGGCAGTAGCTCAAAAATCCCGCTTGCTCACAGACAATCCACGCTTTCGCCCAAGAACGCGGGCGCCGTCGCCCTGCTCTGCGCCGTCGCCACCATCATTACGCCCCATTTCTACCACCTCTACGGAGTTTTTGTTGCCAGTTTCACCAGCGCCGCCAACCGTTATCTCCCGGATTTCCATGCCATGGGTTTCCGGCAACCCCAGGACTACGTTCTGATGCTGCTGGCCATGGCGGCGTTTCTCGCGCTCGGGCTGCGGCGTTCGCGCGATCCGTACCAGATTTCGCTGATGATTGGCTGCACTATGCTCTCTTTCCATGCACAGCGCGACGCTTGGCTGGTTGCGCTGGCTGCGATTGCGGTAATCGCCGGAGCGGTTGGCCATCCAACTCAAACTGCCAGCGCTGAACCCCAACACAAGCGCAACCGGCAGCTCTTCCTTGCCGCTGGAATGTCGCTTGCGATTCTGATGTTCGCGGCCGCGTTCGAAATTCCCCGCAGCCACGAAGCGCTCCTCGCCAAGGTTGCTCAAACCTATCCCGTCGGCGCCTGCGGCTACATTCGCGAACATCAACTGCCGCAGCCCTTGTTCAACGCCTATGAGTGGGGAGGGTTCCTGACCTGGTATTTGCCGGAATATCCCGTCGCCATCGACGGCCGCGCCGGCTTGTATGATGACGACTTCGTCGTCCAATATTCCAAGGCGATGAGCGCCGATGTGCCTTACACGGCCTATCCCGCGATGGCCCAGGCGGGCACGCTGTTATTGCAGCGAAACTCGTTGATGGGGGAAGCCCTCAGCGCGGTGCCGGCGTTTCGAGTAGCCTACAGCGACCGTGTGGCCGTGGTGTTGACCAGACCTTAGTTCCTACAGTGTTTACTTGGCCGAACTAAGGGCGGGTGCGGCGGAGGATGAAGTAGACCTGACGGACGTAGACCCCCTGCTTGTAAATCATGTATCCGTCGGAGACGTGCACGATTTCAAATCCTTCGGCACGGAGCGGCGGAATACCGATCTCCATCAGCACCTGTGGCTGCTCCGTAAACGCAATTACATAGTCGGGTCTCAACCGTCTGAATTCGTCTGGGTCCAGGGCGAGGCCGTAAAATGGCATGCCGTGGTGATAGTACGCGGTGGGCATGTTTACGAGGATGTTATGGTCGAAATAAGCCTGCACTCCGACGACACCATAAAGGAATCCGAATATTCGCTGTCGATCCGCCCCGACTGACTTGAGGTAGTTCGCTGCGTCACCAGCGCCGCTGTAGGGGTAGAGGTATTCATTACGAATTGCGACCTCGGCGTCCCAGATATTTAGCGCACATAGACAGAGCAGTGCGGCCCCCATGGCCTGCAACAAGCGGCGCTTGAGCGCGCTAAACCCGCGCTGCTCCCTCCAGTCGGGCCAAGCAACCCAAAGCGCGGTGATTGCCGCGACGAACAGCGTTCCATGGTGGTGCGCGGAGCCATGAATTAGACAATAGAGAGCAATCAACGACAATAGCGGCAATGCATAAATCAGCAACCTGCCCCGCAGGAAACACCACCAGCCGGCGAACAGGATGAACAGAGCCGAAGGCAGCCAGTAATCAAGAAAAGCACCTGAGATGGTTGACTCCAGCTTGACCAGCTTCGTGGGCTGCTGAGCCTGAATGGATGCGGGCAACTCCCCAAGTGCCTTCTTGACTGCAAACTCCTCAACATCCGGCGTCGGCTTCAGGATGATGCCGATGAACAGGAAGGTCAGTGCCATTACGGCGACGCAAATCTTGTAGCGCGTCTGGACTCCCTGTTCGAGAGTGCGCCAAGCGCGGATCGCTTCGATCAAATAGGCCAGCCCGAAACAGCCGGCGAGAATTGTGCCGTGCAGGCTCAAGTTCGCCAACAAGACCAATACGACCGTCAGGCGCTCGGGATGCTTGATGTCCTTGAACAGCATGGCCGCCGCGAATGCCAGCAGGGGCAGCAGAGTGTAGGGACGCGCGATCACGGCGTACTGGTAGACCATGAAATAGGTGAAGGCGAGCGGCCAGCGGATGATGCGGGGAAACGGCGCTTTGAAGATCAGCATTGCGGCTCCGGCGGTGGCGCCGGCCATCCCGATGTAACCGAGCGCGCTATATTTCGCGTGGAAGACGTGCTGCGCCACCCACAGGATGGTGTGCCACAGGCCAGGAGAACCCTCGTAGCGCAATTCATGAAACCAGATAGTGCGCAGGCTGAGATCGCGCGCAATCAGCCAGGCCTGCGCCTCGTCGGCCCACTTCTCGTGATATTGAATGGTGAAGCTGACAACTACGATCCACAGGCCGAGCACACCGAAATCGCCAATCCGCCACCAAGGGTTAGAGGAAGCAGTGGAGGAAGGCCGAGAGACGGCGCCAGACGCGGGAGCGGCCAGATCAACCTGCACTGCGCCGGGAACTTCAAGCTGGTCAGTTCTGGTGCCCTCAGTCATGCGGTCAGTTCTGGTCCGGTCAGTCATGGGGCACTCGCCGCCGCGCGTATACCGTCGCAATCTCGTCGTGAAAAACAAGCTGAAAACGCGGGTCAATAGTCAAGATCTTAGCCAGGGGAAGTTGCGAATCGAGTAGCACCACCCCCGCCTCGTCGAGATAAGGATCAGTGGCATACGATTTTTCAGCGTTCTGTGAACTAAAGAAGATCCGGTCGAGATCGTCTCCGTAGAGGTCATTGCGCCCATCGATGGCCACCGGGTAATCGGGCATATACCACATCAGGAAACCGCCCCAATTGAGATTGTTGTAAAGCGGGCCGGGCACCGGATTTCGCCGCAGGAAGTTGACCGCGTTCACTGGATACTGAGCACTGATCGCCCGATCGAAACCGCGTTGGTTGAAGTCTGTTCCACGGGAGAAGAGCGCCAGCAACACGACGACGGCCACCGCCGCTCCAGTCATCTCAAACCATGTTTCAGAGCGGTCGCGCGCCGCCTCGGGCGCGGGAAAGTCGGCAATGCAAGCCGCAGCCGGAATGCAGATGAACCAGGCATCGCGCATGGTGCGATACGCAACCACGCTCGCAATGGTAAGCAAGGCCAGCTTGAAGGGATCGAGCTTCTTTCTCCAACCCAATTTTTGCCAACCCACGGCGAAGAATCCGGCCGCGGTGAGCAGAAGCTCCGCGTAATCGCTATACCAACGGAAGGTGAGCGGCTGCAGTTCCTGAATGACGGAATATGCGAACTTGGCTTTCGAATATTCGTAAACCGCCACATAAGGATGATAGAAGTTGGGGCCGACCACGGTTGCGAGCACACAGGCAGCAAACAAAACCAACAGACTCACAGCGGGAAGCTTGGGAGCAAGCAGGAACGCGGGAGCAATCCGCAGCGTGTTTGCCCACCTCTGCCCGAGCGATATGGCCGCCAACAGCCCTACGGGGAAGAGTCCGTAGATGAACTGGATATGCAGGTTTGCCCACAGCAGAAAAATTAGTGGCAGCCAGTAGAGTACCTGCAAACGGCCGCTGCGATTGGCCTCCAGAAGGAGGGTCAAAGTCACTGCGAACAGCACCATCGAAAAAAAGAAAGGCCGCGGCATCCCGTTAAACAGGAACGCCGAGCAAGTCACTCCGGTCAACAGCCAGGCCAGCCAGAACTGGCCCGAAAGACGGCGAAGCATCCAGTAAATGGCGCACGCAACCGCGAGGGTGAGGAACGTTCCAAAGATTCCCATGCCGAGCAGGCCGAACCAGGCGTAGGCTCGCGACAACAGCACCTCGTATCCCCAACTGTAAGCGACCCATGGTCGATTCGCCGCAGTGCGCGACAGGATGCCGGTGTGAGGAACGGCCAGATGCTCGACGATCCAGTCGCCGACTTTGAGGTGCCACCAGATGTCGAGATCGAGCACGCAGAGCTTCAGTTGAAGGGCCATCAGCCCCACTGCGGTCATCAACCCGGCGAGAGCGCACAACTGCAGCCAGCGGACTCGCAGAAGCGCCCGCAATTCCTGCATCGTGCTCAAAGTCTGAAACCTCTCGTTTCGTTGCAATCTTCGCGGCGTGCCGATTCACCGTGCGTTCAGGAAGCGAGTGTCTCGAGGATGCCCGCCGCATTCTTGGGAACCCGAATTTCTGCTTCCGTCATCTTTGCGGTCAGCAAGTCTGTCATCAAAACGCAGGCGAGCTTCGAACGTGCTCGTTCCATGAGTCTTCATAGCAGACTAGTCGGGAGTCGGCAATCGCGATGCCAGCCTAACAGAAAGAATTAAGTGCAAGATTGACAATCACTTGGAACACGATTCTTGTTTGACCATCTCCCGATCGAAGCGGCAAATCGCGCCTCCGGTGAGGAGAAAGCCCCGATTCGGGACCGCCCTTCACCTGAAGCCGTTTCCGATCCGACTCATAACTAACTGAAATCAGAAGTAGAAGCCGATCCGCCGCGGGTGATTCGGCTTTGGCAATTCCGATGCACTCCGGTCTACGCGTATTTGTCTCTGCTTGATCCCCACGCCCCAGTGGTCGTGCGGACCAAACGAGGGCAAAGACGGAAGGGACAAGGGTATAACCTCCATAGAAAGTACCAACAGCGGGATCGAATCGACACCGAAGTGGTGTGTGGATTTTCGCATTCCTCGGCCTGACGTTATCCGCGCAGGTTGCTTAACGTTCTGCCTTGGGGACAATGCAGGGCTGGATCACGACGGGTTTGAGGACGCGGTTAGGCCCACGAAATCAGACTCCGATCCAGCCCTGTCTCGTCAGCCGCTCGTCAGCCAATGACGATCACGGACCCGATTCTCGGACGGCCACAGCCGCGGATACGAGCGGGCTAATCATCAGGAGACCCAGCATCAGAATCGAAACAATGACCACATCCGCTAAAACAGAAAAGCCCGTTCGCGGCTGGCGCTTCTGGGCGCCGCGGATCGCAGTGTCGGTCTCACTCCCCATACTGTTGCTCGGCATAGCGGAAGGAACGCTGCGCCTGTTTGGGGTGGGATATCCGACCGGTCTTACTGTCCCCTGCACGGTACAGAGCCGACCTGCCTCTTGCTACAACCTGTTCTTCCCCGCGCCATTTTTTCCTTCGGGCATGATCAAGACTCCGCAGGCCTATGCGATTCCGGCCGAAAAGCCACAGAGAACCTTCAGAATTTTTGTGCTCGGAGAATCCGCCGCCATGGGGGATCCCGATCCTGCCTATGGATTCAGCCGCTATCTCGAGGTGATGCTCCGCGAACGCTTCCCTTCGATAAACTTCGAGGTCGTCAACACCGGCAGCGTCGCCATCAACTCCCACGTTCTGCTGCCGATCGCCAAGGGACTGGCGGATCAGCGACCGGACCTGTTCATCCTCTACTCGGGCAACAATGAAGTCGTCGGACCCTATGGCCCGGGGACGGCGCTCACGTCATCGGGAATGAGCCTGCCGGTGATTCGCAGCAGTATCTTCGTGCACTCCACCCGCATCGGCCAGCTTCTAACCAAGCTGGGAACACCCAAGCGGGAATGGGGCGGGATGGAGATGTTTCTTGATAAGC
This sequence comes from Acidobacteriaceae bacterium, assembly GCA_003134435.1. GTDB lineage: Bacteria > Acidobacteriota > Terriglobia > Terriglobales > Acidobacteriaceae > Acidiflorens. The sequence continues at coordinate 14,547 of PLBE01000056.1, forward strand.
AAGTCCCCTCCAGTTCACCGCTCATGCGGCAGGTCTATGAGAACTTCGAAAGCAATCTGCGGGACACGATCTCCATCGCGCGCAGCTCGGGCGCGCGCGTGATCGTCGCCACGGTGGCGACGAATCTGAAAGACTGTGCCCCCTTCGCGTCATTGCACCGGGAAGGCTTGAGCCCGGAGGCTTTGCGCTCCTGGTCGACGCTGGTGCAACAGGGATCCGATCTGGAAAACAGCAGGGCATACGCGGAAGCATTGAAAATCTATCTCTCAGCAGCCGCGGTTGACGACCAGTACGCCGAACTCGAATTCCGCATTGCCCACGCCCTCTGGATGCTTGGAGATTACCGCGCCGCCAAGGAACATTTTTCCCGCGCTCGCGATCTCGACACGCTTCGCTTTCGCGCCGATAGCAAAATCAACGACATCAATCGCGCGGCAGCCTCGTCATTTTCGGGTGCCGAACTGGTGGACGCCGACGCGATTTTCGCCCAGGAGAGCCCGAACGGAATCGTCGGCAGCGAACTTGTGTATGAGCACGTGCACATGACTCCTGAGGGAAACTACATCTTGGCGCGGGCCATGTTCCTCCAGATCGCCAGCAAACTCCCTCATGAGATGGGGCAAGCCGCGTCTCAAAAGGACGATGCTTCCGACGTTCCTTCACAAACCGAATGCGAACAACTGCTGGCGTTGACCGGTCATGACCGCCTTCGTATTACGCGGGAGATGCTGCAGCGCTTGCAGAAGCCTCCATTCACCAATCAGCTGAATCACTCGGATCAGGTCCTGAGGTTGACCATCCAAGCGGGTGCTCCCGATGAAAGCCCGGACCAGACCGGCGCTGAGTATCAATGGGCGATCAGGAAAAGGCCGGATGACCGCATCCTGCACTACAACTTTGGACTCTTCCTGTTCGACTACGACCGCGCCGCGGCAACGGAACAGTTGCGTATGTCGCGCCCGTGGGACGGCTTCCCGGTTTTCGCTCCCGATGGCACGCCGATCGAATGAGCGGGAAGTTCTTGTGCAGAGTGCGGCCGGATTGCACTCTTCAGAAATTCCGATACATGAACTGGGCCGCATCAGCGCCGCGAGTGTGCGTCACCATCATGATGAGAAGCAACGCCAATATATAGAAAGGTGGAATCCAAAACCAGCGGTTGTTCGCGATGAGGGCGATGATCACTGAACGGGAGCGAGCGGCGTTGGCCTCGGCCTCGTCCTCAACCGAATAGCGATCGAGCGCCTCGATCGCCAACAGCACAATCGCATATCCAGCCGCCAGAGCCGTAACCAGGACGTAAAGACTTCCGCTAAGGAAGTGGGACGAATAGCTAGCCGGTGACAGGGCGGCCGACAGCATCTGCCGCGCCTCCAGCAGCGAATTGGCGCGGAAGAATATCCACCCCAGACTGACGAGACTCATCGTCGCCAACCGCGAGATCGCCTTCCAAAGGACGGGCGCGGGCGTCCCATTGAACTTGCGTTGCAGTTGCTGAACTTGACGATGTAAAACAAGCAGAACTCCGTGATAACAGCCCCAGAGTACAAAAAGCACGCTTGCTTTGTGCCACAACCCAAACAGTACCATCGAAATCACCAACACGAGATTTCGCCACCACACTTCGCGGCGGAGGACAGCCAGCGGCAAGAAAACATAATCGCGAATCCAAAATGACAGCGACATGTGCCAGCGGGTCCAGAAAATCGACGCGCTCGTCGATTCAAACGGACCAACGAAATTCTCGGGCACGGTAAAGCCGAGCGCTTGCGCCGCGCCAATAGCGATGTGGGAATAGCCGGCGAAATCCATAAAAAGCTGCAACCCGTACCCGAAGGCCAGACACCAGGCATCCGTCCCGCTCCAGCGAGTCAGCCGATCGAAGCCAGAGTTGATGCCATCGCCCGCCAGGATTCCCTGCCCCAGCAACTGCGCCACCTGCATCATGAGCACGCCCGTCGCGATCCGGGCGAACCCGCGCCCGATGTCGCGCCCAAGGGTTGGACGCCCGGATCGAAATTGCGGAAGCATTTCGGGCATGCGGCAGATGGGCCCCGAGATTACGACTGGGAAGAAGACCATGTACAGCGCAAATTCGACCAACGTCGGGTCGAGTTCCTCGCCACGGTAAAGGTCAAACAGGTAACTCATTGCCTGGAAGGTCCAGAAGGAGATTCCCAGCGGCAGGGCAAGGTGCGAGAACCTTTGCAACGAGGATAACGGGATGTTGACCGCAAGTTCCGGAAGGTACTTGAAGCTTCCCAGCAGCGCCAGGTTCAAGAGGATGCCGACCGACAGAACCCGCCCGGAAAGTTTTCGCTGAAGCCATTTCCCCAACAGAAAATTCATCGCCGTGGAGGCGAGAAGAACGATCGCGAACCAGCGCCCCCACGTGAGATAGAGCGCGTAGCCGCCGATCAGAAGCACGGCCTGTCGTACAGCTCGCGAGCGGACCTTGGCAAAGACACCCACGCCAAGCAGAAACACCGCGCCGTACAGGATTCCTCGAACCAACATGCCTCACCTGCGCTATCGAAACCGGATTCCGAGACCGAAACGGGCCCTTCAGAGCGAAAGGCATTATTACGTATTCGTGATCTTCTCGCATATGCTCTTGCGCATACCACCCAAGAAGCTCGGCGGTTGTGACCTGCGTCGCGGCTTTACACAACTCGCACCAGCTACAATGACCGGCAGCGTGACCCAATTCCGCAATCTCATCGACGCACTCGCCGCCGCTCCCGGCGATCGTCCGTTTGTCACCGCGTGGATCGACGAAGACGAGCGTGAGACTGTGAGTTTTGCCGAGTTTCGGGAGCGCGCCCGTTCTCAGGCAAAGGTGCTCCGCGAGCACGGTGTGAATGCCGGCGATCGTGTCATCATCCTCATGCCGCAAAGCATTTCCGCGATGACAACCTTCATCGCGGCCATGATGCTTGGCGCCGTGCCCACCTTTCTCGCCTATCCTAATTTCAAGGTTGAGGCTTCCAAATACCGCTCCGGACTGGCGGGAGTCACGGCCAACCTCGAGGCCAAGGTGGTGGTCATCGACGAGCAATTCCCCGACGACATGCTCGGCCATGTATCTCTCTCTGAGGGAACGCTAGTGCTGCGCGCCGTCGACAACCCTGGTTCGCCTGCAGACGATGAACCGTCTCACCTGGAGATTCCTGCCGAAAGCCTCGCCTTCATTCAGCACTCGGCCGGTACAACCGGACTGCAGAAAGGCGTCGCTCTCACCCATACCGCCGTCCTGCGCCAGCTCGAACATCTCGCCCATGCTCTGAAGATCGATGGCGCGGCAGACAGGATTTACAGCTGGCTACCCCTATACCACGACATGGGATTGATTGCCTGCTTCATGCTGCCCATGGTTTGCCACATGCCCGTCGTTATGCAGTCGCCGCTGGACTGGGTGATGCATCCGGAAACCATGTTGCAGGTCATCAGTGAGTACAGATGCACTCTGGCCTGGATGCCGAACTTTGCTTTTCAGTTCGTTCCCCGGCGCACGCCGCGGAGCCACTGGACGCGATACGATCTCTCGTCGGCCCGCGCACTTATCAATTGTTCGGAGCCCGTCCGCTCCAGCAGTATGCTGGAATTCCACAATGCCTTCTCCGCCATTGGATTGAAAAACGGCGTCCTTCAATCTTCTTACGCTATGGCTGAGAACGTCTTTGCCGTAACCCAATCCGACATCGATCGGCCCGAAGGTCCAGCCCGCATCTGGGCGGACGCCCAGAGGTTTCGCAGCACGCACCAAATCGTGCCGGTAGCGAAAGACACGCCCGGCGCTCTTTCTTTCACCTCGTCAGGCCGGGTGCTCCCCGGCAATGAGATTCAAATCGGTTCCGATTCCGGCACGGGCATTTCCCTCGCCCCAGGCCACGTAGGCGAGATTCTCATCCGGGGCGACAGCCTCTTTACTGGTTACTACAACCGTCCCGACCTGACTGCCCATGCGATCATCGATGGCTGGTATCACACCGGCGACCTTGGTTTCTTCCTGGAAGATGAACTCTACGTGATCGGACGGAAGAAAGATCTCCTCATCGTTGGCGGCGAAAACCTTTATCCGCAGGATATCGAGGAGATTGTCGCCAGCCACCCGGCCATTCACGATGGCCGCTCCGTTGCCATCGGTGTGTACAACCCCGATCTCGGGACTGAGGACATCGTCGTGGTCGCGGAAGTGGAACGCCAGGAACTCCTTGCCAATGCCCAGAACATCGAGCGCGAAATCCGCAATCAAATTGTCGAAGGCCTGGGCATCGCGGTCCGGATGATTTTCCTGAAGCCTCCGAAATGGATCGTGAAGAGCACTGCCGGCAAAGCTGCGCGGCCCGCCACCCGCGAGAAGTTATTCAAAGAACATCCGGATTTCAACCTCGAGTCTTCGAACCTCGATTCTTAGGAGAGCAGATACGCATGACCGCGGAAGCACAGCAGATGATTGAACACGTCTTAAGCCTTATCCGAAAACCGGGCCTGACGATCGACGAAAACACGCCCCTGGTTTCCTCCGGCCTGATCGATTCGATGGCGCTGGTTGACCTGTTGCTGAAGCTCGAAGACCTCACCCGCATGCGCATCCCGCCCGGCAAGGTGCAACCGAAACACATGGACACGGTTGCCTTGATGTTTGCCACCGCGCAACGCGTGGGGAAACCGCGCAAGTAGCCCGTTCACTATTTGATCAGACGAAAGAGATCGCTGTAATCGTCGGTCCAGAGACGCGGTTGCTGTGGCTTAGTGTCCGGTGGAAGCATCGGTTCGAGCCCCATCGTATCCAGCAATCCAGCTCTCCGCGTCACTAATACCCAGCAATTGCTCAGCAGTGGTCCTTGGCCTTCTTCATAACGGATGACTGAATCCGCATGAAAATAGTCCGCCGCTCCTTGCACTACCGGCAGAAGATTGATGTGCCTTCTACTGACGTGGATGGCAACGATTCCACTGGGATCAAGGTGTCGCCATTACGCTTCGAAGGCCTCCCGTGTAAGCAGGTGAACCGGTATCGCATCGCCGGAGAATGCATCGACCACCAGGACGTCGAACCTTTGATTCTCGCCTCGCGCCGTTTCCTGTTCCAGCAATCGCCGTGCATCTCCCTGTACTGTGTCAATCCGAGCATCCGAGTCTCGGAGGTAAGTGAATACCGGGTTCGACCCGGAGGACAGATCAATCACGGCAGGATTGATTTCGTAATATCGGAAATAATCGCCGTGCCGTCCGTAGGCGGCAAGCGTACCCGCGCCCAATCCGATGATTCCGACGCGCAGGCTTCCTTCTCCAATGCTCCTTTTTCGGGTGACTTTGCATTACCCGCCCTATCCCACTCCGCCGCCCATAGTAGGTGGTGCCACGCGGCCCATGTTGTCGAGCGCTGCTCAAGTCGTGTTCATCGGCGAGACAACCAGAAACTTCTTCGGCGACGTCCGTTTCAGGAAGTCGCCGCAAACCGTATTCAACGGCGTTGACACCGGCCTCTACCGCACTCAGGCCGGTGGAGAAACAAAAATCGCACTCCGCCGCGATTACAATCTGCCCGTGAACAGCCCTGCAATTCTGTTCGTGGGGCGCTTCGTCGAGAAAAAAGGCTTGCGGGTCATGCGAAGTATGGTGGAACTACACCCGGACTGGACCTGGGCATTTGCCGACTGGGGACCGCTCGATCCCACCAGTTGGAATGCCGCGAACGTGCCGTTCAGTGCCCCGTGATCGTATAGCTCGCAACCGCGACACCGCTTTGCGCAATCCCATTTCCGGCAGCCATCGCTCGAACCACGCTGGTGGTCGAAACCGTGATGCTGCACGGGTTCGAGCACGAAGGCGACGAGGTTGAGGGGAACGACCCATCGGTCGTGTAGTAGATCGTAACCCCGCTGGTCGCATCCGAGATGGTCACATTGACTGGCGTTGAATAGTAGGTTCCGGCGCTGGGCGAGAAGGTCGGATTGCTCGCCGCAATCGTGTACGTCGCCACAGCTACGTTGCTTGCAGTAAAACCGCCTCCAGAAGCGATGGCCTTGAACGTGGTTGTAGCCGAAACCGGCAGCTTGCACGGATTCGAGCATGAAGTCGAGGATGTCGTTGGACCGGTTCCGTTGGTTGTGTAGTAGATCATCGCACCGCTTACCGTGTCCGAGATCGTCACCGTCTGCGTCGAATAATAGGTGCCAGACGAGGGGGAGAACGTTGGAACTGGAGCCTGGATCAGGTACGTGCCGCTGGATACCGAACTGGTGAGGTAGGCATAGGCAGCCGTGATTGCATTGATCGTCATGTTCTGTGAAACCACAATCGGCAACGAGTACGGCGTCGATTTGGTGGTTGGAGTCGACCCGTCCGTGGTGTAGTACATCGGCAGGTTGAGAGTGTTCGACAGCTTCACCGATTGCGGCGTGCTGAACGTCGAAGGCGTTGGCGAGAAAGTGGGCGCCGGGGCCGTCGGAAGCACGATGGAGTACGTGGCTAAAGCCACGTTGCTCTGCGGAATTCCCGCAGATGTCGCCAGCGCATTGATCGTTGTGGTGGTCGAGATGGAAATCGGTGCCGAGTAAACGAGAGAGCTTCTCGTTGGCGTTGATCCATCAGTTGTGTAATAGATCGTCGCGCCACTCATCGAGTCGGAAATGGTTACGACCTGCGGCGAATGGTATGTACTGGTTGGTGAAGGAGAGAAAATTGGTGTGGGAACCGCTGGATCTGGGGGATGCATCACGGACGCCCAATACGCCAATTGCGATTTCGTATAGGCGTGCGCGCCCGGCATGCCTGGAGGCAAGGTGAGGCCGTATGAATTTGTTTGGCCGTCGTTCCCTACGTGGCATTGGCCACAGGCGAGGTCAACGTCCTGCCACGTTGCTGGAGTGAAAGTCGTACCATCCAACGCGGAGAATTCTGGAGCCGTGCTCAGAGAACTTATGCCTTGGTTGTAAAGCTGGTCGGGCGTCGGGAATGTCCGGTAATTGGGATCAGTACTAATCCTGAACATGTGACTGCCGGCCCGCCCCAAAGCAGCTTGCATATGGCACGTGATACACGCTCCCGGGATGTCAGCAGAAGTTCCAGTTGGGAACGGAGTGCCTGGTCCCATCGGATGGTTGACCGTCGACATGATGTTGCTGGACAGCGCGTGGCATTGATCACACCGAGTCGCAATCGGTTTCGGAGCGTTCGCCGCCGCTACCGTGCTCTGGTGCGGATCGTGGCAGCCCGTGCACCCAAAATTCTTGGTCGGGTCGCCTAAGCTCTCGCTGAAATCGCTACCGTACGTGCCGGAGATGGTGACGGAGAGATCTGAAGAGTGTTGTGCGTTCTGGATCAAGGTGCCGTTAAAGCGGGCGTGTGGACTATTGAGGAATGCTTGCCCAGCTTCGTGATCGACGTAGGGCTTGTAGATCCACTGCGAAGAATTGGCGAGACAGGTGGAATAGCTCGCCCCGGAGAGGTCGGAGCAGTATCCGTGGTCAAGCGTCTTCATCGTATTTGCCGGACTGATGCTGCCGGTAACCGGTGGATTGGCGGTTGGGTTCGCGATGGTGATGCTTTCTTCCCGGTGGCACTCCATGCATAACGCCGTTGCCGCTTCATTCTGGCGGATGGTGGCTTGCAGGCCACCCTCCGGATGCGAGCCCGAGGTCCAAGCGGCAACGTGACACCGCTCGCACTGAATCCCGGTCAAGAACCACGACGAAGTGCCGTTGGTACCGGAAGCTGCGAATCCATCCGTGGGAATTCGGCTGAACTGCGCATCCGGAATCCAGGTAACTGTATTGTTGCTGTTCGACGTAGGCTCCGGTGCGGATTGATCAAAATTGTAGCCAGTATTGTGGCAACGCCCGCAGTCGAAATTGCCCTTCGGATACAAGTCACCGGTGAATCCGCTGTCGAAAACCGAATTCAAGTGAGTGCCAGCTGGATTAGCGGTTCCGCCGTAGTTCTCCCACCCACCGTAAAGATAAAAGAGATTTCGGAGTCCGCCCGCCGCAACTGTGGGAGCAACTGGGGTGTAGGCAGCGGGAGCGTGAGAATTGGGCAGAGTGTAGTAAGGATATTGGCAAGCCTGGTCGGTCGAATTCAGGCCGTTCTGCGCCGGAGTCCCGAGAGGATTACACCAGCCCAGCGTGACTTGGCCGCTGTTCCAGTTAAAAGCGCTTCCCGACCCGTAATACCCGTCGTTTGTCGAATAGCCTACGCCGTCGGGACCGCTCCAAAGAACAGTGGGGGCGATCTTGCGGAGGCTATTCTTATGCCCCGTCATCAGGTAGGGTAGCGTGTCGGTCCCGAAGTGACAGCTCAAACATTGGTTCACGTCGGAATAGCGCGTCGTCCAACCACCGGCGGCATTATTGGCGGCTCCATCCCCGTGATACACCTGGCCGGTTCCGTTCGGCTCATAGGTGAGATTGTCTTCTGGGGCACATCCCTGACTCAGGTAGCACTGCGAATACAGATTCAGCGGATAGAGGGCAACAATTGCCAGGATAATAAGTGCGATAGACCTTGCTCCAACCGATTTCGCCGTCATGTCGATCTCCGCGTCTTAACTTGTATCTTGCTAATTCATCGTGAATTGCTGACTAACCAGGCCCCGTTCATTAAGTGTCTTGCGGGGAGAGACGCCGTCGTGGAAGAAGCGCACAGCAGACTCTTCCATCGGATCAGATCAGAATCAATTTTCAAGACCGGGAGCTGACAGGTATGAACGAGACACGCCATCCTTTTCCCGCCCGGCCAGTGGGCAAGTCCGGATCGCAAAGCGATGCACATCAAGTTGCACGAACAACCGGACTCTGGGTATGGGTAGCAACAATGAGCCCGCCACGTCAGTGATACGACTCACCCATCATTGTGATCCTCACGGATATTGCATTTCGCGTGAAGTGTCCTCTCCATGACGGCCGCTTTACCGTTCCAGTGTTCACCGTCTAGGTTTCGAAGTGGCTCCGCGAGTAAGGACCCTACGGGAAGGGAACGCGCAATTTCAAGAAGCTTGGGCCGCCAGTTTCCCTTCCGATCTTTGGCATGCCGAAGAAGCCCTAGTCGCGACACGCGCTAGAAAGCGCAGCGCACAAACGGCAGTAAAAAGCCCTGCGGGCACACGAAAGAGGAAATCCGTCGGTGTGTCGGCGCCTCCCGTGTGCGACCTAATTTAACATTATCAGGGGCGGGCATGTCTGTGATTCTGTCAACGTGTTTGCAGCGGAACGGTCTTCGTTTGGGATCGAACCAGGACGACAATGGATCGCGGAGCTACTTGATAGATCGGCTGCTGCATCGGTAAACCGCGTTCTGAGAAATCGTTGGGACTCGCCAGGTCAGTGTCTACAATTCTTAACCAGTCTTGCGGGGCACCTTCCTGGATCTGGAACTGCAGCTCTTCCCAATAAGCATTGATCATCACATAAATATCATCATCATCTTGTGCGGCGCCATGTAGGCAAAACGCCAGGCTGTGTGACTCTGGCGATAGATCGACGGAGGGGCCCGTGCCGTACCAGGAGATATCCTCGCGCCAGAATCTGCTGCGGCATAGAGAAGGATGAGACTTGCGGAACGCAACCATGCCTTTGAAGAAGCGGAATATGTCCTGATTCGCCTGGAGCTGGCTCCAATCCAGCCAGCTGATTTCGTTGTCTTGATTGTAAGGATTATTATTTCCGAACTGTGTGTTGAAGAACTCGTCACCGGCCCGGAACATCGGGATGCCGTTCGACAGCATGAGGAGGCAGAAGAAGTTTTTAGCCTGTTTCCGGCGCAGGGCCAGAACCTCCGCTGGAACGCTCTCGTCTCCTTCAAGCCCGCAATTCCAACTGTAATTCGCGTCCATACCGTCTTGATTGTCATGACCGTTTTTCCAGTTGTGTTTCTGATTGTAGGAAACCAGATCGTAGAGCGTGAAACCGTCGTGGCAATCGATGTAGTTGACGGTCTGGAAGGCGTGATAGGCATGCTCACGGCTGTCCGGAAACAAGTCATCGCTGCCGTAGATACGACGCATAAGGTCCGGGACCATCCCCACGTCGCCCCTGACAAAACGGCGGACATCGTCGCGATACCGCGCGTTCCATTGCAGCCAGGTCGTGCCCGGAAACCCATGTCCGAGCTGATAGCCGCCGACGTCCCAAGGCTCCGCGATCAACGCTAACCGGCCCAGTTCGGGGTCGGCGGCAATTTCACTGAAAATTGGAGCATCTCCCCAATTCAGCGATCCGTCGGCATTGCGGCTAAACACCGATGCCAGATCGAACCGGAAACCATCGATGTGCATCTCGTTCTTCCAATAACGCAGGCTGTCCATAACCATTTTGCGCACGTGAGGCTGGTTGAAATTCAGCGTGTTGCCAGTGCCCGAGTAATTCGCGAATGGCCTGGTTGGGTCGGTGGACTGCATGTAATAACCCGAGGGGTCGAAACCTTTGAAGTTATAGGTAGGGCCGACGTGATCGCCCTCACAGGTATGGTTGTACACAACGTCGAGCACGACGAAGATTCCGGCTTGGTGAAAAGCCCTGACCATATTCTTGAACTCAAGATGCTGTCCATCATCAGCACTCGATGCATATTGCGCATGAGGTGCAAAGAAGTTGAGAGGCATGTATCCCCAATAGTCATCCTGATGGGGATCGCGTTGAAATATGGGCATAAGCTCGACGACGGTGATCCCAAGGTCCTTCAGATATGGGATTTTTTCGATCAAGCCGGCATAGGTTCCAGCTCGCGAGGGATGCACACCGGAATTGGGATTCCTGGTGAACCCCTTGACGTGAAGTTCGTAGACGATCGCGTCCGATTCAGGTCGGGGCGGGAGATCTTGAGCCCAATCGAAACCGGCCTGTTGTCTGGGCAAAACTCCAAGCGGTGCCTTTTCATGATTCGGTCCGGACTTCATTGCCAGCTTGCGATCAAATCCGGGCGGGAAGAAAACACCTTTCGCATAGGGGTCGAGAAGTATCTTCTCGTGGTCGAAGCCGCGGAGACCAGCAACGGGCGGCCCTGAAACCGAGTAACCGTAATAACGGGCTTCGCACATTTGATCGAGCGGGATCCTGCAGTGCCAGATCCGCCCAGACTTATTGCGGATAGGATCGAACTGAAATGTCAAGAGTGGCGTTGCCAAATCGGCGGGGGAATAGAGAAGCAGTTTCACACTCTCGGCATGTTCAGCACACACCGCAAAATTGAAAGCATGGTCTTCCTCGATCCAGCCAACCCCTAGCGGCAATGGAAGCCCCTCTGTGTGTGCCCACGCGCAACGTTTCTGCGATGACGCGGCTGAGACGGACGCCGCGTCAGGCAGGCAGTCGCTGACCGCAATGGGTTGGGGAAGTGTGTTTTTCACAGTGTGAACCCCGGATCAACTCGTGCTCGAACTCGAGCGCGCGTCATGGCTGATGCAGTTCCACCACGCCAACTCTCTGCCCGGCGTCCTCTGCCTGGGTGAGCGGAGGAAGTGAGGACTCGACTTGCATATCGATCAGCAAATCGATGCGACGCTCCAACTGAAAGAACTTCGCCACGGTAAGAGCCGGAAGAACCTTATTGAACTTCTTGTAATACTTCTTCTTCAACGCAGCCAGACGGGAGTCGCAATCAAACATTTGATCTGCCATCGCTTTGGCTTCGGCGCCGGTCAGGTTCGGGTACTTCTGGGTGTACTGCTTGATGACGGCAGCGCGACGATCATCCAGCCTGGATCGTTCGTAGTCGTATTGCCGATAGACCGGCCAGAATGCCGCGCCATCTCTGTCGTTGAAATTCATTCCCGATGTGATGAGGGCAGTCCTGTCTGCCTGCATATTGGCACGCACTACGGCGATGGTGGAGTCGATCGTGGGCTCCTGATCTTGAGCGCTGGCGAGATCGCAGAATGCGAAAATCGCGAACGTAGCCGCGACAAATACACAATTCTTCATCATTGACTGAACTCCTAAGCCGCTTGCTTCTGTCATTTCGCAGGCGCAGCGGCGCAGTGCGCTCGGCAAACTGGTGCGAACAGCTCCAGGAAAGGACAGTGGAGCACTTGCAATCGTTGATGTAGGCACGCCACGCGCCGAAGTAATCTCACAATCAAGTCATTTCTTATGTTGTGGTTTTGCAACAAACCTGGTTCCGCTCGACCATACCGTGCCCAGTAACAGGCACGCGGGACCTCGTCTGGTCACGCCTGGGTCGATTCGAAGACTGTTGGTTTTTCCATTGCATGAGGATATTCGCCGAGCCCTATTCACCTTGCGACGGCTCGACTACCGGATTCAGCTTCGCCGCCAGTGCCCTCGGCGCCTCGGCCCTCTTTATAACGACCATGCACAGGGCTCCAACCGCTGCCCAGAAGGCAGTGCGCGCACGTCGGCATAATGCCAGTGTCAATCCAGCCGTTCCCGTCACGCCAAACATCCTGGCAATGATCATATTTCCGCCTTCATAGGTCCCGAAGTTGCCCGGGTTGAACGCTCCCACCAGGTTGATCACCTTAGTCAGCGCTTCCACGATGAAAGCGCCGCCGATTGCGACTTTGGCTCCCATGAATCGCAGAATGATGTAGACCTCGAGGACTGCCAGCATGTGCCATAGGAGATTGAAGAGGAATGTTGCCCAGAACGCGGCCGGCGCTTCCTCAGGAAAGCTCAGGAGGTTGCCTTCCGCCGAGTCAATGATCGGCTGTTTGCCACTGACCCAGGTATGAAGCCAGGGCAATCGGCCAAGCGCCCGGGTGGCACGGCCCACCAGCTGCCACCGGTTTCTAACCGAGACACCTGCTAAGATCGCCGCTGCGATGAGCACTGCAACGAGCAGCACTGCGTAGACTCGCCACGCGCCAGAAAGCGGGGCAAGCAGTAAGGTGGCTGAGATTCCTGAAACAGCGATCAGTACGGCGGTGAAGATGTGCAGAGCTCCGTCAATCGCGCCTGCCGATAATGCATTCGGTAGGGTCACTGCGCGACCCAACAGCGAAATGCGCGTACCCTCTCCAAGCACCTTCCCTGCGACGCCAAATTGTCCGATCCCATCGGAGATTAATTGCGCGACGAAGCTACGGAACCACGAAAGGCCGCTGATATCGCAGGTAAAAGCCTGTCTCCAGGCGTATGTTTTGGCCAATTGCGAGAGCCCTCCCAAGAGGATAACGAGGGCGAATCCCCAGCCGACTGCCTGCAGTTGTTTCCACACGGCTACCGGGCCGGTTCGAAAGACCAGGTAGCCCAATAGACCAAGGCCCAGCACGGCTGCAAAAAAACGAAGAGAGAACTGCATGAAAGACTGTAGTCTGGGCGCGGTAGTGCTCTTACGCGCTCGCTTCGGTTTGTGCGTCTGCTGGATCTCCATCAGCGCACATTGGATAACTGAGTTAACGGCTCCCATGTCGCTCTCCCCATTTCCAGTCGATTTACTTAGCTAGACATTGAGGAACAGCAGATGGATTGCCAATCGGGATGTGCGCTTAAGAGCGTTAATTTCGCTTATTTCGCAGAAGACAGCCTCGATTGCGCGTGCCCTGCCTAGGGCAGTGCCTCCATGTGGGCATTGATGGAAGGACCCACGGCTGACAATTCACAGCATTTTGGTTGCAGGATGCCGCGTTATCGGCAGTTACTCATGCCTTTCCTTTTCATCTTCATCAGTAGCGCGCAACCCCGACATCGACTGGATGCGAATGCGAAAAAAGAGCGGATCGATTAATTGATCGCCCACTTTCATTTGCCGCTCACCCAGTCCATTAAGCCACCAATGACTGTGGTTTGCGAGCAGTGAACTCGCATGTTTACGCTCGGCGGAATATTGCGGCTCGGGTAATTCCTCATATTGTCCGCTGACGATAACGCTGGTCCATTCGCCCTGATTCTGTATTTCGTCGATTTGGACACACACTTTGGGATTGGCGCGCATCCACTTCACCTTCTGCCCAAGGGTCGAGAAAACGTACAGATATCCGCTATCGTAGGCAAAATGAATCGGCACCGCGTACGGCTGGTTCTCATAGGAGCAGCCCAGTCGGCCCAGAGAAGCACGCTCAAGAAGCGCCTTGCATTCCTCCGCCGCCATTTCATTGACTTCCATGATGGTTTCCTCCAGCTCAAGACTGACTGAGAGCGTTGCGAACGATCTCCTGAGCTTCGCTAATGATTGCATTCAGATGTGACTCTCCGTTAAAACTCTCAGCATAGATCTTGTAGATGTTTTCGGTGCCGGAGGGCCGCGCCGCAAACCAGCCGGACTTCGCCACCACCTTCAGGCCGCCGATGGGAGCACTGTTCCCGGGAGCCCTCGTTAATTTAGCGACGATCGGTTCGCCCGCCATTTCTGATTCTTTCACTGAATCCGCCGAGAGTTTCTGCAATTTTTGTTTTTGCTCAGGAGAGGCCGGCGCATCGATCCGCGTATACAGAGGACTTCCAAACTCCGCAGTCAGTTCACCGTAGTGCAACCCCGGATCCTTTCCGGTTCGAGCGGTGATCTCCGCGGCCAGAAGATCCATGATGGGTCCGTCTTTGTCGGTGGTCCATACGGTGCCGTCGCGGCGCAGGAAGCTCGCACCCGCGCTCTCCTCTCCACCGAAACACACGGAACCATCGATCAGGCCGGGCACAAACCATTTGAAGCCCACTGGCACTTCTTGCAACTGGCGTCCAAGCTTCTGCACGACGCGATCGATCATGCTGCTGCTTACCAGCGTTTTGCCGACGGCGGAGCGGGAGCTCCACTCTGGCCGATTCGTCAGCAGGTAACGGATCGCGGCAGCCAGGAAGTGGTTCGGGTTCATCAAACCCGCTGATGGAGTCACGATGCCATGACGGTCAGAGTCGGGGTCATTGGCGAAGGCCACCTGGTATTGATCCTTCAGGCCTACTAGTCTGGCCATCGCGTACGGGCTCGAACAATCCATCCGAATCCTGCCGTCATGATCGACCGGCATAAAGGAAAATGTGGGATCAATCGCGGGATTTACGACGGTGATATCCAATCCGTAGAGGGAGTTGATCGGTTCCCAGTATCGGAGGGCGGCTCCGCCCAGCGGGTCGACAGCTAATCTGAGGCCTGCATCGCGAATTGCGTCCATGTCGACGACATTCTTCAGATCCCGCACATAGGGCAACACCAAATCTTCCTCGCGGGTGGAAGGTGCTTTGATTGCCTGCTCATATGGAATTCGTTTGACTTCGCGATTGCCAGCTCGCAGAAGATTGTTTGCCCGATCCTGTACCCAGCGCGTGACTTCCGTATCGGCAGGGCCGCCGTTGGGCGGGTTGTACTTGAAACCACCGTCTTCCGGAGGATTGTGGGACGGTGTGATGACGATGCCATCCGCCAAACCAACTTGTCGAGTGCGGTTGTGGACCAGAATGGCATGTGAGATAACCGGTGTTGGTGTGAAGCCATCGTCCTTTTGGATGACGGTCTCGACATTATTATTGTTCGCGGCCAGAACTTCCAGCGCGGAACACTGCGCCGGCGAGGACAGGGCGTGCGTGTCCTTCCCCATGTACAGGGGGCCCGTAATACCCTGCGCCATGCGGTAATCGCAGATCGCCTGGGTAATGGCGAGAACGTGCGCTTCGGTGAACGTGCCGTTTAGAGATGTCCCGCGGTGGCCGCTCGTTCCAAAAACGACTAACTGGTTGGAATCCTCGAGATCCGGCTTGCGGTCAAAGTATGCCTTCTCCAATCTGGAGAGGTCCACAAGCATTTCCCTGGGAGCAGGTTTCCCGGCCAGCGGCGAAGTCCCGGACCCGCTCAACTCTGTTGCCGCTGGTTTGTTGTCCGGCGCAGTTGCCATCCTTGCATTCTCCGATATCGCTATCATATCGCCATCCCAGCTGGGCGATCATCTAGTTACCAAACCATAGTAGTGCTGATCGCTTGCCAATCGGCCCCTCTCTGACACGTCATTTCTCAGAGATCCCGCGCGCCTGATCTGCGCCTCGGATGCCCTGCCTCGGGCAGTGCCTCAATCTGGGCAGAGTCTCAGAGGACAAAGATCACAAACATCGTGGCGCTATAGAGACATACTGTCGGTCTCGATTGGCACTTTGCATGCAAACCGTGGAAAGTTCATGTGCGCACGCCAAGCCCGTCGGTGAAGTAGGGGTGCGCGGCAGTTGATCCCAGCTCTCCCCAGGCAGTTACGGATCAAGTCTCGCGCACCTCATCCGACGGTTCGCACGGCGACAAGAGCGGGTCTCATGCGGCATGTCACTGATGGCGGCGTCTGTGAAACCACGGTGGATATTCATTGCAACGGCTCAGGCTTGAAAAGGCGCTTCGCTATTCTCTGCATTTGCTTGGTTCTATGAGGCGATCTTCCGCTTGAGCGCGAGAAGATCCTCGAAACTTCTGGCAAACTCCGAGCGAACCTCATTATAAGGCTCCAGGATTCGGCCTCCATAGAAGTGATCTCGGACCTGGATCTCGGCCACTCTATGACGTGGTTTGCTGGACTTCCAGTCCCGCAGTAGCGGGTTCGGAGCGAAATGCCAGACGAGATTGTGACTTGCCTTCGACAAGATGGGTGACCACCGCGAATAGTAGCCCCACCGAGATTCCGGACATCAGCATGCCTACCATACCCTCTAAAGGGCCCAACAGTCGCCACTTGAGAGGGAGGACCACATCGCCGTATCCGACTGTGGCATAACTGCTCGCCGAGAAGTAGAATGCGGACTCCCAGGATGGGAAGCAAAGCCCGCGATAGCAACTTGCCCAAAGCAGAATAACTACTCCGTGCAGAACGATGACCGCCACCGTAGTTTGCATGACCAGGGCGGCAGAGTGGAACATTCGAAGATCGTGAAGGCCGCTAGCGGCAACGCTTCTTAACCAAGCGATAAGCGCGGCAACGCCAGCACACTGCAAGCATAGTGTAAGCAGTACGAGCAGAACGGCGGCGCCAGCTTGTTGAAATACAATCACTGTTCGACATCGCTCCTCTCGGTTGAAAACCGGCCTTCGTTCTGGTCTAACGCGTTTTCCATCGGGTTATAAGCGCTCAGTGCCTGCCAGTCAGCCGGCGTTTACAGCGTGTAAAGATTCTTCAGATTCAACCGGAGCGACCGTCTCCCACTTAATCAGCTTCAAATCCAACACGAAGATGGAGTAGATCACTGGGACAAGCAGCAGTGTCACAAACGTCGCGATAGAAAGACCACCAATCTGGGCATAGCAGAGAGGTTCCCAGAGCGGTCCCCCGTGAATGGCCAGCGGTATGAGTCCAAGCACAGTTGCGCCGACCGTGATCATTACAGGTCTGAGCCGCACGATGCCGGCATCGAGCAGAGCTTCTCGCAACGGCTCTCCTTGTTCGTGTGCTTCTTCGATGAAGTCGAAAAGCACGATAACGTGGCTGACGATCACACCGACCAGGCTGGCGACTCCCAGGAACCCCATAAATCCGAAGGGTTGTCCCATGATTACCAGTCCCGCAAGGGCTCCTGTCATTCCGTACGGGATGGCAGCGAATACGAGAAGTGGCTTGACGGCGCTGCGAAACTGTACAACCAACGCAATGTAGATCAGCATCACGGAAATCGCCATCACCGCACTGAGTTCCTTAAAGCCTTTCTGCTGTTCGTCGTATTCGCCCCCGATTTCCAGGAAATAGCCGGGAGGCAGGTTCTGCTGGAACGCCTTGATTTTGGGCAGCAGGGGCGTGAGCACCTGAGACGGTAACACACCCGGGATCGGGAACGCGGATACCGTGACCGTGCGGAACTGATTGCGGCGCTTGATTTTCGATACCGCCATTTCCGTGGTGACGTTTGATACCTGCCTCAAAGGTACGCGCTGATTGCTGGTCAAGGAATAGACGTATGCATTTTGGACGTCAGATAGTCCGGCACGGTCCTCCATCCGGAGGCGCACGGCGATGGGGATTTGCTTGTCAGCCTCCCGGTAAGTTGAGACAGGTAATCCGCTCATCGCCGCGGCCGAGGAGAGAGCTATATCGAGATTCGTGATGCCGGAAAGGTTGGCGCGATCCGGGTCGACTTTTAACCGGACATTCATGGCAGGTTCGCCCCAGTCGTCTCGTACCCGGGTCGCATTTGGTTGGGCGCGAAAGATTGCCTGGAGATCGCCAGAGAGACGGTGCAGAACCTCCATCTCGGGACCTGAGATTCGAATCGAGACGGGAATCCCGACCGGCTTGCCGGTCTCGAGCTGCCGCACATCGACCCGGGCGCCCGGGACCTCCCGGCTCAGCGCCGTCTGTAGCGGCCCAACCAGTTCGTTGGTAAAGTGCTTGTCGGCAACCTCGACTAGGATCTGCGCGTAATTCAGTTGTTGCCGCTCGGGGTCAACGGAGAACCAGAATCTGGGACCGCCGCCCCCGACGAAGGTGGTCAGTGATTGCAGGACATCTTTCTGATGATGTTCGTTTCCAAACCGTTCGGACTCTTGCCGAATGACAGTTTCCGCTTGTTGTGCAACCGCGTCCGTCGCGCCCAGGGGGGCGTCGGGCGGAAGCCAGACGTCCACGTACGACAGGTAGGAGAGGTCCTTGGGGAAGAACTGCGGCTTCAGCATTCGGAAAAACACTCCACCCAAGATCAGAATGATGAGCGAGCCGGCGAAAGTACCCCAACGATGTCGGAGCGCGAAGTCGCCTACCCGGTAATAGAGCGCCGGGAACCCATGCTGCCGCCGCTCCGACATGGGCGGCTCCAGGCGCTTTGGTGGTTCGATCATGTAATACGCGATTAACGGCATAAAAGTGAAAGAGACTATGACGGAGGCGATCAGCGTGCACGTCATTACAACCGGCAGGCTATAGAGGAAAAAGTGTGTGTCGCCGGTCAGCATTAGGAACGGGAGGTACGCGACGATGTTCGTGATCGTCGCGAATACAATCGCCTTCGCCAGTTTGGTCGGTCCAATCCAGGATGCGAGCTCGCGCGGAGAGCCGGAACCCAACTCGCGCTTGATCGCATCGCCTGCCACAACGGGCATATCTACCAGCAAGCCGAGCGCGATGATCAAAGTCGCGATCGAGACCTGTTGAATATCAATGTTGAGAACGTGAATGATGCCGAAGGTCATCGCCAGCGTCAGCGGAATGGACGCTGCCATTAGCATGGCCGCGCGCCAGTCCCAGAAACCGACCAGGGCGACGATGACTACGAGAACAATGGCCTCGTAGAGGCTACCCATCAACAGACTGACCAGCTCTTTTACTTGCCGCGGCTGATCCGAGGTGCGAGCCACGATGAGATCGGCCGGGAGCTGCGGGCGGACATAGGCCAGGGCCTTGTCGACTGCAGCGCCGAATTTGAAGATCTGTTCTCCTGACCGCATTTGCACCGCCAGGGTGATGGCGCGGTTGCGATGCCAATTTCCGTCCGCCTCCCGCGACACCATGTAGTTCAAATATCGGGTACCCGCAAACGGGTGATACCTCTTACAGATTCCGAGGGCAGGGAAAAAGAAGAGATTTACCCGTTGGATGCTGTGGTGCACGTTGAACTGTTGCAACGTTTGCGGACATTGGGAGCGGGAGCCAAGTGGATTCTGCATGGGCGAACGGGTGAGCCAGTGGATTTGGGGAACGCCCGCAAGCGTTGGCTGCATCCTACAGCGGCTCTCATCGGCGTCAAGGTTGGTGGATGGCACGATTTCCGCCATACTTTGAAACGACAGATGCGACGAGCGAAAGAAGACCCTGTTGTCGTCCGCGATACCTTGGGACATTCACGGGTGGAACAACAGGAAATCTACGATGAGGCACGGCGCTCTGAAGTGGGTGAGGCTTTGCGGCGTGTTGGTTTGCTCCTACAAAGTGGCAAACGGATGGAACCAAGCGTGGCACCAAATCCATCCATCCAGTGAAAATTTGTCAACTGTATGGAGGATGGTGAGCGCGGAAGGAATCGAACCTTCAACCTACTGATTAAGAGTCAGTTGCTCTGCCAATTGAGCTACGCGCCCACGGTCAACGGCGAAGTGGGGACAAACTTGGATTATAGCATCCGCTCTGCGCGATCCTGCGCGGCGAAGGAGACATCGGTTTTTGAAATTCTTGCGTTGCGACCGTCGCCGAGCCTGACGCTCCGATTGGACCGATGTGGACTATTTCCAAATTTCGATCGCGACGCCAAGCTGCGCAAGCATGCCTCCCACCGTCCGATCTTTAGTACAATCGCGAAACAACTTTCAGGCCGAGGTTGGGTTGGGGTTGGGTGGAGGAGAGACTTTATGTCGTGGAACAAGGTTTTACTTTCAGCGCTGCTGGGGATCATGTTGGCGGGGGCGTTCTCCCGAGGCCGCGGGCAGGTGGTGATGCCACGGCGGCCGGTTGCATCCGGGCCAGCGGCGAAGGCACCAAAACAAGAGCCCTGCTGGGAGGTCGCGGGCGTTTCCAAAGCGGCGATGCAACAGCGGCGTGCGATTACGCAGCGGGCGCGCCAGGAAGTGGAAGGAGTGTGCGCGAACTCGGCGCTCTCGGCACAACAGAAGCAGCAGGAGATCAAGGAAATTCGTCTGAAAGAACGGCAGGAAATGGAAGCCACGATCAGCCCCGAGCAGCAGGAGGCGCTGCGGTCTTGTCAGCAGGAACGCAACCACGGCGGGCACGGTGGTGGACATGTCGGGGGCGGCGGGCACGGCGGACCGTGCGGCGAGATGGCGGTTGGGCAAAAGCCTCATCCGACGGATCCTCATCCGATGGAAGAAGACGAAACGCCTGCGAACGATGCGGCCAAGCCCAATTAAAGTTTCTGGTCGCAGACCGGTGGCGAGTCGGTTTTGGATCGAGCGGTTACGAACCAGCGGGCTCGATGGCGCTGTGTATCTTGAATTTGTGCGGGGGCGTGGAACTCAGACCGCGGCGAGACTAGGCGCGGCTCGGTTTCCGCGTTGAGTCGAGCTGGCGTTCGATTACGCGGAAGCGGCTTCCCTTTTTTGCCCAGCAGGAGCAGCGCCTGAACTGGAAGCTGGCTTGCGAATCGGCACGACTTCGGCCGGACCAGCGGCACGCTGCTCGACTCTTCCGATTACCGGTCGGACGGACGATCCCCCTGCCGACAGGGAAACGAACCGGTTCTCGCTCCACAGGCGATGAACCAATCGGCGCTCGCGTGGGCGGAGCACCTGTTGCGGGAGCGAGAAAAAATTTCGGAATGTCCAAATAAGATACACGCGCTCTAAGAAGCTTGGCTGCACATATCGCGGTCCGATGGGTGTGTCCAGTTCTAAGACGCCCTCTGTGAGTTTGTCAATCCACATGACTTAAGCCACCTGAAAAAGCTGCCCTAATATGTCCTTACTTTCAAAGCGGGCATTATTGCACCAGCGATGGGGCATTGGGAAGCAAATCTTTTGTTTAATTGAGAATTTGTCTGCGGGGCCCGGATCAAATTGAGACAGGCGGGGCGGAGGGTTCGGTGGAGACAGTCGGGTCAAGGCATTGCGTTCAAACAATCTCGGGCAACCGTGCGATGCGGTCGAAGGTAGCGGCAATGCCCACGCCCTTGCCAGTGGATTCTTCCACGCGCACGACCGTCGCCTCACAGAGGGTCCAACCCCCGGGGGCTAGTCCCAGACCAGGAGGAAGCATGATGACCAGTTCGAGTTTCGAGCCTGCTTTCATCCCGGCTTCGGAATAGAGAAAGATGCCGGTGGAACTCAGGTCGCGAGTCATGCCCTGGTGATCGCCGCTCGGGTGACGCAGCTCGACGGGGACGCGAACTGGCACGCGCTGGCGCGAACGCCGCTCGGTATTTGCAGTTCTCTGGGTCATCTGATGTGGAAGTCTACTCCATGCCGGGGATGGACGTCACGGGCGTCGAGCCTCTGGAACTGAGGGTTGCTGCAATATCGTCGGTTGCGGCGGTGGGGCGACCGGGCGGGGGACGCCCGGCGCTCCAATGGCTAGCGAACTAAAAACTAAAGCGGGCGGACACTTGAATATCTCGCGGACCTCCGCCGCCGAGGAACGGGTTCTGCGCTCCCACATCGGGAGTGACCTCGAGCGGGAAGAAGCCGATGCCGCGGCCGGTGTTGGGATCGACTCCGTTGTTGTTCCAGAGAACGTTGAAGCTGGGAAGAAGAGGATTGGCGAAATTCGGGTGGTTGAGCACGTTAAAGAAGTCGGCTCTGAGCTGAACACTGAAACGTTCGCCGACTTTTGTATCCTTGGCGAAGGAGAGATCGAAATTGCGATATCCCGGTCCGTAAAAGCCGTTACGCGCGGAACTGCCGAAATGGTAACCGCCAGTGCAGGCCCCGGCGGCCCAGGTGCAGGGCGCGGCGAAGGCGCTCAAGTTGATAAAGTTTGCCGGGCTGCTGGTACCCGCCCAGGGATTGCCTACCAGGTCCGGACGCTCATAATACTCGCCGTTGCCGTTGGCCGTGTTGTAGCTGTTGTAATCGAGCAGCGAGAAGGGCATGCCGGTAGCGAGCGAAACCACGCCGCTGACGCTCCAGCCCGCGGTCAACAAGGGCATGGAATGCGCGGCTGGAATCTTGTAGTCCCAGAGCCAACTGAAGCGCTGGCGCACATCGAATCCGGAATTGCTGCGCTCGTTGCGAATGTTGAAGCTGTTGTCGGGTTGGGCCTGGAAAGGAGCGTAGTCCTGTCCATCGCTGGCGGTATCGATGGAGTGGCTATAGGTGTAGTTCACGGTTGAAGTAAAGCCGTGAAGATCGCGGATCTTCAGACTGGTCTGGAGAGAGTTGTAGTTGGAGATGGCCGTGGATTGGAAGTCGAGCACGTAGTAATACGGCAAGCCCAACGCCGAGAGCGGGCGGATGCCGGTGGTGGGATCAGCCTGGTTGAGATCGGTAAAGCGAAACAGCTTGCGGCCGGCCGATCCGACATAGGCGACCGAGATAGCAGTGCGATGGGTGAGATCCTGCTCGATGTTGAGGTTGTAATTCTGGACGTAGGGAGTGCGCAGGCGCTGGTCGACGGTAAAGACATCTTCGGGACCGAAGCTGCTGAACACCGGACCGGTGCACGAACTGCTTCCGGGCACGGGGATGGATCCGGCGGTACCGCAGGCTACGGGCTGCAGAGCGTTGGGGTCGAGGAAGCCATAGGAAATCGGTCGCGGTCCGACATCGTTAAAGAGAGGACCAGCGTTCAAGGAAGTGTAGGGAATCTGGCCGGCGAAGAAATCCTGCGAGAAAGCGTCGTAGGAAAATCCGTAGCCGGCGCGGACAACTGTCTTGCCGGTTCCAAAGACATCGTAGGCGATGCCGATACGAGGTGAGAAGTTGTTGTAGTCCTTGGGATACAGACTGCTGGGTCCGCCACTGGCGCCGACCTGAACCAGGTTGTACGAAGAGTCCAGGATGCTAAAAAGGTCCTTCTTCTCGCCGATGACGCCGTAGTAGTCCCAGCGCAGGCCGTAATTCAAAGTGAGGCGGTGGGAGAGCCGGAAGTTATCCTGGAGATAGAACGCGAAATTGTTCTGATAAGTATTGCGATGGGAGTTGCCGGCGGTCTGGTAACTGGAGAACTCGCCGCTGTCGGCCTCGCCGGCGAGGAACTGGGGCAAGGAATCGAAAGTGAGCTTGCCGCGATGAGTAAGATCGAAGAACTGGGCTACCGAGGTGCGGCGGAATTCAAAGCCGAACTTCCAATTATGCGAGCCGCGATTGTAGGAAAAATTATTGAGATATTGCCAATTGCTGTCCACGCGGCCGCGGGGGTTGGACTTGTTCGCGCCTAAGCCCGCGAACGACTGGTCGCCAGTATCGCCAGTCGGATTGCTTACGCTGATGACGGGCAAGCCATAATCGAGGCTGGTGAAATCGGGATTGGATGTATTCAAACCCAGGCTGGCGGGGTCGGTTTTGACGTCCTGCGCGGCAAATGACTCGGCGAAGCGGTTCCAGCCACCGCGAAATTCGGCCAGCAGCCGGGTCGAAATCACGTGGGTATAGGAGAGCGATATGACCTGAACGCGGGTGGGAACGACCGTATTAAATCCGGGCAACACATTTCCGCCAACGATGGCGAGCGGAGCGCTCTGGCTGCTGTCGCCGAAGTAATAGCGGCCTGTCAGCACGTCGTCGCGGCCGATGTGCTGATCGACCTTTGTAATCAGGCTGTCGAGTCGGTTGCTGGACGGAGTGTTGACTTCCTCGGTGAAAGTGCCGTCGCCGCCGGGATCGTTCCCGTTGGCAGGCAGCACTCCCCAGGGGTTGGTGTTCAGAATGTTTTGAATGATGGGGTTGATGCCACCCACCGGGGTATTGGCCGCAATCAGGGCTTGCGACGGAATGACGGCCGGGGCGGGGAAACTGACACGTTCGCGCTGTCCCTCATACGCCACCAGGAAGAAAGTCTTGTCTTTGACGATGGGGCCGCCAAGCGATCCGCCGAACTGGTTGTTATGAAATGCATTTTGGGGCGCGGGATCGGCGTTGAAATAATTGCGCGCATCGAGGGCGTTGTTGCGGAAGTATTCGAAAACCGAGCCGTGCAAGCCGTTGGTCCCCGACTTAGTCACGATGTTGACGATCGATCCCGAGTTGCGTCCGTACTCGGCTTCGGTGTTGTTGAGGATCGCCATTTCCTGGATCGCGTCGACGGGCAGCAGAGTGGCGGGGATTCCGAAGACACCGCCTTCGTTGATGGCGTTGTCGTTGCGGAAGCCGTCGTTCATGTCGGTGCCGTCGAGCAGGAAGTTATTGGAGCGGCCACGATTGCCATTCACCGAGAAGACTCCGAAGGAGCCGGGAGAATCGTTGACCGAACTGGGATCGGCATTGGCGCCCGGGACGGCGGTCAGCATCTTCATGAAGTCGCGGCCGTTGACGGGAAGGTCCTTGAAATCCTCCGCCTCCAGGGTGCCGCCCAGCGTGTTGCTGCTGGTTTCAACCAGCGGGACTTCGGCCTGAACTTCGACCTTCTCTTCGACGCGTCCGGGCGTGAGGGTGAGATTGGCGCGTTGCGGGCCCTCTACTCCGATGGTGATGTTGATGGCAGTCTGGGTGCGGAAACCGGGCTTAGTCGCGGTGATGGAGTAGGTGCCCAGGGGCAACTCGGTGAAGTTATAGTTGCCGTCGGCATCGGTCACACTTTCGCGAACCAGGCCGGTGCCGGTATTGGTGGCTGTAACTTTTGCATCGGCGACGGACGCGCCACTGGCGTCGGTAATGGTTCCCAGAATGCCGCCGCGGAAACTTTGGCCCAGCGCGACCCCAGCCAATAACACGATCACCAGCAACATTCTTCGCAGATTCATTCGTTTGATCTCCTTAAAGCATTGCTCGCAGCAAATGCAGTTCCACATGAGATTGGCGGATTATAAACGACTGTGCCAGAAAGACCAGTGACAGAGGCAAGGAATTGGCATAGAAAGAGTTGCTGGAAGCTATCGGCTGGGGGAATGCGGGGTGGCCGTAAGCTTAGAAGATCGGCACTGGGAGAGGCCGTTGGTTGAGGCGATCGCCAGACCTATGTCGGCACCGGGGTCGGAACTATGGTAGGAACTATCATCGGAACATGGTCCGAACTATGGTCCAACTACGGCCCGAACTATGAAAAGACAGATTGTGAATCTACGAAATTCCGGAATATTACGGCGTAGAAAACGGGGCCAGACCGCGGGCCGATCCAATCAGAAGTTGAAGGCTACGCCGCCACGGACGGCTCGCGCCGATTGCACGAGATAGAGAGTGCGGCCGTCCCGTCCCATCACGGGCACGTAGCCCTGAGCCAGAAGATTTCGGAGATCCATGAGGATTTCCATGTGTCCGGCAAAAAAACTAGCTGGGATGGGTTGGCGAATAAAGAGATTGAAGTAAGGATCGGACTGTCCGGCTGAAGTGTTAAAGACATCGACGGGAGTCAAGGCATGGCCGCCGGTGTAGCGATAGGAAGCGATCCATCGCGTCTTGGTCCTGGGGAGGGTTCCGCTGAATTTGGCGGCAACGGCATGGCGCTGTTCGGCGCGAATCCAATCGCGCGCGTCCTGCAGTTGAACGTCGGGGTGGGACAGGTCAAGCACTCCGCCGTAAGCATAGTCCAGGGTCGCGGTAAGGTCGGACAACAACTTGCGCTGCAGCACGACGCGCATTCCGGTGGTGGTGAAATCATTTCCCTGATAGCTGAAAGTGCCCGAATAAATATCGGGCAGCACTTCACCGGATTCCGCGGTGATTTCGCCGACTCCGGTAAGCACTGGGTCGGCGATGCTGTCGGCGTAGTAGGCGACCTGCATGGAGTTCTTGCCGATGCGCTGGGAGATCGAAACTTCCTGATGATGAGCGCGTTCCACGGCCGGGGTGAATCCGGTGATGCTCATACGGGGCGCGGTTTCGCTCAGATCGGAGGAAGCGGACTCCAGACGATCGTCGGCCACACCCTCCACTCCCATATTCGGCACCGAACTGGCGTATTGATACTCCAGAACCGTGTTAGGAGTCAGATGGAGATCGGCGGAGGCGAAGGGCTTGAAGGCGTTGACCCGACCCATGAACTGGATCGATTGATATTCACTGCCGAGTTTCATCTCCAGACGATCGCCGAGGACGACGCGATCCGAACTGGTGACCGACAGCGCCTGCAGGGTGGCCCCGGGCAAATTGTTCAGGTCGGGCGAGTTGAGATGAAGGGCGGTAATCGCGACCGACGGTTCGAACATGCCGTTAAAACGGCTGGTGTAGGTAGTTCGCAGGACACCGGATGGCACGCCCTGCCCATCCGAGTCATAGCCAACATTACCGTTGAGCCGAAGGGTGCCGCTCGATAACAGGGAACGCTCGACGGCAAAACCGGCATTCATGTCGGAGGAACTGCCAAAACCCTGCCCGGGCGAACCGCCCAGGAAAGTCACGGTACCTTTCAAGTCGTGGTCGCCGCCAGAATCGCCGCTCTGGGCAACCACGGTGGTGCCATCTTCAAGCACGCGCAGGATGGGACGGTTGGCAACCGAACGCAACGTCCACTTCCAGTCATCATCATCCGATGGACCACGGGATGGAACCATTTCGATGGCTTCGAACAGCGTGGAGAGGGTAACGTTCACCATCAACTTCGCGCCGGCGCGCACGCCAATCTTTTCCCGCAAAGAAGGGAGGAACGATGGGGCGCTCACTTTGACGCTATAGGTTCCGGGCAGCAGACTGGTGACTGAGTAGAAGCCGCGATCGTCGGTAAAGACCTTGAGCGCCTCGGCAGCCGAGCCCATGATTTCTACAACCGCGCCCATTTGAGGGGCGCCGTTGTTATCGCGAACGTATCCCGAAATTGCACCGGAGATCGCTCCGGACGAAGTTCCGCACCACGCTGAAACCGGAGCGCTTACGATCACACTTGCAACGACTACCAGATACCCGAGTTTTCGAAACATCTCGTCAACCACCTCTGGGGGACCAGGCAGCGGCTTACTCCACGGCAAAGGTTGCCGTTGGATCCACCGTCTGCTTGGAAAGGTTGTCGTTCACCTTAATCTCGATCTTGTAGAGGCCCGGCTGCAAATTCGCGGCGGAAAGCGTCTTTTGCAGCGTGACCTGATCGCCTACGTTACCCATCGTGTCGGTGGACTCGACGGTATGGATGACCGCCTTGTTGTTTGCGTCGGTCACATTGTATTCGATGGTAGCCGACGGCTTATGCGTTTTTTCGTCGACGCTGAGATTGTATACCTGCATCCAGAAATTCATCTTCTGCCCACGTTTGAACGCGATGGGCTTGCCGTCGGAAGGCGCGACCCGCGGCCGTACTTTGGTAGTTCCGATCACGAAATTGCCGGTGCCGACGTTTTTGGTGGCCACCGGTTCCATCTGGTCGGCGATGATGAGGGTGGAACTGCTCAACTTGTCCTCGCTAAAGTCGGGGATCACGATGGCATGGCTCCAACTTCCAGTGCGATCTCCGTTGACGTCTTTGACCACGACATCGAGACGGTAGCGGTTCTGGCTGATGCGCAGCGGCAGAGCTTTCCAGTAGACCGATGAATTCTCGGTTGTCTTGGGCAGCAACTCGACGGGAACATCGACCTGCACCGTGTCTTCAAAGGTCTGCACAATCTTGCCGGTCAGCGTCGTCACGCGTCCGAAGATATTCACGGTGCCGCGCTCGATGCCCTCTTTATTCTGGAACGTAACGTCGCGGTTCTTGATTTGGATGGTAATGGGAACCAGCACCGTGTCGCTGGTTACTTTCACGAAGTCGGCGCGCACGTCGAAGGGCATCAGATTGACGCTGAGTTTGTGGCTGACGACTTCTTCCAGATCTTTAAACTTGATGGCGGGAGCAGCCTGCAACTTGGCAAACTGCTCGAGGCGATCGAATTCCTTGGTCTGCAAATCCTGATTGAAAGGACCGCTGCCGAGTTGCTCCAGACCGTTGCTGCCGCTGAAGCGCGATGCCTTGTTCGACATGCCCATTTGCTCGTAGAGCGTGAGACCGGCATTGGGCGTGTTCTTCAGAGCGTCTTTTTCGGAGCGGTCGATGGTCATGTGGTAGTCGCCGCACATGCAGGTGTCGACGAACTCGACGATGACTTCCTGGCCGATGCCCTCGAGGTAACGGTAGCGCCAGGTTTCAAAGGGGTACGTGGAGGTTTCGCCGCCGCCTTCTTCCATGGGGCGCTCGTAGGTTCCGCCGGAAGGATGGGAGTCGATTTCGTCGGCCGGTCCAAAAACGATGTAGGTGCGCCCGCGATCGGTCTTCCAGCCGGGGATGCCGGCGGCGAAATGTTCATTCGCGTATGCGATGCGGCGGTAGTGCTCTTCCTTAAACTCGTTCTCTTCCGTATCGGGAGTGGGATCGCGGCGCTGCCAGAAGGCTTCGATGAACTGGTCGCGCTCCTCGTCATTCGAGAGTTGCATGAAGGCGGCTCGTTCTTCGTCGGTGATGATCCAGCGCACATCCTCATCCAGCCACTTGCGGTAAGTCTTGCCCAACTCCCTCTTGAGCTCCTTGGCGTTGGCCTTTTTCTGCTTTTCCGAGATGGGCCGCTTGAGAGGGTCGACTGGGGTGGCTTGGGCGCCCGCTGCCTGGCCGGTGGAGACATTCGTGACTTTGACGTTGTCTTTGCTCTGGTTCTGGTCCTGCGACTGGGAAACGTCCTGTGCCTGGGAAGCGGCGGAAAAAGCGAGAGCCATCAAAGCCGCCAGCAAACCGATCGAGCAACGATTTCGAACACCTGCGGAGAACATAGGACGGCCTACCTCACGAAAGACGTCAGTAGCCTAATTCTATGTTCATTGGATACAACAAGGCAAGAAGAAGTGGCCTGTGAGGATTAAAGATTTCCTGCCTGGAGGCGGACCTCTAAATCCCTTAAGAATCCGTGTTTTGCGATCGGTCGCGGAGGGAGCAAAATTCGCAGGGAGGCCAATCGAAGCCGGACGCCGGGCGCGATATAATGACCTTGCGCTACGGGCTCCTTCGCCAGATTGACTAACGCACGCTGGGAGAGCAACTTCCTCGAGTGAGCTCGGGAACTTCCGGCATGGTTTGAACGTAACTCTACCAGCAAGAGTGGCGCGTTTTGGCCGTTCTACTAGCCGTATAACTGCCGGAACGGGGGGCAATCTGTACACTTGCGGTCGGAACGATGAGAGAAACTCCTGAGCTATGAAGACCTGGAAAAAAGTGCTGATTGGCGTGGGCGCGGCTCTGCTGGTGACAATTATTGTCGCGGTCACGGTTTACCAGAACCAGAAGAATCTGGTGACAGTGCAGACCGGCAAAGTGCAAAAGCAGAATCTGGCCTCGGTGGTGAGCGCGTCGGGTGAAATCAAGCCAAAGACTTACGCCAACATCGGAGCCAATGCGATGGGCAGAATCACCAGGCTGCACGTGAAGGAAGGCGACCGGGTGCAGAAGGGGCAATTGCTGGCGCAACTGGAGAACGTGCAGTCGCTGGCCGACGTGAATGCGACGCGAGCATCGGTACAGGCGGCCCAAACCGATGCGGTCGCCGCGGATGCCGCTCTGAACACAGCGCTGGCAGATCTGAACCGCGCCAAATCCGACGCGGCGCATGCCAAGCTCGACTGGGAACGGGCGCAAGGGCTCTATAGCGCGGCGCTCATTGCGAAGCAGGATTACGACGTGAAAAAAGCGGCGTGGGAATCCGCCGATGCCGGGCTCGCGGAGGCCGATGCGAAGGTGGCGCAAGCCAAGGCCCAAAAAGATTCGATGGACAAGCACATCACGCAAAATCAGGCGAACCTGACGCGGGTTGCCGACGTGCTGCAGAAGACTACGTATGAGGCGCCTTTCGACGGCGTGATTACCAATCTTCCGGTGCGCGAAGGCGAGACGGTGGTGATGGGAATTCAGAATTCACCGGGCAGCACGCTGATGACGATTGCGGACATGTCGGTGATTACGGCAGAAGTAAAAGTGGACGAGACCGACATTGTCAATGTGCATCTGCAGCAACCGGCGGAAGTGACCATCGATGCGATTCCGCACAAGGTATTCCATGGGATCGTCAGCGAAATTGGAGACAATGCGATCGTGCGTTCGACCGGTGTCGCCACCTCTCAGTCCACCTCAACCAGCGAAGAGGCGAAGGATTTCAAGGTGGTGGTCACGCTTACCGATCCACCGCTGGACCTGCGCCCCGGTCTGTCGGCGACCGCCAAGATTACGACCGCGACCCGGAGCAGCGTTCTGAGCATTCCGATTCAGGCGCTGACGGTCCGGACCCAGGCGGATCTCGTGCCCAAAGACAAAGACGCTGCCAAAGGCGCAGTCCAGGCCGCCAGCAGCGCCCCCGCGGAGGCATCGAAACAGAAGGAAGAGTTGCAGGGCGTATTCGTGATCCGTAAGAAGAAAGCCGAGTTCGTTCCAGTGGATACCGGGATCAGCGGGACCACGGATATCGAAGTCGTCAAGGGCCTGCAAGAGGGTGACGAAGTAATCACCGGCAGTTATAAGGTTTTGCGTACCTTGAAGCCTGGAACCAGCGTCAAAGTAGATAACTCGGCCCCGAAGAAGGAAGACGAAAGCAGCTAGAGCCGGAGCGGGTGAAGCGCAGCATCGGCTTGGCGCTCGGCGCTACACTTGAGTCAGGTTCTAACTTCTGGCCGGTTAGAACGTCAAAGTAAAGTCAAAGTTAGAGATCAAACGGACAGAGGAGCGTGCGTGCCCGATCCGGAGAAGGAGAGCAAGATGGCGACTGCCGAGGTACTACCAATTGATCGGCCCGCGGGTTGGGCTGGACCCGACTCCTACATGATCTCGACCGAGGATCTGTGGAAGACCTATGACATGGGTTCGGAACACGTGCACGCGCTACGCGGCATCAATTTGCGGATCCAGCGCAACGAGTACGTGGCCATCATGGGGCCGTCCGGTTCGGGCAAGTCTACGCTGATGAACCTGATCGGCTGTCTCGACTCGCCATCCAAAGGGCAGTACTGGCTGAATGGACAACTGGTCAGTGAACTCGACGACGACGAACTGGCGCGCATCCGGAACAAGGAAATTGGCTTCGTGTTCCAGACCTTCAATTTGCTGGCTCGGGCCACTTCGCTGCACAACGTGGAGCTGCCTCTGATTTACGCGGGAGTTCCGGCAGAAGAGCGGGCGGAGCGCGCCAAGGCGGCGCTGACATCGGTCGGAATGGAGTCGCGCATGAACCACAAGCCCAACGAACTCTCGGGCGGGCAGCGGCAACGCGTGGCCGTGGCGCGCGCTCTGGTCAATAATCCAGCCATCATCCTCGCCGACGAACCGACGGGAAACCTCGATTCGCAGACTGGCAACGAAATCATGGCCTTGTTCGACCGGCTGCACTCGGAAGGCAATACGATCGTTCTGGTGACGCACGAGCACGACATCGCCGAATACGCCCATCGCATCATCTACATCAAAGACGGCATCGTCGCCAAGGACGAAGTCAAGCGCTAAGTCATTCGGCGAGATCTCGTTTTATTTTCCGGAGAGCAGCGCCTCGGCCGCTTTCCGCGCCTCGTCAAGATTAGGCGACAAGCGAGCCACGCGGTCGAAAAGCACCTGCGCCTCGTCCGAGCGCCCTTGCGCCTTCAAGGCCTGCGCTAATAGCAGATATCCGACATCGGTGGGCTGCAGGGACATGGCGCTGGAATACTGACGGACAGCTTCGGGCAGATCCCCTTCTTTCTGGGCGATTAATCCGAGCCCGATCCTTGCCATGGCCATCGCCTGATCGGGCGCCAACTGCAGTGCGGTTTGGTAGCACTGTTTCGCCTGGGCGAAGTCTCCCATCTGGCGGTAAGCCGACCCCAAATTGCCAAACGCGGTGGCGCGAAGTCCGGTATCGGCGGCATGCAGGGCGACCATCTGATAGCGCTCGATCGCAGCCGGCAAATGGCCGCGACTGTGCTCATAGGCGCCAAGATTCAGGTTGGCGGGCAGATCGTCGGAACGGATGGCGAGGGCGGCGCGGAAGTGGGCGGCGGCTTCTTCCATCTGCCCCTGGCTGGCTAGGAATTGGCCCATGGCGTCGTGGGCAACGTAATTGTTTTCGGTCAGCGCCAGGGTGCGCAGCCAAAATGATGGTGTGTCACGCCAATAACTCACCTGGTGGTGAGTGACGGTCGCGAGGACGAGCAGACATGCTACGGCGGGGATGGCAAGTTTGTGAGCGGAAACGCGCAGCGCTTGGGCTGCGTCGGCCACCAGCCAGGTAAACATCAGAAACAGTCCAATCAATGGGAGGTAGGCGTAGCGATCCGCCATACCCTGCGCGCCTACCTGAACCAGTCCGATCATGGGAACGAAGCTGCCGAGGAACCAGAACCATCCCACGGCAAGATAACGCTGATCGCGTGCGCGCACGGCGAAGATGGTGATGACAAGCAACGTAACTGCGCTCGCCATGACTTGCCAGACCGGATAGAGCGCGGTGGGATGGGGATAGAGCGCGACCAGCTTCGTCGGCCAGAGTGCCTTTGAAAGATAAGCCGGGTACGATACGACGGCCGTCTCGCAGCGCAGGAGCAGGCTGTACTGCGCAGTGGTCTGGAGGGCGCCGCCGGCGCTTTGGGCCTTCATCGTGATCACCGAGCTCGCAGCGGAGAGCAGCAGGAGCGGAAGTTTTTCGAGCAGCAGCCAGGCAGTCGACTTTTTGCGTGGACATGCGTCTTCGGATGGCGGTGCGGTTTTATCCCAAACACTTATTCTGCCGAGCGGCCAGTAATCCCACAGCAAGAGTAGAAACGGAAATGTGATCGCCTGCGGCTTCGCGAGCAGAGAAACCGCGAAGGCGAAGAACACCGTGGTATAACGCTCGATTCCGGGGCGACGCGCATACCAGGTATAGGCATAGAGGGCGAGCAGAAAGAAGAACATGCTGAGCACGTTCTTGCGCTCCGCGACCCAGGCCACGGACTCGACATTGATGGGATGCAGCGCAAACAGGGCGGCGACCATGAGGCTGCGCCAGCGGAATCCGGTGGCGCTCTGCAACAGCAGGAAGAGTAGGACGGCGTTGACGGTGTGGAGCAGAACACTTGTGTTGTGATGTCCAGCGGGATTCAAAGCGAAAAGCTGGCAATCGAGAGCATGCGAGAGCCAGGTCAGGGGATGCCAATTGGCATAAAAAAATGTGGTGAAAGCCCATTTCACAGTGTCCGGCGTCAGGCCGGATCTTACGTGAACATTGCTCGTGACGTACTGATCGTCGTCATAATTGAGGAAGCCATTGTGAGTGACGGAACTGTAGGAGAGCAGTGCGGCAGTGGTCAACAACATACACAGGAGAAGAGTACGGCGCCGCGACGACTGGAACTGGCCGGGGGAAGGTGAGCCTCCCGGGAGTTGTGTGGGTTTTGCCGCCACGGCGGCCACGGCGGAAGAAGAAGACGAACTCATGAGTCTGACTATTGTGACGCAGCGGGAACCGAAGCGCGAGTTCCCATGGTCACGAGGGCGGCGGCTACTGCGGCGTGGCTGACGTACTGACCTTCCGCAGATCTGAATCGGAAATTGCGCCCGCTGTTCCAGCTACAAAGAAATTGTGATCGTAGAGGTTGCGGTACATGCGTCCGGCGATTTCCGCGGCCTTGGGCCCGAAAGTGGGACGGCCACCTTGCAGGAAGACGACGGTCACGATGCGTCCGATGTCGGTGTTGGCGTAGGAGGCAAACCATCCAAAGCGGGTACCGGCGTGGGAACATGTCCCGGTCTTACCGAGGATCGATTCCTCGTTGAAGTTCAACCGCAGGCTGCGCGCGGTGCCGTAGGCGACGGCTCCCGCCATACCGTCGGAGAGTTCAGGAATTACGGGCTCGATATCGAGATGGCGCTTGACCCGAGGCTGGAAGCTGGCAACCGCATCGGGGCTGGTGGGATGTTGCAGGTAGTAGAGCGTGCCGCCGTTTGAGATTGCCGTCACCAGCGCTCCCAGTTGCAGCGGAGTCATCGAAATGCCCTCGCCGAAAGAGCACATCTTGCTGACACCGCCGAGTTTCGCGGGAATTTCTTCTTCGGGATACGTACCCAGATGTTCGCCCGGAATGTGATAACCGGCCAGTTCGCCGAGTCCAAACTGGTGGGCGTAGTACTGAACTTTCTCGAAGCCAAGCTTGCGCCCGACGGCTTCGAAGTAGGCATTGTTCGAATGCGCCAGCGCCTCGGTGAGATTCATCCGGGTGCGGCCGCCGAGAGCAACTTCGGTTTGCTTGTCGATCACACCTTCGCTCAGCGCGGCAAGAGCGACGGAAAGCTTGATGGTGGAGCAGGGCTGCGCGCCGCTCGCAAGCGCGAGCTTCTGATTGACCATGGCGAGAACGCGTCCGCTGGTGGGCTCGATCGCGACCACCGTGCCGTTCATGTTGCCGAGGGCGTCGATGGCAGCCTGACGGACCACGGGATCTTCGCCACCGGTCACATCGCCTTCGGTGATGTCAGCGGCGAAGGAACTGGTGTGGAAACGCTCATAATAACGATGACGGCGCCTTGTGGCCGCAGCGTGCGAGCGGGGAGAAGCCGTAGCGGCGTAATGCGAACGCGGGACGCGGCTGCGCGCCAGACTTCGCATACGTCTTTTCGCGTGCTGATTTTCGGTTACGGCGCGGGATTTCGGGTGTGTCACCGGGCGCGGGTTAACGCTGGCTGCCAAGCCAACTGCTTCCAGCAAGATTGCCAATCCTAAAAAAAATCCAAGACGTAGAAAACATCTACTAGACTTCACTTCACCCATCCCCGGTGGTCATTGGCCAATCTGCCGCTTTAGTCTGTTGGCCTAGTCAGTTAGATGCAATAGACTCGCCAAATCCCCACACCGAAGGCACGGTCTGCTGCAACTATCCGATAGTAGGCGATTTAGGCTTTTCGGAGCAAGGTAAAACTGGTTGCTTGGCGGAAGCGGAATCCGTTCGATAACTATCTGAATAAATTGGCTTTAATGGGATTTCATCCAAGAGGACACGCTCCTCTGTAATCTCATAGACTGGTTAACCGGGAAGTGCGCGAATGTTGCACGATCTTG